>JAPLKO010000046.1 GCA_026388015.1 Candidatus Firestoneibacteriota bacterium | reverse complement strand
GTTGCAAATATCAGATAGTACTTCGTGAGCTTGAGACTCTGGCCGGACACCTTGACCGACTGCATGTATGGACACGCTACGCGAAAGAAGCCGCGGAAAAATACAGATAAAACTGCCGCATTACTGACTGTTTAACGCTTTTCTACTCTTGAGAAAATCTGTTTAAAATGCTATAATTATTTAATAGTATTTATAATCTATATATTTTCAAATAACCTTATAGGAAAAAGTATTGGAGTTTTTGTTTTTTTTATAAAATCCCGCTTTAAAGCGGTTAAACGTAAGGGGGCAACATGATAGAGATAAGGCTTCACGGAAGGGGCGGACAGGGTGTTGTTACAGCCGCAGAACTTCTGGCAACAGCTGCTTTTTCTGATGGGAAGTACACTATGGCATTCCCGACTTTCGGTTCTGAAAGAATGGGAGCGCCGGTTGCTTCATTTGTCAGAATCAGCGACAATCCTATAAGAGTAAGGTCGCAGATCTACCAGCCACAGCATGTAATTGTACAAGATCCCACGATTATTGGCGCGGTGGATGTTTTTGCAGGGCTTAAAGACGGCGGAGTTGTTCTTGTTAATACGGCAAAACCCGCTTCCGAACTAAAGATTTCTGCGAAAGCAAATGTCGTCACGATTGATGCAACAAAACTGGCGATAGAGATACTCGGACGTCCCATTCCTAACACAATAATGGTCGGAGCTTTCTGCGGTATCACCGGAATAGTTTCCATGGTTGGTATTGAAAAAGCTATACGTCACAAATTTGAAGGGAAAGGCGATATTGTCGAGAAAAATATAAAAGCAGCGGAACAAGCTTATAATATGTTGAAAAAGAAATAAACGGTATTAAAAATTAAAAGTTGTTAGAGAGGAGAATATTATGGTGTTTAGAAGAGCAAAAAATATTCTGATCGGTAAACCCGGTACCAGTCTTGCCAATAAAACAGGCGGATGGAGGGTGTTTTATCCGGTCGTAGACAAAACAAAATGTGTTGCCTGTGGAATGTGCGTGATGTCCTGTCCTGAGGGTTGTATGGAGACCTCTAAAGAAACAAAAACTCTGGTGGATCTTGACTACTGTAAAGGTTGTGGCATCTGTGCTAAGGTTTGTCCTAAGACGGCTATCAGCATGTTGAAGGAGGAGAAATAAATGAAAAAAGTTACGGAAGGTTTAAAAGCGATAGCGGAAACGGTTGCACTTTGCAGACCGGATGTTATCTCCGCCTACCCGATTACGCCCCAGACCCATATAGTAGAGGAGCTTTCGGTAATTGTAGCCAACGGCAGATTAAAATGTGAGTTCATCAATGTAGAATCAGAATTTGCGGCGGCTTCGGTAGTACTCGGAGCTTCCGTTGCAGGTGTAAGAGCATACTCTGCGACATCTTCACAGGGTCTTCTTTTAATGGCTGAAGTTCTGTTTAATATGGCCGGGATGAGACTTCCGGTAGTTATAACCGATGCAAACAGAGCGGTATCCGCGCCCATAAATATTTGGAATGACTGGCAGGATACACTGGCAATCAGAGATGCAGGTATGATCCATCTTTTTGCCGAAGATAACCAGGAAGCTTGCGATATGCATCTTCAGGCTTTTAAAATTGCCGAAGACCATCAGGTAATGCTTCCGGTAATGGTTAATCTTGACGGTTTTATTTTAACCCATGCTTTTGATCCCATTGATTTCCCGGAACAGTCGGAAGTTGATAAATATCTTCCTAGATATGTTCCTCTGGAAAAACTTGATGTAAAAAATCCGCTTTCTTTCGGTTTAATGGGCGGTCCTGACAGGTATCTGGAAACCAGATACGCCATGGCTGAGACGATGAAGTCCTGCACTCCTATAATCAGGAAGGCGGCTCAGGATTTTGCCAAGCAGTTTGGCCGTAATTATGGTGAACTGGTGGAAGAGTACAAGATGGCAGATGCCGAAATCGTACTTCTTTCCATGGGCTCCATAATCTCCTCGATGAAAGATGTCGCGGACGAACTTCGCGCAGCCGGCAAAAAAGTCGGAGTGCTGAAGATCCGTTGCTACAGACCTTTCCCGGTGGAGGATTTGATAAAATCCCTCTGCGGAAAAAAGAAAGTTATAATACTTGAAAAAGCAATTTCTGTCGGCGGCGTGGGTATACTTACAGCCGATGTAAAGGCTGCCTTGTATGGTCAGAAAAATACACCGGAAATATCAGACTTTATACTTGGTTTAGGCGGAAGAGATGTGACAGTCGCCGACATTAAGGCAATTGTTGCGAAGGCAGAGAAGGAAAATCTTAAAGGCGAGTTCTATGGGCTTGACCAGAAACTTGTAGAGGAGATGGATAAATGAGCAAAGTAAAACTATTTAACGCCGGACACACCGCTTGCTCCGGTTGCGGGTTATCCCTTGCAGCCAGACTCATTATGGAAGCCGCCGGACCTAATGTAATAGTTACCAATTCTACCGGCTGTCTTGAAGTATTTACCACCAGGTCTCCTCAGACTGCCTGGGGCGTGCCGTGGGTACACTCTTTATTTGAAAACTCCGGAGCTCTTGCTACCGGAATAGTGGCTGCTTTAAAAGCCGAAGGGAAAGAAAATGAAGCCCGCGTAATGGCGTTCGGCGGCGACGGCTCGACTGCAGATATCGGTTTTGGTATCATCTCGGGTATGTGGGAAAGAGGGGATGATGTCCTTTATGTATGCTTTGATAATGAGGCATACATGAATACAGGTATTCAAAGATCAGGTCTTACCCCTTTTATGGGCGCGACTTCGACTTCTCCTGCCGGCAGTGTAACAGGCGGCAATCAGAAACAGAAGAAGAATCTTCCGATGATAGCCGTGGCTCACAGCGTAAAATATGTTGCAACAGCCTCTGTTGGATATCAAAGAGATCTTCAGAACAAGATAAAAAAGGCTCTGGCGATAAAAGGACCGAAATACATCCAGGTTCTGGTTACCTGCCCTCTCGGCTGGGGCTCTGATTCTGCGCTTACTATCCAGATGGGCAAACTTGCGGTGGAAACAGGGATTTACCCTCTTTATGAAGTTGAGGATGGTAAAATTACCAATGTTATGAATGTTGCTAAACCGAAACCTGTAGAAGAGTATTTGAAACTGCAAACCAGGTTTAAGCATATAGTTAAGAATCCGGAAGCGGTGGCAAAAGTGCAGGCAATAG
>JAPLKO010000064.1 GCA_026388015.1 Candidatus Firestoneibacteriota bacterium | reverse complement strand
AAAAAAACAAATGAACACCGGTCTAAATGTTCAATTCAATGCTGAAAACATTGTGTCAGACAGCCAAGCGCAATCCGGTAGCGCGCTGTGGAGCAAGAGAGAGGACACAGGGCTTAATACAAAAACAGAAAGCCTGGAGGCTAAAGTAAATCGCATTGTCTCCAGGGGCTATTTCTTCTCCGGTGTGCTCTTAAACAGTTCACTGGAAGTTCTTTTCTTTAGAGGTTCGACCGGCAGATATCTTGAGTCCTCGGAAGGGGCTCCGAGTCTTAGTATTTTTAAGATAGCCCGTGAAGGTCTCTTTCTGTCCCTTCGTTCTGCTCTAAAAAAAGCGGGAAAAACAAAGAAGGTGGTAAGAGCTTGGGCTGAAAGGGTAAAGTTTGAAGACGGGTTCATCAGAGTTTATCTGACCGTGCTTCCGGTACAAACAGAAGGCGTAAAAGAAATGGAATATATGGTAATTTTCGATGAGATAGAAGAAACGAAAGACGAACTTTTTCCAATGAAAAAAAGTAACACTTTACTCAAAGCAAACAGCCGTTTGCGCATAGTGGAAAAAGAGCTGACGGAAACTAAAGAATACCTAAAAACGGTTATTGAAGAACATGATGAAGTCAAAGAACGGATGAAGGTTGCAGGCGAAGAAATACTTTCCAGCAATGAAGAACTCCAGAGCACTAACGAGGAACTTGAAACCTCAAAAGAAGAGCTGCAGTCTTCAAACGAAGAATTAATAACTTCAAACGAAGAATTACAGCACCGCAGCTCGGACGCTTCTCTTTATAGTAACGACCTGGAAAATCTGCTTAAAAGCATAAATATGCCGGTCGTAATAGTAGGCGCTGACTATAAAATCCGGAGAATAACTTCGCAATGCGAGGTTGCTGTTGGTTTGTTTCCGACTGATCTGGGCAGGATACTGACGAGAACCAAACTAAAAATTGAGTTTGGAAACCTGGAAAAGCTGTTATCTGACTCCCTTGAAAGACTGCTGATCTCTCATCTGGAAGTAGTCAATTCAGACGGAATGTGGTACAAGGTAGAAGTAAAGCCGTATCGCACGCTGGACAACAAGATAGACGGAATAATTATTATATTTTGCGATATTACCGAGGAAAAGAGGTTGCAGCAAAAGGCTTTTCGAGCCAATGTTTACGCAGACAGCCTTGTGGAGAGCATTGGTATTCCGCTCCTGGTACTGGATAGGCAGATGAAAATACTCCTGATAAACGAACAGTATTCTTTGGAATATCAAGGCAGCTCGCATGAAACAGTAGGCCGGAATTTTTATATCATAGACAACGGAAAATGGGGTATCCCTCTGCTCAAAAAACGCCTGAACGAATTAGGTGCGGGCGGGGAGGGCTTTACGGATTGTGAACTTAAGTGTAATTTTCAAAAAGGCGGAGAAAAAACACTGCAGTTCAGCGCTCGGCGGATCTCTTCTTCTGACCGGATTCTTCTTTCAATTATTGATATAACCGAAAGAAAAAAACTTGAAGAAAATTATTTTCAGGCGAGAAAGATGGAAGCTGTGGGAACACTGACGGCAGGTATTGCCCATGATTTTAATAATATGCTCAGTGTCATAATCGGGTACTCTGATATTTCTATGAAAATGGCGGGAGAAAAACCTGAACTAGCGAAAACCATTGAAGAGATAAAAAAGGCTGCGGGAAGAGGGGCTGCCTTAATAAATCAATTGCTGGCCTTTAGCCGTAAACAGCCGATTTTACGGACGGGCTTCTCTCTTAATGCAGCGCTGGCAGATTTAAGCCATATTATCAAGAATATTGTCGGCGCAGGTGTTGAGTATGAATTTAGTCCGGCCCCAGACCTTAAGCCGGTATACGCCGACCGGAGTCAAATTGACCAGATAATAATAAATCTGGTTAGTAATGCAAAAAATGCCATGCCGAAAGGCGGAAAGCTGAAAATAAAAACCGAGAATCGAACTCTCACGCAGAAAGAATCTAGTGAAATACCAGATTCCGCCCCGGGAGAGTTCTGCTGCCTGACCGTTAAGGATACGGGGATTGGAATTGCTTCAGAAAATATGAAGCATCTGTTCGAGCCTTTCTTTACCACAAAACCGTTTGGGAATGGCTCAGGACTTGGATTGGCCGTTGTTTACGGTATTACAAAACAGCAGAATGGCTGGATAAATATTTATAGCAAGAAAGATAAAGGCACGGAAGCCAAGGTGTTTTTACCGGCTTTGAAAGAAAACCAAGTTGCTGATCCGGTTGCAATAGAAACTGAGAAAGCATTTTTAGGCGGCGAAAGGGAAAGAATACTTGTTGTTGATGATGATGAAGCAATAGGCGGTCTGGTGTCAAGCATTTTGCAGAATAATAATTATGTGGTGTTTAGGGCTGCAAGCGGTGAAGAAGCTCTGAAAATATTTAAAGAGGAAAAGTGCCGGATAGATCTGCTCTTCAGTGATTCTGTTATGCAAGGAATAAGCGGTCTTGTGTTAGCCGAAAAAATAAAAGTTTTAAACCCGGAAGTAAAAGTGATAATAAGCAGCGGTTACTTTGACGAGCAGTCCGAAATAGCCGAAGCATTAAAAAATGGTTATAGCTTTCTGCCCAAACCTTATGATATGAAAAAGATGTTGTTGGAAGTTTCTAAAGTTCTTAATCAGATTAAAGAGCCAAAAAAGTAAAGCCGTAATTAAACAAAAAAACGGGAGTTGACCGGGCAATCTTGCCTTATAAGACCTTTTTCTATCTCTACGTTTTCCTCCTTTGCTATAATTAACCGTTTTTACACAAAGAGCCGGCAGGGTTAACCGAAGGCCTGTTTGCTCATAGTAACGGGAAGAATATCCGGATAAGATCAGACTTGAGAGAAGATTTGAAGAGTTTAAAAAGAAGGCAGTTTCTCTTTCCCCTGTAATAACAAAACCTAATTTGCTATAATTATCTTACTTGTTAAACGGAGAGCTGGCCGAGACCGGTCGAAGGCGCTTGACTCGAAATCAAGTGTGCTCGCAAGGGTACCGCAGGTTCGAATCCTGCGCTCTCCGCCATAAACCTGAGGAAAGTGAATTGGTTGCGGTAGAGCGATTTTGGGCTATATTCTATTACTCTATTGTTTGAAAACATTTGAGGGCTTTTAAGTACATGATATCGATGAGGCAATCTTTATTAAAGACCCTCTTCGCCGGAAATAGTTGCCGGGAGGGTTAGCATAACGGTAATGCAGCAGTTTACTAAACTGCCGTCCGTAAGGATTTACAGGTTCGAATCCTGTACCCTCCGCCAAATTTGCTGCGGCAAATTTGGCCGAGAATCGAAAGTCGAAAGTCGAGAAATAAAGAGTTTCGATTCGGTCGACTCTCTATTGTCCAAAATGTTTCTTCCGGCCTTACTTGATGTGGCTGTTTTCAAAAGGATTAGAATGCTTCAAAAAAACATCATTAGCAAGTAGAAATATCTAATATACTGCAAAAACCTCTGTTTTGTGGACATTCTCCTCTAAAAAATGGTATATTAAGAACCAATCAGATATCACAAAGACATGATAATCTCACAAAAAGGAGAGTAAAATGCCGAGAAGAGATGATATACACAAAGTCCTCATAATAGGTTCAGGTCCCATCATAATAGGTCAGGCTTGTGAGTTTGATTACTCCGGTACCCAGGCTTGCAAAGCACTCCGTTCCTTAGGCTATAAAATTGTCCTTGTAAACTCCAATCCCGCAACAATAATGACCGATCCCGAAATGGCGGATGCGACGTATATAGAACCTCTCAATGTAAAAACTATTACAGAAATCATAGCTAAGGAAAGACCGGACGCGCTCCTGCCAAATCTTGGCGGCCAGACAGGCTTAAATCTTTCTTCAGAACTTGCGAAAGCGGGGGTTTTAAAAAAATACGGGGTAAAGGTAATCGGCGTAAATCTTGATGCGATAGAACGCGGAGAGGACCGGCTGGCATTCAAAGAAACTATGAAAAAGCTCGGAATAGATATGCCTAAAAGTGAACTTGCCTACACTGTTCCCGAGGCGGAAAAAATTGCGGAAAAAATGGGGTTTCCCTGTGTTATACGTCCGGCGTACACGATGGGCGGCACGGGCGGCGGTCTGGTATATAATCTTGAAGAGTTTAAAACCATCGCAAGCAGGGGAATAGCGGCAAGTCTTATCGGTCAGATTCTTGTGGAAGAGTCCGTGCTGGGCTGGGAAGAACTTGAGCTGGAAGTAGTCAGGGATTCCAAAAATAAAATGATAACGGTCTGTTTTATTGAAAATATAGATCCTATGGGTGTACACACCGGGGATTCTTTCTGCGCGGCGCCGATGCTCACAATTAAGCCGGAGCTGCAGAAACGCCTGCAGGACTACTCCTATAAAATAGTAGAAGCGATAGAAGTTATCGGCGGTACAAACGTACAGTTTGCGCATGATCCGAAAACCGACAGAATTGTAGTAATTGAGATTAATCCGAGAACCTCCCGTTCTTCGGCTCTGGCTTCCAAGGCAACAGGCTTTCCGATAGCCCTGGTCTCGGCTAAACTTGCGGCGGGTCTTACTCTTGATGAAATCCCTTACTGGAGAGACGGAACACTCGATAAATATACTCCCTCCGGCGACTATGTCGTCATTAAATTTGCGCGCTGGGCTTTTGAAAAGTTTAAAGGCTCGGTGGATAAGCTCGGCACCCAGATGCGGGCGGTAGGAGAAGTAATGAGTATCGGCAAAAACTACAAAGAAGCCTATCAGAAGGCCATACGTTCTCTTGAGAACGGCAGGCACGGACTTGGTTTTGCTAAGGATTTTAATAAGAAAACGCTGGCGGAGCTTATGAATATGCTGAGCGAGCCTTCCAGCGAGAGACAGTTCATAATGTACGAGGCAATACGGAAAGGCGCAAAGCTTACGGAGCTTTACAATAAGACGAAGATAAAAATCTGGTTTTTGGAGCAGATGCAGGAGCTGGTGCAGCTTGAAGAAAAGCTTTTGAAATACAAAGGAAAGAAGCTTCCTGATGCACTCTTAAAGAAGGCCAAGCTGGACGGGTTTGCGGATAAGTATCTTTCTAAAATTCTCGAAATACCGGAAGATAAAATACGGGCCCGGCGTCTTGCGTTAAAGATAGTTGAAGGCTGGGAGCCGGTGCCGGTATCAGGGGTTGAGGACCAGGCATACTACTTCTCGACCTACAACGCCAAAGATAAGACCTCTTCGACGAATGCAGAAAAGATAATAGTTCTGGGCGGCGGACCAAACAGAATAGGTCAGGGCATAGAGTTTGACTACTGCTGTGTACATGCGGCGCTTACTTTGAGGGCCGAAGGTTTTGAAACTATTATGATAAACTGTAATCCGGAAACCGTTTCTACGGATTATGATACTTCAAACAAATTATATTTTGAGCCGCTAACCGTGGAAGATGTTCTCAGTATCTATGCAAAAGAAAAGCCGCTGGGAGTTATCGTTCAATTCGGCGGGCAGACTCCGCTTAATCTTGCCGGACAGCTGGAGAAAGCAGGAGTAAAGATACTCGGAACCTCCTTTGATGCCATAGACCTGGCGGAAGACAGGGACAGGTTTAGGAAGGTAATGGAAAAGATGAAAATACCTATGCCTGAATCCGGTATGGCGAGTAATATGAAAGATGCTTTGAAAGTTGCAGCCAAAATAGGCTATCCCCTTATGGTAAGACCTTCTTTTGTGCTCGGGGGAAGGGGTATGGAGATAGTCTATGAAGAAGCCGATCTGAAAAGCTATGTAGAAAGAGCAATAGATGTAACACCCGAAAGGCCTATACTTATTGACAAATATTTACAGGATGCGCTTGAGTGCGAAGCTGACGCTCTCTCCGACGGAAAAGACTCCTTTGTCCCTGCTGTTATGGAGCACATTGAAGAAGCCGGTATTCACTCCGGGGACTCTGCCTGCGTTATCCCGCCGGTAAGTATTTCTAAGAAACATCTTGAGATGATAAATAAATATATGGCTATGATTGCGAAAGAGCTGAAAGTCGTGGGGCTTATAAATGTGCAGTTTGCAATAGCAAATGATAAAGTTTATGTGCTCGAAGCCAATCCGAGAGCCTCAAGAACGGTTCCTCTGGTTTCAAAAATTTGTAACATCTCGATGGCTAAGATAGCAACCCGTCTTATGCTCGGAAAAAAGATAAAAGATCTGAAGTTAAAACACTCGAAGATTCCGCATTTTGGAGTAAAAGAAGCAGTCTTTCCGTTTAATATGTTCCCCGAGGTTGACCCGGTGCTCGGTCCCGAGATGCGTTCGACTGGTGAAGTGCTCGGCATGGGGGAATCTTTCGGTACGGCGTTCTTCAAGTCCCAGGAGGGCGCGAATCAGATGCTGCCCCTCAATGGGAAAGTTCTTATCACTGTTTCAGACAAAGACAAAAAGTACGTTATAAAAACCGCGCAGGAGCTTGTAAGGGTAGGTTTTAAAGTCCTGGCAACAGGCGGCACTTTTAAGCTCCTAAAAGAAGGAGGGATAAAAGCAACACTCATAAACAAGCTTCACGAGGGCAGGCCGAATATACTGGATAGTATTGCAAATAAAGAAATTACGCTGGTCATCAATACTCCGGCAGGCAAGAAGAGCCAGCATGATGACTCTTATATTAGAAAGGCGGCGATAAAGCATAAGATTCCCTATATGACTACTATGTCGGCGGCAATGGCCGCGGTTAAGGGTATAGCCGCAATGCAGGGCGCAAGGAAAACAGTGAAATCCCTGCAGGATTATCATAAAGATATAAGGTAGTCAGTAGAAAAGGAAAAAAATAGAACGCTCCGCTATGACGGAGCGTTTCTTTTTTGGCTATTCTTTTCTGCGCAAAAGGGTGTAATTCCCAAGTTTCGGCAGTTTTGTGCTTTTCAAGGTTTCTCTGTCGAACCAGCCTAAGAATTCGAAACTTCCTGTTGCTTTAAGAGCTTGAAAAAATTCCTGCGGTGAAAATATTTTAATACAGGCTTTCTGGTTAAAAAGGTGTTTTTTCCCGTGATCGTCAACGTCAAGGATAATGGTTTCCGTTTCCAGGCCTCTCAAACTGTCTCTGACTTCAATCTTATAGCCCACTCTGACTATAATATTATTTTTCTTTAGCATCCAGGTCTGCGGGGAAAAAAAGCGTTCCTTTCTTCTTACGGTTCTAAAATTTTCTATAAGATACAGACCCCCTGGTCTCAAGGCTTTTGCCGTTGCTTTCAGGTGGGATGCGAGTTTTGCGGCGCTGTCAATGTAGCCTATAGTCCCCATCATCATCATTGCAAAATCAAACTGTTTTTTTAGAGTGAATTTTGTGAAGTCCGCTTTTTTGGTTTCAATTTTACACCCGGCTGCTTTTGCTTTTCCGGCAAGATACTTAAGCATGTTCGGACAAAGGTCCAAACCCGTACACCTGTATCCCCGCTTTGCCAGTTCTAACAACTGAGGAGAAGGGCCGCAGCCTATATCCAAAAAAGATACGGTTTTTATTTTTGAATACTTTTTTATGAGCGCTTCAAAAAGGTCAATCTGTTTTGAAGGCTTAATGAAACTAAAAGCTATTTCGTAGTAAAGCGGTTCGCGGTAGATGGACACTAAGTCTCCTTTCCTGTAAGTTTAGATTATACCAAAAAAAATACGACTACAACATAAAAAGATGCAGTTTGGGTGTTTAGAGGGCCGGAAAAAGCAAAAAGCGGCTTCTTTGGCGGAAAGTTGACAGATCCGGCGCTTCGCCAGAGTTATCTTAAATACATCTCGCAGGCGAGGAAAAATGTTCTTCCCGGACGGGTGACGCCTGCTATATCCCGGTATTGCCGGTCAAAAATATTGTTCACTCCAAAAGTCAGCCTGGCGCTGCCTATGTTTTTCGAAACGTTCAGGGAAAGAATTTCGTAACTATTTTCTGCGTTTCTAAGAATAAAAAGAGCCGGAAGGTTTAAAGTGACCGCAAAAGGGAGCATCAGGTTAATATTTATATTTAGTTTATGTTCCGGATAATTTAAAGCATATTTGGATACGTAGGTTATTCCGGCTATTGCCCGGGTGAAAGAATAAGAAATGCCGCCGCCGTCAGTATTGTTCACTTTAAAGTCAAAAGCCGCGGAAGTTCCGTAAAAATCAGAGGTTCCGATATTTTGCGCTTTCCAGAGGCCGCCTTCCGCTACCCAGTCAATAAGATTGTTTTGGTATCTGTAGAAAAAAGATATAATCCCTTTAACCTCCGGGCTGAAGTTTGAGACAATACCAAGCTCTACGGCATATGCTTTTTCCGCAGAGAGACGCTCATTTCCCGTGTTAAAAGGATCCGTGTAGTAGAGTTCAGTGAAAGACGGGAAACGAAAAGACCTGCCGGCTGATAATTTGATGTCCGTGTTTGTATCCGGCTTGAAGGAAAAACTAAGGCTTTCTGCTGTTTCACACAGTTGTTTCCTTGCCTCAAGCAAGAGCGCGGCGGTGAAGGAAGAGTTATCAGTTAAAGGGAAAAATGTTTCAAGTGACAGGCCCGGATATTCTTCCTGCCTTTTTCCAAGGTTTGAGCTATCAAGCGAAGAGATGCCGTAAGAAAAGCCAAAAACAGTTTTTGCGCCGTTTTCAGGGAAGGAAGAATATGAGAAGGCTAGCCGCGTGTCGTTTGATATATGGAGATTTCTATAGGCTGCCGGATCCAAAAGCGTCAGCATAAAATCATCGAGATGTCTTTTGTAGGAAATTGAAATATTAACAGTGTCTTTTTGCAGAAAAAACGTATTTACAAAAGAGAGGAAAAGCGAACCTGTCTTTTCCCGGGAGGGTTTCTCTTTCCCCGGTGTATAAAAATCATAGGCGCCAAAATCTTTTTCGGTGTACCCCGCATAAAAGTCATAGGAGTACTCGTTTTGCGCGCAACCGGTTTTAAGCGCGACGGCATAACGGCGAAAGTCCATATCGTAACGGTACCCGTCAGAGGAACTCCCGTCGGCAGAAAGCAGCAGATAACTTTTAGGGAAAGTCAGCGCTAAAAGACCTCCGGAATAAAAGGTGTTGTAGCTTGAGGCATAGCTCTTAAGGAAGAAATAATCGTTCTCCGCCGGTTTTGTCTTTATATCTATAGCCCCGCACATAGCGGCGGAACCATAGATTGCAGAACTCTGGCCGGGGAGCAGGTTTATGCTTTGCAAAAGCACAAGCGGCGCGGGGAGATCGCAGTTAAAATGAGCAGTTTGCGGGTCATTAATTTTAATTCCATCCAGGAGGACCGCTGTTTGCTGGAAGGTTGAACCTCTTATAATAAAGTCGGCCTGGATTCCAAAGGCGCCTCTTTGCTGGAGGTCAACATCGGAGTTACTTGTAAGTGCGTCTTCAATTCCCAAGATTCCGGTCTTTTCCATATCCAAAGATATGCAAAAAGGGTTGTCGATATTCAGCCTCGTTCCTATTACCAGTATGTCTTCCAGTACAAAAGGTTCTTCCGCTGAGGAATATATCGCAGTAAAAAAAAGGTGGGCGGCAATTATTAAGTATCTCATTGTAAACCTCACATAGTATAATAGTTTACAAAGAATTGTAACATAAAAAAAAGCCTTAAGCAAGAAAGAATACCGGGAGAAAAGCTTTGCTGCCGCGCTTGTTTAACTTTCAGCAGCTGCATTTTTTACTCTTGTTTTTAAATGATATTTCGTATATATTAAGAAAGATTTGGGATAACAGGAGTAAAAAGGGGAAACTGATGATTCAAAAAAAAGAATTAATGACGGGCAATGAGGCAATTGCGAGAGGCGCTATAGAAGCAGGTCTTTCCTATGCCACCAGCTATCCCGGTACTCCCGCAACAGAGATTCTTGAATATTTAGCCAAGCATTTTAAAGGGCGGGCCGAATGGTCGGTTAACGAAAAAGTCGCTTATGAGACGGCCTTGGGAGCTTCTTATACGGGCAGGCGGTCGCTGGTTTCTATGAAACATGTAGGATTGAATGTTGCCGCAGATCCGTTAATGACTTCGGCTTATCTGGGTAATAAAGGCGGATTCGTTGTTGTGGTTGCCGATGACCCGGGCGCATACTCCTCTCAGAACGAACAGGACACAAGAATATTTGCCCGGTTTGCAAAAATTGCGCTTTTTGAACCCTCGGATTCGCAGGAAGCCAAGGATTTTATTATCGCTGCGTTTGACCTCTCAGAAAAATATAAAATGCCTGTAATGCTTAGAAGTCTCACCAAGCTTTCCCATACTTCGTCTCCCGTAGCTGAAGGAGAAATCAGGGAAGAGAATAAACTGGCGCTTCAAAAAGATCCCGCCCAGTTAATTGCGATACCGTCCAATGTAGTACGCCTGCATAAGGCGCTTATAGAAAAACAGAAAGGTTTGACGGAAGATGGCGCGATTTACAACAGTATTTTTAAAGATAAACAAAAAAAAGGCATTATTGCCTGCGGTATCGCCTATAACTACGCTATGGAGTATGCGGAAGATTTTGCGGTGTTAAAGGTTTCTTTTTACCCTGTGGATGAGGCCTTGCTTAAAGACTTTGTTGCCGGGTTGGAGGAAGTTATTGTTCTCGAAGAAGGCGAGCCGGTTATTGAAGAACTCGTTCGGAAGTATCATAAAAACGTCAAAGGGAAGTTAACAGGAGAGATAAACAGAACGGGAGAAGTCGGCGCGGATGCGCTTGGTTTATACTTAAAAAAACAAACGCCTTCCTGCGGGGTAAGAGATCTTCCCCGGCGTCCTCCGGTGCTTTGTCCCGGGTGCGGGCATAGAGACTTATATACAGCTTTAAAAGCTGCCGCTCCTTCTTTCACGGCCGGCGATATAGGCTGCTACACTCTGGGCTGCAATCCGCCGTTAGAGGCCCTGGACTCCTGTCTTTGTATGGGTGCAAGTATCTCAAAAGCTGCCGGAATTGCGGGACAGGGAGTAAAAAGAGTCGCCTGTGTTATCGGAGATTCCACCTTTATGCATATGGGACTTCCCGCTTTAATAAGCGCGGTATATAATAGAGCAAATATTACGGTATTGATACTTGACAACTCTTCAACAGCTATGACCGGACATCAGCCAACGCCTCTAATTGGGATAACTGCAAAAGGGCAGGAGGTGCCAAAGGTAATACTTGAGGAGCTCTGTAAAGCAAGCGGCGCATCAACTGTTACTGTAATAGATCCTGTAAAGATCGAAGAAACAACGGCGCTGATAAAAGAGAAGCTTGCACAAGAGAACGGAGTAAATGTAATAATAGCCAGAAGACCATGTGTATTGACGCTTAAAAAAAAGTAACAGTTTGCGGGCAAATCGCACCTTGCTTGTTTTTTTTCACCAGTCGTTTGCAGCCGAAAACCCGCAACTTTTTAGATAGAATAAACTTTCTTTGCTTCCAGTATCTTTACTTTTGCGTTTGTCAGGGTTTTTATTCCGAGTTCTATGTTTTCGGTCCGGATTAACCGTGAAGCCGGCTGTTTCCAGCGCTGCTTTGGCTCTGACCACGTCGGAAAGTATCATCCGAAGAATTCCGTAGTCTGCAGTGTCGGCGATAGAAAGGGCCCTAATATTTATCTTTGCTCTGGCCAGCGCCTTCAAAGCATCAAGAAGCCGTCCCTTTTTATTCTCTAAAAAGATTGACACCTGTTTTACGTGCATATAATAATCCTCCTTAAATTGTCATTTGTCACTTAGTTTACTTTATATTCCTCATATCATAAACACGCTTGGCCTTACCTTCGCTTCTTTGTATAGACTTGGGCTCTACAAGCGTTACTTTGATTCGGATACCTATGGCGCGCTCAATATGGCTTTCGATGTTGTTCTTGGCTTCTTCCATATGTTTTACTTCGTCTGAGAACATTTTCTTTGAGGCTTCCACCTGGACCTCGATTTCGTCCAGCTGGTGGGGTCTGGTAATAATAATCTTATAATGCGGCTCAATACCGGGTATCTCCAGGAGGGCTTTTTCAATCTGGGAAGGGAAGACGATTACGCCTCTTATCTTCATCATATCATCAGATCTGCCTGTAATTCTGTCCATTTTTACGGTGGTCCTGCCGCATTTGCACTCGCCGTGTCGTAACGCTGTAATATCTTTAGTTCTAAAGCGTATCATCGGGGTGCCTTCTCTGGTTAAGGTGGTAAGCACCAGTTCGCCTTTGTGACCTTCTTCCACAGGGGTCAGTGTATCCGGCGCTATGATTTCAGGGAAAAAATGATCTTCCTGTAAATGAAGCCCTGTCTTTTCCATACACTCCTGTGAAACTCCGGGCCCGATAATTTCGGTCAGACCGTATATATTAAGCGCGGTCAAGTGGAGACGTTTTTCTATTTCTTCACGCATCTTTTCCGTCCACATTTCCGCGCCGAAGACTCCGGCTCTTAATTTGCATTGTTTGAGATCAAGGCCTTCTTCCGCCGCGACTTCGGCAAGATAAAGCGTGTAGGAAGGGGTGCAGGTAAGTACGGTGGTTCCAAAATCTCTCATGATTTCAAGTTGTCTTTTTGTATTACCCGCCGAAATAGGCACAATATTGGCCCCGATTTTTCTTGCGCCGTAGTGCACGCCGAGTCCGCCCGTAAATAAACCGTAACCGTAGGCGTTTTGGACCGAGTCCGCTTTTGTGGTGCCGGCCATAGAAAGAGCTCTCGCCATGACTTCGCTCCAGAGGTCAATATCTGAAGAGGTATACCCTACTACCACAGGCCTTCCTGTGGTGCCCGAGGAGGTGTGTATTTCAAGTATTTCTTCCTGGGGAACGGCGAACATTCCGAAAGGATAGGCTTCTCGCAAATCATCCTTGGAGGTGAAGGGAAGTTTTGTAATATCCTTAAGCAGCTTGATATCAGAAGGTTTGACCTTTGCGGCATCAAAAGACTTTTTGTAATAAGGTATTTTCTCGTAAGCATACTTTACCATATGCTGCAGGCGCTCAAGCTGCAAGCGTTCTCTTTCTTTTGAGAGCATGCACTCAGCTTTGGGGTTCCAAATTAATTTATCAGTCATAGCCACCTCTATTTAGATTTTTGTTTCTTTCCGAAGGCAATATTTTTCTTTGCCGCTTTTACATCACGGACATCGATAACAAGCATGGCGCTCTTTCTTGATTTTGGAACATAGACATAGGCGTTTTCAACATTAAGGCTGTTCTTTGCGATTATCTTGGCAGCGTCGTGAAGGCCTCCCGGTTTATCCTGCATTTTTATTCCAAGCACCTCCGAAAGATAGGCCGTGAGGCCCGCTTCCTTGTATTTTTTATAAGCAAGTTCGGGTTTATCCGCTATTATTTTAATTACCCCATATTCGCCGCTACTGGCAATGTTAAAAGCCAGTATGTTTATATTATTCTCCGCCAGTATGCTGGTCAAACGCTCTATCTTGCCCGGCTGGTTCTGCACAAACACCGATAACTGTTTAAGTATGGGCATAAATACTCCTCCGATTAATGGTTTGTAAAATTAATAAAGCTTCTTTGAAAAACCCAAGAAAACTCTAGTAAATCTTTCTGTTATCGAAAACGCGTTTTGCTTTTCCTTCGGAAACAGGCAGGGTTCCCGGTTCCACGAGTTCAACACTTGGTCTTATCAGTATTTCTGTCCTAAGTTTCTCCGTAAGATCTGTTTGGAGTTTCTTTAAGTGTTCAAGATTTCCGTCAAAAAGTTGTTTGGTTATCTCTACTTTGACTTTTATTTTGTCGCCTTCGTCAAGATAGATTTGATAGTTTTTTTCCACATGCGCAACACCCATAAGGACCCGTTCAATCTGCTGAGGGTAGATATTGACCCCCCGCATTATAAACATGTCGTCGGCTCTGCCTTTTATACGCATTATCCTTCTGTGCGTCCGCCCGCATTTGCATTTTTCCGGAATTATAGCGGTGAGATCCCTGGTGCGGTAGCGTATTATAGGCATGCCTTCGCGGGTAAGTGTAGTAAGTATAAGCTCTCCAATCTCGCCGTCAGGTAATTGTTTGTCCGTTTTTGGATCAACTATCTCCATTATGTAAGAGTCTTCCCAGAGGTGCATCCCGTTTTGGAGTCCGCATTCAAAAGCGACGCCCGGGCCGTTCATCTCTGTCAAACCATAAGAGTTGTAAACTTTTACTTTTAACAGCGCTTCTATTTTATTTTTGGTTTCTTCCGTGTACGGCTCTGCGCCCATATAGGCTCTTTTTAGTTTTAGTTTTTTTCTGAAAGCGGGACCTTTCTTCTCGAAGATGTCAGAAAGATATAAAGCGTAAGAAGGAGTCAGGTGAATTGAAGTGGTTCCGAAATCCTCCATAAGAAGCAATTGTCTGTCTGTGTTTCCTGTGGCTGAAGGGATTACAAGAACTCCTATTTTTTCGGCGCCATAATGCATCATAAGTCCGCCGGTAAACAAACCGTAGCTCATCATATTCTGTAAAACATCGGCTTTTGTAACTCCCGTCATGGTGAGACATCTGGCGATGTTGTTTGCCGCCACGTCGATATCATTTCTGGTAAAAAAAATAGCCTTGGGCTTCCCTGTTGTTCCCGAGGATGTGTGAAGGCGCAGTGTGTCGTGGTGTTTTATGGTCAGAAGTTTATCAGGATAGTTTTTTTGCAAATCCTCTCTGGTTGTAAAAGGAAGCATTACAACATCTTTCAGAGTTTTAATATGCCTTGGAGTTATACCTTTCGACTTAAATAGTTTTTTATAATAAGGAACCTTTTCATAAACGCGGGCAGTTGTTTCCTTGAGGCGTTTCAGCTGAAGGGCTTCCAGTCTGTCCCGTTGCAATGTTTCCAAAGCTTTTTGCCAGAACATAGTTATTCTCCTGTCAGGGTATTTTGTTTACGAAAAAACATGTCTCTGTTTCGTTGAGAATAGCCTCTGAGATCGGTTTTAGAATCAAGTCCGGCAGAACCGAGTAAAGACATTCCAAAAGCGCAGGAGGAGATAATAAGAAGGACAAAAACCCGAAAGTTGAGCTCTCTGCCGCCGACGATAAAATCCGAGGAGGTTTTTATCTTTTTGGATGGGACATAATCAATATATATAAGGCAAAGAAAGCAGGCGATTATTCCGATTATATTGACAATAGAGTTTTCCACAACTACTCCCTAAATCTCAGCGCCCAGATAGTTAGCGCAAGTATTATTACCAAAGGAACAAGAGTTGCTCCGAGAAAAGCACCAAGAGGCAAACCAAACATTTGCAACCTCCTTGAGAATGATGAATATAAATTATTATATAATAAAGAAAGAGTGTTGTAAATCTAAAAAAAAAGGGGCGTTTTTAAGCGCCCCCGGGTCTGCAAAAAAAATCTTTTAGAACATCTTGAGCAGGTAAGTTACCGTCAGGTAGAAGTTGTGGTTATTACCGGTAAGCCCGCCCGCCGTGTTATAGGTCGTTTCATAGACGTACTGCGGGATGACAATCAGCATCGGGTCTAGTGCATAGGAAAAACCTATGTACAATCTGTTTGAGTTAAAGCCGCTTCTATAAAAACCGTTCGGTTTAGGCGTGGCTCCGTTATCCGATTCCTTAAAACCAATAAAAACCTCGTCGCCGAAAATTAGATTAAGCTTCGGGTCTATTTCGGAGAGATTATAAGAAAGGGTGATCATTTCCCTCATCATTATGGAAAGACCGTTCTGCTTGGCTTCTGTAGTTTCTACGGACGAAAAGAAAGTGTTGTGCAGGATAGTTCTGTTGGAAATTGTAAGCTTGTCCGAAACCTTCCAATCTATTGCCGGTATCACTTCTATATTATGGGTAAAGGGATAGGCCCCTGTTGTTTTATTCGGGAAACCCATATAGTAGTACCAGAAAGAGAACTTAAATTTTAGCGCCGGGCTAAGCTTTGTTGTGTAAGTGGGTCCTACAAATAATTCGTTAAAATAGGTGTCTTGCGTTGCTCCTGCATCTCTGGCAAATTCCCATCTGTGGCCGGGCATTACGGTAAAAGAAAGTTCAGGTGACAGGAGCGCGGTGATGTTCAGATTTTCCCACATTCTGCCGGTGTCGGCCGCAAAGAACGAGGCGGAGAGGGCAAGGCAGAGCATTACTGCTGCGAAAAGTTTCTTCATTGCTATTTTCCTCCTTTTATTCCGTCAAAGCATTTTTTTAAATGCTTTTCTTCGGTTTTCTTCGTCATCATGCTTACGACTAAAATTACCAGGAAAGAGATCGGAAGCGCAACCACTATAGGATCAAGCGTTGCCATTACCGGATTGGTCGCAAGCGTATCTTTGCCGAATATAAATTTGCAGATCTTCAGGGCTGATGATTCTTTTGTATGGAAGAACGTCATCCAGAATAAGCTGGTAAGCGAACCGATGGCAAAGCTTGCTATTGCCGCTGTTTTGGTTACCGACTTTGAGTAGAGTGCTCCGATATACATCGGAATAAAGGCAGCCGCGCAAAGTCCGAAGAAGAGAGAGGTGCCGATTGCTATAATATTGGAACCGCCCTCGAGCGCTTTCGGAAGAAGCCAGGCAACTACCACTGCGAAAATAATGCCTATTCCGGTGCCAACTTTATTAAGAAGAAGAGAGTTTTTAGATTTTATTTCAAGACCTTTTTCATAAAAGTCACGGCTGAGTGCCGTTCCCATGGTATGAAACTGGGAGGAGAGCGTAGACATGGCCGCTGCGAGCAGGGTTACCATGAAGAGTGCGGTAAACCATTCAGGCATGGCTTTTGCGATATACAACGGGATGATATTGTCCGGTATGGCTTTCTTCGCAGGTTTCACGGATGCCGCAACTTCCCCTGTTGCCTGTTTTGTCGCCGCAGGTATTGCTTTTACCGAAGCTACCACTTTTGGTTCTTCTTTCGGCGCCGCATACGTTCCTTCGTCCATTGCTTTTAGAACTGCAGGATCTGCGGTTGTGACATCAAGAGATATCATCTTATATTTTTCTACGAAATAAACATTGGTAAGCGCCCCGACCGTGAAAGCGACACCGGTCATCATAAGAATAAAGATACCGCCGATTATCACCGCGCGATTCAGTTCTTTATTTGATTTTACGGTCATGAATCGGACGGAAAGCTGGGGTTGAGCAAGAACGCCGAGGCCCACGCCCATTACAAGTGTGGTAATCAGAGACATCCACATGGGTGAGGCAAATTTCGGCATTGAGGTCCACCCCGTATGCCCGCCCTTGGCCATGCCTGCCGGTACCAGAGAAGCGAGTGCCGTCAGTTTTTCATGCGCCGTTATAACACCTCCGAGTTTTACATAGGTAAACACGAGGAGAATTGCCATACCGATAAACATGATAGCGCCCTGAAAAGCATCCGTGTACATAACGCCTTTCATGCCGCCGAAGACCACGTAGACCGCGGTAATTGCCGCGAAAAATAATAAAGCAACTTCATAGTTAATACCGAAAACCTGCTGTAAAAATACTGCGCCGCCAATCATGACTGCACCCGCGTAAAGCGGCATAAATAAAAAGATGAGAAGTCCCGAAGCGCCCTGGATGAAACGTGATTCATAACGCCTTCCCATAAGTTCGGGGAAGGTGTGCGCATCCAAACTGTGCCCCATTTTTCTGGTACGTTTTCCGAAATAGACGAAGGCGATAAAGATGCCGACGAAGATATTAAGGAAGGTGAGCCAGAGCATGCCCATACCCATACTGGCAGCCGCGCCGCCAAAGCCTACGATAGCAGAAGTGGATATGAAAGTCGCCCCGTAGGAAAGCGCCATAATCATCGGATGCTGTTTCCGCCCCGCGACCAGATAGTCGGACGAGGTGGTGGTTTGTTTGTATCCTATATAACCGAAGATTGCCGTTGCTATCAGGTAAACAACGACGGTTATAATCATTAATAAACTGATTTCCATTTGTCCCCCCGGAAATTATTGTTTTAGTTTTACTTGGATAATTTTGAGTCCTTCTTTTCCCATTTAAGCTCTTCTTTTACTTCTTTTTTCTCGTTTTCGTCGCCTTTGTTCCAGTTTATCCAGCCATAGACGATGCAAAGAAGAGTAGCTAAAATAGTAAAGATATATGCTAGAGCAACTCCTGTTCCTTCGAGTCCTAACATATGTATATATCACCCCCATCAGGAAGAGTCGTTAAACCCCATGCCCGGGCGTTTTTCAGGAGCTCTTCACAAAAATCATAAATAAAGTCTATCAAAATAGAGGGATTAAGTAAAGTTAAAACAACCCTTAAGTCCAAAGCGTTAATTAGTTGTTAAAGCGCTTGACCGCGCTCAAAAGCAGAAAGGTTTATTTCTATGGTCTTCCGGGGAACAGCTGCCTTAATAACTGCTTCCCATATTTCTTTTTTTATGGGGAGCTGTTTTGAAAGGACGCCTAAGAGAACTATGTTTTCAGTTTTAATTGAACCGCATTCCAGAGCTATTTTTTGAGCATCCAGAGTTTTGACTATAAATCCCAAAGCTGCTATCTGCTTTTGAATTTCCCGGGGATAAGCGTCAGCTTTGTTCTCCAGACCTGCGGGCATAATAGTTCGCTTATTCATTATAATGAAAGCGCCTTTTTTCATCTGTGAGACGTAACGCAGAGCTTCCAGCTCTTCCATAGCCAGCATAAAATCCGCCTCCCCGGCAGGAATTATCGGAGAAAAAACCTTTTCTCCGAAACGAACATGGCAGGTAACCGAGCCGCCCCTTTGCGCCATACCGTGGAGTTCGTTTGCTTTCACGTCAAAACCTGCCTCCAGCGCGCATTTTGCCAGAATTCTTCCGGCAAGAATGGTTCCCTGTCCGCCTACACCGGTTATCAGTACATTAAGCGTTTTCATAAAAATCATTTTATCAGAAGGAGTAAAGAAAAGTCAAGGTTGTCACGTAAGTACCCTTGTTTGACTTTTACCATTTTTTGTGTTAAAATCAAACAAATTAATTGAATAGCGGCAACGGAGAAAACCTATGAAAAAGCTTCAAAGAGACGCCATAGATAAATTATCCCCCTATGTCCCGGGCAAGCCGGTGGCAGAAGTACAGCGCGAGCTTGGTATTGCCGATGTTATAAAAATGGCTTCTAATGAGAACCCTCTCGGGGCCTCGCCCAAGGCGGTGGCTGCAGTTAAAAAGGCTGCGGAGCAGATATATTTCTATCCGGAGGGGAGCTGTTTTGAGCTGAGAAAAGCGATGGCTGAGCATTTGCAAATGCCTGCTGATAATCTTATTTTTGGTAACGGTTCGGATGAACTCTTACTTTTGATTTCCCAGGTGTTTTTAAATCCCGGGGATGAAGTTTTGCAGGGGGATCCGAAGCTGACGTTTGTGGAATACAAGGCGGTAACCACAATTGCCGATGCTACACCGGTTATAGTTGATTTGAAAGATTATGCCTACGACCTTGAAGCGATGGCCGCAAAAGTTACGGATAAAACAAAAATAGTGTTTATCGCTAATCCCAATAATCCAACCGGCACTATGGTAACAAAGGAAAAACTTGATGAGTTTTTGGGAAAACTTCCCAAGGATGTAATTGTTGTCCTGGATGAAGCTTATTATGAATATGTGGGGCGCGCTGAGTACCCGGAATCGGTTGAATATGTTAAACTCGGAGAAAATGTAATTATTCTAAGGACTTTTTCAAAGATTTACGGTTTAGCCGGGATTAGACTGGGTTATGGTATTGCAAAAAAAGAATTAATTGAACAGCTTGAAAAAGCAAGACAGCCGTTTAATGTAAATTTGCTGGCGCAAGCGGCGGGAATTGCCGCGGTTAAAGATATCAAATTTGTCGAAGAGAGCAAACATGTAAATAACGAAGGTAAAAGATGGCTCGGGGACGCTCTGGAAGCTATGGGTATTATCTCTGTTCCTTCTGAAGCCAATTTTATACTGTTCGATGTAAAGACCGAAGCCCGTCCGGTTACCGAGGCTCTTATGAAAGAGGGAATAATAGTAAGATGCATCGGAACGGGGACGACAATCAGAGTCACGATAGGCACTATGAACCAGAATAGAAGATTTATCGGAGCGCTGAAGAAAGTTTTAAAAAGCAATGACAAATGACCATATTGGTATGGCGGAAGAAATTGTGCCGCTGACAACACACTTTAATTCGTATTCGCAGATAGTAATTTCATATATTTAACCCGGGTGTAATTCAGAGGGATGTCCTTTGTTTTACTCCGCGCCGGTTCTCCGGGCGGACGACATCGCAGGGAAACATGTTTTAAGGAGCCTATTATGATTATAGTATTAAAACCGGGTACGGCAGATAATGAGATAAATCACGTTATAGAAAAGGTGGAAAAGGCGGGACTGACACCCCATGTTTCAAAAGGGATTGAAAGAACTTTAATTATGGTTGTGGGCGACGACCGTATTCTTGCCGAACTTCCTATAGAAACTATGCCCGGCGTCGAAAAGGTTATGTCGGTATTGCAGCCTTTCAAACTGGTCAGTAAAGAATTCCAGAAAGAACCGACAATAATTAAAGTAAGGGACATTGAGATTGGCGGAAATAAACTTGTGGTTATGGCGGGGCCCTGCACTGTCGAAAATCGCGCGACGCTTCTTGATGTTGCAAAAAAGGTAAAAGAGGCGGGAGCGACCATACTTAGGGGCGGAGCTTTTAAACCGCGCACTTCACCTTATGCTTTTCAGGGAATGGGGGAGGACGGTCTAAAACTTCTTTCAGAAGCGAGAGATATAACAGGCCTGCCTATTGTTACCGAAGTCATGGATACACGGACCGTCGACCTTGTTGCCAGATATACGGATATAATTCAGATAGGCGCCAGAAATATGCAAAACTTTGAACTCCTGAAGGAAATCGGGGAATGCAAGGTTCCGGTTCTTTTAAAGAGGGGGCTTTCTTCCACTATTAAAGAGTGGCTGATGTCCGCTGAGTATATTATGTCGCGCGGTAATTATAAAGTAATTCTTTGCGAAAGAGGTATTCGGACTTTTGAAGACGCTACGAGGAACACACTCGATTTAGCGGCGGTTGCGGTGGTAAAACATCTGAGTCACCTGCCGGTTATAGTAGATCCTTCCCATGCCACGGGAAAATGGCGCTGGGTGATACCGATGTCAAAAGCAGCTCTTGCTTCCGGCTGTGACGGTCTGATGCTGGAAGTTCATCATAATCCGGAAGAGGCGGTATCTGACGGAGATCAGTCTTTACTTCCTGAAAAATTTAGACAACTAATGAATGAGTTAAGACCGATTGCTAAAGCTGTTGGAAGAGAAATCTAAAACTATCGGTATAGACATTACGAACTGCAGTTAAGGAGCTTGTTATGAAATGTGATAGCTGTCATGAAAGAGAATCAACCGTCCATTTCCAGCAGATAGTAAACGGGCAGAGCACTGAGGTTAACTTTTGTGATAAATGCGCCCAGGAAAAAGGGATGATTTCTTTTGCTATGGACAAACCCTCTTTCTTTGGTAATCTTCTCTCCGGTTTTATGGAAGAGGAAAAGTCTTTGGACGGCTTGGAAAATAGCGTAAAAGTCACCTGCCAATGCGGCTGGTCCAGCAATGACCTTAGAAAATCCGGCTTTCTCGGCTGTCCTCTCTGCTATTATACCTTTAAAAAATCTTTAATCCCGATTCTGCGCCGTATTCACGGAAGCAACAGGCATACCGGCAAGGTGCCGGAGAGAATACCCGTTAAGCAAAAAGTAAACAAGAAAATAACAAAAGTATTTGATCCGTCAGAGATGAATAATCTGAAAAACAAGTTAGCGCAGGCTGTTAATGAAGAGCGTTATGAAGATGCCGCGAAATTCAGAGATAAGATTAAGAAACTTGAGAAAAAAATCTACAAGGATATGCTGAACGATGTTTGAAGAACTCGTAAAAACCACAAGTAAATGGTTTTCTGAGCCCGGCCCGAGTTCAGAGATCGTAGTTTCCTCCCGCGTGCGACTTGCCCGGAATGTAAACGGCTTTCCTTTTTCCCATAATTTGGGAGAGAAGGATGCCGAAGAACTCGTAGGAATGGTTTCAAAGTTAGTTGAAAAGAATAAGTTGTTCAAAGGTCAAAAAACCGTGGCCTTGCCGGAACTTCCGGAGCTGGAGCGCATTGTGCTTATGGAACGGCACATTATGAGTTACGACCATGTCATAAGCGACAGAAAACGCGCCGTAATATTTTCCAAAGACGAGAGCGTTTCGGTAATGATAAATGAAGAGGATCATATTCGACTGCAATTACTTCTGCCGGGGCTGCAATTAGAGGAAGCATACGCTTCTTTGGATAAGCTCGATACAGCGCTGGAAAAGAAAATAACTTATGCCTATGATATTGATATGGGCTACCTGACGGCCTGTCCGACTAATACCGGCACCGGGATAAGAGCTTCTGTAATGGTGCATCTGCCGGGGCTGGTTGTCAGCAAAGAGATAACGAAAGTCTTGAATAATATTGCGCAGCTCGGTCTTGTTACCCGCGGATTTTACGGAGAAGGCAGGGATATAAAAACTTCTTTTTTTCAAATCAGCAATCAGGTGTCGCTCGGGCGTAAAGAAACCGAAATATTGAGCGAAGTGGATAAAGTAACCAAACAGCTGGTTAATTACGAAAAGAAGGCAAGAGAATCCCTCTTCAAAAATGACCGGGCAAAAACAGAGGATAATATCTGGCGTTCTTATGGGTTATTAAAGAATGTCCGTTCTATCAATTTTGAAGAAGCCATTACGCTTCTTTCCTCGCTCCGGATGGGAGTAGAGAGCGGGATAATAAAATCAGATTTAAAAAAAATTAATGAACTCCTTATAGTCTCTCAGCCGGGACATATTCAAAAACTTTTTTCCGTAGAGATGAGTGAAGCCGAGCGGGACAGAAAAAGAGCCGAAATAATAAGAGAAAAACTGGCCTGATAGGTGCCGGCTCACGGCGTTGTCCCTCTAAGTCAAAGAATTTTGACAAAGCGGATATGGTTACCGGCCGGCAATGCGTTGCTTTTAGACCCCAAAACTTTATAAACTTCGTTCCGCATCCCTTGCTTGTTATTAACCCCTTTTTTATGATAAAATGTTTTTGATACAAGGCGTTTTGAAAATGGAGGAATATTATGTTTCACAAATTTACCGAACGAGCGCAGAAGATTATTACCTATGCAAAAGAAGAAGCTTCCAGGCTTAAGCATGATTACGTCGGCCCCGAGCACATTCTGCTTGGTCTGATCCGGGGCGGAAGCGGGGTGGCCATAGGTGTGTTAAAAAATATGGGCATAAGCCTTACTAAATTAAAAAAAGAAGTAGAGAGCATGCTTGCTCCTGGAACCGGTACGGCCGAAGCTGAAGAACTGTCTTTTACTCCCAAGGCCAAAAAATCTCTGGAGCTGGCCATTGAAGAAGCTACAACTATGGGTCACAGCTATGTCGGGACCGAACATCTGCTCCTGGGAATAATAAAAGAAGGAGAAAGCGCGGCGTCTAAAGTCCTTGGCAGTTTTAGTATTACGTTAGAGCGCGCCAGAGAACTGACTATAGAACTTTTAGGCGGGCAGTCTTCTTCTTCCACCTCCAAACAAAATCCTTTTTCTCAAATATTTCCTCAGCAGGCAGGGGCTCAGCCTGCCGGTTTAAAATCAGGTAAGACTCCCGCGCTGGACGCCTTTTCCAGAGATCTTACAGCGCTGGCAAAGGAAAACAAGCTTGACCCGGTTATTGGCAGAGAAACGGAGATAGACCGGGTTATTCAGATTCTTTCAAGGCGCACTAAGAACAATCCGGTATTACTCGGAGAGGCCGGAGTAGGCAAGACTGCAATAGTAGAAGGTCTGGCGCAAAAGATAATTTCAAGAAATGTTCCGGAGCTCCTGCTCGGAAAGCGGGTGCTTACTTTAGATCTTGCAGGTATGGTGGCGGGAACAAAATATCGCGGCGAATTTGAAGAGAGATTAAAAGCGGTTATGAACGAACTCCGGCACAGCGGAAATGTTATTGTTTTTATTGACGAGCTGCACACCCTGGTCGGAGCGGGGGCGGCAGAAGGCGCTATTGACGCTTCGAATATGCTAAAGCCCGCCCTTTCTAGAGGCGAAGTTCAGTGTATCGGGGCAAGTACTTTAAACGAGTATAGAAAACATATAGAAAAAGACGGAGCGCTGGAAAGGAGATTCCAGACTGTGATAGTCAATCCTCCCTCGGTGGAAGAGACAGTGCTTATCCTTAAGGGACTCCGGGACCGCTATGAAGCGCACCATAAAGTAAAAATAACAGATGAGGCTGTTAAAGAAGCCGCCTGTCTGGCGGATAGATATGTGACGGCAAGATTCTTACCGGATAAAGCTATAGACATTATTGACGAGGCTTCTGCAATGGTAAGATTACGATCATCTTCGCGTCCGGCAGAGGTGATTGCAGTGGAAAAGGAACTGGAGAAGGCGGTTAATGAAAAAGAAGCTTCCGTAAAGGCTCAGGAATTTGAAAAAGCTGCCAGCTTTCGCGATCGTATAAAGGAATTGAAAATAAAACAGGATAATATTAAGAAGCTCTGGGATAAGTCCCGGGATATCACCGAAAAAAAAGTTACGGTTGAAGATATTGCCAAAGTGGTTTCTCAGTGGACGGGGATTCCGGTTTTTAAACTTGAAGAAAAGGAGTCGGAAAAACTCCTTAACATGGAAGTTGCTTTGCATAACAGAGTAATAGGCCAGGATGCTGCCATAAAATCTATTACCAAGGCAATACAAAGAAGCCGGGCAGGACTTTCGGATCCAAAAAAGCCCATAGGCTCTTTTATCTTTCTCGGACCTACCGGAGTAGGGAAAACGGAGCTTGCGCGGGCCCTGGCGGAGTTTATGTTTGAAGATGAAAAAGCTCTGATTCGCGTAGATATGTCGGAGTACTCGGAAAAATTTGCGGTTTCACGTCTTGTGGGTGCGCCCCCCGGTTATGTGGGTTTTGATGAGGGCGGACAGCTGACAGAAAAAGTCAGAAGGCGGCCGTATTCCGTCGTTCTCTTTGATGAAATAGAAAAAGCGCATCCGGAAGTATTTAATATTCTTCTTCAGGTTCTGGATGACGGCCGGCTTACTGATTCTTTCGGACGAATTGTTGACTTTAAAAACACAGTAATCATTATGACTTCAAATACGGGCGCCAGGGCCATAGATAAGGGGGCTTCGTTAGGCTTTAAAAAACAGGATGAAAAAGGAAATTTTGAGGGAATGAAAGGGAAAGTGATGGATGAACTTAAGAAAACCTTCAACCCGGAATTCCTAAACAGAATAGATGAGGTTATGGTTTTTCATCAGCTTACGAAAGAAAATTTGAGCAGTATCATAGAGCTTCTCATTAAAAAGTTAGATGCCCGTCTGAAGGAAAAGAAGATAATGCTGAAACTTGAGCCTTCAGCCAAGGAATTTCTTATTGAAAAGGGGTATGATCCCGTTTTTGGCGCCAGGCCTTTAAAAAGATCAATTCAAAAGTATGTGGAAGATCCGCTTTCAGTAGAGATCTTGAATAAAAATATTGCAGAGGGCAGCATAATATTAGCAAAAGCAAGCGGAGACAAGCTTTCATTTGAAAAAGAACAAAAATAAATTACTAAGAACTATTGATTGTTTAAGGAAGCTGAAAAACAGCAAGAAAATAATTCTCATTAAATAGTAATTAATCAATAAGTTGG
This sequence comes from Candidatus Firestoneibacteriota bacterium, assembly GCA_026388015.1. Lineage (GTDB taxonomy): Bacteria > Oederibacteriota > D2-FULL-39-29 > D2-FULL-39-29 > D2-FULL-39-29 > D2-FULL-39-29. Next base: position 31,412 of record JAPLKO010000064.1, on the reverse strand, counting down.
AGCGACTTGATGTATAAAAGAATAGTTGTAAAAATAGGAACTGCGCTTCTTGCCGACAAGGTAAAGGGGCTTAACAAAGGCCGGATTTTAAAGCTTGCGAAGACACTTGCTCTGCTTCTGGAAGAGGGAAAGGAGATTTGTATTGTAACTTCAGGAGCCATAGGGGCGGGCGTCGCTGCTCTAAAACTCAAGGAAAAACCAAAAACTATTCCTGAAAAACAGGCCACCGCCGCAATAGGACAGCCTCTGCTAATGGAGGCTTATGTACATGCTTTTCGCGGGCACGGAGTGCTTTTAGGTCAGTTGCTGCTTACAAAAGATGACTTTACGGACAGGAAGAGATATCTAAATGCAAAAAATACTTTTGAAGCACTATTAAAAAGAGGTGTAATACCTGTCGTAAATGAAAACGATACGGTAGCGGTTGATGAGATAAAAGTCGGGGACAATGATAATATTTCAGCTATGGTGTCAAATCTGGTGGGCGCGGATTTGCTTATAATTCTCTCCGATGTTAAAGGTCTTTGCAATGATGATCCTGTTAACAACAAGAACGCAAAGCTTATACCTGTTGTAGTGAAGATAACCCGTAAAATAGAAAGGCTTGCCAAGAGCTCAAAAGGGGAGCTGGCTGCCGGCGGTATGACTACAAAACTTCAAGCAGCCAAAAAATGCGCTGCTGCCGGTATTACAATGGTAATCGCTGACGGAAAAGATCCCGCGGTTATTAAGAGTATTGTTTCCGGCGAGCCAAACGGAACTCTTTTTTTACCCTGTGAAAAAAAAATGACAGACCATGAAATATGGCAGCTTATGAACGGCTGTCCCGCAAAGTAAATTATTGTATTTTTCTCACACGGGTGGGAGTGCGCGAGCAAACCTTAGTTGCCGGCAATCGGTTTTTAAATGGAATACCTCAAATTCATTTGCTATAATACAAATATGATACTAAAAAAACTTGTTGAAAATAAGGCAAAAGCTGTCAAAGCGGCAAGCCTGGAGCTTTACAATTTAACCGCAAAGAAAAAAAACCGTCTGCTCGGAAAAATTGCCTCTATCCTGCTTTTCAAGTCAAAAGATATTCTTAGAGCAAACGCAATAGATATGGAAAATGGCAGAAAAACCGGGCTTTCCGTTTCTTTACTCGACCGGCTGCTTCTTAATGAAAAAAGAATAGAAATGATGGTTGCAGGCATTAAAGAAGTGAGCGCTCTTAACGACCCGGTCGGTGTCCTTTATGATAAAAAACATATGCCTAACGGTTTAAAGGTTGAGAGAATGCGCGTTCCGCTTGGAGCAATAGGCATTATATATGAAGCCAGACCCAATGTTACTATTGATGCAGCAGTTCTTTGCTTGAAGGCAGGAAATTCGGTTCTATTACGCGGCGGCTCTGAAGCCTTGAATTCAAATAAGGCTCTTGTGACAGTAATAAAAAAAGCCTTAAAGATGTCCGGACTTCCTTCCAGTTGTGTCGAATTTATTGATACAGCAGACCGGGCCGCGGTGGATATCATGATAAAACAGGAAAAGTATCTGGATGTAATAATTCCAAGAGGCGGGCAGGAAATGATAAGATACATCATAGAAAAATCTTCCGTCCCGGTCATAGCGCATGGCGAGGGTAACTGTCATATCTATGTGGGTAAAGCTGCAGATCTGAAAGTTGCCGGAGATATTGTATTTAATGCAAAGACCCAGCGTCCTTCTGTGTGTAATGCAGCAGAAAAACTTTTGGTTCATAAAGATATTGCCGCAAAATTTTTGCCCGCAATACTCAAGCGCCTTGCGGACTACGGAGTGGAAATTCGCGCGGACAAAGCCGTACGGACAATTTATAAAAAAGCAAAGGCCGCGACAGAATCTGATTGGTACAAAGAATACCATGATCTTATCATCGGCGTAAAACAGGTAAAAAGCATAGAAGAAGCCATCAAACACATAAACACTTACGGCTCGCATCACAGTGATGCCGTTGTTTCCAAAGATAAAAACGCCTGCAGGAAGTTTTTAAGGGAAGTGGATTCCGCAGTAGTATTTTCAAACACCTCTACAAGATTCAATGACGGGTTTGAGCTCGGCCTGGGCGCCGAAATAGGAATCAGCACCCAGAAACTTCACGCAAGAGGTCCGATGGGATTAACAGAACTGACGAGCTCAAAGTTTATAGTTACAGGCAGCGGGCAGGTAAGAAAGTAGCAAATATTAAGTAAAAAACAAGAAAGTCAAAGTTAATAAGGAGCCCGTAAGGTCTGTACTGAATAAGGTTTAATGATTAGTAATAATTTGCTATAATCAATTATAGAGACGATATAAAAACTACTATTAAAGGCAATTTCATTTTCATCAACACCCGCAGGGTGTTTTTCTTTGTTATAGCTGATTACAGCTTGTCAGACAAAGGTTAGGAGAAGTCGCCTAGTTGGTCTATGGCGCACGCCTGGAAAGCGTGTAAACCTCACGGTTTCGAGGGTTCGAATCCCTCCTTCTCCGCCATAATAATTCCGGCTCCTTGGAATTATTATGGCGCTAAGATGGGAAGGGGCTTCGAAGCCGACCCGAGCGCCGACGAAGAGGAGGAGAAAAGCGAGGGCGGCCGGCATCAGAGGAGGCGCGCCAGCGACGGGGGAAGATGGAATCCCTCCTTCTCCGCCATAAATCTGAGCAGTTCGAATGGTCCATGACGAAATAGAAAAAGGAGCAATGCTGTGCGTATAAGTTTTATGAAATATATACTCAGTTCCCTTATATTTGTTATTTCTCTCTCCGCTGAAACTCATAATGCCATACTCATTTCACTTGACGGGGCGCAGAGGGCTCATCTTAATGAATTACTCGCGTCCGGAAAAGTACCGGTAATTAAAGAGTTGAAAGCAGAAGGCGCTTTTGTTGATCTGCAAATTGAAGGACACGACACAGGGACCGGGCCGGGACATGCGGAGATGCTGACGGGGCTTCCAAAAGAACTTAACAATGTACAGTCAAATAGGAAGTATAAAGCTATTCCTGCCGGATATACTATAGGAGAAAGATTAGAAAAAGTTTTGGGTAAAGAAAATATTGTTACTGTTATGGTGATGGGGAAAGAGAGCTATATGGGGGCAAGTACCGCTGATCAACCTTATTACAATGCAAAAAATAGTATTGATGTTTGGGACGGAGATGAGTCTAAACGTTCTGAGTCTGTCGTGGTGAAGGGGTTGGATTATCTGGACAAATATAAGGATAAGCGTTTTTTTATGTTCTTTCATTTTAAAGATGTAGATTCGAAAGGTCACAAATATGGCGAGAACTCTCCCGAGTATGAAGCTGCGCTTATCAGTGAAGATTCTCGGATTGGAAGAGTGCTGAATAAACTTAAAGAGTTGAAGATTTATGATAAAACGATGGTCTATGTTACCGCGGATCATGGTTTTGATGAAGGAAAAAAAGATCACAGTTATGCGCCTGAAATATTTCTGGTCACTAATGATAAGGCCGTGAAAAAGAACGGTACCCAGGCTGACGTTGTCCCCACTATTTTGACTCAATTTAATATTGACCTGTCAAAATTGGAACCTCCGTTGCCCGGAAAACCGCTAAACCGGTAAATGTTTTTTAAAAGTTATCGAAAAAATAAAATAATATATACAATCTATTTATTACTTAAATATCAAGGAGGTCTGCAATGGAACTAAAATATAAACCAAATTTTCAAGAGGCGCGGAAATACTGGAAGGCGTATTGGAATAATGAAATTATAGATAGGCCTTTAGTTGCTGTTACTGCGCCTAAATCAGAAGCTGTTGCAATAAAAAAGTATAAACGTCCCACTGTAACAGGTTTTGACGGTAATTATAAAAGAGATCTAATGGCTTTTGAAGAGTATGCTGCAAACACTTATTTTGCAGGCGAGTCAATGCCCAATTTTAGACCGGGTTTTGGTCCTGATCAGTTCAGTGCTTTCCTGGGGGCTAAAATAGAAATTAGACAGGAAGATAATACCTCATGGGTGGATGCTTTTGTTTCTGATTGGGATGCTTATAATCCGGTTCTAGATACATCTAAGGGAAGTTTGTGGAATAAAATGCTGGAGCAGGTAAAATTTGCAGCTGACTACAGTGAAGGTAAATTTCATATAGCAATGATTGATATTCACAGCAATATGGATTGCTTTAGCGCTATTAGAGGTCCGGGAAATCTTTGTATGGACCTGATGGACTGCCCGGATAAAGTTGAAGCGGCTCTGGCAAAAATAAGAAAGCTGTACAAACCTGTTTATGATGCGGTTTATGATGCAGCAAAAATGAAAGAAAGGGGTTGTGTTGGCGCTCTCCCTTTATATTGTGATGACAGATTTGTCAGGATTCAGTGTGATTTTCTTGCTCTAATAGGTCCGGAAGAAGGGAGGAAGCATGTAATCCCTTCATTAAGAGAAGAAGCTTCTTTTATGGAACATTGTATTATGCATTATGATGGTCCGCAGGCGCTTATTCACCTGGATTCAATTATTGAGGCAAAAGAAATTGAGGCAATTCAATGGGTACCCGGTGCCGGTCAACCCGGACCTGAAGGCTGGATAGATTTGTACAAAAAACTTCAACAAGGCGGAAAAAAACTGCAAATTGGGGCCCCTTTTGAAGTTTTAAAAAAACTGCATAAAGAATTAAAACCCGAAGGTGTTGCATATTACAGCGAAGTTTCCTCGGCTAAAGAAGCCGATGAAATAATCAGCTGGTTTAAAAAGAATACCTAAAAAAGACAAATGAAACAGCAGGCTTTAGTCTTGCCATAAGTACTCTTCTCTTGGGTGTTTTTCACTTTTGTTAAATGGTCTCTTCTGGAGCCGGAGTCTCCCATTAATGTGTTTTTTTGTATGGCTGTTTGCGCGGTTGTACTTGGTTTTATTGCAAGAAGAAAAAGAAAAATAATTTTTAGAAAACTGGCGCATATCCTTAAATAAGAAATTTCCGGAAGGAGAAAAGGAAACACAAGTGAATGAATCAAAAAAAATAATATACTCTGTTCTTGGCTTGCTCATTGGCTCCTTAATGTGGGGTGCTTCTTTTTATCAGATAAAAGAAGCTGTGGATTATGTTCAACCGCTTCCTTTTGTGGCCATAAGAATGGGCGGCGCTGCTCTTGTACTGGCTGCTGTTGCATTGTTTTTGAAAAAGGATCTTTTGAGCAATTTAAGAACCGGCGTTACTCTCGGAATCGTGCTTTCTGTAATTATGATCTCCCAGACTGTAGGGTTAAAATACACTTCAGCTTCAAATTCCGGGTTTATCACAGGTATGTTTGTTGTTTTTGTTCCCGTGTTCTCATTTTTTTTATTTAAACGCAAATCCTCTTTTATTAAAATAATTGCTTTGCTTGTTAATGTTTTTGGTTTGTGGATTCTAACAGGAGGACTGAACAGGCTAAATATTGGAGATGTTCTAACTATTGTCACAGCGATTTTCTCAGGAGTGCATATTGTATACATATCGGAAAAAACCAAAGACAACAAAATTGATTTGCTCGTGCTTTGCTTTCAGCAGCTCTTTATTGCCGGTTTGACAGCTCTTATAATTTCGCTTTTTGCGGGGTATCCTATTTTATCCGGCGTTAAGGGGAATATAGTAAATATAGGGTATATTATTTTGTTTCCCACTGTCGCTTCGTTTTTACTCCAACTTCATACGCAAAAACACCTGTCAACAGTAAGGTCTGCTTTGATACTAACAACAGAACCTATTTTTGCCGCTGTGTTTGCCTGGACTTTTGGAGGGGAAAAGCTAATCCCGGTTGCGGCCTTAGGCGGATTTATTATGGTTGCCGGAATGATAATATCGGAAGTTGAGATAAATAAATATATTGCAAAATCTCTCAAATAAAAAAGGGCCTCGTTTTCGAGACCCTTTTTTTGTAATTATCAACCTTTCCAGTCAATTACGGGAACATCCGCCAGAGCTTCTTTAATTGTGCATTCCTCCAGCGCAACGTCGTTTATCTTTCCTGATAGGAAGGCTTCGTAAGCGCCAAGGTCAAAGTGACCGTGTCCTGAAAGGCAGAAGACTATGCACTTCTCTTTTTTTGTTTCCCTGCATTTTATTGCTTCGTCTATTGCAGCTTTGATGGCGTGTGAGCTTTCGGGAGCAGGAAGTATACCCTCAGTTCTGGCAAAAAGCAAAGCGGAATCAAAAACCGGGGTTTGAGGGTAAGCTACAGCCTGGATAAGTCCCTCGTTGACAAACTGGCTGAGCAGCGGAGAATCTCCGTGATAACGTAAACCCCCTGCGTGAATTCCTGAAGGTACAAAACTATGTCCGAGTGTGTACATCTTTACCAGAGGCATTGACTTTGCTTCATCGCCGTAGTCATATCTGAAAGGGCCTCTTGTGAGAGTGGGACAGGCAGAAGGTTCAACACCAAGAAGAGTAATATCTTCGCCTTTCATTTTTCTTGAAAGAAAAGGGAAGGCGATACCCGCAAAGTTACTGCCGCCCCCAACGCATCCTATTACTACATCAGGTTTCTTTTCTCCTGCTATTTTTAGCTGCAATTCGGTTTCTAAACCGATTATTGATTGGTGCATACATACGTGATTCAGCACGCTTCCCAGACAATATCTGGAGTTTTTCCCGGTCACAGCCTCTTCAACCGCCTCGGAAATTGCAATGCCGAGAGAACCAAGGGATTTTGGATCTTTTGCCAGTACGTTTCTTCCGGCATTGGTGCGGTTTGTCGGCGAAGCGTAAATGGTAGCTCCCCAGGTCTGCATAAGAATTCTGCGGTACGGTTTTTGTTCAAAGGAGATCTTTACCATATATACTACACATTCAAGACCGAACTTTTGAGTTGCAAAAGCTATTGCGCTGCCCCACTGTCCTGCGCCGGTTTCGGTTACTAATCTTTCAATGCCCTGCTTTTTATTATAATAAGCCTGTGGCAGCGCGGTATTAAGCTTGTGTGAGCCCGCCGGAGAAACACTTTCGTTCTTAAAATATATCCTTGCCGGAGTTTTGAGCGCTTTCTCCAGGTTAACAGCTCTATGTAGAGGGGAGGGTCTCCATATTTTAAAAGCCTCTCTTACTTCATCCGGTATTTCTATCCATCTTTCCTGACTCATCTCCTGTTTTATTATCTCCATAGGAAATACAGGAGCAAAATCCTCCGGACCTGCAGGGGTTCCGTCAGGTTTTAGCGGCGGCGGCAGTTTATTCTTCATATCTGCCTGTACGTTATACCACTTCTGCGGGATATCCTTCTCGCTTAAAAAGATCTTGTTATCTGCCATAATAACCTCCGGTGCTGTAATGTAGTTGTATTCTATATAATAACGTATGTTTAGTCAATCCATTAATTTGCTGCTCTAATAGCGGTAATGATAGTTTCCCCGTTTTTGTTTTTCAAAAAATGTCTTGCTCTGATTTAACCTCCCGCTAAACATTCTGATTATTCGGGAAGCTATTTAGTATTTCCTCCAGCCGAGATAACTCGTAAAATCTTTATAGGTTAATTCTTCGTCTATTTCTTTTAGAACACTTTTTTTTAATTTTCCTTTTTTATCCAGCATCATAGTATCCTGATTATTTTTGCACCAATCAATAACGCAATTTCGCAGATATTTAACTATCTTAGCATGTTTTTTGCTTTTTGCGAGATTGTGAATTTCCTTTATGTCGTTTTTCTGATCATAGAGCTCTTCTGTACCTTCGCACTCCGCATAACAGTATTTATATCTGCCGTCAAATGCCATGTAAAGTTGGTTTGGAGTTTCATTACACTGAGAAATGTAAACTTCTCTTTTAGGAAGATCCTGGCTTATTACTGACCTGCCGTCAATGTTTTGAGGTGCCGGTAAGCCTGCAAGGTCGCATAAAGTAGGAAATACATCTTCAAGTCCCACCAGATCTTTACTTTTCATTCCGTTCTTTTTAAGGAAAGGAGAAGAGATGAGAAAGGGGACTCTAACAGAACCGTTTAAAAAACAACTCTTAAAGAATATCCCGAAATCCCCGAGTAAATCACCGTGGTCGGCCGCAAAAAGTAAAGAAGTTGATTTTGCGAGTCCGTTTTCTTTTAAAAACTTGAGCAGTTCTCCGACAAGTTTGTCTTGAAGAGATACGAGCCCGAAGTAGCGTGCTCTTGAAAGTTGTACACCTTGTTCCGAGAAGAAATTCATACCGTATCTTCTTTGTCTGAGGCGGAGTTCCGGATTTTTATCAAACAGCATCTCGTATTTACCGGCCGGTTTTGATATTTTTCTCGGGTCATACATCTTATGATAAGGCTCCGGCGGATCGTACGGAGAGTGGGGCTTGGGAAAAGACATCCAGAGGAAAAATGGTTTATCCTGTTTCTCTTTTAAGTGTTTCTTCAGGTTCTCTAATGTCCGTTTTAGTATCCAGCAATCTACAAAATGCTCAAGCGGCAGGGCGGATAATCCTGCATGCACATCATTATTCCCGATACCGTGTGCTCTTGCCATATTAGGGTATCCGACACTTTCCAAGTATTTAAAGTAATCTTCGCCCCCAAGATCCTTGCCTGTTTTAACTTCTTGATTTACAAGCCTGCCGGATTCTGTCATCTCCCAATGCTTAAACCCGTGTACAATGCGGTCTTTTTGGTAAGGGACATAGTGAAATTTCCCGTATTTATATGTCTCGTAACCGTAACTGTTAAAATATTCAGCAATTTTTAATTGATCGTCTTTTATTCTGCCGGCATTTTCTTTTCTTCCGGTGCACTTGTGAGAATGATTTCCTGTGGTCATTGTGGCTCTTGCAGGTACGCAAATAGGATTTGAACTCATTGCATTTGTAAAAGTAATTCCTTCTTTTGCCATACGATCAAACCCGGGTGTTTTAACATCTTTACTGCCGTTACAAGAAAGCGTATCCCACCTGAACTGGTCAGACGTTATAAGAATTACATTTTTTCTTTGCATAGAACCTTCTTTATTAAAAAGTTATATATCCGAACTGTCTGAATATATTAAAGAAAACCATCAAGATGCCGGCGATTATAATATAAACAAAATACTTTCTGATTTTTTTTCCGCGCAATTTGTCTGTTAAAGAAGTGCCTATATAGCTTCCGATTAGAGAACCGGAAAGTATTAAAAGTACCAACCAGAAATTTACATTTCCTTTTAGGAAATGTGTCAGAGTCCCGAAAGCGCTGGCCGGGCAAATTATAAATAAACTTGTACCTATAACAACAACTGCAGGAATGGCAAAGAAGTTAACAAGTAGGGGAACTATTATAAAACCACCGCCTACGCCGAGCATACCGTTTAAAGTTCCTATTAAAAGCCCGCAAAACAGTAACCCCGGGATATTCACCTGGTGTACGCCCGTTTTAGAATGTTTTTTGAAGAAGTAGTAACCAGTTTTATAATTAGCTAAATCACGAGACGTTTTTGCGCCTTCTTTCCACTTGTAGTATTCCAAAAGCATTATAACACCTGCTGTTATAAGAACGGTTATATAACAGTAATTTAAAACTATATCAAGATTTGCTACTTCTTTTCCGTTGATCATTATTGAACCGCTGGTATGTAGTAATACAAGAATTCTTGCGCCTATCTCCACTCCGGGGAGCATTGCTGCAAGAATAATTAATCCTAAAGAAATATTTATATGGGATAGTTTATAATGTTTGTACATGCCGTACATTGAGGTAAACGTTATGGCTGCCAAATCGCTTCCTATGGCAAGATTGTAGGGGATGTTGAATATTATCTTAAGTGCGGGGGTCATAAGAAAGCCTCCGCCCACTCCAAAAAGCCCCGAGAGAAAACCTATTATTAAACCAAGTAGTATTATTCCCGCTGACTGGAGTAAAGTAAAATCAATCATTTCTAATGTCCTTTTCTTCTTGAGTTCCTGGTAGAAATTATTTCAAATTTAGATAGCCGAATTGTGTCAGCAGGTTTATTATTATCATGATAATCCCAAGCGCGATAATGTAAACAAAGTATTTGCGTATCTTCTTCCCGCGAAGTTTTTCAGTCATGGAAGTTCCAAAGTAACTCCCGATCAGAGATCCGGCAAGAATTAATAATACAAGCATAAAATCTACGTTACCTTTAAACAGGTGAGTTACGGCTCCGTAGGCGCTTGAGGGACATATGATAAAAAGACTGGTACCTGTAACAATTACGGCAGGAATTGCGAATAAATTCACCAAAATAGGTACAATAATAAAACCACCACCCACTCCGAGAAGACCTTTTAGTATGCCGATAACAAAGCCGCAAAGTATCAGACCTATAATATTTATTTGATGCAAATCCGGAATACCTTTTTTTATGAAAAAATAATAGCCGGTCTTGTAGCTGGAGAGATTTACAGATACTTTCCTGCCTGCTTTCCATTTATAATATTCTAGAAGCATTATGACTCCGGCTATAATTAATATCGCAACATAACAGAAGTTTTAAATTATATCAATGCTCGGTATTTGTTTTCCGTTATCAGCATTGTGCTTCCATTTTTTAATATCCCTAATATTCTTGCGCCAACTTCCACTCCCGGAATCATTGAACCCAGTATTATGAAGCCAAGCGTGAAGTTTATATGTGAGAGTTTGTAATGTTTGTACATACCGTACATAGAAGTGAAAGTTATAGCGGCAATGTCACTGCCGATTGCGATATTATAAGGAATCCCAAATATTATTTTTAATGCAGGGGTCATGAGGAAGCCGCCCCCTACACCAAATAGACCTGATAAAAAACCTATAATTAGTCCCAGTAAAACTATTCCGATTGTTTGTGCTAAACTGAAATCTATCATATGCTGTTTGCCTCTTTAAATTTATTTGCCAGCTCTTGAAGCTTTCTTATGCTGTGATCAAAAAAACTTTTATAAGCTTCGCAGAAATAATCAACATCATCATATTTATTATTGTTAACAAGCCTGTACTTGATACACCCACCCCGGCAGATATAGTTCCAGTTACAGCTTTTGCAGGCTTTGTTTGTTTTTGCCTTCAATACACCGAAAGATGCTTCTGCTTTTTGGAAAAGCTCTTCAATGGAGTTTTCTGATATATTTCCTAATTTCCACTCTTTTTTAACAAAGAAATCACAAGGGTAAACATCTCCATTGTGCTCAATAACAAGATAATCGTTGCATTTATCTTTAAAACCGCAATAACTTGGTTTGTAACCTGCCAGGAGCTCGAGTAGATTGTCAAAAAACCTTACAGAAATCTGCGGCTTTCCATTATTATACCATAAATCAAAGAACTTGCACAAAAACTCTCCGTAAGCCGAAGGGGGGGTGGCAAGAGAAGAGTTTCCCTCTATGCAAGGTATTAATTGTACAAAATTAAAATTGTTTTTTAGATAGAATTCGTAAAGATCTTTTGGTTGTTTTACATTATTGGCACTTATTACGGTTAAGATATTAAACTCTAGATTCGCCTGTCGGAGCATATCTGCGGCTTTCATAGTTTTTTTAAAACTGTTGTCCCTAAAAAAATTATGTGTTGCCTCATCGCCATCTATGCTCAGTCCGAGAAAAAAACTATACTCTTTAAAGAGCTTAATAAAATCTGTATTTAAGAGGATTCCGTTAGTCTGTACGCTGTTTCCTACTCTTTGACCGTCTTTACCGAGTTTTTTCTGAAAGGAGATAACTTTACCGAAAAAATCATTGCCGGCAAGTAAGGGTTCTCCTCCTTGCCAGGAAAAAACAGCCGCCCCGCCGTTGGAAAAGGAAAGGGTCTTAGAAATCAGAGTTTCGAGTGTGTTATCAGACATAAGATGCTTTTGTCGAGGATAGATTTCCTCTGTGGTTTTGTAAAAACAGTAGCCGCACTTCAAATTGCAGTCATATGATACAGGTTTTATCAGCAGTTCGATGTTTTTCATAACCCAGTCCTACCGGAGATTTCTTATAAATGGTTTGTAGACTATAGAAGTTGATGTACAAATTGAGTTTTTACGCCGGCAAAAGCATTTTATTGATTATAGAAAATAATCCTGTAGTTGTCAATAAATAAAATAGTTAATGAAAAAGTACTCCTTTTGTAGTAAAATACATTTATTATGATAAGCCATATCAAAGCCATATTAGAGAAAGATCCAGCTGCAAGTATACTTGAATTAGTATTGTATCCATCGCTTTATTCTATTTTCTTTCATAGAGTTGCAAATATCCTGTGGAAGCTCCGCATTCCGTTTTTTCCGAGATTTATTTCTCAGCTCTCCAGATTTCTTACCGGTATAGAGATACACCCGGGTGCATCTATAGGAAAAGGGTTTTTTATTGATCACGGGATGGGTGTCGTTATCGGTGAAACCGCAATAATAGGCAACAATGTCACTCTTTTTCAGGGTGTTACTCTTGGAGGCACCGGAAAAGAAAAAGGGAAAAGACATCCTACTTTGGGTAATGATATAGTCGTAGGGTCAGGTGCCAAAATTCTCGGGAATATTAAAATAGGTAACGGAAGTTATGTTGGAGCTAACTCGGTTGTCCTTGGGGAAGTTCCGCCTCATTCTACGGTAGTAGGAGTTCCGGGAAGGGTGGTCAGGATAAAGGGTCAATATGTTCCCAATATATCTTTTAATCATGCAAAGCTGCCGGATCCTCTGGCCAGCCGACTTAAAAAAATCCAGGCAGAGCTTTCGGAGCTGGAAGTGCAAGCCGGATTATGGAAAAAGAAAAGCCGCCGTAAATGAGCCTCAATGTAAGGAGATATTTATTTATACCTTTCGTATCTTAATGAGTCCTATTAATAAAAAATATTACTAAAAGAGCGAAGAAGCTTTAAGCATTAAGAGCCGGTTTTAAAAAAAACAATAGCGGAAAGTGTGGCGGAGATAATAATTGAAAAAAAGAATATTTGAACCTAAAAAGTTTTCTGAGCAGGAAGAATTTGGAGCGCATAAAGCAAGAAAAAGATTTGGTCAGAATTTTCTTACCGATATTAAGCTCAGGGAGTTTATAGTAAATTCTGCAGCTATCGTAAATACCGATACTGTGCTCGAGATAGGGCCAGGGAGAGGTGAGCTTACGGGTATTATTGCCGCGAGATGTCCTGTAGTTGCAATTGAGATAGACAGGGATTTAGTAAAGCTGCTTAAAACAAAGTTTGACAAAAACAGCGGAGTCAAAATAATTGAAGGAGATATCCTGACTTTTGATTTTGAAACGCTTCCGGTAAAAAAACTTAAAATTATCGGCAATGTGCCCTACTATATTACTACTCCAATAATATTTAAGTTGCTGGAGAATAAAGACAGGGTCTTAACGGCTATCATGACCATACAAAAAGAAGTGGCGGAGCGCTTAGCGGCCAAACCGGGAAATAAAGATTATGGCGTCTTAACCGTTATGGTCGGAATGTATGCGGAGGTGGAAATATTAAAAATTATTCCCGCCGGCGCTTTTTTTCCTGCCCCTACCGTGGATTCTGCGGTTATAAGCATAAAACCCCGAGAGCTTCCTTTGGCCGCGGTCAAAGAACCCCTGCGATTTGAAAAGCTTGTAAAAACTGCCTTTCAACAACGCCGCAAAAATATTAGAAACGCGCTGCTCAGGTTCGGAATATCAAAACCGGAAGCAACAAGAGTGCTTAAATTATTTGGAATCAGGGAGAGCGCCAGACCGGAAGATGTTTCTATCGAGGAATTTGCAAAACTTACGGATGCTTTGCGGCAAGCAGACTTGACCCTCTGAAAGAACCTAATAAAATCATTTTTTAATAAAAAACATAAAGCTAATTATGCCTGTTGCATTTTACCGCAGGCTCAGTTCCGGAAATAAAGACTTCGTCAATCCACCTCTTGCATTTATTTGTCCACAACAAACCTGTATCCGGGTCAATACGAACAATTGCAATATTTGCGGGCTTTACAAACGGCTCCGGCGGTTTTTCTTTATAGAGCTCTTTCATAAAAGCCGCCCACATCGGCACGGGTGTATTAGCGCTGGTAATCCATTTTCCCAGGGATCGTCTGTCATCGAAACCAACCCAGCAGCCCGCTGCCAAATCAGAAGTAAAACCTACAAACCAAACATCAGTTTGATTATCGGTAGTCCCTGTTTTTCCCGCACAGTTGAAAGTGATGCCGTCGGCTCTTATTCTGCCCGCCGTTCCCTCATTTATTACGCTCTCCATCATTGAAGTTACGACATAGGCTGTTTCAGGCTTTAATACATCCTGGGCGTGCGTCTGATTTTCTTCAAGCAGCTTACCCATGCTGTCTTTTACCGCAATAACAGCGAGAGGGCTTACCTTTACTCCGTAATTCGGGAAAGTAGAAAAAGCAGAAACCAGTTCCATCAGTGTGACTTCGGAGGTCCCGAAGGCCAGCGAAAGATTCTTTTGCAGCTGACTCTTTATTCCAATCTTGTTTGCGTAAGCAGCTGCTGACGAAGCCCCGACTTTCATAAGTAATTTTAAGGCCACTACATTCCTGGACAAACTAAGCGCTTTTCTCAAGGTGGTCGGACCAAAGAATTTTTTCTCATAGTTTTCCGGTTTCCATACCTGTCCATCATTTCCGTCGTTTATGTTTATAGGAGCGTCTACTATTATATCTGCGGCGGTAAAGCCGTTATCTATAGCTGCCGTATATACAAACGGCTTAAAACAGGAGCCGGGCTGTCTTTTTGCTTGAGTGGCTCTGTTAAACTGTGATTCAGAAAAGTCTCTGCCGCCTACCATGGCCTTGATATAACCGGTCTTTGGATCTATGGCTATGAAGGAAGCTTGCAGCGGCATGTTCTTTCGAAATTCAGCGTCATGAATGTTTTCAACAGGGATTCCGTTTTCAAGGGCAATTTTTTTCTCCGCTTCTTCAAGTGAAGCGGCTACTACTTTCTGTGCGATATCCTGCAGTTTTAAATTTAAAGAAGTGTAGACTAAAAGCCCTCCTTTGTAAATTACGTTTGTACCGTAGGTTTCCTCCAGTTGTTGGCGTACATATTCGACAAAATAAGGCGCAGTTTTTTGTTCTATTTTGTGGATCTCAATGGGTAAATGCTTTGCGGCGGCGGCTTCAAGTTTTGTAATATGTTTTTTCTTTAACAGCCTGTCAAGGATCCGGTCGCGCCTTTGTTTTGCTTTCTTTGGGTTATTATAGGGGGAATATTTATTCGGCGCTCTTGGTAGTCCGGCCAGCAGGGCGCATTCCGGAAGGTTTAAGTCTTCAACATGTTTTCCAAAATAAGTTCTGGCGGCAACCTCTACACCGTAGGCGCCAGAACCCATGTTGATTTGATTAAGGTACATTTCAAGAATCTCGTCTTTAGTGTAGCGATATTCAATTTTAAAGGATAGTATTACTTCCTTTATTTTTCTGGAAAGAGTTCTTTCTTGAGTCAGAAAAAGATTTTTAGCCAGCTGCTGGGTTATCGTACTGCCTCCTTGCTCTACTCTGCCGTGTAAAATGTTGACCAAAAAGGCTCTAAGCATAGAAAGCGGAGAAATGCCCAGATGAGAGTAAAACCCTTCGTCTTCGATTAAAAGAATAGTTTTTTTAAGTCTATCCGGAATCCGGGCTAAAGGTACCAGCGTCCGTTGTTCCACGAAAAGCTGAGCTATGAGTTCTCCGTTTTCGTCTAAAATTCTGCTGGCAAGCGAAGGTCTGTAGTTCTCCAATTCCGAAAGCGGCGGCAGGTCGTAATAGTATGAAGCCAGGAGGCCGATAAGCAAGCCGGAAACAATTGTGATTCCTGCGGCGATAAACCTCTTATAAGTTTTAGTTTTAACAAATCCTGTTATTTTGCTAAGCAGAGCTTGATAATTCATTAACATGTATTTTACGTGAAATGGCCGGCCTTGTAAACATATAAATACTCTTATAGAGTAATGTGTTTGTCTCAAACTATTGACAAAAGAGGTATTGTTTGCTAAAATACAGTTGTCCACTTGACGTGGACATTTTTCATTTCTTTTCTATCTGTCGGGGAATGAAAGTCAACTATTTATACCGGAAAATCTAACTACTGTATTGACGAGAAAAAATCTAATTAAAGGAAGGGTGATATCAAGTGGTAGAAGTTATTGTAAAATCCGATGAATCTTTTGAATCGGCGCTGAAAAGGTTTAAGAGGAAATGCCAGACCGAAGGCATCCTTACCGAAATCAGGAAGAGAGAGTTTTATGAAAAGCCTAGCGAAAAAAGAAAAAAGAAAGAAGAGGCAGCTGCTAGGAAGTTAAAGAAACGTTTGGATAAGCTGGATTAAGGGAGTAGGCATGAAACTTAAGGAAAGGCTCGACAGTGATCTTAAGGCGGCAATGAAAGCTAAGGATGAGTTGAAGCTGTCTACGGTGAGAATGCTAAAGAGCGCTATTAACAACGGTGAAATTTCCAAGAAAAAAGTATTTACGGACGAAGATGTAGTTTCGGTTATTTCTACTTCCATTAAGCAGCGCAAAGATTCTATCGAGCAGTATACCAAGGGCGGCAGGAATGAGCTTGCCGCTCGGGAAGAAGCTGAAATGAAAATATTGCTGGAGTATCTTCCGGCGCAGCTTAATGAAGAAGAAGTTAGAGCTCTTGTTGTAAAGGCTATAACCGAAACGAGTGGTGTCAGCGCAAAAGATATGGGAAAAGTAATGGGGAGGCTTATGCCTTCAATAAAAGGTAAGGCCGATAGTTCTCTGGTAAGCTCGATAGTAAAAGAACTCCTAAAATAAAATCTATGAAAGCGTTAAGGCGTAATTTTTTTTGCAGGTCCACACAAATCGTGGCTCAAGAACTGCTCGGAAAATTCATTGTCAGGAATCTTCGTGATAAAAAAATTATAGGACGAGTTGTTGAAACAGAGGCTTATCTCGGCGCAAAAGATCCGGCCAGCCACGCATGCAAAGGTCAAACCAAAAGAAACAGTGTAATGTTTGGAGAGCCGGGAGTTGCTTACGTATATTTCTGTTATGGCTCTCATTTTATGCTGAACATTGTAACGGAAAAAGAAGGTGTGGCGGGAGCGGTGTTGCTCAGAGGGGCTGAGCCTGTTTCCGGGTTTTCAGGTAAAACCGCAAATGGTCCCGGCAAACTTACAAAGGCGTTTAAAATCGGAAAAAAGGCAAATAGAATAAGACTCTGTCCTAAAAACTGGATCTATTTTGCTGAAGACGGATGTGATAATTTCAAAATAGTTAAAACCGGAAGAATCGGAATAAAAAAAGGGCAGACGCTGCCCTTGCGGTATTATATAGAAGGAAATGAACACGTTTCTAAACTGGAGGGCAAGCGATGAAGCTGATTGATTTTTATAAAGCAGTTGTAGAAGAAGGCGTCAAAGCCGACCCCCGCGGAATGGATAGTGTAAAAGAAGAACTTAAAAAAACAGCAGCAATATTTAAAGCTTTAAAACCTGAAGAAAAAAAGAGTTTTGACGAAGACAGACTTTTTAATCCCTATGCTGATACCAGAGTTCTAAACGGGCTTCCTAATTCCGAAATAAAAACAGTTATGGTCGGTATAGATATTGAAGCAGCAGAGATAACAATAGCGGATAGACTCTCTGAAAAGGGTAAAAAAATAGACCTGGTAATGGCTCATCACCCGTCAGGAAAAGCATATGCCAACTTCTATGAAGTTATGAGTATGCAAAATGAGCTTTTTAATCAGGCGGGGATACCTATTAATGTAGCAGAAAATACTATGGGTCCCAGAATGAAAGATGTAGAACGCAGGGTGCTTCCGGCAAATCATAATAAAACGGTGGATGCCGCAAAGCTTTTAGACGTAAATATGATGTGCGCGCATACGGTTGCGGATAATCATGTTGCCGGATATTTGACTGCGCTCTTTTCAAAGAAAAAACCGGAGACGCTTAAAGATATTGTAAAATTGCTAAATGAAATTGAAGAGTATAAGATCTCTGCATCAAATAATGCCGGACCTAAAATATTTTCAGGCAGCGAGAGTTCGAAGTGCGGAAAAATATACGTTGATATGACCGGCGGCACCGAGGGTCCTAAGGAAATTTATGAAGCTGCCGCAAAAGCGGGCTTTGGCACCTTTGTTGGTATGCATTATTCCGATGATCATAGAAAAGAGATAGAAAAGAACTTTATGAATATTGTTGTTGCGGGACATATCAGCAGTGACAACCTAGGCTTGAACCTACTTTTGGATTCTGTAATGAGAAAAAAAGGAAAGTTGGAAATTGTTGAATGTTCCGGTTATCGCAGAGTAAACAGGCTGAAGTAACAGGAGTCCATGGGTTTAATTCCGCAGGATAAAATTTTACTGATTAAAGAATCTTTTGATATTGTAGATTTAATAAGCGAGCATGTCCGCCTGAAAAAGACCGGACAGAATTTTAAAGGCTTGTGTCCTTTTCACAACGAGAAGACCTCTTCTTTTGTTGTCAGTCCGGTTAAACAGATTTATCATTGTTTCGGCTGCGGGGAAGGCGGAAATGTTCTGCATTTTGTTTCAAAAATAGAGAACATAAGTTTCATTGAAGCCGTGAAATTGCTGGCAGAGAAGAAAGGTATTGCGCTGGATGCGGGTGGGGCGGCAAAAAGAGACGAGTATGAAGAGCTTTACGGGGTTAACGAATTTGCGGCTAAATTCTACAGACAAAAACTCAAAGAAAACAAGATTGCGCAGGAATATTTAGTAAAAAGGAATTTAAACCCGGAGACTCTTGATAAATTTTCGATAGGCTATGCGCCTGACGCCTGGGACGAGTTATTGAATTTTACAAAAAAAAGCGGTCTTAATCCCGTATTTCTTGAAAAAGCGGGGCTTCTTGTTAAGAGGGAAAATAAAGAGGGATATTACGACCGGTTTCGCAACAGGATAATTTTCCCTATTGTGAGCAGTTTCGGGAAGTATATAGCTTTTGGAGCAAGGGTTTTGGATGCAACGCTTCCTAAGTATATAAATTCTCCCGAGACCGTGGTTTATGTAAAAGGTAAAAATCTTTACGGCTGGCATCTGGCAAAAAGTAATATCTCCGAGAATCTGGGTGTTGTCATTGTGGAAGGCTACTTGGACTGTATAACATGTCATCAATACGGCATACTAAATACGGTGGCAACTCTAGGAACTTCTTTAACAAAAGAGCAGGCTGTACTTCTAAAAAGATATACCGACAAAGTAGTTATTGCCTATGATCTGGATGCCGCAGGAATAAATGCCTCGCTCAGGGGCATTGCTGTGCTTGTGGAAGCAGGGCTTGATGTAAAGGTTGTCGTCTTTAGCGGGAGCAAGGACCCTGATGAGTACCTGAACAAAGAGGGCAAAGAAGCTTTTCTTGGCAAGCTAAACTCGGCAAAGAATATTGTTGATTTTTGGCTGGAAACTGTTAAATCCGAGAATCTTGCCGATCTAAAAGGTAAACTAAAAATATTTGCTCAAATGCTTCCGGTTGTAGCTGCGGTCGCCGATGATACAAAGAGAGAAGAATACCGAAAGCTAATCTCTTCGAGAATGAATTTGCCGGAAAGATTAATACGAGAACAGCTTGAAAGCCATTATGAAAAAATCTATAGAGTTACGGCAGAAAAAAAACAGGAAGCAGTAAAACCTGCCGGCGGAAATGCAAAAAAATTTAAAGAGTTGAAGTGCGATAAAGCCGAGAAACAATTGTTGATTCTTTCTCTGGCGGATGTTGAAACCGCTAAAAGGGTAAAAGGAAGCGTTTTTCTGGAAGATTTTAACAGCGAAACAGTAAAAAAAGTGTTTGAACTCATTTTCAGGCATTGCGAAGAAGAAAACGGATTTGATTATCCCGCCATGGCGGATGAGCTTGAAGGTGATGCCCGCAAGCTTTTTACGGAGCTTACTCTTGACAAAGTGGAATATTCAGAGGAGAGCAGGCAGAAAGCGGAGAAAGATTTGATAAAGGGCATAAAAAACGGGCGTTTGGAAAAACGGATTAAGGAACTTGAAATAGAGATAATGAAAGGAAATTCAAGTCAAGAAATAAGCAATGAGTATACAAGTCTACAGCGCCGCTTGAAAGGGAATAAAGCGGGTAAGGAATTAAGGGGGATGAAGTGACCGAATCTGTAAAGACTGCAAAAGAAAATAAAATAAAAGCTAAAAATAGTGAAGTCGAAAAACGCCTTATAGAAAAAGGGAAGGAAAAGGGTTATTTAACCTATCAGGAAGTTAATGAAATTATCCCTGAAGATGTAGTCTCTCCCGAGGAAATTGACAGCCTTTTGACTAAACTTGATGAAATGGATATTAATATAGTAGATGCTCCCAAAGAGGGAAAAGTAGCGGATTTGCACCTTGCAGCCGCATCAGATGTAGCTATTGATGATCCTATCCGTCTTTACCTCCGTTCCATGGGTCAGATTTCTATTCTTGTCAGGGAAGAAGAGCTCAGGTTTGCCGAGGAAATTGAAAAAGCTGAGGAAGAGATTGAAAAGATACTGTTTAAATCCGCCCTCATTCTAAACAAGTTTAAGGCCATGGCCGGAGAGGTGCTGGAGGGCCAAAAAAGCATACATGAATTAATTAACATTGACACCGAGGGTGAAGTTAGCAATAGAATAATAAAAAAATACAAAAAAATGCTCAGGCATGATCTAAGAAAGATGAAACAGGAAGAAGCCAGAATCGAGCACATAAATAAGCGTTTAAAAAAGAAGAGTATTTCCGACCGGCAAAGAGCGGCCCTGGAAGAAAAAAAGATTGTCGGCATGGAAAAGATAGTTATGGTGATGATTGAGCTTGATATTAACACCGAAGAAAAAAAGAATATGGTTAATATGGTGAAAACCCTGACGGAACAAATACACGGTTTTGAAAACGAGACAGATAAAATAATAAAAGAAACGGGGCTGGCAAAAGAAGAGCTTAGAAAAATATTTAATACCAAAAAGTTTAAAGGGAGCGCCGGACATTCTGTAAAAGAAATGTGTGAGCTGTATAAAAAAATAACGGCAAATGAAAAAAGCATTAAAAAAATTGCGGAAAACGCGGACAGCACTCCTTCAAAAATTAAAGCCGATACCCGGCTTATTGCGGAGAATGAGACCAGGGCTTATAATTCCAAGATGAAGCTTGTGAAAGCCAATTTAAGACTGGTGGTCTCTATTGCAAAAAAATATACTAACAGGGGTTTGCACTTTCTTGATCTTATTCAGGAAGGGAATATTGGTTTGATGCGCGCCGTGGATAAATTTGAGTACAAACGCGGATATAAATTTTCTACCTATGCGACCTGGTGGATAAGGCAGGCGATTACGAGGGCAATAGCCGATCAGGGCAGAACCATACGGGTTCCCGTTCATATGATAGAAACCTTAAATAAACTGATAAAAAATTACCGGGAATTGGTTCAACAGCTGGGCAGAGATCCCCTGCCGGAAGAGGTTGCAAAGAAGATGGGGCTTCCGGTTGAAAAAATTAGAGAAGTCCTGAAGATAGCGCAAGAACCGATCTCGCTTGAAATGCCGATAGGAGAAGATAAAGACGGACATCTCGGAGATATAATAGAAGACAAGGAAGTCGTCTCGCCTGCGGATGCGTCAGCGCAAATGATTTTACAGGAGCAGCTCGAAAAGGTGCTGGTTACGCTTAAAAGTAGGGAAGCAGAAGTTATTCGTCTCCGGTTCGGCATTAACAAATCATATCCTTATACTCTGGAAGAAGTAGGCAATATTTTCAATATTACCAGAGAGCGGGTAAGGCAGATAGAAGCAAAAGCACTGCGCAAACTGAGACACCCCGTAAGAGCCAAGTTCTTAAAGGGCTTCTTGGAA
The DNA here is from genome assembly GCA_026388015.1 of Candidatus Firestoneibacteriota bacterium. Taxonomy (GTDB): domain Bacteria; phylum Oederibacteriota; class D2-FULL-39-29; order D2-FULL-39-29; family D2-FULL-39-29; genus D2-FULL-39-29. Next base: position 9,740 of record JAPLKO010000064.1, on the reverse strand, counting down.
CAATATTAAAAAAAGAGAACAAATAATAAACAGGCTGTTTTAAAAGGGGGGGTAAAGCCACCCTTTTTTATTAAACTCTGGTTGTATTTTAAATATTCTGGTAAAATAGCAATATGAAGGAAATAACAGTACTACTGCTTTGTCTTGCTCTGCTGGCGCCGAGTTGTAAAAATGATGAGGGAAAAATGCCGGAAGAAAAAGTTCCCATTTTTAATTATAGTACAGGAAAAATCGAATCTCTTAATAAGATAAAACTCACAAAAGAGCAATTGGAGAAGAAACTCCCGTCGAATGTTTGTTATATCGTTAAAGACAAAGGAACCGAGCCTCCTTTTGCCGGAGAGTTTTATCAAAATACTAAAAAGGGAATATATAAATGTATTGTATGCGCTACAGATCTGTTTGTCTCTTCCGCCAAATATGAATCCGGCACCGGCTGGCCTAGTTTTTTTCAGCCCGTCTCTGAATTGAATACGGAGATCAAAAGTGACACAAGCCATGGGATGCTGCGAAATGAAGTTATTTGCGCCAGATGCGGAGCTCACCTGGGTCACGTCTTTGAGGACGGGCCAAAACCGACCGGGAAAAGATACTGTATTAATTCCGCCTCGTTAAAATTCTTAGATAATAGAGCTAGCGGTATAAGGTAATTACCAAACCACCCCTTCTTAATATTTAATCTTATTAAAATAAAGTCTTGAATAAACCCCACAATGTTGATAAAATCATTAAATATTAGCTCGAGGGGGCTTTATGAAAAACAAAAATCTAATAATCGCAGTATTCCTTTCTTCTATTGGGGCCTTGTTAATTTTTGCGTATTTTTCAAATAAAGAAAAAGAGCTGGCGGCGAAAGGGGCACAAAATAAAGTACTGCTTGCCTCCAGATATATTCCCGCCGGCGCCGCGTTAACTTTGACTCATCTGAAAACAGAAGAAATACCGGAAATGTACATTCAACCGGGAGCCGTTCGCAAGGTTGAACAAGCAATAGGGACAATTGCGGTAGCCGGTATAGCCGCGGGAGAGCAAATTCTGGCAAATAAAATAACCGTAATAGCCGAAAATCTTTCTTCAATTGTGCCTATAGGTTATAGAGCTGTCGCAATAAACCTGGAAGTTGATTCTTCCGTGGGAAGCTTTTTAAAACCGGGAGATGTTGTTGATGTCCTTGGCGTATTTGAAGAAACAGGAAAGGGCTTCTATTCCGCCACATTGATTCAAAGTGCCAGGGTTATTGCAATAAATGATAGTTTTTCTTCTGTCAAGAGAACAGAAGAAAAAGTGTTTCCGGTAGTTACTTCAGGAAATACTGTAGTTTTGGTGCTGGAGCCTTCTGATGCGGAGATATTGGCTTTTGCGGAGAACAAAGGGAAATTGAAACTTTCTCTCCGTAATCCGGGAGATGATAAGATGGCAAGTCTGCGCACTACAAGTTTTGGTAATGTATTAAGAAATCAACAGCGCGAGGCGATAAAGCCGGCGCCTGAAGTTCCTTTTCTGGAAATAATTCGAGGTACAGAAGGTGAAAAAGTACCTCTAAAAAAATAGGTGGACATATGCAAATAAAAAAAATAGTGCTTGCTTTCTTAATCTGCGGTATTTTATCCGCCGAAGAAAAAATACAGATAACTATCGGTGAGTCAAAGATATTAACAGTAGATGCTCCCAAAAAGATAGCCGTCGGCAATCCTCTTGTTGCGGATGTAAAATCGGTATCAGAGAAAGAACTGCTTTTAATCGGCAAAGCAGGCGGCTCAACTTCACTCATAATATGGGATAAAGAAGGCAATCAGGTTACGAGTCAGGTAATCGTACTTGCTTCAAATATAGAAAAAACGATGATTGAGGTAAATGCGCAAGTTATGGAGATAGGCAAGGATAATAATAATAGCTTCGGTATTAACTGGGAAGAAGCATTGGGTGCTTTAAGCGCGGCAGAAAAAACCCTTCCTCCGTTGTTTCAGCTTTCCGACTTTGAACGCCTGAAAAAGGTACAGATGAATCTTAATCTGCTTGTTAAAAATGGTTATGCGAAGGTACTGGCAAAACCAAGACTCCTGACTATTTCCGGTTCAAAAGCAAAATTTCTCGCCGGCGGAGAGATTCCTGTTCTTCATCAATCCGGAAACCAAAGCAGCGCATATACAAGCGTAGACTGGAAGACCTATGGCGTAAAACTTGATATAGAGCCGACTGCAGACGCCCTTGATAATATTAACTGCCTTATTAGAGTAGAGGTTAGCAATTTAGATGCATCGGCGGGTGTAAGTTATAACGGCTTTGTAGTTCCCGCCATGAAGACCCGCTGGGCGGACACCGCGATATACGTAAAAAAAGGAGGAACTATAGTCATAGGAGGGCTTCTTCAAACAGAGGAAATTAAACGGGAGACAGGTGTCCCAATATTAAGCGACCTCCCAATTATTGGAGTTTTGTTTAAGTCCGTAGAAACTCAAAAAAGGGAGTCTGAACTCGTTATCTTTGTTACACCGTCAATAGTCGGAAAATAATTTCGTAAAGAAAATTGCTTTGCCCGTGTCATTTTACCCTTTTTTCTGTCCAAAAAACCTATTGTCATGCTATCCATATTCTGATATAATCATATTCGCCGTAAAAACGGGCCCTTAGCTCAGTTGGTTAGAGCGTCGGACTCATAATCCGTTGGTCGTAGGTTCAAGTCCTACAGGGCCCACCATGAAAAAATAGCAGATTGTTAATTACTGATATCTAATATAATAAAAGTAACTAAACCAAAGACCAACAAGGGATAAAGGGAATGCTTGGCGGTCTTTATGCTTTAGAGGATTCCATATGAGGATTTGGATGTGACCGGGGAAGGGCTCGCATGCTTGATTTAAAACTAATAAGAGAGAATAAAGAACTTGTAGAAACAGCCCTGAAAAGCAGAAATTTTACGGCAAATATCGCGGCAATAATTTCAATCGATGAAACCCGCCGGAAAATAATTCAGGAAGTTGAAGCGCTCAAATCTGCAAAGAACAAACAATCCGAAGAGATAGGGAAACTTAAACGCGAAAAAAAAGATGCCGCAGGTCAAATGGCGGAAGTCGGAAAGCTTAATGTCCGGATTGCTGAACTTGACAAGGAATTATCCGCAGTTGATGCAAAACTAAACGAAGCCCTTCTCGTTCTTCCAAACATTCCCGATAAGAGTGTTCCTGTTGGCACAGATGAAAAAGCCAATCCTCTGGTAAAAACTGTAGGGGAGCTTCCAAAGTATACCTTCAAACCCAAGCCTCACTGGGAGCTGGGAGAACAGCAGGATATAATGGAATTTGAAAAGGCGGTTAAAGTATCCGCTTCTAGATTTGTAATATTAAAAAATGCCGGAGCAAAACTCGAAAGAGCTCTTATTGGTTTTATGCTTGACACGCACGTTGCAGCAGGTTTTACGGAGATATACCCGCCCTTTCTTGTTAACGGAAAATCGATGCAGTCCAGCGGACAGTTGCCAAAATTCGCAGACGAACTTTACAAATGCGCGGAAGACGACTTGTACCTTATTCCGACTGCGGAAGTTCCCCTAACAAATATGCATAGAGATGAGGTTCTCAAAGAAGAAGAACTTCCCCTAAAGTATGCTTCTTTTTCGTCTTGTTTTAGACGAGAGGCTGGTTCTTACGGAAAGGACCTGAAAGGCTTGATTCGTGTCCATCAGTTTGACAAAGTAGAGCTGTTTAAATTTGCCAATCCCGAAAGTTCCTTTATAGAGCTTGAAAGTATACTGTTTCAAGCTGAAGAAATACTTAAAAAATTAAACCTGCCGTACCGCGTTATTCAACTTTGCACGGGAGATATGGGTTTTGCCTCTGCAAAGACTTATGATATCGAAGTGTGGATGCCGGGTTTAAATATGTATAAAGAAATATCTTCCTGCAGCAATTGTACTGATTTCCAGGCCAGAAGAGCCAATATTAAGTTTAAACGAAAGGCAACGGGAAAATTAGAATTTGTGCATACCTTAAACGGATCCGGTCTTGCAGTAGGAAGAACCATGGCAGCGCTTATTGAGAACGGACAGCAGGAAAACGGTGATATTGTTATTCCCGAGGCGCTAAGGCCATATATGGGCGGGATGGAGAAAATATCCGTTGTCAAAGCGTGAAATAATAATACTAGGCATAGAAACCTCCTGTGATGATACGGGTGTTGCCCTTGTTAAAAACGGTGAGAAAATTCTTTCCAGCGTTATCTCCTCCCAAATACAAATACACAGTGAATTTGGCGGAGTCGTGCCCGAACTTGCCTCAAGAAGCCATCTTGAAAATATATATATAGTTGTTTCTGAGGCCTTAAAGATATCCGGCCTTCAGCTTAAAGATACGGACGGGGTGGCAGTGACGTATGGTCCCGGCCTTGTAGGATCAATATTAATAGGCATAGAAGTGGCCAAGGCAATAGCTTATGTACATAAAAAGCCCCTGCTCGGGATAAACCATCTTGAAGGTCATATCTTCTCAACTCTCCTTGAAGGGGAAAAGCCTCATTTTCCTTTTTTAGCTCTTATTGTTTCAGGCGGACACACGGAGCTTGTACTTGTAAAAGAATATGGCAAGTATGCTATTATTGGAAAAACAAGGGATGATGCCGTGGGTGAAGCCTTTGATAAGGTGGCAAAACTCCTGGATCTCGGGTATCCCGGCGGGCCTAAAGTAGAAAAACTTGCAAAAGGTTCAGAACTGGGGTACAAATTTCCTGAAGCCGTAATGAAGGACGGTAGTTTTGATTTTTCTTTTTCCGGTCTTAAGACAGCTGTTTTAAACTGTAAAAAAAATAATGCAAAAATAGACTCAGGCGCGCTTTGCGCCGGTTTTCAGGATGCCGTTATTGCGGCTCTCTTAAACAAAACCCTGGCAGTCGCCGCCAAGTATAAGATTAAAAGAGTAGTTCTTGGCGGAGGTGTAATTGCGAATAAAACAATTCGCGGGGAGTTTGTTAAAAGGGGAAAAGAAGAGGGAATAGAAATATTTTTCCCATCAATAGCGCTTTGCACTGACAACGGAGCTATGATAGCTGCCGCCGGATATTTTAAATTCCTAAAAAAAGAATATTCTAATTATAGCCTAAATGCCGACCCCGGTTTAACTCTGTGAGTTTAGCGTTGATAATTCTGATAGTCGTAGTTATTGTCTATGATTATATTAACGGTATGAATGATTCAGGAAACATTGTCGCCGCTATGGTGTCTTCAAGGTCTATGTCTTTGGGTTCCGCGCTTTTTCTTGCCGCAGTATTTGAATTTGCAGGTCCTTTTATAGTGGGAACTGCGGTGGCAAAAACAATAGGCAGCGGACTTGTGGATCCTTCTGTTATCAATCTAAATATTCTTTATGCTGCGGTACTCGGAGCAATAAGCTGGAATATTATTACGCAAGTGTTGGGTTATCCTTCAAGTTCTTCTCACGCGCTTCTTGGCGGAATAACCGGTGCAGTTGCCATCTCCGTAGGAATCAAAGCAATAAATTATTCTGAAGTTGTCAAAATTCTTGGTGTCCTTCTTGTTTCTCCGCTTCTCGGATTTTTAATTAATTTTCTGGTGATGAAGCTGTTGTTTTATCTAGGCAAAAATGCCACGCCAAAGGCGAATAAGGTGTTTAAGTATATGCAGGTGCCGGCCTCAATGTTTCTTGCCCTGAGCCACGGCGGAAACGATGCGCAGAAATCCATGGGTATTATTGTAATAGGGCTTATTATCTGCGGAACACAGAGTGTTTTTTTAATTCCCCTGTGGGTGATGATACTTTGTTCTTTGGCTCTGGCTCTTGGTGTTTTTACAGGCGGGATGAGAGTAATGAAGACCCTTGGATCCAAGGTGTTCAAGGTCCAACCCGTGCACGGTTTTGGTATTCAAATTTCCTCTGCTCTTGTAATATTCTCCGCCGCATTAATAGGAAGTCCTGTTTCGACCACACATGTAGTGTCTTCTTCTATAGTAGGAGCCGGCAGTAGTGCCGGAATAAATAGGGTCAGATGGGGCGTTGTAACTGACATTCTTTTGTCCTGGTTTCTTACGGTGCCTTTTTCAGGACTTATTGCTATTCTTTTTTATTATGGTATAATGTACATTAATCCGTGATTTAGGAAGGTGAAGAGAGATGGCATTTTTTAGAAAAAAAATAGATTTTTTTAAAATACTTTCAGAACAAGCAGCTAAAACTCTCGAAGGAATGCAAGCGCTCGAGGAGTATATGAAGAATCCCGCGGAGGCTCTTGTCAAGAACGTTTTTGATTTAGAGAGGGAGGCCGATAGTATAAGGCGGACACTGATAGATGAATTGAATAAAACATTTGCAACACCTATTGACAGGGAAGATTTGTTTGAACTTTCGAGAGAAATTGATGATATTATTGATTACGCGAAAAGCACTGTTGACGAAATGCAGCTTCTGGAAATTAAAACCAGCGAACATCTTGTTAAAATGGTTGGTTTGCTGGTTAAAGCTACATTGGAAATTAAGGATGCTGTAGGGCGGCTTAAGGAAAATCCCAGCATTGCCAGCGAGCATGCGCTTCGGGCCAAAAAACTGGAAAACGAGATAGAGCTGGTTTACCGGGATGCCATAAAAGAATTGTTTAATGGCGACGATGTAATCTGTATGCTGAAAACCAGAGAAATCTACAGACACTTAAGTAATGCAGGGGATAGAGTGGATCAGGTTGCAAATGTAATATCCGGAATTGTGGTTAAAATGACCTAAAGGAGGTTTTTGTGGAAAACATCAAAAAACACATTAAGGATGTTTCAGATTTTCCGAAAAAAGGAATAGTTTTCAAAGATATTACGCCGCTGCTTATGAATCCGAAAGCGCTCCAGCAGGTAATAGATATGTGGGTCAGCCGGTTTAAAAAATCTAAAATAAATAAAGTCGTGGCCATGGAGTCAAGGGGCTTTTTATTTGGTGTTCCGGTGGCTCTAAAGCTCAAAGCCGGTTTTGTACCCGTAAGAAAACCCGGTAAATTACCGAGAAAGACCATAAGTCAGTCATTTTCTCTTGAATACGGCAAAGACAAGCTTGAGATTCACCGGGACGCCATAAAAAAAGGGGACAGAGTACTGATTATAGATGACGTGCTTGCTACGGGCGGGACTGCCGAAGCGGTGACCAAACTTGTTGAAAAACTTGGCGGGACGGTTAAATCTCTGGCATTTTTAATGGAACTTTCCTTTCTTAACGGCCGCTCTAAACTTAAAAGATACAACATAAGTTCTCATATTAAGTATTAGGAGAAATAATGAGAAAAATGCCGCAGAGTTTATACAGAGGAAAAAATGTCCCAGACGACGTCTAATAGAGCCTCTGCTGCCTTGGCTTCAGGCATGTTATTATTTTCCGCAGTTTTGCTCAGCTGTTGCACCGGTGTCCTGGTGCTGGTTCTGCGTGAAAACAAAGCGCTCTTAACAATCCTTACGCTTCTTTTGTTTTTTTTTCTTACGGCCTTTGTTAATCTTATTCTTAATCAATTTGCGCTCGTCTTTAAAAAAAGTATAGTCCTGCCTCTCCGCATCAACAGGTATCTCTCTGTGGTTCTTTTCCGCGCGGGAAGTGTTTTTGCAAAACTTATCGGAAAAAAAGAGGAATATGAGAGATCTTACATTGCTCTTGATGCAGAGCTGGTTAGCATCAAAAAAATAAAAATTAAGGCCGAGGAGATACTCGTACTTCTGCCCAGGTGTCTACAGAATAACGGCTGTAAAAACAATGTGACAAATAATATTGAAAATTGTGTCTCTTGCGGAAAGTGCGATGTTAAAGCCATTAAAGAAATTATTGCAAATGCTGGTGTAAGGGCCTCGGTTGTAACAGGAGGAAGCCAGGCCAGAGAACTTGTGAAAAAAAATAAACCGAAAGTAATAATTGCCGTAGCCTGCGAGCGGGAGCTTGTCAGCGGTATTTTTGATGTACCTGCCTGTGAAATTATAGGTATTGTAAATGAAAGACCCGAAGGACCGTGCCTTAATACAAGGGCGAATATTTCAGAGTTGTCGGCCGCTATAAAAGCGCTGATCGAACGGTAAAAAAAAGGAAAAATGATAAAGAAATTATGGATTCTAGCATGAAAAAACATACAGCTTATTTTGATTGTTCGTCCGGAATCTCTGGGGATATGCTTCTTGGTGCTTGCGTGGACGCCGGCGCTTCTTTGCAAAAAATAAAGAATACAATAGGAGATCTTAAACTGAAGGGCGTGAGCATACTGGCGAAAAAAACAGTAAGACAAGGCCTTGGTGCAACAAAAATAACAGTCAATGTAGAGCGCCACAATAATCATCATCACGAGCACGCTAAATATATAGAGATAGATGCTTTTATTAAAGCTGCAAAACTTGAAAAAGAAGTAAAAGATAAAACTCGTGAGATCTTTCAGGTGATAGCCCGGGCAGAAGCGGAAGTTCATCATGAAAGTTTAAAGACCGTTCATTTTCACGAGCTGGGCAATCCCGATACAATAGTTGATGTGGTGGGGACGCTTGTAGCTTTGAAGGAGCTGGGTGTAAATAATGTAGTCAGCTCTGCGATAAATATCGGTGGAACAGGAAAGATCGAAACCTCTCACGGTCTTCTTTCAAATCCGGCGCCGGCTACAGTTGAAATACTAAAAGGAATGCCGGTATATTTTTCTTCAGTACCTTTTGAGCTTGTAACTCCGACGGGGGCTGCCATCCTAAGAGTGTTGACCGGAGGAGTGAAAGGAAAGAGTGCCTTTACTTCTGTCAGCCCTTTTGATTCCGGTATGTTTAAAATTAAAAGCACCGGATATGGCGCGGGCGAGAGAGATTTTCCTGCCATTCCCAATGTGCTGAGGATTATTGTAGGGGCAAATTCAGAGGAATCTTTAAAGGACGAAATAATTATGCTCGAAACAAATGTTGACGATACTCTGCCCGTGGTCTATGATACCCTAATGGAAAAACTTTTTAAGGCGGGAGCGCTGGATGTTTTTTTCTCTTCAATTCAAATGAAGAAAAATAGACCGGCAGTAAAAGTTGAAGTTATGTGCGTAAAAAGTCTCATAAATAAAATTTGCAAAATTATTTTTTTGGAAACCGCCACCTTTGGAATAAGATTTTATCCCGTAAGCAGGATAAAGCTCGAAAAGAAAGTTGTAAGTATAAAAACAAAGTGGGGGGCAGTGCGAATAAAAACTGGCAGGGCCTACGGGAAGATTGTGAGTATATCTCCGGAATATGATGATTGTAAAAGAATATCATTAACAAAAAATGTGCCACTAAAAGTAATAATTGAGACAGCCAAGAACTCCTTCAAGCCTGAAAACGTCATATAAGATAAGCGTATTCGTGTATTTTGGAAACACTCATAAGCCTTGATGGTTTTCCGTAATAAAATGTTTGTAGAAACTTAATAATATTGACACATCAGTGCAAAAATGATATTATATTGTTTCCGTAACTATAATTTACGGAGTTTTTGTATTTGTATAAATTGGGTTTATTTTTGCCCATGTAGCTCAGTTGGCTAGAGCACATCCTTGGTAAGGATGAGGTCATCGGTTCAATCCCGATCGTGGGCTTTGAAAATTATCAAAAGCAAAAATATTATATGGGAGGAGCGAACGATGGGTAAAGCAAAATTTGAAAGAACAAAGCCGCATGTAAATGTCGGTACAATTGGTCACGTAGATCACGGCAAGACAACATTGACGGCAGCGCTAACTACAGTAATGGCCTCCAAGGGACTAGCGACAATAGTTCCTTA
>JAPLKO010000028.1 GCA_026388015.1 Candidatus Firestoneibacteriota bacterium | reverse complement strand
ACAAGTACTTTAGTTTCGCTGACAACAGCTTGATCCGGGAATATGAAAATTTAGTCAGGTCTAATGCTGTAAGGAATCAAAAATAGATCTGACATATTAACAACAAAGGTGCTCTAGCATAAAAAGAGAACTATTATGTTGACTCTCCCCTTAAACATAAATTTATAGAAAAGCCAGCCTTTATATGTTATAATCTTTTGAAGTTATTTCAGATTAAGGAGTGTTTTTATGTCTGGACATTCAAAATGGGCTACAATTAAACGAAAAAAAGGCGATTTAGATGCAAAAAGAGGTAAGTTATTCACTAAGATAATTCGAGAGCTAATCATAGCGGCCAAAAAAGGCGGTGGCAGTGTTGATTCAAATGCTTACTTAAGAACTATAGTGCTTAAGGCCAAGGCTGTTAACATGCCTAATGAGAACATAAAAAGAGCAATTCAGCGCGGCACCGGGGAGCTGGAGGGAGCTACTTATGAAGAAACAGCCTATGAAGGTTATGGTCCCGCAGGTGTTGCAGTACTTGTTTCAGCTTCTACGGACAACAAGAACAGAACTTCGGCAGATATTAGAACTATTTTTTCTAAATCCGGCGGAAATCTGGGTGAAAGCGGTTGTGTAAGCTGGATGTTTGATAAAAAAGGGTTGATTGTTATTCCAAAGGCAAATGCAAAAGAAGACGACTTAATGGAATTAGTGCTGGATTTGGGCGCAGATGATATGCAAATCATGGAAAATGATTATGATGTGCTTACTACACCAGAAAACTTCGAAAAAGTTAAAGCTGGAATAGATGCAAAGAAAATTGCGTATGACTCTGCAGAGGTAACTATGGTCCCAAAAAACTTGAAGATAACGATGATGTTGGCAATGTGTACGCCAACTTTGATATTTCCGACGAGGAAATGAGTAAAATTCAATAATTCATGAAGATACTAGGAATAGATCCGGGAATAGCAACAACAGGCTATGGTTTGATAGAAAATAAAGGCAGCAATCTTTGTCTGGTTGATTATGGTTGTATTATTACGGCTCCGAAGATTCCGGTTGCTGAACGTTTAAATAAGATTTTTAACGAGCTTTCAAGGCTAATAAAGAAGCAAAAGCCAGATGAGGTCGCTATCGAAGAGCTGTTTTTCGCTAAGAACGTTAAGACCGCCATGATGGTAAGCCAAGCAAGAGGTGTAATTGTACTTTCTTGTATGAGGTCTGGAATGAAAACTATCAACGAATACACACCTTTAGAGGTTAAAATGGCCCTAGTAGGCTACGGTAGAGCCGAGAAACACCAGGTTCAGAAGATGGTTACAACCCTCCTAAGTCTAAAAGAGATGCCAAAACCTGATGATGCAGCCGATGCTTTGGCTATTGCGGTCTGTCATTTTAATTCGCGTGTTTCTAACAGCTACAAACTATGATAGGTTTTATAAAAGGCAAGATAGACTCAAAAGAAAAAGACAGGATTATAGTTGATGTGAATGGAGTTGGCTATGAAATCCTGATAGCAAATGTTGGACGAATCTCTCAACCGGGAGAGGAAATTAAAATATTTACCTACTTCCACGTTACTGATAAATCTCAGGTTTTATATGGTTTTTTATCCTTAGAAGAGAAAGCTTTTTTCCTACAATTGATTGGTATATCTGATATCGGTCCTAAGGTTGCACTAACCATACTTTCAGGAATGGAATTAAAGAAATTAAAAGCAGCCATAGCAAGCGGTAATTCATCTCTTCTTCAGAGTATTCCCAGAGTCGGAAAGAAAATAGCCGGTAGAATTGTTATTGAGCTAAAGGACAAGCTCAAATACGAAATAATTGACCCTTCTTTAACTCCTATAGACGGAGATATGGAGCAAGATGTTGTTTCGGCGCTTGTTGGTCTTGGTTTCAACATTAACGCTTCGCGAAATGCAGCCGAAGCAGTACGGCTAAGATATAGAGATAATATTCCTGATATAGAAGATGTTATAAAGGCAGCTCTTAAGGAAATTGCAAAGTGTTAAACAAGGACAAATCAGAAATTCTTAATGGAAGAAAAAGAATAGAAGACCTTGAAAACGAGAATTCTTTAAGACCTCAGCTATTGTCTGAATATATTGGACAAGACAAAATTAAAGATAATCTTAGTATATTCATTACTGCATCGAAGCAACGAGGGGAGTCATTAGAACATGTTCTTTTTTATGGGCCTCCTGGTCTGGGAAAAACAACTCTTTCTTATATTGTAGCAAATGAAATGAATGTAACAATAAGATGCACCTCGGGCCCGCTTATCGAAAGAGCAGGAGATCTTGCAGCAATACTTACAAATGTTGAACCGGGGTCAGTTCTTTTTATTGACGAAATACATAGGCTGCCAAGAGTGGTAGAAGAAGTGCTTTACTCCGCTATGGAAGACTACAAACTGGATATAATAATTGGAAAGGGGCCCAGCGCTAAAACAATCAGAATAAATCTCCCAAAGTTCACACTTGTAGGAGCTACAACAAGAGCGGGGTTGATCACTTCGGCGCTTAGAGACAGATTCGGGATGACATTTAGAATGGACTTTTACCCGCCAAAGGATTTGGCAAAAATAATTAAACGCTCCGCAAAGATACTAAATACTGAAATAGCAGAGGATGCAGTACTTGAAATTGCAAGAAGAAGTCGTGGCACACCAAGAGTTGCAAATAGACTTTTAAAGCGAGTTAGAGATTTCTGTCAGGTTCAAAACGAGAAAGTAGTATCACTAGAACTAGTTAATTCATCCCTGGCATCATTAGACATTGACGATAAAGGCTTAGATAATTTAGACAAGCACGTTATGAGAGTCATAATTGAGAATTACTCCGGAGGTCCTGTTGGTATTGAAAGTATTGCTGTAGCTGTTGGCGAAGAGGCGGGTACAATAGAAGACGTTTGTGAGCCTTTTCTTATTCAACTTGGTTTTTTAATACGAACACCTCAAGGGAGAAAAGTTACTGAGGCCGGATACAAGCATATGAATATCGACAGAAAAACGGGGGATCAGGAAAACCTTATATGAGTAAGGCGGTTGCCCTCCATATCTGCTGCTCTGTATGTCTTATTGCCCCTCTTGAAGATCTTCAAACAAAAGGCTATAAGGTTCGAGGTGTATTTTTCAACCCAAATATTCAGCCTTTTGAGGAGCATCTAAACCGTTTAAACGCATTGAAGTCATATCTTAAAGAAAACACCATAACCTCTTTAGAATCAGCAAATTATGACTCAAGCATACATTTAGAAATATCTACAATTCCTAAGTTAACCAGAAATGACATGTGCATTAAATGTTACAAGGTTAGATTAGAGCACATCGTTATAAAAGCAAAAATGAATAAGATAAATGCGTTTAGTACAACTTTGCTTTCCAGTCCTTTTCAGGATAAAGATAAAATTAGAGATATTGCGACCGGGCTTGAAAAGAGCTACAAAATCACTTTTATTGATTCAAAAGAATGGGAAAAGAAGCATTTTGACAGCAAAAATAGAATTAAATCGTCCGGTCTTTATGTTCAGAAATATTGCGGTTGTATTTACAGTAAAATGGACAGAAAGCTTAAAATAGCCAAATAAGCTGCGTGCTGCAAAAATATGTAATAATTCATATCAAACTATCTCAACTTAAGAAAGTCATTGACGAAAGGATAAAGCCCATTGTATACTTATTCGATGAAAATATATTTTGAAATGCTGTTAAAATATGCAATTTCGTTTTTTGTAGTGATGCTTTTGCTTGGCGGGTGCACCGGTGGGGGCGCCTACTCTTTACGCTCTGACAAAGGGAAAAAGCAAAACTTAAAGATTCTTCTTGCAAAGAACATGGAGTCAGTAGAGTTTTCTATAAATGGCCCATTCAAAATTGACAGTACTGCGGTTTTTTCTGTCGGACCAAAAAGCTTTAGGGCTAAAATTAAAAATAACTCTATAGTAATAGAAGATAAGGTTTATGGTTCGAGAGTAAATATTGCAAGCGATAACCATAGGTTTCATCTCAGTAAAAGTGAATTTAGAGGCGATCTTCTTCTTTATGTTGAATCCGGAAAGCTAAATGCTGTAGAAAATTTTACTATGGAAGAATACCTATATGGAGTTGTTGGCAGAGAAATGTCAGGAAGCAGCCCAATAGAAGCTCTTAAGGCACAAGCTGTTGCCGCCAGAACTTTTGGCTATTATGAAAAAAGCATAAGAAAGACAAATGAGTATGATATTGATAACCTAATACAATCTCAAGCATATATTGGGACGGAGAGTGAAAATCAGTATTCCATTGAGGCTGTAGATCTTACTTGCGGAGAAGTAATGAAATATAAAGGGGATGTTATTTTTGCAGCTTTTGCCGCTAACTGCGGTGGTTATACCGAAAACAATAAAGAGGTTTTTGGATATAGCTTACCCTATCTTCAGGCGGTGCCTTGTACGTTTTGTAGAAAATATGAGCATGCTTCGTGGCAGGAAGAAATAGAAACTACATATATCGTAAGTTCCTTGAAGAAAAAAGGACTTGATGTAACAATAATTAGCGGTATAGATATAATAGATACTAGTAAAGCCGGCAGAGTAAAGACGATATCAATAGCTACCGATAAAGGACGAATAAACATGTCCATAAATGAGTTCCGCCTTGCTGTTGGGTCAGAAAAATTCAAAAGCGCCAGATTTTCAGTCAGAACGAAAGGAAATACCTTGCTTTTTAAAGGGAGAGGATGGGGGCATGGTGTTGGAATGTGTCAAGATGGTGCTGATGGTATGGCTAAATTAGGTAATAATTATCGCAGAATACTCACTAGATATTATTGCGGAATAGAAATAGGTCAAAAATGAAAGTAACAGAATATGAGTACCACCTGCCAAAAGAGCAAATAGCCCAGTTACCTTTGGAATCAAGAACAGCCTGTAAACTTATGGTACTTGATAAAACTAATAAGACAATAATACACAACCGCTTTGACAATATAAAGCAATATCTACGACCCGGCGATCTTCTTGTTATAAACAATACTAAGGTTGTACCTGCTAAGTTATTTCTTTTCAGAGATAAAACAATGGGCAAAATTGATGCTCTTCTGGTTTCTAAACAAGAAGAGGGTAAAGATGTTTGGAGATGCATACTATCGAAAAGAAAAGGAATGGAACCGGGAACAGTACTCTTAACAGAGAAGAAAGAGCTAACAGCCCATATAAATAGCCTTATAGATGATGAGTTTTTGATAGAGTTCATAGACACAACCGGTGAAGCTCTTTCTGAATCCATAAAAGAAATTGGTTTCGCCCCTCTGCCTCCTTATATAAAAAGAAAGGATAAAAACACCGAAAAAGCCTTAAAAAATAAAGACAAATCAGATTATCAGACTGTTTTTGCCAGGTTTGACGGCTCTATAGCAGCACCTACAGCCGGGATGCATTTTACTCCGGAACTAATGAAAGATCTCATTGCTTTTGGTGTAGAATTTGTTGAGATAATGCATCATATCGGAAAAGGCACTTTTAAGCCGATAAAAACCGACGAAATAGAAAAACACAATATGGATAAAGAGTATTTCGAAATAGACGGTTCGGCTGCAGACAGAATAAACAAGGCAAAACTCTCAAAACGCAGGGTAATTACAGTCGGCACAAGCAGTACAAGGGCTCTTGAAAGCTCATGTGTTGACCTTAAGCATGGCCTAATACAGCCCGGCAAGACCTGGACAGGCCTGTTTATAACGAATGGTTACAAGTATAGCGTAATTGATGGTATAATTACAAACTTCCACCTGCCAAAATCTACAAACCTGGTGATGACCTGTGTATTTGGAGGGAAAGAGTTTATTTTAGATGCCTATAATCAAGCCGTTTCCGACAATTACAGGTTTTACAGCTACGGAGACGCAATGTTTCTTACCTAAAAAGAGCTTCCGGCCGAGAAGAGGTGGACTCAAAACCAGTATTCAAAATCACAGTGCTAGCATTCCATTATAGGTTAACATAATATATCTTATAGGCGTGGTTATGCTCAGCGCTTAACCAATTTTCATGTTAACTTTAATAACTATAACGTTTGTTGATTAAATTGCTTAAATACCACAATTTATCAATACTTCGTGCGGCTCTCACGCAATTTTTTTATAGTTTCTCTAAATATTTATGAATATTTAATCACGCCTGCCATAAATAACAAACTATTAGTGTTAAATTGGAGCCGCAAAAGCAAGTTTTCATTGATATTTGCTGTCTTTTGCCACTAAAATACATGCTCAGGATTGATTTTAAGAGGTCATTTTTTATCGTAATGTAAGAATGCAATGCAGCGCAATATGAGCTGTTTAAAGCAAACGTAGCGTGTTTTTAGACACATTTATTTAATAAAAAATGCAAAAAATATAATATTTAAGTATTCTTAGTCCTCAAAAGATTTATTCAAGTGAAATTAATTAGAATGTTTTATGAGAAATATCCGGGTTGTTTTAATTCGTTAAGAGTGCTTTTATGCAATTTTTAAACTAAAGTGCAGATTGTGTTCACATGTGCCGGATCACAGTGCACATTAGAGCACTGGGCTAAATAGAAATTTCGATGCTAATTTCTGTTCATTTATTCAAAAACATCATTCACGGGTTAACACATATTGAAATATTATGCTGCATTTTATAAAAAAAAGAGTCCAGCTCTTAAATTATGAGATTGGACTCTTTTTTGGAAATGTTTCCTGCTATGCAGAAGTATTTTTTGTTACTTTCTTCCTTATCAATCTGGTGAAAAAGATCATTAATAACAAAGCAACAACGACGGCTGCCGCTACAACAACCAACGGTACATCGTTTCTACTTCCTTTTTTCTCATCCTCAATTAATTCTGTTACTTTCGAAACTAAAACTGGTTTACTTGCTTCAATCGGCGGTGTTTTCACTGCTTTTTTTTCTACTTCAACAACGGGCCGAACGGGTTTTTCTACAACAGGTACCTTTACTATAGGAGGTTTTACTGCTAACCTGTCATTTTTTACTTTTGTAGTTTTTTCGCGAACGGGAGCGACAGATGCGGATTTTAATATTTTTACCACCTCTTTGCCTGCCCTCGCTTTTGCTTCTGCTTCTTTTGCAGCAGTGCTTCCCTTTTCAGCATAAACTTTTGCATTTACAAAATCGGCCTTAGATAAAGCGGCGTTTGCATTAAATAACGCCTCTTCCGCTATCGCAAGCTGCTCTACAGCCAGATCAGCAGCTCCTGCATCTTTTGCTGCAGCAATATCTATTTTAGCCTGTTCTACATATAGATTTGTAGAGTATTTCATTTCTGTTTTTAGAATCATAGAAGATCTTGCTGAACTTTCTAAAACATTTTTGTATTTTCTTTCAGCCAAGCTTGATTTCGAAAGCTCATAAGCTTCAACCGCAACTTTGAAGAGATCTGGAGCAACTGCACCAATCTTAAGTTCTTTCGCCATAGTCATTTCTGCATCCAGTGCGGCAAAAGCTTTTTTTGCCTCAACAGGTTCTTCATTTGCTTTTTTTATCGCAGTTCTCGCCTTAATTGCATTTAAATTGGCAATGACGTAGTCAGCTTTATTGAAAGCTATTTTTGCTACTTCAAGATAGTAACATGCTTCTCTAAAATCTGATGGAGACTCCATATGAATCATTGCCGCTTTTGCTGTGTCAATTTGTTTTTCAGTTTCAACAATTCCTGCTTCGGCTTGCTTAGGTATTTCTTTAATTTTTCGCGCTTCTGTACCGGCTCTTATTGCGGATTCTTTTGCTTTGAAAAACTCTTTTCTTTCCAGTAATGCTTTCGCATCCTTTAAAGACAGTGAAGCCACCGTAAAATCATTTTTTGCAAAAATGGCTGCTCCTTCTTTTTTTGCCGCCGCAACTTCAGATTCGGCTTGAACTACCAGAGTTTCACATTCATTATAGGGACCTTCTTCTTGTGCAGTAAGCGAAGGTCTTGAAGAGCACCCATAGGAAAATAGGGTTATCCCAAGGATAAGACACATTAATATTTTCATCACTTTTCCTCCTGCTGCAATATTAGTATTTCTTTAATTTTACCACGTTAATTGTATAAGTCAAGACTATAAACCTTGTCCTTCCATTACTTGCACCAAAGCTTCTATTTTATCCTTTGTTATATCACTTACTACCTTTTCTTTTTTAAGTTTATATATTTCATCAGCAAGATTGAGAGCTGTTAAAATAGCAACCTTTAAAGATGAGACATTAGAAGTGTTGATCGAGATTTCCTTCATTTTAGAATCTACGTAATTAGCAATTTCTTTAGTGTAATCAGAATTTCCATCACCCTTAATAACATATTCACTGCCAAAAATGTCCACACAGACACCATTATTATTTTCTTCCATTGTTGCCTCCTAGATAATAACTTAAGCGCAGATAATTAAAGCTTAAAATCAAGCTGAATATCTTCTACGGTCTTAATAATTTCGTCTACCTGCACCCTAGCCTTGTCTCGTTTACTGCGAATTTTTTCTATTTCAGACCTGCAGTTTTCAAGTTCTTTAAGTGTTGCTTTTAGATCAAGATTCTCTTTTCTCAGGAGATTAAATTCTTCTAATATTTTTCTAATTTTCTGCTCTAAGACATCTATCTTTTCCATGATATACCCCTTAATAAAATAACTCGCAATAAAGGCTTATACGGCAATTTTATTGTTTTCTTATTTCAGCCTGAAAGCCGTTAATTACCTTGGCGGTTATTTCATTATTTATCTCATCGACTTCTTCATCTGTTAAAGTTTTCGTATTATCCCGATATGTCAACGAGTAAGTTATACTTTTTTTATCAGCCTCTGCGTTAACACCGAGAAACAAGTCAATAATCTCCACCTTTTCCAGTATCTTTATGCCCAAAGTATCGATAAAATCTTTAATATCTCCTGCATTTCTAGAAGAAGCAACTATAAACGATATATCCCGTTTGCTGGCTGGAAATTTTGTTAATTGATTATAGTCTTTCCTTCGTATAATATGTTTTTCAAGCTCCGCCAAATTTAACTCCGCATAAAACACCCGCTCTTTAATATCGTAAAATTTAAGAATTTTCTTTCTTAGCTCGCCAATATTTCCAAGTTTTGCGCCTTTTGAAATTATCTCCAACGAACAACCGGCGTCGAAGAAATCATTTTTTACTTCTTTTAGCTCGTAGTTAATTTTAAGATCTCCAAAGAGACTTTCAAGTAAACCTTTTAAATAGAAGAAACCGGCCTCTGTCGGTTTATGGAGCCACGACGAGTCTCCCGTATTTCCTGTCACAATAATACCCGCTTCCGTGTACTCTTTGTATTTTTCGTCAGTTTTCCTAAATATTTTTCCTAGTTCAAATAATCTGAGATTTCTGTTACTCTGGCTTACGGCATTTAGTGCTATATTATTAAGCATATTTGGCAGCAAAGTACTTCTCAAAATGTTCCAATCCTCTATAAGATGATTCATTAATACAACAGCTTCTGTTACTATCTTATTATCCGCCGAAATGCCTGTTTTATCAAACCAGTTTTTATTCATAAAAGAATAATTAATAACTTCGTTCATTCCTCTTCCAATCAAGGATTGCTTTATAAGCTCTTCAGTGCTTGAAAGAGTGTTGATTTGTTGCAGCCTTATTGTCGGAAATCTTTCCGGTATCTTATCATACCCGTAGATGACGGCAATCTCTTCAACCATATCAATTTCCCGGGTAAGATCAGTTCTAAAGCTGGGAACCGTAACTGTGAAGGTCTCGGCATCTTTTCCATTAATTGCAAAGCCCAGCCCCCCTACGATATCCAGCATTTCTTGAGCCAAAATACTTGTGCCAAGTATTTTATTAACCCGTTCAAAACGCGTTGTGATATTAAAAGGTTTTATTTTTTCCGGATATTCGTCTATGCACTCTGAAGCAGTTTTTCCTCCGGCGAATTCGTTTATAAGCTGCGCTGTTCTATTTAGGGCATAAAGCAGACCGTCATAGTCGGCGCCGCGTTCAAATCTGTAAGACGCTTCGGTCATAAGACCGAGTTTTTTGGAAGTCTTTCTGATGCTGACCGCATCAAAGTAAGCGCTCTCAAGAAGAACGTTTTCGGTTTTTTCGTTTATCTCTGAAACACTACCGCCCATTATACCAGCAAGCGCTAAGGGTTTTTCTGGATCTGCAATTATCAGCATATCCTTATCCAGTTTTCTTTTTATTCCGTCAAGCGTGTATATTTCTTCGCTGTCTTTAGCTCTTCTTACTACGAGGGTTTTATCTTTTATTAGTCCGTAATCAAAAGCATGCAGCGGATGTCCTGTTTCCATTAAAACATAGTTAGTCGCATCTACCAGATTATTTATGGCGCGTATCCCAACTGATCTCAACCTGATTTGCATCCATAACGGCGAAGGCGATACTTTAACATTAGAGATAATTCTGGCTGAATATCTCGGGCAGAGGTCTTTATCCTGAATTATTATCCTGGCAAGTTCTTTGGTTTTTACGGAGGATTCTTCAAGAAGCTTAATTACGGGAATTTTCATATTTATTTTTAGTGAAGCACCTAATACTCTCGCTATGCCAATGATCCCCAGATACTCAGGTTTATTCGGCATAACCTCTATATCGTAAAGCCAGTCATTTAGACCATAATGTTCCTTGAAATCTTTTCCAACCGGTGAGTTTTCGGGAAGAATGATAACTCCCGGTGAAGTATCCGCCAGGCCTAATTCTTTTTCTGAACAAATCATTCCGTTCGAGTCAACGCCTCTAATATTCACCTTGGAAATTCTAAAACCTCCGGGTAAAGTTGCGCCGTTAACGGCTACCGCTACCTTATCTCCTGTTTTATGATTTTTTGCGCCGCAAACTATAGAGAGAACCTCGGTCCCTGTATCTACTTCGCAGAGTGTTAATTTATCGGCATTTGGATGCTTTTCTACTCTTAAGAGTTTAGCAATGATTACCTTTTGTATATCGGCATAAAGCGGTTCAAAAGTTTCGACTCCAATTCCGAGCGTATATAACTTTTTATGAAGTTCTTCCGGGCTTAGGCCTGTATCTATAAACTCTTTCAGCCAATTATAAGTAATTTTCATAAGTTTGTGCTCTCTTTTTCAAATATTAAAATTGATTTAAAAATCTAACGTCATTCTCATAGAGGAGGCGAATATCATTAATGCTGTGTTTTATTAGTGTGAGGCGTTCAATACCTCCGCCAAAAGCAAAGCCTGTCCATTTTTCCGCATCATAATTCACTTTTTTAAAAACATTTGGGTCCACCATCCCTGCACCAAATATTTCAATCCAACCGCTTTTTTTGCAGAGCGGACAGCCGTTCGTGCAGATAGGACAGGTAACAGAAACCTCAGCGCTGGGTTCCGTAAAAGGGAAATAGCTCGGATTTAGCCGAATATTAGTTTCCTTTTGAAAAAATTCACTGAAAAAAATCTTTAAAACACCCTTCAAGTCTCCAAAATTAACTTCTTCACTTATCATAAGACCTTCTACTTGCTGAAAAA
Organism: Candidatus Firestoneibacteriota bacterium; assembly: GCA_026388015.1. Lineage (GTDB taxonomy): Bacteria > Oederibacteriota > D2-FULL-39-29 > D2-FULL-39-29 > D2-FULL-39-29 > D2-FULL-39-29. The sequence goes on along the minus strand of JAPLKO010000028.1, from coordinate 2,984 downwards.
CAGGTAAATGAGAAGCATCTAAAGGATCATTGCGATAACACTTTCCAATAGAAATAATATTTAAAGGTGGAGTTCTTTTCTCCATAGTTCTAATCTGGACAGGAGAGGTGTGGGTTCTAAGCACGTGCTTTCCGTCTACATGAAAAGTATCCTGCATGTCACGCGCCGGATGATGCTCCGGGAAATTAAGAGACTCAAAGTTGTAGTAATCTGTTTCGATCTCGGGGCCGTCTGCTATGTCAAAATTTAATCCTTGAAAGATATCTTTTACACGTTTAATCGTCTGGCTAATCAGATGATACTTACCTGCAGGGATTTTATAACCGGGCATTGTATAATCTATGCTAATGGAAGGTATAGTCTCTGATAAAGCTTCAACTTTCCGAGTTATCTTTTCTTCTATTTTATTCTTCATACTGTTTAAAATTTGACCTATTTTAGGTCTTTCTTCTTTTGACAACTTCCCAAACTTTTCGTAGAATACAGAAAGAAGTCCTTTTCTACCTAAAAACTTTATTCTAATAGAGTCAAGCTCTTTTAAGGTGTTAGCGACATCTATTTCTCTATCAAAAGTTGCTGATAGGCCACTTAATTCATTTTCCATATTAATTTTACACTTCCCTTTGTTAAGAAAACATTGTAAATATAAGTAATTATAGCATGGTTTTAAAAAGTTGTCAATAGAACCAGAGAGGCGTTAAAACAGAAATATTACTAAAATATAATGAGTTGTATAATCTATTTAAAGTTTATAGTTAGAGAATGGATGTAGCCTTTGCTTCTTTAGTTTTCTTTAATTACTATTATTTCATTTTTTAAATAATAAAAACCTTTTTACAGCATCATACATTAGCACGGAAGCAGAAACACTCAGGTTTAAGGACTCAATATCATTAATTATCGGTATTTTGAGGCTAAAATCAGCCTTGCTTAGTATTTCTTCGGGTAATCCGTGAGCCTCGTTTCCAAGTACAAAACAAACAGGGAGCTTATACTCTGTTTCATATATATTCTCACCTGATTTTAAATCAGTTACGGCAATAAATACTCGACCATTTCTTAGATATGATATTGCATCGTTTATCCTTATATCGTCAATAAAGGGTACACTCAAAACGGTGCCCATAGAAGATCGAATAACTTTTGTATTGGTTACAGTTACTGACTTTTTTGTTAGAATAATTGCAGCTACTCCGGCTGCTCGTGCAGTGCGAAAAATAGTTCCCAGATTGCCGGGATCCTGTATCTCGTGTAATAGCAAAAAAACAGCTTTTTCACCTGACTTATTAATAATATCATCTAACTTGTAGATTGGCTTTTTGAAAAATGCGGCTAATCCCTGCGGTTCTTTAGTATCTGATATTTTTTCAAATACATGGCCGCTCATTGAGGTAAAGCTTAACGCCATAGATTTAGCTTTTATGGTTATCGGATTCAGCCCGCTTTCAGAGGTGTAAATAACCTCCACGGGCATTAGATTTGCTCTTAGTATTTCTTCTATAATTCTATATCCCTCAACAAAAAAATGCTCTTTTGAATCCTTCAGGTCAATTAAAGCCTTTACCTTTGGATTGGTTCGCGATGTAATTATTTGACTATCTTTCATATTTTCCAAATCCTCAGAATAAAAAAACGCCGGGAAAGAATATTATATTCCCCGGCGTTTACTAATCATAAACTTTATGCTTTTATCGCTTCTATTATTTTTATAAATGATTTTGCATCGGTTGCTGCAATATCAGAAAGCATTTTTCTGTTCACTTCAATTTTTGCTTTCTTCATGGCACCCATAAACTTACTGTAGGATAATCCGTTTTCTTTTAAAATTGCAGAAATTCTTATTATCCACATTTGCCTAAATAAACGTTTTTTTGTTTTTCTGTCTCTATAAGCAAAATTGCCTGCTCTGTCAACTGCTTCAGTGGCGAATCTGTAACAATTCTTCTTTTTGCCCCAGAACCCCTTTGTCAGTTTAAATATTTTTTTCTTTCTTGCTCTTGTTGTAACTCCACCTTTAACACGTGCCATTTTGTATTTCCCCCTTAATTATCTATACGGAAGAAGCCTTTTAATCAGATCAGCATCCGTTTTTCTCAAAATACCTTTTTTTCGTAAACCAAGAGTTCTGTTTTTGTCCTTATGTTCCATTATATGCCTTGCTCCAGCTTTTTTCTTTAAAACCTTACCTTTTTTTGAAAACTTAAATCTTTTTTTGCTGCGCTATCACTTTTCATTTTTGGCATTTTATTTTCCCTTCTTTGGAGCCAGTAGCGTGGTCATGTTATAACCTTCCAGCTTACTTGGCTGTTCTACATCGGCAATAGGTGTAAACTGAGCAATTACCTTATCTAATAATGCTTTTCCTATTTCCTTATGAGCCATTTCACGGCCTCTGAACATTATGGTTACTCTTACTTTGTTTCCTTCTTTTAGAAATCTGTCTATATGTCCTGTTTTGGTGTTAAAATCATGAGTATCAATCTTTGGTCGTATCTTTATCTCTTTAATAACGACTATTTTTTGATTTTTCCTTGCAAGCTTTTCTTTCTTTTCAATATCATATCTAAACTTACCAAAATCCGCAATTTTACATACAGGAGGAACAGAATTAGGAGAAATTTCTATTAAGTCAAGCTTTGCCGTTTTAGCCATACTAACTGCTGTTGCAGTCGGAACAACTCCAAGCTGATCTCCATTTACACCAATAAGCCTTACTTCATTTACCCTAATGTAGTTGTTTATTCTATATTGCTTGCTGATGGTCACCTCCTAAACATACTAAATAGTAATTTGCATTAAATTATACCAGAAAGACCTTGCACAGTCAACAGCTTTCATATATATTGTCAAGCCAAAGTAAGAATGTCCGCTTTCTACCAAAGTAGAAATGTCCGGTTTTTAACGTTTCACTAGTTCCAAAGAGCTATCTTTTCTTACTATTCCGACAGGTTGCAAATAATTCGACTCTTTCGCAATTCTCGCCA
>JAPLKO010000026.1 GCA_026388015.1 Candidatus Firestoneibacteriota bacterium | reverse complement strand
GTTAAATTTAATCATTTTATTTGTACTTGGATCAGATGGATTTATAGCTTTTTCGATATCAAAAATTAAACACAAGCAATTATTCCCGTTTATCTTTGGGCTATTTGAAAGAGGTTTTGTCTCAAAATTAATAATATCTCTGGTGTTTGCAACTTCACTCAACTTGTAGTTATTTTCCGGATACAATGCAAAATATTTCACCCTTGATGAATATTTAAAATCAAAAATAACACCATCGATTGGATATTCATTGTTATTTATGACTAAAATAGCGTATCTATACTGCATAATTTTTGCTTTACACAAATCGACATAATATACTTCCATCTTATTTGTTGGATCAAAATACTTTGGTATAACATATTGAATAAGTATCGGGAAAATGAAACTAAAAATAAATCCTGCGACAAAAACATTTAATATCGTTTGATTCACAAAATTTTCTTTATCTGCTGTTTTTTATTGCCCCTGTAAAAATAGATTAAGGATAGAATTAAAAACAAAGTAGCCAATATAATGAAAACTAGTGTAATATTCATTTTCCCTCAATTATTTTCTTTTCCTCTTCCGTAATTCCATAAAGCTTATAGACCAATTCGTCGATTTCTTTGTCTGTTTGGTCAATTTGACGCTGGATTTGGTCTTTTTCGTTGTTTTTAGCATTTTTAATACTCTCTCCTAAACTAATCATTATATCCACCAAAGAGATAATTTTATCGTGAAACAACTTGTTTTTTTGTATCGACAATTCTATCATTCTAAATGGCAGTTGCTCTACTTGTCTTGCTTGAATTTCGGAAAACACCTTTTTTGTTGATTTCAAAAACTTTTGATAATAGAAATTCAATAGCTTGGAATTAAGAAGTGCTAAAATATATTTTAAGCTATATTCGGAACTGATCTTCATGTTAATAACAATTAATGTATTTAAGGCATAATACTGTTCTTTATCATAAGAGGCAATTAGTCCATTCCCAACTCTTCGGAAAAACAACTTTTCTTTGCTCAAAAAGATATCTTCTCTTTTACAACTATGTATAGCTTTGATATCATATTTTAAATATTCCCCGTTCCAATTCAAGCTATATCTGTTTATATTTCTACCGTCTAACACTTTTTTATAGCTTTCATCAATCTTTTTATTGGCCAAATACTTTGCTCTTTCATGCTTAAGGGCAATGGCTTGATTAATTTCAACCAAATCACCCAATTTGCTTGTCAAACTCTCTATTTTTTCTTTTAAAGCAGCAGATGAATCATTAATATTTACGTTAAAGCTGTTTTTGTATGACAAGGAAAACGATTTCTGAGATATTTCTTGAGTCTTTAGGAACCCATCCTTATCTGACATGGTATAAATATTAATTTTATTATTATCCCTACTCGGTTTTTGTTTCACTTTTTTCAACACCAAAACAATGTTTTCTACAACAGCATCCTTAAATTGTAATATCTCAAAATTTGTGATATTTAAAATCGCACAATTACTTAAAATGTCATTTCGCAGCTTTTCATAATAATCCTGTGTAAGGATTGTGTTAGGAATAATATAGCCCAAGCTTCCGGCGTCTTTAATATTCTTAATTCCTAACGCAATAAAAAATCCAAAAGTATTCAACCTACCCATTGAAGAACCATATTTTTCAATTAAGTGATCTTTAAGACCTTTTTCTGTTCCAGTTTCCATTGATAATTGAATATACGGCGGGTTGCCTACCACCACGTCAAAGCCGCCTTCGTCGACCATGATTTGTTTGAATTCTTCGTTCCAGTTGAAGGGTTTTACTTTCCAGTAGTCTTTGCCGAAGTATTTGAAGAGTTCCTGGCTGTCGCCGGAGATTAGGGAGTTGCCGCATTTTATATTTTTATCGAGCATGGGGAGGACGTTTCGGCCTGCTACCAGGCCTTGTTCGCCTTCCAGCATTTTAAGCATCAGGGAGAGTTTGGTGACTTCTACGGCTTGTTCGTCTATGTCTACGCCGTAGATGTGGCGTTTGAGGATTTCGGCTTTTTCCAGAATGGTTAACTCGCGTTCTTTGCCGTCGCCTCTGATTCCAAAACCTGTTTGTCCGTCAAGTATTTTATCGCCTTTAACTTTCAAGCCCCGATAATAATTGAGCATTTCTTCGTAGGCCCTTATCAAAAAGCTGCCGGAACCGCAGGCGGGGTCTAAGATGCTTAGTTTTTTTATTTTCGCGGGGGTACTTTCTTCAAGTACTTTTCCGACTGTGTTTTTTACGATGTAATCTACTATGTATTTTGGAGTGTAGTAAACACCTCCGGCTTTTCTAACTTCGGGCTTTAGCTCGTATTTTGCCTGATGCTCGGTTAATTTTATTGTATAGCCGAGGTATTGTTCATAGATATTTCCGAGTACTTCCAGAGGAATAACATCAAACAGATACGGGTCATAGGTACCAAGTATTATTTCTTTTAGAGGTTTTATATCGACAATTACTTTGCTATCCCAATCTCTGACACCAAACAGATCACTATTAAAAATATAATTATAATGCTTAAACTCTTCGTTTAGGAGAGACATCGCTTTTGTCCCTACAGCTTCATTTCGCTCTGCAAAAATACTTTTTAAAGTCGGACGGTTTGAAAGGTTACGGTCTTCGCAAAAACGCATAAAAATAATTCTATCAAGTATTTTTTGGGTTATTTCTTTTAGATAAGTTCCGTCTTTATCTGAATCATTGGAGTTAAAACGCTCATGATTGTTTTTGTAAATATCTTTTGCAAGCTTTTCCCGCCAGCCTTCCAGATCTTCGAGGATGGCTTTATCAATCGTAATACGGTCTTTTGGCTTGATCTTTATAAGCTCATCAAGTTTTCCGGCTAAAACAGATTCTTTTGAAAGTACCCAAAGCTCTTCAAACCTTGAAACGTATTCCTTCCAGGGAATATCAAGTTTCATTCCCTTTTTCAGATTCTTGAAATTCGGTTTTATTGTGGTATCAAACAACATTATACCTTCAAAATCAGTAAGCATAATGAAGGGGACATCTCTTCTGTTAAATCCGTACATTACCGCCTGCTCAATATGCTTATTTAAATCTGCCTTTACAGACTTTGCTTCTACAAACATTACGGTTTTGCCGTTTATCTTTAAGCCATAATCAACTCTATCTCTGGAAACTCTTTCTTCCGGGCTTACCTCGTCATTATTATTAACATCCCAGCCAAGAACATCTTTGAGTAAGGGTTGTATAAATGCAGTTTTTGTGGCTTCTTCATTATAGGTTTGGGTTTTTCCTGATTCAAACTCCAGCTTAAATCTTTCTACTAATACCGCAAGATTTTTCTTGGCTTGTTCCTTCGTTAGATTCATTTATTGCATCCCCCTGAAATAACTAATTAACTGTAGACATTATACACGGAAAAAAAACAGCGGTAAAGGTTGTTTCTCCAGAACTTCGCGCCTCTTTAATACTTCAAAAGTGTTACAGTCGCAGAAACAATAAAAGTACGGTATTATCAGGTATTTTAATAAAGCGTGACTGCCGCACATTTAATAGTTTTAAATATTTAGGTGTTGATTTTTTTCTTGATTTAGGGGGCTTTCAGTGTATAATTATGAAAATAACTAAAAAAGGAGCCGTATGATAAAAAACTTTGCGCATATTTGTTTTATTGTTTCTAATCTGGAAAAATCTATACACTTCTATGCCGATATTCTGGGATTCAAAAAAGGGTTTGATTTTATTGACGATAAGGGGAAAAGATACGGCATTTATTTGCTTATCGGGGGCAGGAATTTTATTGAACTGTTCGAAGGAACACCCAAAGCAGCTGTGGACGGAGCATCTTTTAAGCATTTTTGTCTGGAGACGGACAATATAGAAGAGACCGTTAAAGAGTTAAGAGCAAAAAAAATAGAAGTTACGGATATTAAGCTCGGGAAGGACGAAAGCTACCAGGCGTGGATAGCCGACCCGGACGGAAACAAGATAGAACTGCATCAGTACACGGCTAAAAGCAAACAGCTGGAGGCGTTAAGATGAACTTTTTGGATATCGTTAAAAACAGATACTCCTGCAGAAAGTTTTTGGATAAACCCGTAGAAAAGGAAAAGATAGACCTCTGTCTGGAGGCGGCAAGACTGGCTCCCTCGGCGTGTAACTCCCAGCCGTGGAAGTTCATTGTCCTTACCGACCGGGTGTTAAAAGAAAAAGCGTGTGACGCAGCGTTTACCGGCCAGTACTCCGCAAGCGCTTTTGCAAAAAAGGCCCCGGTCTTGATTATAGTTCTCTCGGAAAAAGGTAACTTTTCTTCAAGAGTCGGAAATTTTGTAAGAGACACAAGATTTTACCTGATAGATATCGGTATAGCCGTCGAGCATTTCATACTTCAAGCCACGGAACAGGGACTCGGCACCTGCTGGATGGGCTGGTTTGCCGAAGCCCCGCTGAGAAAAGCCTTAGGCCTTCCGAAATCCGTAAAAATTGATGTAATAGTACCCGTAGGATACGCAGATCAGCCGAACAGAGAAAAAATCCGGAAATCAAAAGAAGAAATCTCCGAACACAGGTGAAACAATAATTAAGCTTTAAACTCTAAGTTTTAGTTATTGCATAAATATCAATCAATACGGTTTCCCTTAATGCCGATCGTTGCTTCTTTCATCGCGATATTCTTTCCGGACGCTTCTATTGCGGCCTCGACTGACTGGAGTATGCCAAAGCAGCACGGTACTTCCATATGCGCCACCGTCACGGACTTGATATCGTTATCTTTAATTATCTGTCCGAGTTTTTCTGCATACAAACCGTTATCATCCAGTTTTGGACAACCGATAAGGAGTATTTTTCCTTTTAGCAAATCCTGATGGAACTTCGGATACGCAAAAGGAACGCAATCGGCGGCAATCAATAAATCTGCGCCGTTAAAATACGGAGCATGAACAGGAACGAGCATAATCTGTACCGGCCAATTTTGAATCTCCGGGGTCAATTCTCCGACCTCTGTCTTTGTTTCTTTATTTTCTTCCTTCCTCATGTCGCGCATTTTACTTCCGGGACAGCCGCCGCCGTGTCCGCTGTGTCCATCCTCCCCGCCGTGCACCAGCTCCGGAACATTTATCTCGGGATTATTTTCGTTCAGATATTCAATGGCAAGACCAAGGAGCTCTTTCTCCCCGTGGTCCCGAAGATGAATAAGATGCGCCTTAATCGTATTTTTCCCCTGCTTTACAATATTCGCCATAACCTTTTTCTCGTCATACTTTTCCGCTTCCCGCTCTTCTATTACTATTGCGCCCTCCGGGCAATGCCCCAGACAGGCCCCGAGTCCGTCGCAGAAAAGATCAGAAATAAGCCTTGCCTTGCCGTCAATTATCTGCAGCGCTCCTTCCGGACAGTTGGGAATACAAAGCCCGCACCCCGTGCATTTATCCAGTACTATTTTAATTATTTTCCGTTTTGCCATAATTCCTCCCGCCTTCCATAATTTCTTTTAGATTTATTCTTGAAAGCACCAGATAAGCATACTCTTCTATCTCTCCCAGCTTTTTGCTTAGATAGCAGGTTCTTTTGTTGGCGCATACTTTCTTTTTAAAAACGCATTCATTCAGGCAAACCGGACCCTGAAACAGCTTTATCAGCTCCGTCAGATATATCTCCTCCGGTTTTTTCAGAAGAATAAAGCCGCCGCCGGGACCCTTTTTTGATGCCACGAAGCCGCCTCTCCCGAGCAGCTGCATAATTTTCCTCATGAAAGGCCAGGGAATTTTTAGCTTTTGCGTTAATTCTGAAACTGCTACTTCTTCGCCGCTCTCTGCGAGATATTTTAACGCTCTTATCGCATAATCAGTACTTCTAGCTATCAGCATAAATCCTCCATATATATGATACCATGTTGGTATCTTTATTGTCAAGACCTTATTTACAAAGAAAATACTGCCGCCCATAACATACTTGTTTCGGAATAAATAATTCCTATAATTTTTTTAAAAGGATGGGGACAAGCATGCGCAACCACAAGCTACGTAAACCGCTAGGACTCAAGCTTATTAAAGGAAATAAGAAAAAAAGGCAGGCTTTACGACTCTTAAGTCGCTAAAGCCTGCCTTACTGTTTTCAAACTTAGAAAATTCGTCTTCGCAGACAAAAAAATTTCTTAAATCAGCGTTTCATAGCCGGAGAAATAAAGACCCTGCTTCCTTTGAGTTCTTTTCCTTTTATTCTTTTCAGCACTTCCCTGGCATTTTCCAGAGGCACTTCAAAGAAAGAAAACCTGTCGTGCAAGCTGACTCTAAATATCTGCCCGCCGGAAATCCCGCCGTCTTTTTCTATAAATTTAACAAAATCGTTTACAGAAATACCGTTTTCCTTCCCTACATTGATGAAAAGCCTTACTCTGCCGGGAGCCGCGCCGGTATTATTTAGATCATCTTCATCTACTTCTTCTTTTTCTTCTTTCCCGCCGAGCATCATCTTAAGCAAGGCCGCAGCGACATCCATTGCCGCGTAATCTTCAGTCACTATTTTTTCTACAAGATCTACATAACGCTCGAGTTTGCCGTCAGCTATGGTCTTCTTAATTCTTTCGAGCAGGATATTTGACCTTATACCCTCAAGATCGGTTGACGAGGGAATTTTTGCTCTCTTGATTGTAGTTTTTGCGTAACGCTGAATATCCTTGAGCTTATAAACTTCATTACCCACCACAAAAGTATAAGCTTTTCCTTCTCTTCCCGCCCTGCCGGTACGCCCTATTCTATGGACATAAGCGTCTTCGTCTTGCGGGATGTCATAATTAAATACGGCTTCTATGTCATCAACATCCAGACCTCTTGCGGCGACATCAGTAGCAACGAGTATTTCAATCGCGCCTCTTCTGAATTTAGCCATTACACGGTCACGGGAAGCTTGTTTCAGGTCTCCGTGCAGTCCTTCCACGGCATATCCCCGGGCCTGCAAAGCATCGACAATATCATCTACCTGACGTTTAGTATTGCAGAATACGAGCGCAAGTTTAACATTATCAAAATCTATTAGATTCGAAAGCGCATCCAGCTTACCGCTATCTCTGACATCTACATAATATTGTTCTATTTTTGGAACCGTGAGCGCTTCGTGCGCTATCCGGATATGAACCGGCTCTTTCTGGAACCTTTTTGTAAGTTCTAAAAAGGCGCGGGGCATCGTTGCGGAGAAAAACATTGTCTGTCTTTCCTTCGGGACCTTCTTTAATATCTCCTGAATATCATCAACAAACCCCATATCCAGCATTTTATCGGCTTCGTCCAGAACCACCATCTTAACTTTATCAAATTTGATGGAACCTCTGTTAATATGATCAATTACTCTTCCCGGAGTACCAATAACCACCTGGACTCCTCTTTGAAGAGCGGAAAGCTGTCTGTTAATCGGCTGTCCGCCGTAAACCGGCAGGACGGAAACACTTTTTTTGTATTTTGAAAGCCTCTTAATCTCTTCCGCTACCTGGATGGCAAGCTCTCTGGTAGGACAAAGAATCAAAGCTTGAATATCTCTTTTTTTTGCGTCAATTTTTTCAAGTATCGGTATGCCAAACGCCAAAGTTTTCCCGGTCCCGGTCTGCGCCTGCCCGTTTACATCTTTACCTTCCAGTAATGGCGGTATTGCAGAGGTCTGTATGCCTGTTGTTTCTTCAAATCCCATATCGGATATTGCTTTGAGCAAGTCATGCGATATTTTTAGCTCTGTAAATTTTAGATTTTCCATATTCTCCTTTTCCCTTTTTTTAGTATACAGTAATGCGCCTGCAAACTCAAGGACATAATAAATCTTCAAAGTTTTAGGATAGTTCAGGTAAATGGACAAGGCAAAGCATTTTCTGACTTTTCCATATTTTTTGTTGACAAACCATTTTAGAAACTATATTATCAAGATATGAACTCTAATATCCCGGATATAAAGACTGTTACCGCCAACCTTCAAATAATGTCAGCCATAGAGCTTGATTTGTCAGTATTATACAAGGCTTTTGCTTTGCTTTTCCCGCCGGAAAGGAAGTTTTGGACCAGTATTGCAGGGGATGAAATAATACACGCAGATAATATTAAGAGAATGATCGCGCTGCTTTTGGGGAAAAAACTACTTTATAAAATAGGTAACCCTTTAAATAGAAAGGCTCTCCTCCTGCTTCGGGACAACGTGCAGCTTTACATAAGCGATGCCAAGGAAATACCGCTTAATGAAAATGAGGTTTTCTCCATAGCTCGCGGTTTAGAAGAATCCATTATTGAAACAAGGTATCTTGAATATATAACGACCGAAGACGAAGAGTATAATGATTTTTTGAAGCTCATACTAAAGGAAACTGCCGAGCACAAGAAATTACTAGAAACAAAAATCCTCAGCCGCTCTGCCGGTAACAAGTAATTATGCCCGCCTGTCTTCCGCGCAGTTTTTGAATTCTGCTCCTATTTTTCTTTTGGCTGCTTTTTTCCATTTCCGGCGGCAGAACTCCGCCCGGACCTTTGTTCCCTGATAATTTTAAGTTTCCGCGCTTTACTTAATTGTTTTATCTTGATTTCTTTCTTCAAAGCGCCGGTTTTATCCCTGCATCTCTTTTTGTAAACCACTTCAACAGGACCGCGCCCTCTTGTGTACTTCGCCCCTTTTCCTTTATTATGCGCGGCTGTTCTTTTTTTCACATCATTGGTTATTCCGGTATAAAACGTTCCATCGGCGCATCGCAATATATACAGATACCAGGTCTTTATTCTCGCATCAACTCCCAAGGGTTTTCTCCATAAAATAATCTCCCCTAAGTAACCCGCCTATAACGGCAACTGCAGTTTTTTTCTTAAAACCGTTTACCGGGTGCATCCCGAAAAAACAATTCCGCATTTAGGACACAGCACAAAGACCTTCTGCTTCTAACCGGAAATAATAGACTATTTAAAGTCTATGCCTCTGTAGAGGAACTGATCATCTATATCCTTCGGGTTGTAGACCTTCTTGATTTCTTTTATAACCGTATCTGTTGAGAACTCCTTACACGAGTACACATCGACAGTTATAAACTTTTTTGGGTCGATAGAGTGAAATTGTATCCCGCTTTCTATAAGCGGCACCCAGCCGGAAAAGCCGGCCAATTCCGGATATTTTTTTTCATCGCTTCTGAAAATGAAAGGCGGCGCCTGTTTTTCCATATTTATTTTTCCCGGCAAGGTATCCAGAAAATCATAGGCCTGCCCCAGATCCGTCATAGGTTTTTTTGGATTACAATCATAAAGGTCAAGAAGCAGGGAAAAACCGAAAGGGTTTGCTTTTTTCTTCGTGGGAATCTGCGAAATTATCATATCTTTTTTATTCCCCCGCTCAATTCCGTAAGATTCCACTTTTTTTGGCTTTAAAGTTTTTATTATCAATTCCATACCCCGTTCAGGTTCAGTCTGTATTCCGCAGGTATAAAAATTAATCGAGGCATAAGCGCTTTCCGGGTAGGTGTGTATGGAAGAATCACTTTCTTCAATAATAGCTGTTACGGTAACTCCCTGCGGTTTATATTTATGGGAATTCATATCCACCAGGTGAGCTTTTGATATTTTAATGGCATCAGCCACCAGTTTCCTTAGTCCCGCTTCATCATCCAGTAACGCAACATTTTCACAATCATACAAATCAGCTATTAAGTGCTTTCCCAGTGTTGAATATTTCTTATCCATATTGTCTCTCCTGTTTAAATATTTTACTTTTCATATATTATCACATCTTCAAGTCAAATGCTATATTAGACAAGGTGTTGACAGCTTTTCCCCGGCTATTTCTTCAACGGGCGGACTATGCAAAATATTTTAGCGTAAGTATGTTTATCGTATCCCCCGGACCGGGCCTTATCCATTCCTGCGTAGTCAAGTACTTTCGCAAGTTTTTTTCCTCTGTCCGCCCAGCCAATAAAGATACTGCTGTGTTCGACGTTGTTGTATTCCATATTGATATGCATTACCCAGTCTCCGGGTTTTAAATCATTTACATTGGCATAGGGGCCCGCCGAACTGCTCTTAAAAAAAATTGTCCTTTTATTTTCGGGGTAACCCGCTTCATTATATACTTCATTTACAAAATCCCAACAGCTGCCTCTGATTATTCTTTTTTGTTCGAAAGCGATTATTTCTGCGGTTCTGAGAATCTCCTGCCCCAAAGTACCGCCAGGAACTCTGCTTTTAATACGGGACCCCCCGGTTTGCAGAGAGGCACAGCCGGTCAGATAAAAAGATAATATCAAAACACTCGTAATCGCGCTTAGTGCTTTCAGCATACTGCTCCGCCCTGAATTATACCCATAATTATAGCCGAATAATATATTTTCAACAAGAATATTCTGCATCTTGTCAAGCCAAAGTAAGAATGTCCGCTTTCTACCAAAGTAGAAATGTCCGGTTTTTAACGTTTCACTAGTTCCAAAGAGCTATCTTTTCTTACTATTCCGACAGGTTGCAAATAATTCGACTCTTTCGCAATTCTCGCCA
>JAPLKO010000022.1 GCA_026388015.1 Candidatus Firestoneibacteriota bacterium | reverse complement strand
CGAAGCATCCGCTGTTCCTGAACGCCCTTTAAAATTACGGTTAAATGTACGGACGGAGACACCTGCCGAATTAGGCGCCTGGCCCATGCCTATGCAGGGCCCGCAAGCGGTCTCGAGAATCCTTGCTCCCGCCTTGATTATTGTATCAAGAGCCCCGTTCTTTGCAAGCATCTTCATGACCTGGGCAGAACCCGGGGCCACGGCACAACTTACATCCGGATTAATCTTTCTTCCCTTTAATATGGAGGCCACGGTCATCAGGTCTTTGTAAGAAGAGTTAGTGCAGGAACCGACTATGGCCTGATTTATTTTGACGCCGCGGAGATTTTTAACTCTGGCAACATTATCCGGGCTGTGCGGCTGGGCCGTCATTGGAACAAGTTTCGAAAGGTCTATAATTATTTCACCGTCATACTGCGCATCTTTATCGGCAGCAAGTTCAACCCACTGTTTTGTCCTTCCCTGCCACTTTAAGAAATCTTTTGTGATTTTATCGGACGGAAATAAAGAGGTAGTCGCGCCAAGTTCAGCGCCAATATTGGTGATAGTCGCTCTTTCCGGAACAGACAAGGTCTTTACACCTTCCCCGGAGTATTAAAATATCTTTCCGACACCGCCTTTTACAGTAAGCCGGCTTAAGAGTTCAAGAATAATATCCTTCGCTGCAACATAGTTGCGGAGTTTCCCTTTGAGTGTGACTTTTATTATTTCAGGCATCGCCAGGTAAAACGGTTCGCCCGCCATAGCCATCGCAACATCAAGCCCGCCCGCGCCTATCGCAAGCATACCGATACCGCCGCCGGTCGGAGTGTGTGAGTCAGAACCAAGAAGCGTCATACCCGGAACGCCAAATCTTTCAAGATGCACCTGGTGGCAGATACCCGAGCCCGGTTTGGAAAAATATATCCCGTACTTTTTGGCAAACGTCTGTAAAAAGAGGTGGTCGTCAAAGTTTTCGAATCCTTCCTGAAGCGTATTATGGTCCACATAGCTCACGGAAAGTTTTGTCTTAACCCCGGATATTTTCATGGCTTCAAATTGGAGGTAAGCGAGTGTCCCGGTAGCATCCTGGGTGAGCGTCTGGTCGATGCAAAGACCAATTTCAGAGCCTGTTAAGGGTTCTCCACAGACTATATGTTTTTTAAGTATTTTAGCCGCTACACTATCATGCATAAAAGCTCCGTAAATATTTCAGAGTAAAACAAAACCTTATAATTGTTTGATTTTACCATCAAAAACAGGTTTTTTCAATGAAAAAGGGGCGAATCTCACGGGAACGCCCCTTTTAAAATACAATCGTTTGTTTGGTTTTTAGAGCTTTATTCTCCTATCATAGGAACTATTTTGTCCATGGGGTATTCAATCGTGTATTCGTAAGCTGCCTCTTTTTTCTCTCCGGGTTTCAGCTCAACGGTCCATTTCAGGAAGCCTTCTTTGGTCTTTTCGGAGGCATCCGGAGAGGATTTTACGAGGTTTACTTTTATCTCTTCATTTTGAGAGACGGGGATTCTTTCGGTTAACACTATTTTTACAGGCTCTTTCTTGAAGTTCTGCATAGTTATTTTAAACTGTCGGCTGTGTTTTTTATTTGTACCGACCAAGAACCAGCCGGTCGAGCTTTCTTTGTTCTGCTCTCTCTTTTTCTCGATGGTTATTCCCTCATCAACACCGAGGTACGCGTCAAAATCCTTCTCTGCTGGGATTTCTTTTATATAGGAGTTACCCACGTAGTTATCATCCAGAAAAATATTCATCTGTCCGGCAAGGAGAGGTTTATCTGTGTTTTTTATCTTAGCTTTCAGGTAGGCATATTTCGAAAGCTCAGGCGCGGACTCGTACTCCATTTTAGCGTCGAACTTCTCAACAGCAACCGGGACTCTATGGGGATTGGAATCTGAAGGTATGGACATCTTCTTTTTAATCTTAAAGAAAACCGAGGTGCGGGCGGTTTCCATCTCTGCGCGGACCATATCTATACCACTCGCCAACTTCTCCATCTGCTCTTCTTCATAATACTGCTTTTTGCTTGCCATTTTTCGCGCCGCAGCCATAGGTTTTACCATTGATTTGTCTTCTGCATCTCTTTTCACCATTGGATAGTTATAACTAAGATACCAGGGGGTAAGCTGGGGCGCGTTTCCTGCGAGGTACGGCTTTGCTGTGGAAAGAGACAGCTGGACATCCTTCCAATCTTCCCCGGTGCTTTGCGTTACCAGACCGTGATAAGCGAACTCCACCGAGTTTGAACCACCGGCCCTTACGTCATAGATTGGCTGCCAGCCGGCTCCGTAAATAACATAGCTCACTTCAAGACCGTATTTACCCGGCGCCGAAACTTCAACGGACACGTCTGCGTTTTTATACGAACTCTGACTTCCTCTTGCCATATTGTTTCTTTCTTTATTTAGCACGTCAAGTTTCTTATCTTGTTTTCTTATTTCAAGGGATACTGTTCTTTGTTTGGTCGAGACATCTAAAAGCGTCTCCTCCACAAAAGAAAGCATCTCCTTAAACTCTTTAACAGTCATTTTACTTTCGCCTTCTCTCCCCTTCGGAGGATTTTTAAGGGACTCAAGGTATTTTACTTTTTCAACAAGCATCTCGAGCTGGTCTTCGAGGATCTTCTTCCCGTCCTTCACCTGCTCTATCTTATCATCCAGTTCCGCAAGCTTCGGATTAAAAGGCGCTTCTTTAAACTTATCACTGATATCAATCCCCTGAATCTTAACTCTTTTATCCGCCCCGCTCACCCGTAGTGAATTTCTGTCCACATTTTGAGGTATCTTTTCAAAACTGATAATCGAGCTTCCCGGTTTTAATTCTACAACCGCCTTCCTCGTGATAAGCGCCCTATCCGAATACACCGTAACCTCGCTTATCTTGGAATCCGCAACAACCAGCTCTTCTGCGTACATACCAACCGAAAGCAGTATGACGCCAGCCGAAATCTTCAAAAACCATTTATTTTTCGACATTATTCCCTCCCAAGATACTTTGTTTTCTATTATTTAGACAACCTCAACAGTTGAAAGTTCCATATGCACTGTCATCGCGCGCCGGCTTTCTAATAACAAAAACAATATTGCCGCGTTCTTATACGTCCTCGCAATGACAAATTCAATACACCATAAATATCAGTTCGTTTGGAAGCAGTAACGTTGCTGAGTAGGAAACACAGTCGTGGTTTATTTCAACTTTTAGGCCGGGGTTTAAGAGCGGCAGAATGTGGGTTTTACCGCCGTTCAAAGAGGCGCCTACGGTCTGATCCCCGTTCAGCTTTAGGAAGGCGGTTTCCGTTTTATTGGCTCTGGTGAATTTATTTATAGTGTCCCTGATAGTTTGTTTGTCAAACTCCAGCATAGGAGCATTGTTGTTCTTTTCTTTTGTATAGAAGTTAATCTTAACCGTGTGCTGTTCCGACCCTGAAAACTTATGCCGGATTATCAGATGATTTGTTTTTTTATGGAGAAAATATTGGATCCGGTGCCTGACTGACGGAATTATATCATAATCGGCATCTAAAAAGTCATACTCCCTTCCGGCAACCCAGAGGTTCGTTTCCAGGTTCTTGTCGTAAACTATAAGTCCGTCATCCAGAGTAAAAAACTTCGAAGGAAGCGACGGAGGCAAAAGAATATCTTCGCTGTTTTTTGTGAACGTAAAGGTAAAAATATCCGTCGCGAGCCGGGAGTTAGCGCTCTTTAATAAATAAAACTTGTTCCTCGGATAACCTGAGGAGCTTAAATCCGGTTCGTACGGCGACGGCTTCAAATCCTTGGCCTCCAGCTGAAAAGCCCCGCCCATAAAAACATAATCGAGTATATGCAAATTCTCACAGGCGCTATCCCAGTCCTCGTCATAAAGGGATTTTAAGTACTTAACGTATTCAACATCCGGCGTCCGGCCCGAAAGAGTTCTAAATCTGCTGTCATATTTTTTATCCGGTCCGGCGAATTTAAAGACAAAACTAAAAAGATCTTCGACGGATATTTTATAAAGCGAGGTGTCCACTTTCCTGTTAAGACGGGTGAGGGAAATATTTACGGCAAGAGCTTCGAGCAGCTCCAGATTTTCTTTGGGCTTTTTAAGGCTCACGATACCGTCCCGGTCAATTCTTCCGGCAAGCCAAAGAAAGAGATCTCCTTCCGGCGCTTTAAAGAGGAACGGCATGAAGACAGCTATCGCATGAAGAACCGTCTTTTCAATTACGGTTGTTTTTTGAGCTTTCTTTTCTTTTACATATTCGCTTAAAATCAGAAGGAACTTCTTTTTTAGGTCAATATTTACGCCGGCATCTTTAAAATAGCCGTATGCTATGAGCATATTGAGTATATCGGCGTTATCCCTCTTTTCAAAGAGATATCCGGTGAACCCCTTAGCGTAGAACTCAAAATATTTTTTGTCGCCGGTCAGGTAATACATCTGCCCTAAAAATATCAGATCCACAGAGTCTTCCAGAAAAAGTTTAGAAAAGACGATGGCAGCTCTCTTCTCAAGCGGCTCCATAAGTTTTTTCTTTTCCACAAGCAGCTTTATCTTATCTTTAGTTGCCGTGTCCGAGAAGACAAAGAACGCCGGATAAGAGTTGCTTTCCATTTTTGTAACCAGAAGGTCTTTTTCATCGGTTATCACCGCAATTATTTTTCCGGCAGCGGGAGCAGATCTTATTTTTGCCCCGGATTTTCTTTCAATAATTTTTCCTTCGAATAAATCCTTGTAAGCCCCGAGCGTCAGAGAAGCGGTCCTGGCCCAGGAAAACTCCGCCGCCCGCGCAAAACCTTTTTCGACGAGCGCATCCCGGAGAGAGGTATCCGTAAGAATGTTATTTATTGCTTCGGCCATCCTCACTTCGTCAAGAGGATCAATAAGTATTGCGGCCCCTCCGGCTGTCTCGGCGGTCGCAGTAAACCCGGAAGTAATCGCGGGACAACCGGAAGCAAAAGCTTCGAGAACAGGCAGACCAAAACCCTCATACAAAGACGGATACACAAAGCAAGCCGCGGCCCTATACAATCCGGCAAGCTCTTCATCCGTAACATAGCCGGTTTTGATAACTTTTCCTTCCAGTTTGTACTTCTTCTCCAAGAGCATAAGCTCCGGCGCGGGCTGCACCGTCCCCCCGGCGAGTACGAGCTGAAGCGCTGTTTTCTTTTCGTTTACCAGTATATTAAAAGCGGAAAAAAGCTTTTCGAGATTGCGTCTTTTTGTTATCGTCCCGGCGTACAGAATAAAAGGCGAGGTAATATTAAAACGGATATTAATCTTTGCATCCGCTTTTGCTGTTTTAAAAACACCTTCTGCGGCGAGAGGAATGACCCTCACCTTTTCGGGACCCAGCTTGTACACCCGCTCAAGCTCTTCCGCTGAATACAAGGAATCCGTCAAAATTACTTTTGAAACCCGCGCCGCATATCTTGAAAAAGTCCTGAAAAGCAAGCCCGCCCAGAAAGTAAACCAGGAAGGATTTACTTCATACGAAATATCATGTATTGTGGTTATCGAAGGTATCTTAAAGAAAACCGGCATCATATAGAACGGAAAATGAAAGATATCCGGCTTTACTTTGTACGCGGCTCTATGAAGATAATGATTTCTCCAGATAAACCCGCTGTTTACAAGCGGTCTTACAATAATTCTTTTAAAGTTCGCCTGCGCGGTCAGGCCTTCCGGGATAGCGGAACTTTTGAAGAAAAGAAAATATTCATTCTTCCGATCCAGGACGGCAAGCTCATTCAGCAGGTTTAAAAGATATCTGCCGACGCCGGTACTTTCTCCCTCTATGCTTGACGCGTCAATCCCAATCCGCATTTAACTGCCTCCAAAACTTCCTCTATTTTTATCGCTTCCATACAAATATTTCTGATGCAATTTGTTTTTCTGCAAGGGCTGCACGGGTAGTTTTTGGTTATTACAAGCCTGCTTGCGCTGTAAGGCCCCCATTCTTTCGCATTACTCGGCCCGTAGAGTGTTATTGTCGGAACTTTCATAGCTGTTGCCAAATGCGACAGCCCGCCGTCATTTGAAACAAATAATCTGCAATGAGCAACCAAAGCCGCAAATTCCTTTAAACTTTGTTTTTCCGGCATCAAAAGATAGGGAACCTTAAGCCCGGCGGTCAAACCTTCCATATAGGCCTGTTCTCCCGGAGCATTAAATATTATGACTTTTATGCCGTCCGTCAGGGGAAGAGCATTTATAACCCCGGCGAAGTTTTTCCTTCCCCACCTTAGAGGAGCCGAACTTGCGCCTGCATAAAAACCGACAAAAGCAGTTTCAGGCTTTACACCTCCGGCCGCCAGCGTTTTCCGGGCCTTTTCAAGCTCCTCCCCGGATAACCAGTAGCCTGTGACTGCTTCGAGCTTCTCTCTTATAGCAAATAACTCCAGCAATTTAAAGCTCCGTGTTATTTCATTATCCTTTTCCTGAAACTCCGCCAGCCTTATATTAAATATATTGTTAACCCTTTTATAGTCCAGAGCCCCTTTGAACCTCGCCCCGGAAGCATAAGACGTCATAAAAGTTTCTATCCAGCCGCCGGTATCCAGGCATAAATCATAACCGGAACATCTTAGTTTTATGAAAAAAATAATCCGCCAAAATAGTAAAAAAGGATGCTTTCTGCCCCTGTTAAACACCGGATTGTTCGTTTTATAAAGCAGAAGCTCGTCTATATACGGACAGCCTGCGGCAATCGCAAAATTCCAGGGAGATACAAGCAAAGATATTTTTGCTTTGGGGAAATTATGCCGCAAGGCGCGTAACAGCGGCTGCGCGAGAATGAAATCCCCCAGGTGCTCAATCTTTATAACCAGAATTTTTTTTATTTTTTCTTTTTCAAATACTTTTTTTCTGCCGTACGCGTTTCTGACAAATTCCAGATAGATAAATATTTCCAGCGCGCACCGCCGGAGCGCCTGCCTCAAGCCCGAGAGCAGATATCCCGCCAGGTTATAAACATTATTTCTAAAAAAAGCGCCGGCAGTTTTCGCCTCTCCTTTTAGAAGATAACCCGGAAGGCCAAAAATAAAAAATATCATAAAACATAAGAATAACAGGGCCGCCGCGAAAGGCGGTAGAAACCCGTAGAAATACATCCGCAAATATACCGGCAGTCCGTACTGTCTTTTTATTTTATTCGTTACGGCATCAAAAATGCAGTATTTTTTAAACCCGCAAAAAAACCCGATAAGCTCAAGCCGCAGGTCCCGCGCGGTGTCTTTTTCCCTGAGCACGATAAACATATCATAGGCCGCGCTTTTAATTTTTTCCAAAAATATATTTACGCTGCCGGCAGAGGCCGCCGTCGCGCCCTCAACATAACTCATAATATCGCAGTCTGCAAAAAAGCTTTTAAAGCCCTCCTCCGTATTTTCTTTCACCAAAAGGGTTATCCGCGCTTCTTTATAAAGCAGCCGGACTTCGGCTATCGCGTTTTTTACGGCCCCCACGGAAGAGTTATTTACTGCTATCAAAAGCTTCATTTTCTCCTTCTTTTCTCAACAGCTTTTTTGTAGATCTCGAGCAACCGCGCCAGATAAACTTCTTTACAAAAGCGTTCGGAGACTCTTTTATAACCTGCGAGTCCATACTGCTTTGCCCTATCTTTATTTGAGAGAATAGTTTCTATATTTGACGCCAGTTCCGGAATATCACCAACTCCGGCCAGCAAGCCGGTCTCCCTTTCCGCCAGCCAGTCAGGGATTCCTCCGGTTCTAAACGCAACCACAGGCTTGGCGTTTGCCATCGCTTCAATACCGACAAGGCAGAAGGATTCTATCCAAACAGATGGTACGACGACTACATCGGCCAGGCTGTAATAATTTTTTGTTTCCTCGTAAGAAAGAGGCCCGAGTACAAAAACATTTTTCTCCAGACCATACTCCTTTATCTTACCGTAAACAGCAGGAAGCTCTGGTCCGCCCGTAATCAGGTATAGTTTATAGGAAACAGTAAGGAGTTTTACCGCTTCCAAAAGCTGCGCGATACCTTTCTCGTAAGACGCCCTGCCGACAAAAACAATACTGTTCTCGCCGGGATTCATTAGTCTCCTATTCCTTTCAACCACCTTTTCCAGAGGCTCAATACTTGTAAAGTTAGGCAGGTACTCCAGCTGTCCGCTTTTGTAATCATTCTGCAAAGCGCACGCCAGCATCGCTTTGCTTTCCAGGATAATAGAATCAACTTTTTTATGCAGCCGGTAGTTAAAGTATCTCGGCAACGCTTTTCTTCCGGTCAAAGAAAATTTGAGAAGTTCATTCCCTATGCAGCCTTCGGTAATACATTTGTACCCGAGCGGAAACGGACAGATTTTTTTATCCCCGGGAAGGAGCCGCCAGTCGGTAAAACAATAGAGCCGCGGGTCATGCACCGCTCTTACCACGGGTGTTTCTTTGAGCGCTTCATGTATCACAAAAGGATTTTGAATGTTATGCACATGGATAAGATCCGGTTTTTCATTTTTTATTATTTCTCTGAGCTTCTTTTTTGCTCTCCAACCGGCGCAAAGATAGGATATAAAATTACTCGTAAGCGGCTGGGCGTCAAGGCCCTTAACAATATATTCTTTCCTCCGTCCCGAGTACCGGTTCTCCGGATAGTCATTCATAACCATTACATTAGTTATTCCTGACTCCTCAAGCAGGGAGAGCGTATCAAATAACAGTTTTTCCGCGCCGCCCAAAGGCCTGTAATGATCACAAAGGTGAAGTAGCTTCATTTGCTTTTAACATCCTCAAGCCCGGGGGCTTCCTTCCCGAACACCAATTTTTTCCCCGTTCTTTTAAAGAAGAGCGCAGCTGCAAAAATCAGCGCCGCAGCCCGCATAACAATGTAAAACAAAAGCGCGGCCGTGAAGCCTAGCAGTTTAAGCGGATTTAGCTTGGAAAGCAGCAGCCTAAGATGCTCTCTGTTAACCGGGTGCTTAATATACTTACCCTGTTCACTCTCTATATAGAAGTACTTGGCCGCCGGAAGAATAATTGCGGCGGGAATAAAGAGTCTTCTCGTTGCGCCGTTGTAAAATATAATATCATACTTCTTCTTTCTAAAAGCCAGAGCAAATTTGACAAACTCCGCCGCCTGTTTAAAACGGCTGAATTTATCAATGTACACAAAAACCTCTTTTAGTCCGTATTTTTTTCTATTTTCAAGCACCGGGTCTGTTCTGTACTGGGAGGTAAAAAGATCCAAGGGGGTCATTTCAAAAACCCGGGAGAAGACGCTAAAAAACCCCGTGTCGGAGGTGAAGTTAATATACAATATTTTTTCCGGCAATCTGCCCGTCTTTTGCTTAAAATCAGCCCGCGCGGAGTAAAGACCGTGATATGTGGCGTTGTAATACGCCTCTTCAATCTCCGTCGAGGTGAAGTTCGGATACTCGATCGGAGACTTAATATTCTCGGAAAAATGATATGTGTCTCTTATGTCGAGAAGGATTTTTCCGTCCTTCTTTACCGTTTCGTATGCTTCCGTACCGGGGTAAGGGGTCAGGATGCCGAACATATAATTATCAAGTCTTAATCCTTTCATGAACCTTATAGTATTAGCGACACTTACCGCAGTATCTCCCGGCAGCCCAATAATAAAATAACCGACTGCGCGCATCCCTGCTTTTTGTATCAGCCTTACACCGGCAACAATGTCAGACAGTTTCTCGCCTTTTTTTATACTGTTAAACACTTTTTCATCCCCGGATTCTATGCCGAGCGCGATACTGGTACACCCCGCTTTCTTCATAAGCTTCGTCAGCTCCAGGTCCAGCTTGTCAGCGCGTATCCCGTTATGACAGTACCAGGAGAGGTTAAGTTTTCTTTTTATTAAAGCGCGGCAGAACTCTTTGGCGCGGTCAAGCTTCAGGGTGAAGTTATCATCCAGAATTTCAAAAGTTTTTATCCCGTGGTGTTCCTTTGCGTACTCCAGCTCAGAAATTATGTTAGCAACACTCCGCCCCCGCCACTTTTTACTCGAAACGATACCGACACAGCAATAGATGCAGAGATACGGACATCCCCGGCTTGTGATAAGAGGGTATCTGAAATCTTCGGCAACAAAAGTATCTATACTGTCGAAATTAGGGAACGGAATTTTATCCAGGTCCGCTGCGAGCTTTCGCTCTGTTGCTATTAGCTTGCCGGCCTTTTTGTAAACGAGCCCCGGAACCGAGGAAAACTCTTCTTTTTTTTCTAATTTATTTATGAAAAGAGGAAAGGATTCGTCAGACTCTCCGAGAAAGGCGTATTCAAACTCAGCGCCTTCTTTCAGGAACTCTTCATACATAAGCGTTATATGAGGCCCGCCGGCAACATGGACGGCTTCTTTATACGTCTTCTTTATCGCAGAAGAGATCAAGAGCGCCGGACGGACGGTAGCGGTTTTTACCGAAAAACCTATGATATCGGGGGCATATTTTTTGGCTTTTTCCGCGACGGCTTCGGGAGAGAGTTCGCCTGCATTTACGTCAAAAATCTTCACCTCATGTCTATCAGCGAGTAAAGCCGCCCCGAGATAGGAAAGTCCGAGGTTAATACTTCCTTTTTGCCAGCCCGGCGGGTTTATAAGGAGAACTTTCATTTTTTCCCTCCCGCGAGCAGTTTTTTGAGCAGAAATTTTATACGCGCTGCGAAATCAAGTTTGGTAAAATTCTCAAAATTATGTATTGGCTTATAACCGAGAAGTTTTTTTGACGCAGTAATATCAAAGGCCGAGAACCTGTTATCCGGCGCCGCGTGAAAAATGCCGTATTTTAGCTTTTCCTGCGCCGCCGCCAGATCGAGCAGCTGTAATACATCTTCGATGTCAACAAAACCTATCCAGGGGACGGTTCCTTTCTGCGGAGCAACAAATTTATGCTGGGGTACAACCGTCGCCGGTCTTATACAAAGGACGCTGATACTGTGTTTTTCTGAGTAATCTTTGCAAAGTCTCTCGCCGGCCATCTTACTGAAGCCGTACACCCCGTCAGAAGGTCTGCAAACATCATCTTCTTTTACGGGCAAAGAGCGGCTTCGTATGCCTACGGCGCAGACGGAACTAAGAAAGATAACTTTTTTAATTTTGTTTTTAACGGCCGCTCTTAGAACGTTATGTGTGCCGGTCAGGTTGGTTGCCATATACTCCGCATCAGAGATGCCGGCTCTGTCCGGGGTAAGCGCCGCGGCGTGAACAATTATGTCTGATCCCGCAGAAGCTTTAATAAGAGCGGGAAGATCCAAAATATCACCTTTGCAGTATTCGACGGAAAGCGCGGGTTTACTCCTGCCGAAAGCTTTAAAGCAGTATTTGTCGCAGTATTTATCTACAAAAGCATTCCCTATGTACCCGGTCGCGCCGGTTATAAATACCTTTTTCAAATTCTTGCCGCCTTTTTCTTAAAGATATTCTTGAGTTTCCTGCCTATCATTATAATTAATGCCAGGGGCTCTAAAATCTCAATATTATCCGCATATTGCAGAATATTGACGCTTCTTTTAAGATGGGAGACAATCACCACTTCGGGGTGCAAAACAGAGATTACCGCCGTCGGAAAAACCGTAAAGCCCCTGACCTTCTCTCCAAAGTACTTTTCATCCACTACCCCGACTATCTCATATCCTTTAGCTTCTATTTTTTTTAGATTCAGACCTGAAGCGCCGTAAACCACCGCTTTTTTTTTGCCTTTCTTTAGAAAAAGTGAGAAACAGAGGCCAACCGCCATTCTGTGCTCATTGAGTTCAATATTATTCTGCTCTTTTATCTTGCCGAGGTTATCAAGCCGTTCCTGCGCGGCGTTTCTAATGACCCTTATCTGCTCTGCCGTAAGATTCTCATTCCTCATAAGCGCTTCGTAACCGGTAATCATATCGTCACTGTACTTTTCTATATACTTCTTCTTTTCCGCCCAGGCGTGAAGTCTTGTTCCCGGATAAGGAGTTGCGACCGTGAACTGGGAGATATCCGCATTTAGCTTTTCAGAGAGGTCATCGCCCGGAAGTCCGATAATAAAGAAGCAGAAAGTATTGATCCCGAGCTCCCTGCACCTTTCCATTATTTTTACGGTCTGCTCTTTGTCTATGGACTTTCTGCCGGAGGCTGTAATGATGCGGTCGCACCCGCTTTCAATCCCCATATTTATACCGGTACAGCCTGCCTTTGCCATCTTCTCTATCAAAGCTTCATCAAGCGTATCTATCCTTGTTTCACACCGCCATTTTAACTTTAATTCTTTAATACCCGCGCAAATATCCAGAACTTTCTGACGGTCGAGGGTAAACTCCGCGTCTCTAAATAATATTTTTCTTATTGCAAATTTTTTATACAGGTATTTGATTTCTTCGACCACATTGGCAGCCGTTCTTTTTCTGTACACCGTGCCCTGGGCTACGGGATACGGGCAATAATTACAATCAAAAGGACAACCCCTCGAAGTAAGAACAAAAGAAGTATTGCCTTTTCCCTCCAAAAGATTGCCTATATTGTATTTTTCGTAAGGGAAGTACTCCCATGCAGGAAAAGGAAGAGCATCAAGCAGAATTATAGGAGCGGAAGCCCCGTTTTTTGCAAACTCTCCGTCGTCCTTATACAAAACCCCTTTAACATCCTTGAAACCCGAGACGGCAACAAGCTTTACCGCCTCTTCCGGTTCTCCCGTTATGGGCGCATCAACTGCCGGGTTTTTAAGTATATTCAAAGAGTCTATCCCTGCCTGAGGGCCAAAGAACACCGTCTTGCATAAACAAACCTCTTTTACAAGAGCCGCAATTGCCAGATCAAAGGATAAGGTTGCAGTAGAGGTGCGGATAAAGACATAGGCATACTTTTTCCCGGATAGTTTTTCTTTCAAAAGGGCTGCATCCAGTTCCAGACCGAGACAATCGATTACTTCAAAATCAACCCCGCTCTTTTTCAGGAGCGCGGCGGCGTAAACCATATCAAGAGGCGGTACTTTTACGGGAACGCCCGCCGGGTATAACTGCCCGAAGCCGCCCATCATTTCTTTATTGGAAACGGTTCCCTTCGGATTCGGCGGATTCAATAGAAGTATCATCTAGCTGTCCCGTTTGAAATCCCATTTACATTTCAACTGCAAAAAACCGGAGTAGACAGGGAGGAGCTCTTCGCCGGAGAAGGCTATCTGGAACTCATACGCCTGGTCATGGTGATCGTAAATCTTTTTTCCTTCTTCATCGTGCACCACCAGGCTCAAATAGTATTTACCGGGAAGCAAAGGCACCTTTAAGAACTTATAACCGGCTCGGAAAGAACCTTTTGCTTCGGAAACTCCCGTCTCCAGACTGGAGTTGACACCGGCAATATAAGTACCGTTACTCCCGTGAATAATAGCGCCAAACAACGGATTTTTTACGCTTTCAAGAGCCTCGCATAGAACATCCACAGAAATATCTTCTCCGGTCTTAAAGACAAACTTCTCTTTGCCTTCCCCTTTGAAACTCACTTCTTTTATTACTATCTCACCGCTGCCGCTTCTGCTGATTCTTTTATTTTTATGCGCTTCGGTAAGTTCGTTGTTTATTTTCCGGTTCAAATCAAAAATATAGGCGTCAACCGCTTCTTTAATGTCTCCGACATACTTCGCCTTTCCCGAGTCCAGCCAAAGCCCCCGGGAACACAGCCTTTTAACGCTCATCAAGTCATGAGAGACGTAGATTATAGCGGTCCCGGCTTTTCTGAGCTCTTCTATTTTATTCTGGCACTTGTTACGGAACTTCTCATCGCCTACGGATAAAATCTCGTCCACCAGGAGAATATCGGATTTTGAATGCACGGCAATCGCAAAACCGAGCCTTACATACATCCCGCTGGAATAATGTTTAATGGGCGCCTCAAGAAAATTTCCGAGTTCCGCAAATTCAACTATAGAGTCAAAGCAGCTCTCTATTTCTTTTTTACTCATCCCGAGAACCGCGCCGTTTATGTAGATATTCTCCCTTCCGCTCAGCGCAGGATGAAAACCGGCTCCGACTTCAATAAGGGCTCCTGCTTTTCCGTTCACAGTTATCCTGCCCCGATCCGGCCAGAAGATTCCGTTAAGCATTTTAAGAAGCGCCGTCTTTCCCGCTCCATTCGCCCCGATAACCCCGAATACCTCACCGCGTTTTATCCTAAAACTCAGATTATCCACCGCCCAAAATTCATTTTTCCTTAATTTTCCTGAGTTACTTTTTAAACCGAGGAGGTTTCTTCCGATATCCGCCATACCGTAAAACATAGAGCGTCTTAAGCTCTTGCAGTATTTCTTGGAAATGTTTTCGGCGGTAACCACAAAAGCATCATTCATCTAAATTCTCTCCGCAATTCTGGATTCTGTAAGATGAAAGACCGCGATTGAAAATACAAAAACTACCAGCGCAAGGACCGCCGAGATACAAAAACCGAATATATGGTTTATACTTCCGGTCAAGAGCGCGTCTCGCGGAACAGTTATCATATAAAAAAGCGGATTATATTTTGTAAAAACCACGAAGGCTCCCGAAGATGGCACTGTGTAAAGGAGCGGGGTTAAGAGCATAAGAAAAGTTACGAGAACCGAGACAGCATTTCCGACATCGCGAAGAATTCCGTTAACAAGCGCAAAAAGAAAGCCCAGGCCCAAAGTGAAAAGGATCACGGGAATCAGCAAGATAGGAAAAAGCAGAACAACCGGAGCAAGGCGCACACCATTTGTCCCAAGAAGAATCAGAGATACCAGAAAAAGCACAAGAAACGGAAAAAGAGCCTGAGCGTAGGCCGAGATTACCAGCGATTTTTTTGAAAAGTTAATCTTTACGACCATAGAGCCCGCGCGAACCAGCGAGTTAGTCCCGGCAACCAACCCGACCGAGAACAACTGCCAGACGGCAAGTCCGGAAACCGCATAGAGCGTGAAAGGAACAGGAAGTTCCCCGATATTTATGATATTTGACTTCCCGAGAAGGAAGAAACCGGCGATACTCAGAAGCGGAATAAAAATGATCCACAAAACCCCAAAAAATGACTCCTTGTACATAGAAGAGAAATCCCTTTTAAAGAGCTGATAAATAAGCCATTTGTTATCAGCAACTTCAGAGATAATCTCTTTAAAAATGGAAAAATATCCCTTTTTAAGGCAGTTATCCGGTTCATATGTCCGTAATTTATGAGCCATAATCAAATATTATATATGTTTGAAGGGTCAAAAACAACGACTAATATGGCTTAAGAAAAACTGAATTTACTTGTGCGGGGTAAAAGCGCAAAGAGCTGCAGACATACGTCTAACGCCAGATTAAAACTTTCTATTCAACACGTTCCTTATTCTAATTGAAGCCAGGCCGTCACCGTAGGGGTTTTTCCTGGCGGTCATTTTTTTGTACAGGGCGCCTGTTTTTAAAAGCTCGGTTGCCAGTTTTACTATTCTCTTTCGGTCTGTGCCGACCAGAATAGAGTTGCCTGCAGAAACGCCTTCTTTACGTTCAGTTACCTCGCGCATAACCAGAACCGGTTTTTTTAGAGACGGGGCTTCTTCCTGCACACCGCCGGAGTCTGTTATTATGAAATGAGATTTTAGCATAAGATAGACGAAGTTTTCATAATCCATGGGAGGAATCAGCTTTAAGTTGGAGACACCGGAAAGTATTTCTTTTACCGGTTTTTGTACATTTGGGTTCAGATGCACAGGGTAAACTATCAGCGCATTGTTGTTTTTTGCGATGTCTTTGAGTGCATAACAAATGTTTTTAAAACCCCGGCCAAAGTTTTCCCTTCTATGACCTGTCACGAGTATCATCTTTTTATTGAAAGTTAGGCCAAATTCATTTTTAAAGTATGCCTGCCGCGCCTTATCTTCTTTTTTTAATTTTTTCACCATAAAAAGCAGAGAATCAATTGAAGTGTTCCCCGTCATAAATATACTATTTCCGGGAACAGCCTCTCTTCGCAGATTAGCTGCGGTTTCTTTTGTCGGAGCAAAAAACACATCAGCTATCGGGGTTACAAGCTTTCTGTTTATCTCTTCCGGGAAAGGGGCGTATTTATTATAAGTGCGAAGGCCGGCCTCTACGTGGGCTACCGGTATTTTTTTATAAAAAGCGGCTAAAGCTCCGGCCATAGCAGAGGTGGTGTCACCCTGGACCACGACCACATCCGGTTTTTCCTTTTCCAGTATTTTTTCTATTTTCAGCAGAATATTTGCGGTTATAGAAAAGAGCGTCTGGTTTTTTTTCATTACCTTAAGGTCATAATGCGGCTTAACATTGAAAAGCCTGAGAGCCTGATAAAGCATCTCTTTATGCTGGCCGGTGACGCAAACAACCGGGCTTTTAAACTGCTTGATAAGGAGGACCAGTTTTAGAGCTTCCGGCCGGGTACCAAATATGAATAAAGGTTTCATTTCCACCTCCATAAATATACTGAATTTAAATAACCGTCAATCTTTATTGTTTGTAATTATTCACCGTAACTGCGACATACTGCAGCATCTCTTCGGTCATTTCAGGATAATTAGGCAGAGAGCACACCTCTCCCGCCGCCTTTTCGCTTTCCGGCATACTTACATTATAGCCAAGCTTTCTGTAGGCCTCTTGTTTGTGCATCGGCACGGGATAATGCACCGCTGTTGCTATACCCTGTTCTTTAAGGTAGGCTTGAAAAGCTTCTCTTTTGCCGTTTTCTATTCTCACGGTATATTGATGATAAATATGTTTTACAAAATCAGGTGCAAACGGAAGAACAACGCCCTTAAGCCCGGCATTATAGAAATTTGCATTTTTTCTCCGTTTTTCGTTCCAGGCCTGTATAAACTTAAGTTTTACCCGGATAATTGCGGCTTGTATTTCATCCAGGCGGCTGTTTATCCCGATCTCTGAATGGATGTATTTTATTGAAGAGCCGTGCGCCCTCAGGTTTTTTATAATACCGGCATACTCTTCATTGTCAGTAAGCACCATTCCGCCGTCCCCGGCACCACCCAGATTTTTTGTCGGGAAAAAACTTAAGCAGCCCAAATCTCCCAATGCCCCCGTCTTTTTCCCCTTGTATTCCGCTCCTATAGACTGCGCGCAATCCTCTATAACCTTAAGTTTATGTTTGCCGGCAAAGTACATTATTTGATCCATATCGGCAGGCTGACCGTAAAGATGCACCGGCATTATCGCCCTGGTTCTCGGCGTTATTTTTTCTTCAAGCTGTTTTATATTAAGATTGCAGGTATCAGCTCTTATATCGGTAAACACCGCCCTGGCACCCGCCAGTGTCACGGCTTCTGCAGTGGCAAAAAACGAAAAGGCGGGGATAATAACTTCGTCGCCTTCTTTTATCCCGAGCGCTTTCACGGCAAGAAAAAGAGCGTCTGTTCCGGAATTTACACCTATCGCATGTTTTACACCGAAATATCTCGCCATTTCCTCTTCCAGCTTTGCAACCTCCGGACCAAGGATATAGATACCGCTCGCGAGC
Source organism: Candidatus Firestoneibacteriota bacterium (assembly GCA_026388015.1). Taxonomy (GTDB): domain Bacteria; phylum Oederibacteriota; class D2-FULL-39-29; order D2-FULL-39-29; family D2-FULL-39-29; genus D2-FULL-39-29. The sequence goes on along the minus strand of JAPLKO010000022.1, from coordinate 3,226 downwards.
ACGGCTTCCATCGCGCGGTTAATTTCACCTTTAATATTTTGGTATTGCGCTTTTAGGTCTATTAACGGTACATCCATAATTCCTCCGGGTTTTTACTGACGCCGAGAGAGCATTTTACCTTTTCTGTCTTTTCACCGGTGAACACAAAAGCTTCTTTGCCGGTACGGCTTCAGAGTTAAAGCAGCGCTTTCGCAGTTTTAGATAGGGATAATTTTAGCATAATTGCAGATGTTATAAAAGGTAAAAATAGACTGCCGTCCGGACGGCCCTATCCCTGCAAAGGAGCGTTTACTTTATAATAACCCAAAAAAATATTTTTTCTTCCGCCTGCTTTTTTCCCTGTTTTGTGGAAATCATCTGTTCATATCTCTTTCTTTTTGGGAGTGCAGTCTTCTTACCAGTCTGTCAAACCTTTCGTAAACCAAAGGCTCCGGGTTTTCAAATATTATTCCCAGAGAAAAATAGTCTGCGTACTGTTTAGAGCGAACCACCTTAGCGGAAACCTCAACGAATTTTTCAGCTTCATTTTCAAAGCTTAATTTTATTTTTTCACCCGCTGCGTATTGATTGTTTGTCAGAATCCAGCCCCCGCCGGCGGAAAGATCTACAAATCTTCCAAATTTGGGTATCTTACTTTGCTCATCAAAGAGCTCTACGGGAATATTTACGCGCACACGGATATTTGCTCTTCTGTTTTCCAGCATTTTAACCGCCTGCTCTCTTGAGATACGTTTCAGCTGCCTTTTTCGGGTTTTTTGCTCCAAAAATACCTGAAATCAGAGCGACACCCACGGCGCCGGCCTTAAGCGCTTCTTTTATATTTGCCGGTTTAATGCCGCCTATCGCAATTACCGGAATGCTCACACGGGAAACCACTTTTCTAATAATTTCACAGCCCAGCGGCTTTCCGTACCTTGCTTTTGATTTTGTAAAATAAACAGGTCCCAGAAATATATAATCGACCCCTGCTCTATACGCTTTGATTGCCGAAGCTAAGCTATGGCAGGATTTTCCTATTAACTTTGATTTTCCGAGTATTTTTTTGGCGGCTCCGGGGGAAATAGAATTTTCAGAAAGATGTACTCCGTCTGCCCCTGCCGCAACCGCTATATCACAACGGCCATTAATCAAAAAGACGGCGTTTCCGCAGGACTTTTTTATTTTTTTTGCCAGAGCAAGAAGTTCAGCCGACGTCCCGGGGTCTTTCTCCCGGAGAATTACGGCGTCAACCCCGCCTGCCTCGGCCTGCTCCACAACACCAAAAAGCGAGGCGCCCGGCCGCAGCTGTTTTTTATCCGTAACCAGACAGAGCGAGAACATTATCTTTTTTTCCCATCTTTGATATCTCCTGTTTTCTTTTTCCCTTTTACCAGCTTGGCGCGCCTGGTCTCTCTTTCTTTGTTGGGTTTTTCTTGAACCCCGGATCGGCTGTACAATATATCAAGTTTTTCCAGGAGACAAACATCATTAACATAAAGATCCTGTTCATATATAACCTCAAACTTTTCAAGCAACGGCGCTAACGCGGTAATATACCGGCTTGAGCCGATCTGTCCCTCCCCATCCGTGACGTACTGATTATAATTAACTTTTATTGACTTCGGCGGAATCTGGTAAGGGTTAGACACCAGGGTAATATCCTGGGTAATTACAATTCCTTCCGCCTGCAGAGGTTCATTAAACTGGTCCAGCACTTGATAATTTATCAGCGTGTGATAGCCGAAAATATCGGGGCCTTCTTCAATTTTATTTTCACGTGAAATGTTTTTTAGGGCCGCGGGCACTTTTACAGAGCACTGTTTTACAGCTTCAAAGATTTTCTTTTCTTTGCCGGTCTCAAGGGTGTAGGTCAATTTAATTTCAACATTGTTTTTGGTTTGACTCATCGCTATGGCCTTAAACCTTGCTGCGGGCTTATTGATCTCTTCGGGCACAATTACCACGTTTTCTATGCCGCGCATAATCTCCCATTTATACCTTACCTCTTTTACTTGATTGGGAAACGACTTAAACAACCTGGCGGGGCCTGAGCCGTCACAAAAAAATAACAACGTCTGATCTATTATTTCTCCGCCAAAAACGGCTATTTTTTTAACCAGCTTTCCGGTAATTGCACCTTTTTCATTCCTGGAAATAATAGTAACTAAAGCCGGGTTGACCTTTCCGGCTGAAAGAGGCGCCGTCCATTTTGCCTTCAAGTTGTCTTTTCCCGGTTCCAATTTACCGCTGCCGTCATGTGTCCACTCATTCTTAACTCCTGCTTTTGCCTCTACCGATATTTCTACCGTCTCGCCAACCTTTGCAAGGGCATCGTAATCAGGAAAAGCATTTCCCGGAGCAGATGTAAGGAGCTGCCCTGAAAAAGAAGCACATAATATCATTACGGCTAAAATTGATTTTGGCTGCATTATATTCTCCTTAAATCTTCTGTATTTTCTTAAATAACCGGAAAAATTCCGGAAATGATGTTTTTATACACGCAGTATCTTTTAATTCGGATTTTCCTTCGGCAACCAGCGCAAGCACGGCCATAGCCATTGAGATTCTATGGTCGCCATGGGAAAGGCTTATTGTCCCTTTTGGACGGGAACTCCCGACCACAACAAAGCCGTCTTTGCGCTCTTTAGTTTTAACTCCATACTTATTCAGCTCGGCGCAAAGTGTTTTTATTCTATCACTTTCCTTTACTCGCAGCTCGCCGGCATCTTTAAAGACTGTTTTGCCTTTTGCCATTGCAGCAGCCACGGCCAGCACGGGTATCTCATCTATCAGACGGGGTATTATTGCTCCGCCTATGACCGAGCCTCTCAATTTACTGCTTTCCACAATCAAGTCCGCCGCAGGTTCGAATTTCATATTTTTTTTATTTATTATCTTAATGTTCGCCCCCATACTTTTAAGCGCCTCAATTACGCCCGTCCGCGTAGGATTTATCCCGACATTCTTAAGAACCAGTTTTGAATTTGGAGTTATAAGTCCCGCAATAATAAAAAAAGCCGCAGAAGAAATATCTCCGGGGACTTCTATATTTTTCCCTCTTAACTCCTGCCCGCTTTTTACGCAGACCGTATTTCCTTTCACCCCGACTTTAACGCCAAAGTATTTGAGCATCCGTTCGGTATGGTCGCGGGATTTATCCGGCTCTGTGACACAAGTCTTTCCGTCCGCATAAAGTCCCGCCAGAAGTACAGCCGACTTTACCTGCGCGCTCGCTACTTTTGATTTA
>JAPLKO010000049.1 GCA_026388015.1 Candidatus Firestoneibacteriota bacterium | reverse complement strand
TGGCGAGAATTGCGAAAGAGTCGAATTATTTGCAACCTGTCGGAATAGTAAGAAAAGATAGCTCTTTGGAACTAGTGAAACGTTAAAAACCGGACATTTCTACTTTGGTAGAAAGCGGACATTCTTACTTTGGCTTGACAGCCGCAATCAAAAATCTTGACAAAAGTTCAATATTTATATATAATTTACTTAGCTTTGATATTTACAAGTATTTTAGCAGTTTCCATTAAGAATTAAATATTTCTTGGGGGTAAAAGTGGCTGATGACATGGGCTTCCCACCTATGCCGGAAGGCAAAAAGAAGCAAAATGCCGGGCTTACTTTTAACGGTTTTCCTTCAAAAAGCGCGAATCCTATCAAAACAGGATCTCTTGCGGATAAACCCCCTGTTATAATACCTCTTTCCCTTCAAAAAAATCTAAAAATATCCGGAGTTAACTCTACTGCGCAAAAACAGGAGCTAAAAAAAGAATCAGTTCTTTATCGTAAAATACTTGAGAAAGAAAGTAAGGAGTGGAAAAAGGCCGTTTCAGAAAAAAAGAACGAAATAAGGATCCTTAGGGACGCCCTGAACAGGAAAGAATATCCGCTGGATGATAAAATAATAGAAATGAAAAATGAGCTCAAAAGCAAAATAAGAAGAGAACGCGCGCGCCTGGGTGAAGAAAAAAAATCTCTTGAAAAAAAGAATGCAGAGTTGAAAGCAAAACTAAATATAGTGGAAGCCGGCTGGAAGAAGAAAGAACAGGAAGTAAAGGTTTTCCAAGAAAAAACCTTAAAAGTTTTAAAAAAAGCGGAAAATAAATTTCAGGAAGAGAGGGAGAAGACCTGGTTTAAAACCTTAAAAGCAAAAGAGGAAGAGATCAATGCTCTCAAGGTTGAAATTGCTCTTCAGGAATCAAGAACCCGCGCGATGCTTGAAAAAAAGCAGGAAGAGGGAAAAGCGCTTGAGGAAAAAGCCGGGAAAGCCCTAAAGGCTATAATAGAAGAGATTGGAAGAGAAAAAGAAAATATCCTTGAAAAGCTCTCCAAAAGAGAAAAAGAAATAAATGACCTTAAAGAGTCTTTCGCCGGTAAAGAAAAATATCTGACAGGGAAAGTGGAAGACGCCGAGCTTGACGGAAAACTCTCCCTGGCCAAGTTTGAGCAGGAGTTTAAAGCGAGGGAAGTAAAGCTTTGGGCGGAGCGCGAAGACTGGATAACTGTTTTAAAAAACCGCTTTAAAGAAAAAGAATCCATATTGCAGAGACAGCTGGCCTTTGAGATAGAAAAGCGCGCGCTTGCAGGGGCTGAAAAGCTCAGGGATAATGACGGGCTCTTGGAAGAAAAAATGATCCTGAAAGAAATGGAGCTGAAAACGGAGAAGAACGAACTGGCAAAGGTAATAACGGAACTTAAGACGCTGAAAGAGCAAGGGCCGGGAGAGCGCTCCGGAACTTTGACGGAAGATAAGGATGCTGTTATAAGAAACCTGAATGAGGCAATTGCTAAAATTGAAAAAGAAAAAGCCGCTATAAAAGATCTTGTTCTGGAAAAAAGTGAGGCAGAAGAGATAAAAAATAAAGAAATAAAAGACCTGATTGAGACGGTCTCCGTTCTTACCGAAGACAAAAATAAATATGAATTCAAAACCCGGAAAGTTACTGAGGAACTCGCAAGGGCGGTCAGTGACGCAGTTAGTGCGCAAAACGAGTCCTCCGGACTCCGCGCAGAGGTCGAAAACTTAAAGCTCTTCTACGAAGAACGTCTGCGACAGGTTAGCATTAATCTTGAGAGCCGGGAGGCGGAGCTAAATAAGATAAAAGAAGGAATAAATGCCAATCTTTCTAAAATCGAGGAGCAGAGTAAATATATGGAAGAACTTAGAAATGCCGCTGCGGACGCTGCGGCTAATTGTAATATGGCAAAAAATGAGTCGGCGGCGGCAAGTGAACTTTTAAAGAGCCGGGAAGTGGAGAATCAAAAACTGCAGGTAGAGCTCGGGGGGCTGGTGACAAGATCGGAAGAACTTTCGAAACTTGCCGAGGAAAAGGAACTCCGGTTAAATAATGCAACCTTTGAATTCAACGGAAAAATTGAGGCCTTAACGGAGGCGCTTAAGCTTAAAGAAAAAGAAATAGAAACAGCAAAAATAAAAGTGCAGGAGCTTGAGCACCGCATCGGGCACGATTATGAAATAAAAGAAGAAGAGCTAAAACTTGCGATAAACCGGCTTCAGATGCAGGTTAAAGAAACCGTCACCAGATACGAGACGGAGCTCAAAACCGAAAAACAAAAGATTCAGTCACTTCAGGCCGAGTATGCGCTCCGGGAAGTGCAGTGGAATTCGCAGAAGAATAAGGACAGGGAGACCCGCGGGCAGATGGCCGATATGGAAGCCTCTTATGCAAAACTAAAAAATGACAGCTCCGGCAATATAGACAGTTTAAAGAGAGAGCTGGTTTCTTTTGAAACAAAATTAAAGGAAAGCGCGGAAAAAATATTTAAATTAGAGGAAGAGAGAGGAAGCTTTGTTTTTAGAATTAAGAATGAAACCGTGGAAAAAGATAAATCACTGGAAACGCTCAACAATTCCCTTAAGAAGCTTCGCAGAAGATTCAAATTTATTCTCTGGCTTTGGTATCCGAATGAACCGAGAGAATAGCCGGAGGCGGGCAGGAACTAAAAGCGGAATGCGGAGGAACTGAGATAGATGCAGGCCAAAGATAAAATAATTGTAGCATTGGATTGTACAGGGGAAAAAGCTGCTTTAAATATTGCGGAGAAAGTCGCGCCTTTTGTCGGAGTTTTTAAAGTGGGTTTTGAGCTTTTTATTTCGGCGGGGCCGTCCATCGTAAAAAATATTCATTCTTTCGGCGGGAAAGTTTTTTTGGATTTAAAACTCCATGATATTCCTAATACGGTCGCCAAGGCGGTTCTTGCTGCGGCGGAGCTGAATATTTTTATGCTGAATGTGCATGCTTCAGGCGGGAGGGAGATGATGAAGCAAGCGGCGCAAGAGATTAAGAAAGCAAAAAATCCACCGGTTCTTATCGGCGTAACGGTTTTGACCAGTATGACCTCCGAAGTGTTAAAAAACGAAATAAATATTCAAGCAACGGCAGCCGAGCAGGTGGTGCGTCTTGCAAAACTTTCCAAAGAGGCCGGTCTTTCCGGTGTTGTTGCTTCCGGGGAGGAAATAATAGTTATTAAAAATGCCTGCGGAAAAGATTTTAAGGTCGTTGTACCGGGAGTAAGGCCCTCCTGGTCGGAGAAGAATGATCAGAAGAGAGTTGTAACTCCGGGAGAAGCAATAGAAAGAGGGGCTGATTTTATTGTTATCGGCCGCCCTATAACCGGAGATAAGAATCCGGCGGAAGCCGCAAAAAAAATACTAGCAGAAATACGGCAATAATATTTTGTATAAATTAAAGTTAAGCAGCGGAGGAAGGTATGCTCGGCAACAATCAGGTTCTGGAAATATTTAAAAAATCAGGCGCCTTACTGGAAGGACATTTTAAATTAACAAGCGGTCTGCATTCAGGGCAGTATCTGGAGAAGTTCCAGGTTTTGCAATGGCCTAAGTACACCGAACTTCTCTGCAAAGAGATTGCGGAAAGATTCAAAAATGACGGTATCGGCGTTGTGGTGGGACCTGTCACGGGAGGAGTAATTTTATCATACGAAGTTGCAAAGTGTCTCGGGGTGCGGGGTGTTTTTACGGAAAGGGAAGAAGGAAAAATGACGCTGAGAAGGGGGTTTAAGATAAATCCCGGGGAAAAAGTGCTTATTGTTGAAGATATCATTACTACCGGCGGTTCTGTAATGGAAGTTATCGAAGCCTTGAAGCCGTTCGGCGGAGAGCTTGCCGGTGTAGGTCTTTTAGCCGACAGAAGCGGCGGGAAAATAGACTTTGGCGTAAGAACAGAAGCTCTGCTTACTCTAAAAGTTGAAAATTACCAGGCAGAAAAATGTCCGCTTTGCGCAAAAGGAATACACTTGACAAAAAGAGGCAGCAAAAAATAAAAGAATAATTGGTTCACGCAGGCAGCTAATAAACCAATCAAGCTTAAAACCGCAGTTTTTGTTTCATCCGAGGTCCTGACAAAAATCAGGTTATTTTCAGTCGGCTTAGTGGTATAATAAAAAGTAAAATAAAATTATGGAGGTAATTTATGGGCGGTTTTTTCGGAGTTGTGTCTAAATCAGATTGCGTAATGGATCTCTTCTTTGGAACGGACTATCATTCGCATATGGGGACCATGCGGGGCGGAATGGCTGTATTAAACAAGGAAGGATTTGAAAGACATATCCACGATATAAGCAACTCCCAGTTTAGATCCAAATTTGACGAGGATATTAAAAAAATGAAAGGGAACAAAGGGATCGGTATAATAAGTGATTTTGAGTCTCAGCCTCTTTTAATGGGTTCTCACCTGGGGAATTACGCAATCTCCACCGTTGGAGTCATAAAGAATACGGAAGAACTTGCAAAAAAAGTTATGAAAAAGAAAGCGCACTTTTCCGAAATGAGCGGAAATATGATTAATCCGACAGAGCTTGTCGGGATGCTGGTAAATGAAGGCGCTACAATTGAGAAAGGGATTGTAAATGCGCAAAATAAAATTGAAGGATCTTGCTCAATACTGATACTGACCGACAAAGGACTCTATGCGGCGAGAGACAGGTTTGGCCGCACTCCCGTAATAATCGGAAAGAAGAAAGGCGCATATGCCGTTACCATGGAAACTACCGCCTTTCATAATCTTGATTATGAAATAGTAAAAGAACTTGGCCCGGGAGAAGTGGTTCTAATAACGGAAAAAGGAATACAAGTGAAAGTAAAACCCTTTAAAAAAATGCAAATTTGCAGTTTTTTATATGTTTACTACGGCTATCCTTCCTCAAATTACGAAGGAATTAATACGGAAGTTGTCAGATACAAATGCGGCTCCATGCTTGCAAAGCGGGATAATGTAAAAATAGATCTCGTCGCCGGAATACCGGACTCCGGAACCGGACATGCCATAGGTTATGCAAACGAAAAAAATATTCCTTTTACGAGACCTTTTGTGAAATATACCCCCACCTGGCCCAGAAGTTTTATGCCGCAGGATCAAAAAGTAAGAAACCTTGTGGCAAGAATGAAGCTTATTCCCATCAAAGAATTAATGAAAGACAAGAGTCTCCTTTTCTGTGAGGATTCTATCGTGAGGGGAACCCAGCTTCGGGATATCATAAGCAGGGTGTATAAGCTGGGAGCCAAAGAAATTCATATGCGTCCGGCCTGCCCGCCGCTCGTCTACGGTTGCAAATATCTTAATTTTTCCAGATCAAAATCAGTTATGGACCTTGCTGCAAGAAGGGCCATAAAGGAGCTCAAGGGAAAAGAGAAAGATTTTAAGGAGTATTCCAATCCGGATTCCGTAAAATATAAAGCAATGGTGGAAGTCATAAGGAAAGAACTCAAGCTTACGACGCTCCGGTATCAGCGTCTTGATGACCTGGTACTCGCCATCGGACTGCCTAAAGAAAAACTCTGTACTTACTGCTGGGATGGCGCAGAGTAGCCAAAATTGCCTTCGGAAAGAAAGACAGGCTTTGAGACAAGGCGGTCACGAATTTTCTTCGTTTTCAGCGTTTATTAGCTCTGTCTGTGCAATCTCTTTTGTTTATCTGTGTTATCAAAGGGCTGTTCTCCCCAAAATCCTTGATTAATAAAGGCTTTTTTGCTATAATCTACTGTATGTGAAATACTACATTTTAGGTTGGATTTTCTTTTTTTAGGGGGAACATTGGCTAAGAAGAAACAGAATAGACCAAAACGAATATTAAAAAAAACAGGGCAAAAGTCAGAGCAAACCGAAGCTTTAGAACTGTCAAAAGACGATAAAATTACAAACAAACATGCGCCTCTTCAACAAGGTCTTCCCGATATTAGAGAGAAGATACTCCCTATATACATAGAAGACGAAATTAAGGCCTCATATATATCCTATGCAATGAGTGTTATCGTCGGCAGAGCCTTACCCGACGTGCGCGACGGTTTAAAACCCGTACAGCGCAGAATTCTTCACGCCATGAACGAAATGGGGCTCCACCATAATAAACCCTACAGAAAATCCGCAAAGATCGTCGGTGAAGTTCTCGGCAACTACCATCCGCACGGTGATTCCGCTGTTTACGAAACCATGGTCAGAATTGCGCAGGAGTTTACGTTAAGATATCCTCTCTTAGACGGCCAGGGTAACTTTGGTAGTGTTGACGGCGACCCTGCAGCCGCTATGCGTTACACCGAAATACGTCTTGCGGCTATTTCGGAAGAGATGCTTGCCGATATTGAAAAAAACACAGTTGATTTTATTCCTAACTACGACCAGTCGAGAGAAGAGCCGGTTGTGCTTCCGGCAAAAATTCCCAACTTGCTTATTAACGGCTGCGCGGGTATTGCGGTCGGTATGGCAACAAATATTCCTCCGCACAATCTCGGAGAAGTCATAGACGGCGCAGTTATGCTTATCGACGATCCGGAAACAACCGTGGAAAAACTTATGACGGCGGTAAAAGGACCTGATTTTCCCACCGGCGGCTTTATACTGGGAAGAGACGGCATCAAGAATGCGTACACAACCGGCAGAGGTTCTATAACTATACAGGCGAAGACCAGAATAGAAACCGACAAAAAGGGCAGAGAAAAAATAATTGTTTATGAAATACCCTTTCAGGTTAATAAGTCCACTCTCATAGAGAGCATTGCTAATCTTGTGCGCGACAAAAAAATAGAGGGTATTTCAGATGTAAGAGATGAGTCCGACAAAGACGGTATGCGCATTGTTATTGAAATTAAGCGCGAAGAAAACACCCAGGTGATTTTAAATAACCTTATTAAGCATACTTCAATGAAAACTACTTTTGGCGTAATTATGCTGGCGCTGGTGGATCAACAGCCTCAAATACTAAATCTAAAAGGTGTTCTGGTCCAGTTCATAGAGTACAGAAAGATAGTGGTGGTAAGAAGAACGAAATTTGAACTTGAAAAAGCAGAGAAAAGGCAGCACATTCTTGAAGGGTTGATGATAGCCCTTAAGGAATTGAATGCTATTATCAGAACGATCAGAGAGAGCAGGGACACAGAAACGGCAAGAAATGCGCTGGTTAAAAACTTCCGTCTCTCCATAATCCAGGCGCAGGCTATACTTGATATGCGGCTCCACCAGATAACTAATATCGAAAGGAACAAAATTGAAGAAGAGTATAAAGAGCTTACAAAAACCATCAACCGGCTGAAAGACATACTGGCAGATTCCCAGAAAGTAATGGACCTCATAAAAGAGGAGTTGCTGGCGATAAAAGAAAAATACAACAATGAAAGAAGAACGGAAATAATCGGTAAATTCGAAGATATTAATATAGAGGATTTGATAAAGGAAGAAGATGTTGTCGTAACCCTTTCTCACGCCGGTTACATTAAAAGAATACCGGTAACCAGCTACAAAGCGCAAAAACGCGGCGGTAAAGGTGTTACAGGAATGGAGACGAAAGAGGAAGATTTTGTTGAGGATTTGTTCGTCACGACGACCAAGGACTTTCTTATGTTCTTTACCAACCGCGGCAAGTGCTACTGGCTTAAAGTTTATGAAATCCCGGAGGCCGGAAGATATTCTAAAGGCAAAGCAATAATTAATCTTATAAAAATAGAGGGCCAGGAAACGGTCACTGCGGCGCTTTCTACAAAAGAGTTTAAAAATGATGTCTTCCTGCATATGGCAACGAAGCAGGGTATGATTAAGAAAACAATGATGAGTGAATTTGCCAATCCCAGGTCCGCAGGAATTATCGCGCTTCGTCTAAGGGACGGGGATGAGCTAATCGGCGTAAAGGTGGCAAGTAAAAATCAAGACATTGTTTTAGCTACGCAGAATGGTCAGGCAATCCGGTTTAGAGAAAAGGATGTCAGGGAGATAGGCAGGGCCGGCATAGGGGTTAAAGGCATAAAACTCAGAAAAGAGGACATCGTTGTCGGCATGGAAGTCGTTACCGAAAAAGCGGATTTGCTTACGGTCTCGGAAAACGGGTTCGGCAAACGCACGAAGTTGAGCCAATACAGAGCGCAGGGCAGAGGCGGGAAGGGTCTGACCAACCTTAAAGCTAATACAAAGACAGGTAAGGTTGTAGGTATCCGCGAGGTTAACGACGAAGATGAAGTTATGCTTATCACTACGGTCGGTCAAGTTATTAGGACAAAAGTAAAGGCAATAAGAATTACCGGGCGTTCTACTTCCGGAGTCAGATTGATAAAGCTGGAGGCTAATGATAAAGTCGCTAATGTAGCGAAGCTTGCGGCGAAAGATGACGGGGATGCGCCTGCTCAGGGAGAACTAAAATGAAAAAAACGCTTGCGTTTATGTTTATATCTTTAATTTTGGCGGCAGCCGGAGAAAGAGGCGATGCTTTTGTAAAGGGGCATGAAGCTGAAACCAGCGAAGAAGCGATAAAGTGGTATAAAAAAGCGCTTTCTCTCTGCGGTGAAACTGAAAAAGAGCCAAAAGCCTGGGCGTACAATAATATCGGCTTTGTATATATTAAAGACAGCAAATGGGTGGAAGCCCTGGAATGGTTTGAAAAAGCAGTTAAAGAAGATGAAAACAATTATAATGCCTGGAACAATATGGGTATTGTTTATGAGAACATTGGATACGAGGAGCAAAGAAAAGGTGTTAAGTCAAAAAAGAGAATAAAAAATGCGGGAAAGCCGGTTACCTCCGAAGCCGATATTTATCCGGAGACGGAATACTTGCATAAGGCGTTAGAGGCTTATAAGAAATGCATAAAAATAAAACCTGAAGAACAGAAATTTAAGATTAACAAGCTGAGAGTGGAGTCGCTCCTGCAGGTGAAATAGTGAGTGGTATTATTTATGTTATAGGCACCCCTATAGGCAACTTAGAAGATCTTACGTTTCGCGCCGTACGTATTTTAAAAGAAGTTGATATTATTGCCGCCGAAGATACCAGAACTACCGGAATACTCCTCCAGCATTACAACATTGAAAAGACCCTTGTCAGTTATAATGAACACAATAAATACGCGAAAGGAAAGCATCTTGTCTCGCTTTTACTTGCAGGAAAAAATGTTGCTGTCGTGTCCGACGCAGGGACGCCTTGCATCTCCGATGCCGGCTCTGCGCTTGTAGATGAGGCCTTAAGAAGCGGAATTAAAGTTGTTGCAGTTCCGGGCCCTTCAGCCGTAGTTTCCGCCCTTTCCGTCTCTGGGATGCAGGCAGACAGGTATATTTTTTTAGGTTTTCTGAAGAAAAAACCGTCAAAGAGAAGGAAGGAGCTCGAAGCCTGCAAGCATGAAGATAAGGTTATTGTTTTTTATGAATCACCGCACAGAATAATAAAAGCGCTGGAAGATGTGCGATTGGTTATGGGAGAAGCCTTTATCTCTGTTAACCGCGAGCTTACAAAAATATTTGAAGAGACGGTGCGTGGTACTGCTTCTGAAGTTATCAGTTATTTTAGCTCAAAGAAAATACTGGGGGAGTTCTGCGTCGTAGTAAAACCATTAGAAAAAAAGGACGCGGAGCCGGAAAAAGACGGGAGGGAAGAATGCGAATAGGCAGAATAATAATTGCGCTTCTTTTGCTCCCTCTTAATTTTATACTTGCGTTAGGTGTAATAAGGAATTTTTCCTATGTAAAAGAACTGCAACACGGAGAAGTTGTTTTTCTTGCCGGCTTTACGGCCTATCTTCTTCTCCATTTTATTCTTTACCGGCCTGTCTTTATGCACGTAATGGCGCATGAGCTGACCCATGCATTTTGGGCGTTTCTTTTCGGCGGGAAGGTTAAGTCCCTGAACGTCTCGCACGAGGGAGGCAGTGTTACGATGACCAAGTCCAATGTTTTTGTAACCCTGGCGCCGTATTTTTTCCCGCTATATACCGCGTTAATATTGATAATCTATTTTATAACAGACAAAAAATATCTTGATTTCATAATATTTTTACTGGGTTTTACTTATAGCTTTCATTTGGCGCTCACCCTGTACAGTTTAAAACAGAAGCAAACGGATCTTAAGGAATACGGTTTTCTCTTTTCTCTTATGCTTATTTTTCTTGCCAATATTATTGTTTTTGCCGGCATAGCCGCGGTAGTTTCAAAACAATTTAGCTATCTAAATTTCTTAAATGAGGCGTGGAAATATACGGAAGGACTGCTAAAATGAAAAAATTATTAATAGCCGGCTCTTTGATAGCCGTCGTTGCAGCAGCTGTCTATAATTATATTGAAAATATAGAAGATCCTGTACCGCCTGAATCAGAGATGAAAAAGAACGCAAGAAAAGAAGCCGCTTTTTATGAAGAAGCCGGAAAAGCTCTGGTCTCATGGGAAGCCGGAAGAAAAAAAAACGGGCTAGAGCTCCTATATGAAGAAATTCTAAAGAAAAGCATCGGAAAACTAAGAGCCGAGAATCCCTATACGGTTAATATGGTGGAAAATGTTAATATCGCCGAACTTCCTCTTCCTAAAGAAATAATTGCAGGGACGGAAAAAATACCGCTTCGCAACGCCGATTGTTTTCTTTTTGAAGAAAAAAAATACTACGCCGGTTATTACAGAAAAGAGCGCGCTAAAACGGTTGTATTTTATCGGGAGACGGAAGGCGGAAAAAAAGTCGAGGAAATAAAACTTGAAGGTATTAAGCCTGCCGCGCTTTACGGTTTTAAGACGATAAAGCTGACAAAGACAGGGCCCAGGATCTTAGTGGCTATGATGTTCGCAAATGACGATTCCTGGAGCATCAGAAATTACTATTTGGAGAATGAGGCGGGGATATTTGTCAGGATATTTTCTCTGGAAGGCGCCTGGGCGGAAGAACGTTACTGCGATATCGATAATGACAAGGTGCTTGAGCTGATATTTCTAAAAAGGCTTATCCGTGAACCCGAAGGTGCTGCGATGATAGTAAAAAAACTAAGAGAAAATAAACTTGCCGGCTTTAACGCTCTCTTCTACGAGCACGAGCTTATCAAATGGGACGAGAAAGCTGGAAAACTCAGCAAAGCCGGAAGCATTATTAAGGCGGACTTTTCGCATAAATAGTGTAAAGGTAATAACTAAGGCTAAAACACTCAGCATCGAATTTATTTATATAGGGACTATGATTTTGTTTAGATTTGGATCTTAAATATTGTTTTTGGGGAGGTGCATTGTGAAAAACAGCAAAAAGCCTAAACTTGCCCTTACCATGGGCGACCCTGCGGGGATAGGGCCCGAAGTAGTTTTAAAATCCTTAAGAGAGATTGTGAAATTTGCCGATCCTCTTGTAATCTGTGACTATGATTTCCTTAGAAAAGAAGCCCGAAAATGTAAACTTAATGTTCCGGATGTCTTTTATCTGGATATGGGAAACATCGGCGGTAAAAAAATAATACAGGGAAAGGTCAGCGCTCTTTCAGGCAGGGTATCTTATGATTATATCGAACTTGCCGTACTATTGGCCAAGCAAAAGCAGGTAAAAGCGATTGTTACGGCTCCGATTACAAAAGAGTCCTTCCGGGCTGCGGGAATTAAATTCCCGGGGCATACTGAAATGCTGGCCGCTCTTACGGGCACAAAAGAGTACGCAATGATGCTCACCGGCGGAAAACTCCGGGTGGTACTTGTTACAATTCACACGTCCATTGCAAGTGTACCAAAGCTGATAACGAAAGAAAAAGTTTATAAAAAAATTTATCTAACCGCGGAATGGCTTAAAAAATATATAAAAATAAAAAGACCGGTAATAGCCGTTGCGGCTCTTAATCCCCACGCAGGAGAAGGCGGTATGTTCGGGAAAGAAGAAGCCGGAGAAATAATTCCCGCAATAAATAAAGCAAAAAAAATAAACGGCGTAGAAATTATTGGACCGGCAGTTCCGGATACACTTTTTTACAATGCCAATAAAGGAATGTATGACGCAGTAGTTTGCATGTACCACGATCAGGGTTTAATTCCGTTAAAAATGACTTCCTTTGAAAGCGGCATCAATGTGACGCTGGGCCTTCCCATAATCCGCACCTCTCCCGATCATGGCACTGCTTTTGACATAGCCGGAAAAAACAAAGCCAACCCCGAAAGTTTTATAGAAGCTGCCAGGCTGGCAGCGAAGATGGCAAAAGAGTAGCTTTTGATTGTGCATATTGTTAGAAAACCAAATATAGGAAAAAAGAAAACAACACTGCCGCTTGTAAATAGATAATATATTTTACAATCTGTGGTTTTTCATAATGAGAGGTGCGATGAATATTAAAAACTATAAAACACTAACAATACTTCTCGCAGTTGGTTTCTTTTTTGGGTGCGCCGCTGTTGAAAAAGAAAGGAAAACGGAACCGAGTCCGGTAAGAAAAGAATTGAGCGAGAAGCAAAAAGCCTATAATAATTTGCTTGCGTTTCATAAAGACCGGAGGAACCGGCTCTTATCCGAGAACATGCTGGTTTTGTCCTGGTTGCCAAAAGGGGAAAACGAACTGCACTTGCTTTGTCTTTTGGATTATTCAGGCAGTGTGACTATATATAAAAATCTCACAAGCATTAACAGTACGTTTAAAGAGCGGTATATAATGGAAGCCGCCGCTTTTTCCGGGCTGAAACAAGCTTTGGATCAAATTCCGCCGCCGGAAGCCGCCGAGCTAAAACCGAAGGTGTCTTCATATATTTTGAGCTATAATGATAGAGCTCTCTGGCGCACCTATGAATATACGCAAAGAAATATGCCTGCTGCCGTAAAAAACATTTTAACCCTGCTTAAAATTGAAAAAATAAAGAAAAAGTAAGATTTACTGTTGCTTTTGCGCCTCTAAGTCTAGACCTCGCCTGTAAATAGAACAGAAGTGTTAAGTTTAAAACTTGAGAAAACTACCTGCAAACTGCTTTATTCTTGCTTGTCTTCTGTGTGCTTTCGCGCGGTTATTCATATTGAGTTTTAAACAAAAGTAATATATAATATTAATATGAAATGTCCTTTTTGCAATTTTAAGAACGATAAAGTCCTTGATTCCCGTGAAAGTAAAGATGGTAAGTCCGTAAGACGCCGCCGTGAATGCCTCAAATGCTCAAAGCGTTTTACCACTTACGAGCAACTTGAACAAATAATGCCCGTGGTCGTGAAAAAAGACGGACGACGCGAGACTTTCGACAGATTCAAAATACTTAATGGCATTAAGAAGGCCTGCGAAAAAAGACCTGTTTCCATGGCAGTTATGGAAACAATTGTGCAGGATATAGAAAAAGAAGTGCATAACAGGATGGATAAAGAAATAAGCGGTAAGGATCTTGGCGATTTGGTAATGCTTCAACTTAAAAAACTGGATCATATTGCCTATGTTCGCTTTGCTTCGGTCTATAGGCAGTTTAAGGATATAGGCGAATTTGTTGATGAAATAAAGAAACTGCTCGGGTAAGGAGGTACTTGACAAATGGCCGTTTCAATGAAGAAAAGATTAGCGCAGATGCTGGTTGACGAGGGAATAATTACTGATGCCCAACTGCAAGAAGCGCTCAAAGAAGCCAAAGCCCAGAATATCCGATTGGAACAGGCAATTATAAAACTGGGCTATATTTCCGACGAAGTTCTTATGGCTTTCATGGGTACTCAGATGGGAATACCTACCGTAATTCTTAGCGAGCAGGGGGAAATTGATCCAAATGTAGTGAAGCTTATTCCCGAAAATGTCTGTCAGCGGCAAATCCTCGTAGCCATTGCCAAGAAAGAAAATAATCTTACAGTCGCAATGTCCGACCCTTTGAATGTTTCGGCAATTGATGATATTCGTCTGATGACCGGTTTTGAAGTGACCCCGGTGCTGGCAAGTGAAAGTGAAATCAAAGCGACAATACAGAAGATATTTAGCAGCACCACAGCGGATATGGAAGAAGTTATGAAAGACCTCGAAAAAGTTTCCGATATTGAGGTCGTAGAATCAGAAGATGAAGTCGATGCCGCCAAACTTGCCGCAGCTTCGGAAGATGCGCCTATAGTCAAACTTGTAAATGCCCTGCTGACCAGAGCCATCGAAGAAAAAGCCTCTGACATCCATCTCGAAATTTATGAAAAAACAACCAGAATGCGTTACCGTATCGACGGCGTCCTTCACGAAAGACCTGCGCCGCCGAGGAAGATTTATGCCGCGCTTGTTTCGCGCATTAAGATTATATCCGAGCTGGATATCGCAGAAAGAAGAAAGCCCCAGGATGGACGTTGCAAAGTAAAGGTTATCGGAAAAGAGATAGATATGCGAATTTCCGTGCTTCCAACCGCCTTTGGAGAAAAGGTTGTTATCCGTGTTCTCGATACGACTAACCTGCAATTGGACCTTGCCCAGCTTGGATTTGAGCCTGATATTTTACAGCTTTATAAAAAGAATGTAGATGCGCCTTACGGTATGATTCTGGTAACCGGGCCTACCGGTTCAGGTAAATCTGTAACGCTCTTTTCCACTCTGGCGCTCTTAAATTATCCTGATGTAAATATCTTGACCATCGAAGATCCTATTGAATTTGTTACCCAGGGTGTTAATCAGGTCATGGTAAACAATAAGGCAGGACTCAATTTTGCAAGCGGCCTCCGCTCTTTCCTGCGTCAGGATCCGGATATTATCCTGGTCGGTGAAATCCGGGATACTGAAACAGCGCTTATCGCTATTAATGCGGCGCTTACCGGGCACCTGGTTTTATCAACTCTTCATACTAATGATGCTCCCCAGGCGATGACCCGTCTTAATAATATGGGGGTAGAGCCTTTTCTTATTACTTCTTCGGTCATCATGGTTATTGCGCAGCGTCTGGTAAGAAAAATATGCCCTAAGTGCAAGGAAGCTTACGATGTTTCCCCGGAAGTACTGGAAGATTTGAATCTTAAACCCGTTGAAGGTGAAAAGGTGGTCTTCTATCGCGGTTTGGGTTGTACTAATTGCGCTAATACCGGGTACAAGGGAAGAGCGGCCATTTATGAAGTTATGGTAATGAATGATGAAATAAGAAAACTTGTCTTAAAAAGAGCTTCAGGTACGGATATTAAGAAAATGGCGATAGAGACGGGACTAATAACGCTGAGAGAAGCGGGGATAAGAAAAGTTAGATCCGGTGTTACCAGTATAGAAGAATTATTAAGGACAACTTCAGCCGATTAGGGGGTTTCGATGGGCGTGGCGACGATAAATGATTTACTGGGACTTCTCTTTGAAAAGAATGCTTCTGATTTGCATCTTACTGCAGGCGCCTCCCCGACCTTTAGAATTGACGGAGAAATAACACCCATGGATTTGGAAAAGCTCTCACCCGAGAGCTGTCAGGAGCTCATCTACGGGGTGCTTACGGATGATCAGAAAGAAATGTTTGAAAGAGAAAATGAACTTGATCTGGCGTTTGGAGTAAAAGGTTTAGGCCGGATCAGAATGAATGTCTTCAGGCAGCGCGGCGCAGTGGCTGCGGTACTGCGAAATATTCCTTCAAGAATTCCCGGGTTTGCAGAGCTGGGTCTGCCGGAAGTAGTTAC
Source organism: Candidatus Firestoneibacteriota bacterium (assembly GCA_026388015.1). Taxonomy (GTDB): domain Bacteria; phylum Oederibacteriota; class D2-FULL-39-29; order D2-FULL-39-29; family D2-FULL-39-29; genus D2-FULL-39-29. The sequence goes on along the minus strand of JAPLKO010000049.1, from coordinate 20,676 downwards.
TAAAACTATTGTAAAATTACCGAAAGGTCTGGTGCTGGTTACCGGACCCACAGGATCAGGAAAATCCACCACAATAGCTTCTATTATAGATTTCATAAACGGAGACAGGAAAGGACATATTATTACTGTTGAAGATCCCATAGAATACGTTTATCATCATAAAAACTGTATAATTAATCAGCGGGAAATTGGCGTGGATACAGAGGGTTTTGTTCCGGCGCTCAGGCATATTTTACGTCAGGATCCGGATGTAATAGTAATAGGCGAGATGAGAGATCTTGAGACTATTCAAGCGGCTCTGACTATCAGCGAAACGGGTCATCTGGTTTTTGGGACTCTGCATACCACCGACGCCGTTCAGTCCATTAATCGCATAATAGATGTTTTTCCTCCCCACCAACAGCAGCAGGTTAGAACGCAGATTTCCTTTGTGCTGCAGGCGGTGCTTTCACAGACACTGCTTCCTAAGGCTTTTTCCGGAGGCAGGGTTGCCGCCATCGAAGTAATGATGCCGAATTCGGCTATTCGCAATTTAATCCGTGAAGATAAAGTACATCAAATATATTCTACCATGCAAACCTCCGGAGAATCCGGCATGCAGACTCTCAATCAGGCTATGTACACCCTTTATAAGAAGCAATTAGTGACCTACGACAAGATCATGCTTGCTTCTACTGACCCGAAAGACCTTCAGAGAATGGTTAAGGGAGGGTAGGAATACTTATGGCGGTTTATAATTACAAAGCACGGAGTGCAACCGGCGCACAAGTGAACGGAGTGTCAGAAGCGGATAACGAGAAAGTGTTGGCGGCCAAACTCAAGGCTCAGAAACTTACCCTGCTGTCTGCGGTTCTTGAGAAGAAGAAAAAACTTGCAGGCCGGGGCGGCAGAGTAACAACAAAAGATCTTAGTGTGTTTGCGCGTCAGTTTGCGACTATGATTCAAGCCGGGGTGCCGGTATTACAATCCATGAATATAATCTATGATCAGGTCGAAAGCAGAAAGCTGAAAGAGAGCATAGGCAAAATCAGGGATGATATCGGGCAAGGCCAGACGCTTTCCGATTCTCTGGGCAGGCATCCGGATATTTTCTCGACTCTCTTTATTAATATGGTAAAGGCGGGAGAGACCGGAGGTATACTGGATGGAATACTCCAGAGACTTTCAACCTATTTGGAAAAAGCCGATGCCTTAAAGAGAAAAGTAAAATCAGCCATGACATATCCCATCCTGGTTCTTGGTGTCGCTATCGGCGTTACTTTATTTCTAATGGTTGCGGTTATTCCGACCTTTCAATCTGTCTTTGGCAGCTTTGGTAAGGAGCTTCCGGCGCCCACTAAAGTGGTTATCTCAATCTCTAACTTTCTGCAGAAGTTCTTTCAACCGCCGCAGATATTCATTGAGCTTGCCGTTATCGCCGGCGGAATTTATTTTTTGAGAAAATATTTGAAGACAAGGGCCGGTATGCTTACCTGGCACAGATTACAGTTAAAGGCTCCGATGTTTGGTATTTTGGTAAGAAAAGTAGCTGTTGCAAAATTTTCCCGCACCCTGGGGACGCTGATAAAATCCGGTGTTCCTATTCTTGAGGCTCTTGAGGTAACCGCAAAAACTTCAGGAAATCTTGTAGTAGAAGAAGCTATTCTAAAAGCCAGAGCCGCCATTCGGGAGGGTGAAAATATTACCGGACCTTTAAAAGAATCCGGTATTTTTCCTCCGATGATAATTCAGATGGTTTCTGTCGGGGAAGAGACGGGAACGATTGATGATATGTTAATAAGATGCGCCGATTACTATGATGAAGAAGTAGATACCGCCGTTGGAGGTCTGACCGCCATGCTGGAACCTCTCATTATGGTGTTTTTAGGTGTGGTAATCGGAGGAATCGTTATTGCTATGTTCTTGCCCATGTTCGAACTCGGCGGAGTTGTAGGCTGAAGAAAAAGGAAAAATAGTATATGAATCCGGGTTCGGAAATAATAAAGAAAGATCTCACTTTAATAAACGAAAAACTTCTATTAATAGCAAAGCGCATAGAGAAATTTGTTCCGGGAATAAAGCGGCAATTGTTTTCCGGCGGTAAAAAACTGCGTCCCTCGCTGTTAATGCTGGCGTACAGAGTCGTTAAAACAAACCGGAAAGACGGCCATTTAAAGCAGGCGCTTGCTTTTGCCTCGGTCATAGAAATGCTTCATAATGCTTCTTTGCTGCATGACGATGTCATCGAGGGCTCTGCTTTACGCAGAGGCAAAGAAACGATTAACTCCCTTTATGGAAATAAAAAAGCAATTCTTGCCGGAGATCTTTTAACCGTTTTTTCCATGACATTGCTTTCGGGGCTTAAAACCTCAAAAGTTATGGAACGCGCCCTTTCAATCTGCGGGAAGGCGGCAGAGAAACTGGTGCAGGGTGAGATTGAAGAAGTGACGGGTCTTTTTAAAACCACCATAACGGAAGAGGAATATTTTAGAATAATAATTTGTAAAACGGCGGTACTCTTTAGGGCGGCCTGTGAGACCGGAGCCGTGCTGGCAGGAGCAAAAACAAAGCAAGCAAGAGCCCTGAAAGTGTACGGAAACAATTTAGGAATAGCTTTTCAAATAACGGATGACATTCTCGACTATACTTCTAAGGAAGAAATTCTGGGAAAGCCGGTAATGTCGGATTTACTGGAAGGCAAGCTTACCTTGCCGATGATTTATCTCCTTAAGAGTTCCGGTAAAGAGGAAAAAATGAGACTTCACCGTATTATTTCTAAAATTAGAAAGGGCCGGAAAGAAAAAGCGGATTTCAATTATGTGCTAAAGCTGCTTTTGAAGTACTCTTCCCTGGAAAGGGCGCAAAAAAAAGCTAATTATTTTGTCAAAAAAGCAAAAACTGCGCTCCGTGACCTTCCGGAAAGCGAGGTTAAAAAAGCTCTGTTTAATATGGCGGAATTTGCAATAAAAAGAGAGTGTTAAATCAAAATAATATTTGGAGGAAAAATGGACAGCAATGCAAAACTCAATATGAACGTAATGAACGCGCCGATGTCAGGTATCAGGAAAATTTCCGACATGGTAATGCAGATGAAAGATGTTGTAAGGATGGATCTCGGCGAACCTGATTTTGATGTACCCGAACACATTAAAGAAGCGGCTATTAAAGCCATAAGAGACGGTTTTTCGCATTATACCGCGGGTCCGGGAATTATGGATTTAAGAAAGGCGGCGGCGGCAAAATTTAAAGCGGAGAATGGTCTGGATTTTGATCCTGAAACAGAAATCACCGTGACTCAGGGCGGCATAGGCGCGATCTTTTCGGCGCTGCAGACGGTGGTAAATCCCGGAGATGAAGTAATTGTAACTGATCCTGTCTGGCCCGCATATCTTGGAGTTCTTGCTATCCTGGAAGCCAAGCCTGTGGTAGTGACACTAAAAGAAAAAAATGGTTTTAATATGATGCCGGAAGATGTAAAAGCCGCTATCACCGGTAAAACAAAAGTTATCGTGGTAAACAGCCCTAACAATCCGACCGGCGGTGTTATGACGGACGAAAATATGAAAGGTATTGCCAAAATAGCTTCGGAAAAAGGTATCTTTGTGCTTTCCGATGAGTCTTACGAAAAACTCATGCTTGGAAAGAGAAAACATCTCTCTATCGGCTCTCTTCCGGGTATGCGGGATCTTACAATGACCCAGTTTACTTTGTCAAAAACATACGCTATGACCGGGTGGAGGATAGGATTTGCGGTCGCGAACAAAGAGCTCTCTTCCGGAATAAGAAAAGTTTCTCTATATACGATTACACACGCCAATTCCGTAGCGCAGAAAGCTGCGGTTGCGGCGCTTACCGGCCCGCAGGATTGCGTTGAAAAGATGGTTGCCGCTTACAGAGAACGGGCGAAGATCCTTACAGATGGTTTGAATGCTACCGGGAAAATATCTTGCCTCCAGCCTGAAGGCGCTTTCTATGCTTTTGCCAATATATCCAAGATCAATATGAACTCCGAAGATTTTGTGCTGAAAATGATTAAAGAAGCAAAAGTCTCCGCGGTTAACGGTTCGTCCTTCGGCGAGAGCGGGGAAGGTTTTGTAAGATTCTGCTTTGCCAACTCAACAGAAAATATTAAGGAAGCCGTAAAAAGAATAAGCGGGTTTGTAAAAACACTTTAAAGCCGGCAGCAAGGGCTTGGTCCCGTTAGAAAATAGAACCAGCCTGCATGTAAGCAGTTATATATTAATTCAAGAAGTCACTCATAGCTACAGGATAAAAAGTCCCGTAATTTTCTAACGGGAAGGAGAGGACATGAACATAGGTATGCCGGAGCTGATAATAATCCTTGTCATTGCGTTGTTGATTTTTGGCGCAGGAAAACTTCCCGAGGTGGGAAGGTCTCTTGGAAAATCTATAAAAGAGTTCAAAAGCGCAATGAAAGACGAGACTGCGGAAAGCAAGAAAAAAACCAAGAAGAAGTAGACCAAAGCCGCGGGGAGTCTTCCGCGGCTTTTTAGTTTACCGGCCGGATTGGTACATATCTATAGACTGAAGGAGAAATAGAGTGCAGGCAGACGTGTTGCTTCTTAGAAAACTGGTGGAAGCCGGAAGAAAACTTTCAAATGCCGGAGTTGTTATCGGGCCTGGGGGGAATTTGAGCCTCAGGGTCGGAAATATTGTTTACATTAAAAAATCCGGCGCCTGTATTGAAGATGCAAGAACCTCTGACTATGTTGGTGTAGATATTCTAACAAACAGGCAGATTTCGGGGAAGGGAAAGCCTTCCTGTGAAACGTCGATGCATCTTGGCTGCTACAAAGCAAGAGCAGATATTAAATGTGTTATGCATACACACGGCCCTTATGCCATCGCCTATGGCATGCAGAAGAAAACACTGAAAGCTTTTTTTCCCGATCAGGATACACTTCTCGGAGAAGTTCCGGTTCTTCCTTTTTTGTGGCCCGGAAGCAAGGAGATGGCTTTGCAAACGGCAGCGGCAATAAAAAATCATAACGCAGTTTTTTTAGCCAATCACGGCTTACTGGCCGTCGGAGCAAACAGTGATGAAGCCTATTACCGCACAATGCTTTCTGAAATGTCAGTTAAAACGTTAATAGCGGCCGGGGCGTTTGGCGGCGTAAAATTGTTCAACAAAAAACAGCTTGCCGTAATGGCAAAATCAGATGAGGGTAAATATAGAAGAGAGGTTGTTAAAAAAAGAGTATAGCGGCCGATTTAATCAGTTCTTTAATGTTATTCTGTTTTCTGATACAATAAATATCTGTAAAAAAGCAGGCAGGAGGGCGTTATGCAAATTTATCTTGATACAGCGGATGTTAACGAAATAAAAGAGTATGTCGAGCTCGGGCTTTGCGACGGTGTTACTACTAATCCTTCCATACTTGCAAAGGGAGGGGCGGATATACGCACTGCGATAAGCGCAATAGCAAAAGTTGTAAACGGTCCCGTAAATGTGGAGCCGATAGCGTTGGATTATGACGGCATTATAAAAGAGGCCGAGGAATATTCGAACATAGGAAAGAATATAGTAATTAAACTTCCGATGATCAAAGAAGGGCTCAAAGCCGTAGCGACGCTCAAAAAAAGAAAGATAATGACCAGTCTTACCCTGGTCTTTTCCCCGGCGCAGGCTTTGCTTGCTGCCAAGGCCGGCGCGGATTTTGTGATACCTTTTGTCGGGCGTGTAGACGATGGCGGGGCTTATGGCACGGAGATGGTGGCCCAAATTATGCAGATTTTTCAGATCTATCAGTTCAAAGCCAAAGTTCTGGCAGCCAGTATAAGAACACCGATGCACGTGATAGAGCTTGCCTCGGCAGGTGTAGATATTGTAAGCGTACCGAAGAGCGTCTTGGAAACAATGCTTAAGCATCCTTATACGGATGCCGGAATTAAAAAGTTCCTGGAAGACTGGAATAAAAAGAAAACTTGAACGTACGGGGGTTTAATGCTTAAGACGGATCTGGAAGTATTACTTAAGATACAGGAGCTTGATTCAAAGATGGACGAGATTGAGTCAAGTAAAGCGGATATTCCAAAACAGTTGGGCGGGCAGCAGGCGGCTCTTGCGGCGGCGCAGGCGGCTCTTCTTGTTGTAAAAAAAAGCGGCGACGAAAGTCTAAAAAACAGGAAATTACAGGAACTGGAGCTTGCGGCAAAAATGCAGGATATTAAAAAGCTTCAGGAACAACAATATGCGGTAAAAGACAATAATTCTTACGCTGCAATTAAGCACGAGATTCAGACCCGTTCGGAAGAAGCCGGCAAGATGGAAGTAATAATAATTACGGCTATGATAGAAGAAGATAATCATAAAAACAAACTTGCGGAAAGCAATAGCGCCATAAAAACAGAAGAGGATAAACTAAAACAGCTGGAAGCAAAATGCATTGAAGACGGGAAATCGCTCGATAAAGATATAGAAGCTGTCAGAAAACAAAGAGAAGCAGAGACCTCAAAGCTTGAAAATATTACTCTGCTAAAAAAATACGAAGAAATAAGAGCTGGCGCCGGCGGGAAAGGTATTGCAAAAATTGAAGGCACCAGCTGTCAATGTTGTTTCATGAATCTGAGACCGCAGGAGGCGATAGAAGTAAGAAAATATGAAAAAGTTATTTTCTGCGAAAGCTGCGGAAGGATGCTTTATAATTAAGAAATAATTGGTGCCGGCGCGAATAGCCGCTTCCGTTTATAGCGGAAGAGGAAAGTCCGAACTCCAGAAGGCCAAGATGCCGCGTAACTCGCGGGCTTTCTACCGTAACGGTAGAAGGACGGAAAGTGCCACAGAGAATATACCTCCAAACGCTGCAAGGCGAGGAAAGGGTGAAAAGGCGGGGTAAGAGCCCACCGCTCGTCAGGTAACTGACGGGGCATGGCAAACCCCATCCGGAGCAAGACCAAATAGGGGGAAGTCAACAAAGTGGCGCCGCTTAGTTCCCCGGGTAGGTCGCAAGAGGTATTGGGTAACCAATATCCTTAGAGAAATGGCTATAAGAACAGAATTCGGCTTACGGCCCGGTACCGAAATATGACCCCGCTTGGGTAAACCCAACGCGGGGTCTTTTTTTAGAATATTTCAGTATTGCTATACGAATTGCATTGTATTATAATTATACTGTTCGTTAAAAAAACGAAAAAAAGAGAGAAAATGCAGCTTTTTACGAGAAAAAAACAGGAGTTAAAAGGGCCGTGGTATTTTCAAATAGATCCTATGAGAGTTGTTACTTCCGCTAATTTAAGTCAGTTTTTTTCAAAGCATCCGGCGGATATTACCCCGAAGAACTGGGAAAAGCCGCATAACTGGAGTCTCGGCGGGATGGAAAAGATAAAAGTTCCGGGAGTATGGGGAGCTCTTAAAGGTTTTGAGAACTATGAAGGTACCGCCATTTACTGCTGCAGATTTTCGGCAGGTTCTGCGGCAAGAAAAAGTAACGTCAGAAGCTTTTTGCATTTTGAAGGCGTGCTTAATCAGTGTGAGGTTTTTCTGAATGAAGTGAAGGCCGGAGCAAATATTGCCGCTTATGCTCCTTTTAGCGTTGAAGTCACGGGTAAGCTAAAAGCGAAAAACACCCTGCTTGTACGGGTGGACAATACAAGAAGTAACTATAATATACCGCCTTTCAAATTTGACTGGTTAAACTGCGGGGGGATTCATCAGCCCGTTTCATTAGTCACCGTACCAAAAACTTTTATAAGCGATGTTAGAGTTGTGACAAAAAGCATAAATAATAATACTATCCGCGCAGAAGTAAAGGTGCAACTGGATGGTGCCGGCGGAAAACGTTCCGTAAACGTGGAGATTCCTGAGGTTGGATTTAAGGCGGTTCTTCCAATCGGGGCAAACGGTATGGGAAGTAAAGTTTTTGTAATTGAAGCAAAACCCTGGACGACGGAAAAACCGGTTCTGTACAAACTCAGAGTAAAATGTGGAAAAGATATTTTCGAAGATGGGATAGGTTTTAGAACCATAGAAGTAAAAGGTACGGATATTTTACTTAACGACCGTCCTGTATGGCTTAGAGGTATCAGCTGTCACGGGGAGTCCCCGAAAAGAAGCGACCGCTCTGTTTCTAAAGCGGATGCGGAAGCACTTCTGAAATTGGCAAAGGAACTGAACTGTAACTTTGTACGCATGGCGCATTATCCGCATACTGAATGGATGGCTCGTACGGCGGACCGACTGGGACTTATGCTTTGGGCTGAGATTCCCATATTTCACGACCCTATTTTTTCTGCAAAAAGCGTGATAACCCAGAGTACAGAAATGCTTACGGCTCTTATAAAAAGAGATATAAACCGACCTTCCATAATTATTTGGTCCGTAGGCAACGAAACACCCTGGATAAAAAAACCTTCCCGGAATAAACTTATGGGCGGGCTTATAGATCTGGCAAGAAGAATGGATCCGTCGCGGCTTCTCACTTTTGCGGGAATGGGGTGCGACTTACCTCAAAGAAAAGGTTATCGTATGCGCGATGTACTTTACCGGAAAACTGATTTTACCTCCTGGAACGAATACGTAGGCTGGTACGACAGAAGGATAGAGCAGCTGGATGACGTGCTTTTTACAACAGATTTCAAAAAACCTATGATAATTTCGGAAACCGGGGCAGAAGCCGTAAGGGGAAGCCGGGGACCGAAGAACCGGCGCTGGACGGAAGATAATCAAGCATATTACTACGCCGCTAAGATTCGGATGTTTGAACGGCATAATTTTATAAAAGGAGCAACTCCCTGGATTCTTATGGACTTTAAATCCCAATTAAGACACAACGAAACCCAGCTCGGGTACAACAGAAAAGGTCTGGTGGATAAGGATCTCAGGAAAAAACTGGCTTTTGGCGTGCTTCAAAAATACTATGGAAAAAAAGCCCTCGAGTACGGTGAGAAGCCGTTTGTCAGTTGCTAACCGGCTTACCAAAAAATATTTAATTGTAAGGCATTTGAGCTGGTAAAATATTATTCAAAAGGAGGAAATATGAATCTTAACACCGTAAGAAAAGCAGCAGCAGTTGTAATGACCCTGGCAGTAATCGGCGGAGAAATGTGCGGCGAAAACCGGGCGCTTATTGCTGAAAGGAAAGGTGACAGATGGGAAGAGTTTATGAGTGCCGCAAAAAGAGGCAATATTGATCTGCTATTTTTTGGAGATTCAATAACTAACGGCTGGAATAAGGCCGGGAGAAAACTCTGGAGGAAATATTATCATCCCCTGAAAGCGGCTAATTTTTCAAATGGCGGTTACCGGACGGGACATATTATAGACGGGATACAGATGGGGCAGACTGAAGGGCTTACGCCTAAGGTAGTTGTTCTTATGATAGGTACTAACAATATTGCCTGGGGCAGCAAAGAGGGAGAAAACGGTGAGCAGACAGCAGAAGGCGTCAAGCTTATCGTGAAGATGCTTCGGGAAAAACTTCCGGATAGTAAAATCCTGATTATTGGAGTGACACCCAGAGGGAAAGGCGGGCCGGAAAAAAAAGATAGAAAAGAGATAGTTATCTGCAATAAAATTATTTCAAAACTTGCAGATGGCAAAAAAATAAAATATCTGGACCTTAGCCCGAAGTTAGTCGAGAAAGACGGGAGTATCTCAAAAGATATTATGCCTGATTTGCAGCATTTTTCCGAAAAGGCATATCAGATCTGGGCGGATGAGATGAACCCGGTACTTATTGAAATGAATCCTGAGTTTCTAAATACAAATCCTGCTTTAAAATAAAAATTAAAAGGATTCAAGATGAAAAGGAAAATACTTCGGGTTGCAGTACTGCTTGTGTTTGCCGCTTCTATAAATATGTTTTCCCGGGAAGAAAATACTTCGTATGATCCTTCAAAAAGCACCTACCCCAAGATTAAGAGTTATAACAAACCTAAGGGGTGGGGGCTTTCTTTGCTTATGGAGAGAAAAGGTAAGATATCTGACGCGCAAAAAAGGCCTGACGGCAGTTACCAGACGGAAAGGAGTATATTTAAGGACCCGGACCTGGGCGGAGAGGTGTGGAAGCTCACCCAGGATAATGTTTCTGACTATCACTGGTACCAGGATATGTCCCCCTGGAACGCCGACGGTTCAAAAATAATGTTCTTGAGCCAGAGAAGTAAGTGTTTACTAATGGACGGGGACGGGACAAACGCAAGAGATTACGTCACACAAAAAGGTTTTGATGCGTCCAGACCCTGCTGGAGCCGTGTAAATCCGGATTTACATTATTCTGTCCGTGAGGGGAGTATTTTTGAGCACAGTTTAAAATCAAAAAGCAGTAAAGAGCTTGCCAAAACAAAGGCAAAATCTATCTGTCAGGGGCCGAGCGCCGACGGGCGCTACATTATTTGTTACGGCGGCGGACCGAGTTATCTGTATGACCTGCAAAATAATAAAACAGTGGCTTTTGATATTTTACGAAATGCGGAAGATTCTCGGCTAAAAGGCCGTGCCTGTAAGCAGGATGAAGGACAGCTGGTTAGCGATAAAGAGCATCCTGTGCGGTATGATGAAGACAGTGAAGCGGATTCGGGCTGGTTTTGTGTTGGCTCAGACGGTGTAACCGCAGTCCATGCCTTCCGGAAAAGAGAGCAGGAGTACTATACAAAATTTAGAAAAAAATGCCATCCGGGTCATCCTTCCTGGAGTCCGGACGGCTCTATGATGATCTTTTATGACAGGGAAAGGGAGAAAGGCATAAAACTTATTTCAAAGGACGGCACCCGGGAAAAATACCTGGTTAACAATGAGGGCAACGGACATATTTCCTGGCTGCACTCCTCCTCTGACTATGCCTTTGCCGAACCTACAAGCGGTAATTATTTTGAAAATATGATAGTAAAAGTATTTGTAACAGATGAACAACTCGGGACGGTGCACCGTATAGCTTTTCATAATTCTATTGTCCAGCAAAAAGGAAAGAAAAAAGATTACTGGGCAGAGCCGCGGCTTGCGTCCAGTCCGGACGGAACCAAAATATTTTGGACCAGTAATGCGATGGGGGAAAAGGATGTTTATTTTGCCGTGGCCAAACATCCGGATCCGCCTCAAGACCTTGTATTTGACAACGGAACTTTGAAATGGACGCTTCCCGAAATCCGCCTTGAAATAAAAGGTACGCTGGTGTATGGTTCGAAAACGAGCGGCGGTCCTTACAAGCTCCTTACTCCGGAGCCTGTTAAGGGGACCTCGTTTAAAGTTCCAAAAGACTCCGGTTTGTGTTTTGTTGTAAGTTCTATAGAACACTCCGGACTTGAAAGCAGAGTGTACTCAAATGAAGCTTACGGCTCTAAGCCCGGTAAATACCGTTTATATTATGAAGCAGAAGACGGTGATGCAAAAGTTCCTGCCCGTTTGGAAAATGATTATCTGGCTGCGGGGGATCAGTGTGTCTGGTTTTCACCCGGCCCTGCTGTTTCTTTTTCAATTCCTGTAAACCTCCCGTCAGAATGTTCCTATACCCTCTGGGCCAGGACTAGAGGCCAGCCTGATCAGAGTATCAGTTTTCCGAGTATTGGAAAAGTATCTGTTCTCTCTTCAAAATGGGAATGGGTAAAGGCAGGTAAAGTGCAGCTAAAAGCCGGGAAAAACGAAATTAAGGTAATGTGCGAAAAAGGCGGCGCTTCTTATCTTGACTCAGTCTGTCTTTCCGATGATGATGCTTTTATTCCGTCAGGGGTTTCAAATCTTGACTCTCTTCCTCCGGAAAAAGTTAAGGGTGTTATTGCAAAATCCGGATCTTCTAAAACGGTTTCTTTGAACTGGGAAGCGTCAAAAGATCAGAATTTTGCTTATTATGAGCTGCATGGCAGCAAAACATCCTCCTGGACACCTTCAAATGAAACGTTACTGTTCTGCCCTAAAGAGAACACCTTTAAAGACTGGGATGTTCAAGACAGCATAAAATACTATAAAATCGTGGCGGTCGACCGCGCAGGTAACCGCTCCGAGCCTTCAGATGCCGCTCCCGTGAAGTAAGAAACATCTCTAAATAATTAAACTTTTAAATTGTATGTTATATTAGATGCATGAAAAAAATGGTTTTGAATAAAAAAGTTTACTCCGTAATAATATTAGCGGGCAGGCAGGGAAAAAAGCGGCGATAAATCCAAAGGAAAGAAAAAGAAGAATTAAGTTGGATAATAATATTTTTCAAAGGAGAGAAATTAATATTTAAAAACTACTCGAGAATTATAATCTTTGCGGCTTTGTTGGTTGTGTCAATACAGCCGGCTGTTAAGGCGGAGGAAAAAATGAAAGCAGCAGGAAAACCGGTACTTGAAGACAGTTTTGATAAAGATATGTCGAACTGGGTGCCGGAGGGCGGGCAATCTGTTGAAGTTAAAGAAGGTGAGCTGGTTATTAAAACTAAAGATAGCTCGAAAACAGGTCAGTATGTTTGGTTTAAAAAAGATCTTCCTTCAAACTTCCGCGTGGAGTATGATGTTACCCCTGTGAGCAAAAGCGGGTTTTTTCTTATCAATTTCTGCACCAAAGGTAAAGACGGTGTGGATATTCTTGACGACAAACTGATGAAACAGTATAAAGCTCTTAAGGATTTTAAGAAGTATACAATAGGTCCTATAAATTGTTATCACATAAGTTACAGAAGAAATGAACAAGCGGACTGCAACCTCAGGAAAAATACGGGAAAGAACCTATTAAGTAACAGCAAAGTTGAATCCGTAATACCCGCACAAAAGAAATCTCATGTGATACTTACGAAAGACGGCGGTCATATTACTCTTATCGTGAACGGGGAACTGTTTATGGATTATACAGATGACGGTAAAATAAATGGGGGTGTTTACGGAGAAGGCAAGTTCGGCTTCCGCCAGGTATATGAAAGTGAAGGCCGATATGATAATTTCAAGGTGTACGACTTATCAAAATAGTAAAATACAATAAAGAGAATTAAAATAGTGGAGGGGTTATGAAAGTAAAGCTATCTTTATTGCTTTTAATAGTTGTGCTGTTTGGCGGTAATGCTATTTTTGCGGCAGGCTTTGACGTTTGGGCCATAGGAGAGGGTGTAAGAATAAATCCTTTGACCGGAAAAGCTTTTGAAGAAAACGAAAAAATGCTGCCCGGAGGCATTAAAGGGGATTACAAGAATAAAAATTGGATATGGGAGGGTGCAACAAAAACTATTAAGATAAACGGAGCGGCTAATGAAGTAATTGGCTTCCAGCTTATTCTTGAAGGAGCAGGCGTAAAAGGTATAACCGTCGAGGCTTCAGATTTAAACGGGGCCTCTACGGTGCCCGGCAAAAACTTTTCTTTCTTTCGCGCCTGGTATATATATGTTGATCAGAAAAAAGACAGCAAACGGGCTCCGTATCCTCTTTCAGAGGGGTGGTATCCGGATCCTTTAATTCCGCTTGATACTCCAAAGCATGGAGCTCCTTTTGCAATAGACGGGAGCAATTTCGGAGGAAAGGATAAACCTTCTGCTATTAAAAATCAGACAGTCTGGTGTGATCTTTGGATACCAAAGGGTACCAAAACCGGAGAGTACCAAAGTAAAATCAATGTTAAAAGTGACGCAGGCGCCGTTGAATTGAATGTTGCTCTTCAGGTGTTCGGCTTCGAAATGCCGGATGATGCTCACAGCACGCATGAATTTATGTCCTATGGCGGTTTTGGCAGAACGGAGAAAGAAAAACGCGATAAAATGTTCAACCTTGCCCATCAGCATCGTATTACAATAACGACAACATTTCCTTTGGCCGGCTACTCTCCAAAACTTGAAGGTAAAAACGGAAAGTTTGAGTGGGAAGGTTTTGATGCGGCCTGGGGGCCGTGTATCAGCGGGGAGCTATACAAAGAGGGACCGCGCGCCGGAACACCGCTTGAATATTTCTGTCTACCCTTTGAGCCCAAGCTCGATAGACCGGATGCCAAAGGACCGGGCAGAGGTTATAACTGGCCGGTGCCGGCGCCTACTAAAAATAATAAATGGGAGGTCGATTTTACTTCCGAATATGTTACGCAGTTGCAGAGTTATCTTAAAGATGCTTCTGCGCACTTTGCTTTAAAATATCCTAAGACAACTATACTGGTCTATCAGGACTCTCTTGATGAACCGGGTTTTCACAAAGCAGAAAAAGATTGTGCCTTCGGGCAGCTGCGCTCAATTCAAGGGTATCAAAAGATTATTAGAGAGTTAAAACTTCCTAATCTAAAGTATAAACTTGATATAGGAGGGGGTTTTGACGGGAATGTATTTGATCTGGACGGAGACGGAGAAAAAGGCGGAAGCAAAGATGTTGTAAAGGCGCTTATAGATACCGAACTCTGGAGTATTCACGGACTGTGTATTAACTTGAAGGCTCTACAGCCTTCTATAGAAAAAGGCGCTAAGGTCTGGTTCTACAACGGATTTGAGCCGCGTGTCGGGCCTACCGTTATAGCGGGAGAAGCCTTGGGTCCGAGGACCTGGCCGTGGGTGGTCTGGAACTCCAATATGGATGGTTCTTGCAACTGGCAGTTCCTATTTAACGCAGACAAGGGTAATAACCCCTGGGAGAACGGAGGTGTAGTACCCGCTAAAGGCAGTAAAAAGGGTAATCCGCATGCAGGGGACGCTTTGTTTATTTATCCGGGTGAAGGTATAGAGCTGGCTGACAGGTACTTTGGTTCTATACGTATGAAGGCTATAAGACGGGGGCTTCAGGATTACGAATATTTTTACCTGCTGGCTAAAAAAGACGGTAACAAAAACCGTGCTGATTCTTTCGCAAAAAAAGTTGTAAAGAGTTCGATGTCCGGTTCTCTCGACATGCAGGATTTCCGGGATGATGCCAGCGGTGAGAAAGCCACGGTAAAAGTCAAGGGAGACCAGCGTCACTGGTCGCATACTCCTTCTGATTTTGATAATGTTCTGCTTGAAATAGGGAAAATGCTGTCAAAATAGATTTTAAATTATATTAATTAAGCTTTTGACATAGCAGCGTATCATATGGTATGCTGCTATGTTTTTTTGTTTAAAGAGATTATTAAACAAGCAGTAAAAATGCCAGATAGGCAAATGAGTTTACAATCACGAGAAAATCTGATATAAATAAAACAGTATTTCTTTCAAAAGAGAGGACGTATGACTAGGCAGAAACCAAATATTCTGATAGTAATGACCGACCATTTCAGAGGGGATCTTACATTTAAAGATTCTAACGTTCCCCTGCCTAACATCCAACGCCTTGCAAAAGAAGGTGTGAGGTTCACAAACGCCTACACCGTATCTGCCCACTGTTGTCCTGCCCGGGCCAGTTTAATGACCGGAGTTTATCCGAGCAAGCACGGGATTGTAAATAATGTAGGCAACGGTACTGCACTTAGAACCGGACTTGATTCTTCCGTTGAAACCTGGTCAAAAATACTAAAAGCTGACGGCTATAATATGAGCTACACCGGGAAATGGCACGTGGAAAGCGAAAAAGGTCCGGAAACATACGGCTGGAAAACTTTTGGAAAAGTTAACGCAGTAGAGAAGAACAATAATAGTCTTTTTGGAGCAGACAAACCTTCAAGAAAAGATCTTGAGAAAGTAATATCGGAAGGTGTTTTTGTCGAGCGGGATGGCTGGGACCCTATGCTTATGGGCGGCAAAAAGAAAAAGCCTTTTAGCGAATCTCATGAGTATCAAGGAACTATAAAGGCAATAGAAGAGCTGAAATCCCTTGCGAAAAAGAAAAACCCCTGGTGTCTTTTTGTAAGCTGGGTGGGACCGCACGATCCGTACACACCGTATGAACCGTTTGCCTCTATGTTTGATCCGGAAAAAATAAAACTTCCGCCTAATTTCAGGGATAGTTTCAAAGACCGGCCGGTTATTTACCGCAGGCAGAGAGAGGTTTTTGACAAGCTGAGCGAAAAGGATGTAAAAAAAGCTATCGCGTACTACTACGGTTTCTGCGCCGAGCTGGATTATATGTTTGGTATGATACTTGAGGAGCTTGACGGCACCGGCCAAAGGGACAATACTATTGTTGTCTTTCTTGCCGATCACGGAGATATGCTCGGCGAGCACGGAATGTTCCTGAAAGGCATTCCCGCATTCGAAGGCGCTTACAAGATTCCTCTGATTGTCCGCTGGCCAAAAGGCATAAAAAAGAACGGACGGGATGTGGCTTCCATAGCTAAGATACTGGACCTTGGTCCGACCTTGCTTGAGGCAGTCGGAGCACGCGCATTAAAACCGTCGCACGGGAAAAGCTTGCTTCCGCTTTTAACCGGGAAAGAAAAAGACGGAAAAAGAAAAGAGATGTACTGCCAAATGAGCGGTGTTGAACTGTATTATACGCAAAGGGTTATGCGGGACGGCAAATACAAATATGTGTTCAACGGTTTTGATTATGACGAACTTTATGATCTCCAAAAAGACCCGTATGAGAAAAAGAACCTGATTAACTCTCCGAAATTAAAAAAATTAAAAAGAAAACTTCTGCTTAAACTCTGGGATTGGGCGGAAAAGACAGAGGATGTTGTAACTTCGAGGTACCCGCTGACAGCTTTACCGGCGATCGGGCCCTGGAAAAAATTCAGAAAAAAGGAAAAATAAATACTAAATCTTGGAAATGTAAAAATCAATTCAAAACCTGACTTTAACAGACTTCTTAAAGTGTTTAAACGCGGAGAAAAAGCGGACCGGGTGCCGTTCTTTGAGTTATTTTCCGAATTAGAAGAGCAGATTGCGGGACCTTTTCTTGATAAAAAGAGCTGCAAAGATGAAGTTGATTACAAACTCAAACGGAACATTCTTTATCAAACAAAACTCGGCTATGACCATCTGTATTTGAGAGTCGATCTTTTGTTCCCGGTTCCCGCAGGACATGCAGGCGACACGACGGAAGGGGAGAGAAGTTATGTGCAGGGCGGGGACAGCCTTATAAACAGCGAAGAGGATTTTGAAAAATATAAGTGGCCTGACTATGAAAAAGCAAACTGGAAACCTTTTGAAATATTCAAACCTATGATTCCCGAGGGGATGAAGATTATCCCTATGGGTCCGGGAGGTGTTCTGGAAAATGTGATGTGGATAATGTGATGTGGATAATGGGTTACGAGAATCTCTGTTATAACCTTGCAGAAAAACCGGAGCTGGTCAAGAAAGTATTTGACGAGGTCGGGAGCCGTATTTTAAAACTGGTTGAACTCTACATGCAAAGAGATGAAATTGGCGCAATGGCTATCGGGGATGATATGGGGTTTAAAACCCAGACGCTTCTTCCGCCTTCCGTTATGCAGGAGTACTCTTTCCCGTGGCACACAAAAATAACTGCGATGGCGCATAAATATAAAAAACCGATAGTGCTCCACTCTTGCGGTAATCTGGAACGTATTTATGATGATATTATTGTCTGCGGTTATGATGCCAAGCATTCTTATGAAGATGTTATCCTTCCTGTTTGGGAGTTTAGAAAACGCTGGGGAACAAAAATCTCCAGTTTTGGCGGTTTTGATATGAATAAAATCTGCCTTCTTGATGAGGCCGGTATCAGAAAACATACAAGGTTTCTGATAGACACCTGCGCCAAAGACGGCGGTTATGCCTTCGGAACCGGTAACTCAGTTGCCACTTACGTTCCGCCCGTGAATCTGCTTATTGCTCTTGAAGAAGCAGCTAATTACGCAAAATACTGAGGATGTTTCAGCTTCCGACATAAACGGTGAAACGTCCCTTTCTAACCTGTAAATCGTTAGATTTTACAGCTCATATTTAGCTATTACCTCTGAAAATCATGGCCCCCTTTACTATTCTCTGCTATATTTATAGTAGAAGAAAGTATTGAATAGAAAGGAAAAACTATGCAACACTCCTTCAAAAAACAAAAAATAACTGTCAAAACAGCTGTAGCGGTAGCTGCGCTTGTACTCTTATTTCCTGCCTTTCTTTTTTCAGGTACAGGCATAGAAACCCTTCAGCTCCTAAAGATAAAACCGTCTGCCCGGCAGATATTTATGCAGGAAGAATGCAAGAAATACTGAACCGCAGAGAAAAAAATTTACAAGTTGACTTTTTAAATGAAAAAGGTGTATAAATAATTTGGCAATGAGGTGTCAGGAAATGACTAATCATACCTTAAACCCACTACTTACTCATGAGAAAAAAAGTTCCAAAAAGTCCTGAACGGTTACAGGGATAACAGGTTCTCGATTTTTAGAAAAATTAAAGGAGAAGATAAGATGAAAAAAATTGTAAAGGGTGTTTCAAGTAGTTTGATTTTTGTGCTTGGCCTGGTTTTTTATTGCGCTGCTCTTCAGGCCGCAGAAGGTATTTTTGCCGTGAGCGCAACATATAGTATAAGACCTGATGGTGTTTGTCAGGAGCTTGTCGGCGGAAAGTTTGGCGAGCTGGCAAAGAAGAACAGCAACTGGGATGCTTCTACCAAAACAGTGAAGCTTGCCGCTGCCAAGAACGAAGAAGCTGCAGTTCAGTTAGTCATCCCGATGTCAGGGAAAAAATTCTCCGGAAAGATGAGTGATCTGACCGGAGCCGGTAGTATAAAATCCGACCGCGCTACTTTTAACGCACTTATCTGGGCAAAGGACCCGAAAGGAAAAGACGTTCCCGATATCGTAATTCCTCTTGACGGTTCCATAAAAGATATTAAATCTTTCGATATTCCTGTTTCCATTACCGGATTACCTTCCGTAAACAACAAGGTTGGCTCTATGCTCTTTGAAGTATGGGTGCCTGAAGATGCCGCAGCCGGAGTTTACAAAGGAACAGTTTCCGTAATGCAGGGGAGCAAAGAGGTTGAAAAGCTTAACCTTGAACTTACAGTCCTTGATTTTAAACTGCCCTCAATGCCGACCTTTGCGTTAGACCTTCTTGATTACGCTATGCCGAATTACGCATTCGGGTATAAGGAAGTTATTAACGGAAACGGTTTAAATGCAAAAGCCAACATGATCTCTTCAGATGCGAAAAAGGCCGATTATCAGGTTTACAAACTTGCGGCGGATAACCGGTGCTTCATTAATATTTTGCCGTACCACGGCCAGCGCGGTAATCCAAAATTTGCCGCTCCTATAGCGGGTAAAGGCGCTTCTGCAAAAGTGATGAGCTGGGCGGAGTATGATGATTTTTTTGCTCCTATTCTGGACGGTAAACAAAATAAGTACGGTGAACCTCCTGCGCATTTCCAGCTGCCGTTTAACGTTAACTATCCTCACATGTGTGAGGGTGAACCGGATAACCAGTTTGACTGGGTGCCTTTTGCAAGCAGTCTGCCTTCCGGTCCGAATAGTAACGCCAAACTTAAAGAGTTCGAAGAGACTAACAGGGTTATAGCGAAAGAATATATTGATCATTTTGCCGAAAAAGGCTGGACTAAAACCCGCTTTGAGATTTATCATAATCAGAAAGGCGATGCCAAGCAAAAAAACCGTAAAGGTTCACGTAACCGCATAGGGAACTGGGCTTTAGATGAGCCGGTTTCGAAAAATGACTATGCGGCTTTACAGTATCTCTTCAATGTCAATCACTGGGCATTTAAAGATGCAGCAGCAAAGAAACTGCAGTTTGTTACCAGAAATGATGTCGGGCACTGGCATTGTGATAAGTTTCAGACTCCAAACGGCGGAACAACAAAAGATTACAAGTCAAAAGCTTATGATACAGCTGATGCTGCAAAATATCTAAAAAGCACGACCGATCACTGGATAATAGGTCTGATACATGCCGAGGGTGCCCAGCAGCTCCTTAAAGGGTACGAAGCTCCGGGAAAAAAGATGATGGTGTATACTACTGCAGGTGCTACTGATCTGGATCAGCATTTCGGTCAGTTTTCCGGGATTACTATTCGTCTGGCGAGAATGGGTATTGTCGGTCTTGTTGTGTATAAACTCGGGATGGAAAACCCCAATTCACCCGGGAAAAATAAGGATTTTGATTATATTCTTTATAATGGTAAAGAGAGCATAGGTTTTGACGGCGCTATTCCGAGTCGGAGACTTAAACTGTGGCGTGACTCTGTTAATATTTATGACTACATAGCCGCTGCGCGTGTTAAAAATGCGGGTGCCGTGGATACGCTTCTTAATAAGATGGTGAAGATTGGGCTGAATGCGGATCCTAATTATCGAGAGGTAAAGTGTCGCGGGTTCTGGGTGAGCAACAACGTAGAGGATTACAATACGTTTAAAATGAACCTGGCCGAACTTATCACCGGAGCCAAGCTTGGAGCCGGGAAGCTTGAAGGGTTCAGCAAAAAGTATACACCCTGCGGCTCTGCGGATAAGATTACGGACTATGATTGATTTTAACTTTGTATATAGTTAAATATTGGAGTAGAATATGTTAGAGTGTAAAAAGCTAAGGAGGTAAAACGCAAAAAAAAATAATAATAAGAACAAAACCGGTAAAGAGTGGGAGCTCTTACCGAAAATCAAAAGGAGAGGGAAAAATGAAGAAAACACTGGTACTGATCGCGGTAGCTCTTGCAGTTCTCGGAAGTTCGACAGTCTATGCGGCAAAGGATAAGAAAGCAAATAAAGCGACACCTGCATGCGACAAAGCAGCAGCACCTGCAACAGATAAAGCAGCTGCTCCTCAAAAAGAAGGTAAAGGTAAAATTGTAGTTGGTTTTGAAAATGATACAGATGTAAAGGATTTTAAGGTAAGCGGTGATAACGGAGCTATAACCATAGTTGAAGGAGAAGGCGTAACGGAAGGGAAAAAAGCTCTT
>JAPLKO010000009.1 GCA_026388015.1 Candidatus Firestoneibacteriota bacterium | reverse complement strand
AAGTCAGCTGGTTTAGCCCGAAGCCGTAACGGACCAGACAGATAGCATGGGTGACAGGATTAAGGAAGGCGATTTTATAGAGCCAGTCCGGCAGAATATCTATGGGGAAAAATACGCCGCCGAGGAGGGTAAGTCCCGCGTTTAGCAGGAAATTTACGGGATCGCCTCTTTTGAAGGCCATTATAAAAGAGGCCGAGATTATTCCGAGAACCGCCATAGAGGTAAGACCGAGAACAATTCCGGTAAAAAGCAGAGGCAGGTTAAGGCTTATTCCCGGCAGTATAAAATATAAGGCTGTGAGATAAAGGAGTGTCTCCCCCGCGCCAAAAAGCAGGGGATAAGAAGCGGAGGCCGCCAACAGCAGCAGCATACTGCGCGGCGCCAGCACCAAATTCTCGACCGTCCCGAATAGCTGTTCTTTTCTAAGGCTGTCCGAAAAGCAATTCAGGGGAATCAATAAAAGATTGGCAAAAACAATACCCAAGAATATATTAAGGAAAAAACCGCCGCCGAAGGTACTGCCGTCTTTTTCCAGCCAGAAGCCCATAAAATAAAAGATGCTGATGTAAAGCGACATCCCCGCAATTTTCATAAAAAACGCCAGTTTGTAATTTTTTTCTATTTGAAAATCCCTTTTGATAAAGGCAAGAATACTCATCCGGCAAGCTCCAGTCTTTTATGCCTGAGCGCGCGAAAATCTTCAAGATTGTGCGTTGTAATTATTACGGTATAGTTTTTTTCGCGGAGCGTCTCCAGCAGTTCCAGAAATATCTCTTTGGTTCTACGGTCCAGCCCTTTAAGCGGTTCATCAAAAAGCAATATTTGCGGATGAGGCAGAAGGCAGCGGGCTATGGAAATTCTTTGTTTCATGCCGAGCGAGCAATCTTCCACGGGCTTATCGAGGAATTCCTGCAGCTCCAGCCGCAGGGCAAGCTTTTCGATACGGTCCGCAACCGTTTTACTGTCTATATTATAGAGGGAGGCGTAAAACTCCAGATTTTGCCGGCCGGTGAGCTTCCAATAAAGCGTTCGTTCTTCGGAACCCATAAAGCCGGTCAGACGCTTTGCTTCCCGCTGTTTTTTCAATATTTGCAGGCCCTGCAGTAAGATCTGCCCGGAGTCGGGAAAAAGCAGACCTGCCATAATTTTCAGCAGGGTGGTTTTACCGGAACCGTTTTTTCCCGTGACCACAAGGAGCTCGCCCGCTTTCAGGGAAAAAGAAATATTCACGAGGACCGGATTTTTGGCTCTCCCGACCGGAAAACTTTTGCTGATATTTTTGACTCTCACCGCTTCAACCACGCTGCGCCTTTTTAACAAGATAATCTTTAACGAGACAAAACTTTAAAGTAAAAGTATCCGCAAGGAGTACCGGCAAAATAAAGCCGTAAAAAGCAGACAGTCTATTATACCCCGCCCGAAGAGCGCGGTTCAGATTATATTCAATAAAATAACCGGCAAGCTTTCCTGGTATATTATACCTTAATCCTATTTTATTATGCCAGAAAATACCGGTATACCCTACAGGGATAAAACAAGCTCTAAAGACGCCTTTTTTCCGGGCAAGTTTTTCCAGTTTGGCCGTATCCGCGCCGTACTTATTTAAATACTCGTTAATATCAACCAGTTTGGCAAGATCATAAAAGGAATGCGTCATGGAGCAGTGGAGGCACAGGTGCAAGAGGTTGTATTCGTTATTTAAAACATAAGCTTTTTCCCCGAGCAGGCGCACCCGGGCGGTGTTTTGCAAAAGTTCTTTTGCGGGCAAGATACGTTTTAATTGCCCCAGCTCCGAGGAAAGTTCCACCTCCAGACCGAGCAAATCCTTAAGCACGGTGGTCACTTTATCCGACTTGTTTTTATCTTCTTGAAAGCCCGCTTTTAGAAGCGCTCCGGCGGCGGCGGCTCTCCCTTCTTCCGGCACCAGAATATCAATATCGCTCAGGAACCTGGCGCCCGCAGGATAGAGCGCAAAAGCCAGATAACCGCCTTTCAAAACCGCATAAGGCAGCCCTGTCTTGTTCATCACCTTTAGAAGCAGCGGGAGCTTTTCTCTGAAATATGCGTACCGGGCTTTCTCTCTCTTTTTTAATTTTTTAATTTCTTCTAAATATTTCCTGTTAACTTTCAGCTTATGGGTTTTGATTGCTTTATCCAGATAGAAACCGAGCCGGTTAGCCTCTGCAATCGCGACAAGCTTGTCCCAGTCCAATTCATGCGAGGGGTAAGCGCCGGAGCCTGCGGGCTTAGCCAAAACGCAGGCAGCTATGAGAAACTTTTCTTCCGCGCTGTATTTCATTCTGCTTGGTTTCTCCCAAAATAGAGGCCGGTCAAATAATAACAGAGATTTGCTGAAGAGTTAAAATAATCAGGAAAATGAGTTGTGCAGAATCTCCCTTCCGGAGTAATATTTTTCTTTATTAAGGCCGCGGGGTCTGACCAAATCTGACGGTAAAGGAAATTCTATGCGTACTGCCAAGATCTCCAAAAGGCACAAAGGCGTAATCCAGCTGGTATTCTGAAAGGCGAAGACCTATACCCGCGGTAAGCCCGGATAACTGCGCAAGGTCCGGGTCCGTCCATCTGTAGCGGTAGCCGGTTCTTAGGAATATTGTATTTTCGTAGTTATATTCAAAGCCCGCAGAAAATTTTGTAAAATCATCTATCGGCTGGTTAATATCAAAAGCGCCGGTAAGACGCCATTCCGGAATCACAAAACCAACGCCAATCTTTATGTTAAGAGGAAGCCAGTAGCCCTGCTGTCTTATTGTCAGAGACGGGCCTAAGTTCTGGAGTACCATACCGAGTTTGACATTAGGGCAGGCCTGATACAAAGCGCCCGCGTCAACTGCTGCGGTAAAACCGCTGTAAATATCCAAACTCTCCAAAATACCTTTTAAATTTACTCCGAGCGTCAGGGATTCGTTAATTTTCGTAGAATAGGAAACCACGGCAAGAAAATCAGAGGCGCCAAATATATCGGTATACGAAGACGCGCTGTCTTCCGGTTTTTCTAATATAGTCCGCCTTTCCATGTCGGACAAATACAAACCTCCGAGCGAGAAAGCGCACACGCTCTTTTCATCAAGACGCAAAGCAAGAGAGGCGTATTCATAACGTATATCCTGAAGCCATTCCGCATGCATAGCGCTAAATTCATTTTTTGTCAAATTGTTTAAACCTGCAGGATTCCAATACACCGCATAGATATCGTCCGCAATACCTGCGTAGGATTCTCCCATAGCCACAGCCCGGGCTCCAAGACCCAGTTTTAAGAATGAGGCAGAGGTCTTGCCTGCGTTTGGATGTATCTCAACCGCAAGCGCCAGGGCCGCTGCCGCAAACAAAACGGCGGTGACTTTTTTAATGGATAATTGCGAATTTTTTTGTAACATATTTTCTCTCTCCCGTTGCAGCGACTGCTTCTAATTTAAATATATACGCCCCGCTCGCATAGTCCTTAATGTTCCACGGCAGTTCAACTCCGTTGCCGCCAAGACCATTAGAGGTAAGCAGAGCGACTTTTTCACCGGCAATATTATACACCGTTACCGTGACAGCTGCATCGGAACCCAGGAAGCATTTAAACACCACTTCATTGCCAAAAGCAGGATTAGGATACACATAGACGCTTTCTTTACTGATGACATCCACAACACCCGGAGTATACTCAAATATCCTGTAAACCGAAAAGTGGCTGACGGTCGCGACCACAAACTTACCGGCTGTATCCACTCTTGAACTGTTTACAACAAGCCATTTCCCTTTTACCGCATCCCAAACAGCGAGCCTAAGATTTTTTTCCATCGCTATTATATCCCCGGCCGTATAGGGAAGCTTTATTGTGACTGTGTTTTTAAAGGACGCGTTCGCGGGTTTACCCAGCGTAAACGATCTTGCTATTGTCGAAGCCGTAAAGTTCACAGGATACGAAGAATCAGGACAGGCTGCTGTCCCAAGGGCCGGCAGATCCACGGTCACGGCATCATCTTCCGAAAGCGCCCCGGCTGAAAATATTACTACCGCGCCGTGCGTTATAAAAGTGCCGCCGGTAGCTGCCGTAATAGTGGGGGAAGTCACGGCTGTGCTAAAGTAGACACCTATAACACCTCTGCTGTTTAAGGAAGTACCGTCATTTGCAGTCAGCCTTAAAGAATAGGCGCCCGCGCTTAAGCCGTCGGTATTAAAACTGCCGACCACGCCGTCTCCCGGAATCGTGTTTGCTTCATTTACCTTCACCCAGGTATTGGTCGCGCCGTAAGAGTATTCAAGTTTATAGGAAGTCAACGCGCTGTTTTTCAGCTCGCCTTTTACCGTCACATTTCCCTTTATAGTTGCACCA
The DNA here is from genome assembly GCA_026388015.1 of Candidatus Firestoneibacteriota bacterium. Classification (GTDB taxonomy): domain Bacteria; phylum Oederibacteriota; class D2-FULL-39-29; order D2-FULL-39-29; family D2-FULL-39-29; genus D2-FULL-39-29. The sequence continues at coordinate 2,359 of JAPLKO010000009.1, read as the reverse complement.
TCCTCCGGAAAAGTGATAGCAGAAACTTTTTCAGCTTGATAGATATACAAATAACCGGCGCCCTTTTCGCCCGCGCAGACATAGACCTTGCCGTTGGCAACCGCCGGCGAAGAAAGCACCGGAGCAGAAACAGTATAAGGAGCAGGAACAATGACGCTTCCGTCCGCTGCATTTATCGCATAAAGTTTATTGTCTGCAGAACCTACATATATAACACCGTTTACCGCAACAGGAGAAGAAACTATCCCGATAGGAGAAGGATTACCAATATCACTGTTCCATTTCTCTACGCCGGTAGCAGCATAAACTGCGTAAAGCTTTGCAGGTACTCCCCTTACAAAATACAACACGCCGTCTTCCTCGGTAATAGAGGAAACCGACGATGCCTTAGCGCCAAAGTCAGCTAAACCCCAGCCGGGAATAAGTTCGCCGGTTTTAGCGTTAAAAGCGTATATTTTTTTATCAAAGTTACCGGAGGTAAAGTACACCCGGCTGCCGTCGGCAGAAACGCAGGGACTGGAAAGACCGACCCCGCCATTTGTCTGGAAGGGGTACCACTTGGTCTCGCCGGTATAGGCATCAAGCGCATAGAGCTTGCCGTCATTTACTCCTATATATACTATCCCGTCTCCAAAGGCAGGAGAGGAATGAACATAGTTTCCGACATCTTTTGTCCAGACCATACTCTTCGAGGCAAGATTAAAACAATACACAGAAGTTTTCGGATAGCCTGTCGCGCCGTAAAGACAGCCTGCGTAAACAGCCGGAGAGGTTTTATTCTGTACGCTGACGCCAAACGAATGAGTAAAAAGAAGTTCTCCGGTGGCGTAGTTAAGAGCATAGAGGTTACCGTCTTGACTGATAGCGTAAATAATTTCCTTGTCTGCAACCAGTGTAATAATACATTTAGAATCAACAACCTGTCCCGAAGTGGCCTTACTCCACACCGGAACTGAAGACGCGCCTGAGGCGTCATATGCCAGGATATTTCCGGCGTTATCTCCTATAAAAACAAGCCCTTTATAGACTATGGGCGAAGTATTGGATGCTCCTGCAAGCGGAATTTCCTGTAATACCGAAAGCGAAGGATAGGCCTGTTCCGTCACCGCTCCCGACCTTTTCAAATCCCGTTTAAAAGATCTGAAATCAGCGGCTGAAAGTAAAGCCGTTAAGAAGAAACCCGCCAGCATTATATTTACTATTTTTTTATTCATCATCTCTCCAGCAAACTTTAAAATATACCGTTTCTAATTATCTATACCCTTTACGGAATCTGCAAGGAATATACTTTACCGTCGTTAGAAGTAAATGTTATCCTCGTATAAGCGCTTCCGTTCCAGCCGCCGAGCACAGGCGCGGCTTTTACCGCTCCGCCTGTTATCACAGGCCAATTAGATTTTGGTATCCCGTCTGTTCCAAGCGCATAGCACCTTCCGTCATCGCTTCCAAAATACACAACATCGTTATAAACAACCGCCATTGACTTGATAGCCGTTGAGCCTGTTCCTGTTTGGTATTCCCACATCCATGCTCCGGTTGCGGCGTTAATTTTATACATCTTGCCGTTATTGGCGCCAAAGTACAACGCTTTTGGAGTTTCCGCCCAATTAACAAAAGGCGTCGTTTCAATAGAATTTGTGGTATTATAATCCGTCCAACCAGCCGGAACAGCTGTCAAAGTTGCGGCTGTGCGGCAATATACTTTTCCGTCTGTGGAGGTAAAATAGATATTGCCTGAAACATTATCATAAAACGGCGAGGATTTTATTGTACCCAAAGTAGCAGTGTTTGATATACCTCCGTTAGTTGTATTTGCTCCATATACGTTTCCGAGTTCACTGCCTATCCAACAGGAGTTAACACCCAAAGCATCGTCAACAGCCACTGAACCTGTAAGATTTCCTGTGACGGTTATAGTAAGAGTTTCACTCCCGGTTGAAGTATTGATTTTATAAAGCATTGTCTGAGAGCCTATGTATAAATTACTGTTCACGGGATCCACAATAGGTTCACCCTTTACAGACACCATACCGGTTGAAGTTTTCCATATTGAAGAACCTGAGGTTCCTGTATCCCGGACTTTCCAGACGCCTGAGTTCGTAGCAAAGTAAATAAATGTGTCTGAGCCCTCTTTAACAACCCTGGGAGCCGAGATTATGCTCGCAGTTGAGCCGCCGGTTGCATCAAAGGCCGTTGACCAACGCGTAGTACCGTCTAAGTTAAGCGCATAAAGTTTGCCGGATTGAGTTCCAACATACAGCTCCGTTTCCGTATCTCTGTTGTACGCCACAGGGGCGTGTATCGTCTCTCCCGTCAGCGTCACAGGATAGCCGCTTACCGGTGTAACAGGGGCGCTGAT
>JAPLKO010000045.1 GCA_026388015.1 Candidatus Firestoneibacteriota bacterium | reverse complement strand
CAGACCGAATTTGAGTTCACGAAGAGGAAGGGTTTTCAAAACAGCGGTATCCATGTAGACCATTTTCGGCTGCCAGAAGGCACCTATCAAGTTCTTTGCCTCTCTGAAATTGAACCCGGTTTTTCCTCCGAGCCCGCAGTCCACGAAGCCGAGTAAAGTTGTCGGGACCTGAACATAGTTGAGACCCCGTCTGTAAGTCCCTGCCACAAATCCGCCGAGGTCGCCTACTACACCGCCGCCGAGAGTAAGTATTATAACTTTCTTCTGCTGGTTCTTATCAAAATTATAAAGCGCGTTAAGAAGCTTTAAATACGTCAGATAGTTCTTCTGTTCTTCTCCGGGAGGGAGGATTACACTTCCAACATCGGAAAAACCGCCTTTTTTTAAAGCCGCTACCGTCTTCTTGAGATAGAATTTTGCGACGTTTTTGTCGGTAATAATAAAAATTGAGTTACCGCATTTTAGATTCTTTACCGCTGAACCCAGGTTTGCCAGTATATTATTACCGAGTATTATGTTGTAGCTTTTATCCGTCTTTGTTTTAAGGGCTATCTTGATTGTTTTAAGCATTGTTTACCTCTTTAAATTCTTCCGCCATCTTTATCCTGTCGAGCATCGGAGGATGGGAAGCGAACCAGAAAGTTATAAAGTCATCGGTATAAAGGTAGGACTTGTTATCTTTTGCCAGCTTTACCATACTTGAGATAAAAACCTCTTTTTTCTGCGTCGTTCTCAGTTCAAAAGTATCAGCGGTTACTTCCATTTTCCTGCTTACAAAACTGTCTATAGGGGTTGTAAAGAAAGTATAAACAGTCAGAACAAAAGAAAGGAGAGGCAGCCCTGCGACTTCGGCGATACTGAGACCGTTTGCGAACTCCGGGAAAGTAACGGCTATCAGCCAGGCAATTACGAAAGAGCCGAAAAACCCAAGGATAATACCTTTTAGAACATGATGATACTTCCAGTGTCCGGCTTCGTGCGCTACAACCGATGCAACCTCTTCAGGGGTGTTGTTCTTAACCAGGGTGTCAAATATATAAATGGATTTTTCAGGACCAAAACCCGTAAAGAAAGCATTTGTATGTTTTGAATATTTAGACTCGTTTATCTGGAAAAGTTTTTTAAGTTTTATTCCTGCTTTGTTCGCCACCTCGAAAATAGGTTTAGTGTACTCTCCCTGTTCGAAGTTACTTTTTTTGTAGAAGAGAGGGAGGACCAGATAAGGGTAAAGAAAAGTAAGTATGAATTCAAAAGCTAAGAGAACGACGGGTATAAACCATATCCAGTTGTTTCCTGCGAGAGTAAACGTCATATACGCCGCCGAGATTATTATTATATTAATAACCGCGCCTACCGCAAACTGCTTAATATTATAGATTATCCAGTCTTTGAAAGTAAGATTGGAAAACCCGAATTTATGCTCCAGTACATAAGAAAAGTAATACCGAAACGGGAGGTTTATAAGAAACTGGATAACAATATAGAAAAGAGCAAAGAGCGCTGTTTGCAGTATGAATGAGCCAAAAGAAATTACCGCTAGAACCTGCGACAGGTAAACCGCAAATCCGCTGAAGAAAAAGACTAGAGGAAAGAGGAGATCCAATATCTTTCTTGCAGCAGAAGCTCCAAAACCCCTGTCATGATACTCCTTGGCTTTCTTAATATCTTCGTCAGTAAAGTATTTGAGCGCCAGCTTTTCCTTCGCTTCAGTTTTGCCTCCCTTTTTGTCAAGGTAGGTGAAAAATATACGGAGAAGCACATAACAGACCGTTAAAGCAATAAAAAGAACTTTCATGTTTCCCCTCGCTTTAATATTATAAAGTAACTTTTTACATTTTACCTTCACTCTATACAAAAGTCAATGTAAAACCCTGCAGATAGTGACAGAGCTAAACTGCTACTAACATTTTCACGCAGTAATTACCATTGGCACCCGGCTATTGTAATCACATATTACAAGAAACAGTTTTAAAACAGATCTAAATTTGGTAAAATAACATTAGAATTAAAGAAGGAATCTCCTGCGAAAAAAGTATTGAACATAAAAATTCTCTTTTCCGCTTTAGGAGAGCTTGAAATAATCTGGAGGTAAACGCTATAGAGGAAGCAACCAAGAAATCAAGCGGCCGTATAAAGGGACTTTTCAGAAAACGGGGGAATTAATGGAAGAATTATTAAAAAAGCTTATTAATCTGGATGTGAGAGTGTTCTATTTTTTAAATAGAGATCTCTCAAATCCTGTTCTTGATTTTATAATGCCTATCATAACGAATGAAGGATTTATTTTGGGTCCTATAATTGCTGTAGCTGTTTACTTTATGATTAGGGGCAGCAGAAAGACCCGGATTGCCCTGCTTTGCATGATAATTGCTGTCCTTTTTGCCGATGCGGTAGCTTATCGTCTTATTAAACCTTTCTTTGGAAGACTGCGGCCCTGCGATGTCCTGCCGGGAGTGAATCAACTTGTGAATGCAGGAAGATTTTCTTTTCCCTCTAACCACGCTGCGAATATGATGGCGCTTGCGACGATTACCGGTTTTTTTTATAAAAAATATTTCTGGATTGTTTTCGCAATTGCGCTTTTGGAAGGTTATTCCAGAATTTATGTAGGGGTTCACTACCCCTTGGATGTGCTTAATGGCTATTTTTTGGGTGCCATCTCCGCTCTAATAGTAATAATAATATATAGAAGAATAGAGTACGAAAAAAAGCGAAAGTGAACAGAATCAATGCTATGAAAAAAACAACCCGGCTTGCAGCAGTTTTCCTAACAGCCTTGATAGTGCTTGCCGTACTCTCCTGGCCCTTGATTTTAGAGCGGCTAAAACTTGAAAGTGATAAGGCGTTTGAAATCGCCGTAGACTACAGAGGTGTTCCCGATATCGAAATTTCCGATGCAATAAAACTATATGAGTCAAAGTTTACGTTATTCTGTGATAGCGGCAACACCGGGCAGAGCTTTGGTTTTGATACTATTATGTTCGTTAAAACCGGGGAGAGTCTCAAAAGCGGCCCTTTTAGATATTGCTTCGAAAATAATATAATCCCGGATAAAATTATGGTTGCAGATAAACAAAAATTTATTTGTCTTAATGAGTTTGCTGCTCCCGGCAAATTAACAGGAATAAATAGAGAAAAAATAATTACTCTGCACATGCTTAGTAAAGGAGAAAAAGAAAAGCTTTCCCAAGAAGACATCGTAAAGCGCTTTAAAAGGGCGGCAGTAGAGAGAAATATCAAGATCTTGGTCGCGCCCGACCTAAAAACTGCCTTAAAGATTAAAGAAAGCCTGAGTGCTCTAAAGTATAGACAGGAAAAGTTTAGAAGCAACCCGATGAAGATGCGCGCCGTCTCCGGCAAGGGGCAGATTATTTTTAAGAAGAGTTATGCCCTGCTTCTGGCTCTCAGCCTTCCTATTTTTGGCTTTTTTTTAATGCGACTTTATAAAGGTGTTTTTGCGAGATTTGTCTGCCTTACTTTTGTTTCTCTTCTGGCTTCGATGATTATTGCAGGGACTCTTTCCGGGACAGATTTTATTAACAAACTTAATATGTTCTCCGGCGCTAAAGCTGCTCTGCTTTTGCCGGCTTTGGCGGTATTTTTTTTCCTGGCCTATGAAAACAAAACGCTCTTTGATAAGAAGTCCGTTTGTATTCTCTCCGCTATTGCGCTCAGCTTTATTGTTCTTGCGGTTATCGCCAGGTCCGGTAACTACAGTATGCCGTTGCTGCCTTTTGAAAAGGAAGTGCGGGAATGGTTTGAAAGCGTTTTTGTCGCCAGACCCAGGCTAAAGGAGTTTCTGCTCGGGCATCCGGCTATGCTTTCAGGATTGTTTTTATATGGGCGTACAAAAATCTCCCGGGAAAAAGCTGCGGCAATTATTCTGATTTCGCTTGGAATGCTGGGGCAAACATCTATTATTAACACCTTTTGCCATCCTCATGCGGATTTTATACTCTCCGCCTTAAGGACAGCATACGGACTTTTATTGGGGTGCGCAATAGGAGGGGTCGTTATTTTATGCCTCAAACTCGTAAAAAAATACTAATATTCGGTTATTTTGGGTTTAAGAATTTAGGGGACGAGCTTATTCTTCTTTCCCTGGTGAAGAATCTTGAAGAGTCCGGGGATATAACCGTGCTTTCTGAAAGTCCGGAGGAAACCGCAAAAGAGTTGTCGGTCAAAGCCGTCAACAGATGGAATCTTCCGGGTGTTCTTTGCCAAATTATTCGAGCTAAAGCGGTTGTAGGCGGCGGAGGCGGTTTGTTTCAGAACAAGACGAGTTCGGCGAGCTTGTTTTATTATCTTTTGCTAATTCTGCTTGCAAAAATGTTTTTTAAGCGAGTGGTTCTGCTTTCTCAGGGTATAGGTCCTATTTACGGCAAATGGCCGAGATACTTTTCCCGAATAATACTCAATCTCACCGACAGTATTACCGTCCGGGACAGCGGCTCCTTTAGAGAGCTGAAGATACTGGGCGTTAAGAAGGATGTTGTTGTTGCCGCGGATGCGGTTTTTGCTCTTAACTTTATAAGTTCCGACGGGAAAAAACCAAATAACGGAAAAGTCGGCGTGGCGCTCAGAAAGTTCGACGATTATTTGTTTTATGTCGAAAAATTGCGAGAGGTAAAGGAAGAACTTAAAAATAGCGAGAAAACCGGATTTGTTTTTTATCCCTTTCATTTGCCCGAAGATATTATTACGGGAGAGGAGGTAAGCCTTAAGACAAAACTTGAGGACCTTCTGTGCGAGTTCTCGACCCTTGATCTGGTAGTAGGTGCAAGATATCATAGTTTGCTGCTGGCTTATGCTTTGCGCAAGCCCTTCATCGGAATCAATGTGGATACCAAGATAAAATATTTTTGCGAGACACACGGGATGCCCTGTCTGGAGCTTGACAAAAACACGTTCAAAAAAAATTTAAAAAGTAGTATAATAAATATGCTTGGCAGGGAAATGAATTTCAAGCCGGAAGAAGACGGGCAAAGAGTCAAGGAGACGTTTTCTTTGGTGTTTGAAAAAACAGGTGATAAAGGAAAAAAATGTTTCTAAAACTGCTGCTTGCCGTATTTGTCGGGCTAAACCCTGTTTATGAGTATAGGGATAATTTTTCTTCGCAAGAACTAAAAAATTGGGAAAAGATTTCGGGTAACTGGGAGGTAAAAGGCAATACACTTCAGGGAACATCCGGTGGCGGCGATGGGTTGCTATTTTATAAGGGAGTTATCTTTAAAAATTTTACGATGGAATGCAGTGTTAAGGTTGAGAATCGTGAAGGAAGCCTGTTTTTTAGAGCTGTGGACAGGGAAAATTTCTACCTGCTGGTCTTTAATCCGAAAGTCGCCAACGTACAGGGTAGTGTGCTGCTCCTGAGAAGGCTGAAAGGAAGAGAAACTTACTTTGCAGGCTGTGAACAGCAGGTGAAGACAAAGGAATGGGTAAAGCTAAAAGTGGTTTGCGAAGGGAAAAGAATAGATATCTACCTCAATGACAAATTCACTATATCAGCCGAAGATGAAAATCTGGAATCAGGTTATGCGGGTTTAAGGGTGTTTGGCGATATTTTTAACGGCTGTAATGCCTATTTTAAAGATTTTCTGATAAAAAGTCAGGAAGAAAAAATTGAGAAAAATATTTATCGAAAGTAGAAGTACCGGCAGAGTTTTTAAATCAATGAAAGTCGCGTTGCTCCTGGGTTTTGCGCTGCTTGTCGTTGCTACAGTTGTACTTTTGTTTGTTTTTTTCGCGCTGGCGTTTGCGGTCATTTTAATACCGGCCGGAATAGTTCTCTTGCTGGCAGGAAAACTTTTATTACTAAGAAAAAAGAAAAAGCGGGCGACCGCAGTTTCTCCGGACAGGCAGGAAATAAAAGAAATTATTGATGTCACAGACTTTAAAAAGACAGAGGAGCTCGAGCAAGAGAAGCCGGGCTTTAATAATTAATAAAGACAGAGAATTCTATGATAACAAGCGGTTTTCCGGGAGGAAAAATGAAATTAGTACTGGGTTTTGCATTATTGTTGGCATTATTTCCGGCGGCTTACGGAGAGGAAGGGGTCGGGGGCGTGGTATTTGGCGCTACAGAGGAGCTTGAGGGTGTCAGCTATTCCGGAGGACAATTTGCCGGTTTTACGGTTACCGGCACCGGTATCTTGACAGCCAAACCGGATAATGTTTTCATTTCGCTTCAAATCAGGTCAACTCCCCAGATTTCTATGCAGGCGGCTGAAAAAGATATAGAAAGGAAGGTTGATTTCTTGATCCGCGGCATATCCCGCGAATTTAAACTAAAAAAAGAAAATTTTAAAATAATAGACGGTGACAATCAGTTGGAGGAACGGACAATCAAAGGAAAAAGTGACAACAGCGGAGAGTCGGCGCCGGATACTAAAACTTACCAGCAGTCAACATCAAAGACCGTTGTCATAAGCGATCTTGGAGGCAAAAAACGGAACGCAATTATAGAAATAATAGATGCGGCCATAAAATACGGCGCTGTTGCCGTACCTTCGGCAGTTGACATGCCTGCAGACACGTCTTCGGGGAGTGTTTCGGTCATAGGAAAAAAAGGCAAAAAATCTGCGGCGACAAAAGGCGGTTCCAAGCTTAAGATAAAAGCCGATATGAAAGAAAATTCAAATCAATTGATAAATTCTCATTTTAATGAGGAAACTTTGAAGAAACTGCTGAAAGAGGCAAAAGAACTGGCTTTTAATGAAATAAAAGAAAAACTGACCAGGGTAAAGACAAAAGTAAAATTTAATGATACTGATTATGATTTTAATATTAATGAGGCAAATAGCATAACAAGTACGGAGGACGGTGAAGTCAGCATTAAAACAGATGTTGCGGTGGTCTACACAAGAACAGCGCAAAAAGCGGAACAAGCAAAAAACCGGTAGAGCAGCCGGGCTGGGAAAAAAACAAGAGAAGGAAGAGAGACAAATTAACGGAAGTCAGGAAAAAAATGAAAAAAAAACAAATACAGGATTTTACGACGGAAGATAATTGGAGAATGTTTCGCATTATGTCAGAGTTTGTTGACGGCTTTGAGGAAATGTCGAAGGTTATCCCCGCAGTCTCTATCTTTGGCTCGGCGAGGGAAAAGCCCGGGACAAAATATTATAAAATAGCGGAAGAGATTGCCGGAAAACTTGTAAAAAAAGGGTTTTCAATCATTACGGGCGGCGGCGGCGGTCTTATGGAAGCCGGCAATAAAGGCGCTTTTGAGGCCGGAGGAAATTCCATAGGAATTAATATAGAATTACCTCACGAACAAAAGCCCAATCCTTATGTTACCAAGTCTATGCAATTCCGGTATTTTTTTGCGAGAAAAGTTATGTTCGTAAAATATGCAACTGCTTTTATAATAATGCCTGGCGGCTTCGGAACAATGGATGAGCTTTTTGAGTCCATCACGCTGATTCAAACTAAAAAAATAAATGAATTTCCAGTTGTCCTTGTCGGAACTGAATACTGGAAGGGTTTGCTTGAATGGATAAAAACTGAAATGATAGGAAGGGGCTATATTGATGCTTTTGATATGGATTTGTTTCTTTCCGCCGATACCGCCGACGAAGCGGTTGCGCATGTCTTAAAATACTGCAAAGCAAATAAAATCGAACACAAGCGCGAAAAAAAGATTGTAAGATAGTCTTTTGCGGATGTAATCCGCTTAGACAGAAAGGTTAAAATCCGCTGCAGAAATAAATGCTAAGACAGGTGAATTCGGATACTCTTGCCACAAGGCCGCTTTTATGCTACAATTAAACAAATGTTAAAGAAAATATTGATAGTAATATTCTTTGCGGTGTCTATGTGCGGAGGGGAAGAAGCTTCGGGCGTGTATCGGCTGGCTTGCGGGCTTTTTAAGGATAAAAACTACCAGCTTGCCATTGAACAATTCCAAAAAATCAGTTCGTTGTCCCCTTCGGCGAAAGAAGCTGCTGATTCCGCCTATATGACAGCTGAATGTTATTATTATTTGGGAGCATACGAGCAGGCAATCAAGGAATATAACAACGTACTTGACCGGCACTCCACCCTGGAATATGCGGATTCAGTAGCTTATCGTATCGGCAAAAGTTATTATGCGCTAAAACAGTATACTGAAGCGTCTGCCGTTTTTAAAAAAATAGTACCCGAGAGTTATCTCTATCCGGATTCTTTGTATTGGGCGGGAGAGTGTTATTTTAATCTGGAAAAGTTTGAAGAGGCCGCAGGCTTTTATGAAAAAGTAGTTAAAGATAATCCTAAGTTTGCGCATGCGGATTATGCCTATTACGCCCTGGGCTGGTGCTATTTCCGTCTTGGCAACTATAAATCAGCGGCCGCTAATTTTTCGAATATATCTCTTAAGACCGTCGGGAGCTCGCTTACGGGGACGGCCCTCTTCTGGAAGGGAGAAGTTTTATTTTTCGGCAAGGCCTTTGGTCAGTCAATAATTGCTTTTGAAGAGTTTTTAAAACAAAATCCGGCGCACAAGAATTCTGATGCAGCGTCTTACCGCGTCGGCGAGTGCTTTTATAAACTTAAAGATTTCAAATCCGCCGTTAATGCCTTTGAGATATTCTTAAAGATATATCCGGAGAGCGCGCTTAAAAATGAAGTCAGGTATTGGCTCTCGGTTGCCTATGTTAATCAGGGTAAGTATGATTATGCTTTAAAGAGTCTTAAGGATATAACGGCGGGCAAGGATGGTGCTTCCGAGCTTGTGACGCGCGCAAAGTATGCTCTCGGGTGGTGCTACTTTAAACAGAAACGCAATTGGGAAGCGATTAGCGAGTTAAAGGATATCATAGAGGATGTAAATACTTCCGGTGTCTTGAAAACCTATGCGCTTTATCTTTCCGGTAATTGTTATTACGGTCTGGGTCGGCTTATGGATGCCAAGTCTCAATACTATAAAATATACAACGAATATCCGAAAAGCGAGTTTGCCGATGACGGGCTGTACTGGGTCGGCTGGTGTGATTACAAATTAACATATTTTGACTTTGCGAAAACGCATTTTTCCAAACTGCTTGGTCAGTTTCCGGACAGCGCATGGGTGTCCGAAGCGCATTTCCGTCTCGGAGAAACACTTTTTGCAAAAAAGGAATATGCAGCCGCGATTGCAGTCTATGAAGAGGTTATTGCCAAATACAAAGACCCCCGGCTCACTGTTGTCTCCCGGCTCGGAATTGCCTGGTGCTATTTTCAACAAAAACAATTTACAAGCTCTTTGAGTGAATTTACCAAAGCAGCAGACCTTGATAAAAGCGGAGATTTCACCGGAGAAATAAGCTACATGAGAGGAAGCTGTCTTTATAATCTTAAGGATTATATTTCAGCCTTAAAGGCGTACACCAAGGTTATCGAAAAATCCGGGGATTTTGTCGAAATAGCGAAAGCCGGGTATCAGGCGGGCCGGTGTCTATATAATGTAAATGATTTTGAAGGCGCCGTTTCCTATTGGTCAAGATTAAATACGGCTGAAAGCGCCTACTGGACAGGTTTTGCCTATTTCAGAAAGAATGAATTCACTAAAGCAATTCATAGTTTTTCTAAACTAGAAAAAGAGCATGCAAAAAGTTCTCTTGTCCCCGACTCCATGCTGAAGATTGCGGACTCTTATTACAATATGAACGACTATTATAAGGCGATTAGCTGTTACGAGAAAGTAATAGACAGGTACAGCGATTCAAAATATGAAAGAGATGCTCTTTACGGCCTTTCCTGGTCTTATTCTCGAATGGACAAAGGAAAGGAAGCAGCTGATATCTCAAAAAGGTTCCTCCGGAAATTTCCCAAGGAAGAATTTTCAGCCGAGGTTCAGTTTAAACTCGGCGAGTATTATTCCGGAGAAAAAAATTATAAACAGGCCGTAGAAGAGTATGAAAAGTTTATAAGCGGCTTTCCGGCTTCAAATATGGTTCCGCAGGCGCTGTTTAACAGGGCGGAAGCTTTTCTTAATCAGAAAGATAATGGAAGAGCCGTGGAGAGTTTCAGAGTGCTGATTTCGCGGCACGGGACTTCTTCACTGGCTCCTAAAGCTCAATTTAGGATTGCAAGTATTTACTTTTCTCTTGAGAGTTATGCCGATGCCGCCAATGAATATCTGGAGATAATAGAAAAATACCCAAAAAGCGATTATGCTGCCTCTTCGGCTTATAACGCCGGTCTTGCTTATAAGAAAGTAAAAAAGCTTGACGAAGCTCTTAAACAGTATAAGGCGGTACTGGATAACTACCCAAAGTGCGAACTTGCAAAGGATGCGGCAATTGAAGCGGGAATGCTCGAAGAAGGTAGAAAAAATTATGCCGGCGCAGTGGCTGCTTACGGTTGGCTGGTTAAGAATGTTCCGGAAAAGGCAACAGAAGCTCAATATTGGATAGGAAATACTTATTATGTTTCCGGCGAGTATGAAAATGCAGCAAAGGAGTATTTGAAAACTGCGGAGATTCCCAAGACTTCTGATATCTGGAAAGTTACCGCCAAAGCAAGAGCTGCCGAGTGCTATGAGCGCCTTGCAAAATTTGAAGAAGCAAGAAAACTTTATTATGAGATTATTAAAGACAGTCCGAATCCCGATTGGAAAAAATCTGCGGAAAAACGTTTAAAAGATCTGGGGGAAAAATGAAGAAAGCACCCGCTCTTCTTGTGCTTCTTTTTGTTTGCGGCTTGAACGCTCAGGAAGAAATTAAAAAAGACAGAGAGCCTGTTTTTGTACTCCCCGATGTGGTGATTTCGGGGGAGGCAGACCTTGGCGTTGGAGGGGAGAAAAAAGATTTTCTTCCCGCGAACTACCCCCTGCCGCCGAAAGAAACTCCGCTTACGGAAATGGAGTTTATAAAAGGCCCATATCTTGAAGAAGATAAACGGTCGCCGGCGCCGGAAAAAGCTGAAAGCAAAAATCAGTTTGGAGAGGTAACCGCCTATCTCGGGAGTTATGACAATTACTTTGCCAAACTCGTCTATGGACGGCAATTAGATAATCTTGGTTTCATAATTAATCTCCTTGGCGATAAAAAATTTTTTTTACTGCAGGATTCCGGCTATTCCAATATTATCGCCTCAGGAGATGCTACTTATGCTTTTAGTAAAGAATTCAAGCTCGGTCTTATGCTTGATTACCGGAAGGAGACAATAAAAACCCCTTACGAGGGGGCTCTCG
>JAPLKO010000001.1 GCA_026388015.1 Candidatus Firestoneibacteriota bacterium | reverse complement strand
AGAGTATTATGCGGGAAAAGGAGTAAAGGTTATACTGTTTGGAGATGAAAAAGATAAACCGGTAAACGCACAGATAATCGCTAAGATAAAAAGCAAACATAATGTAACTGATCTGTCGGGAAAGACGCCTCTAAAAGATATGATAGTGAAGATAAAAGAGTGCTCGGTGCTTGTCACAAACGACTCTGCGCCTTTTCATATCGCGACAGCCGTAAAAACTCCGGCAGTTGCAATATTTTGCGCTACGACTCCCAAGTTTGGTTTTGCCGTCAGGGCTAAAATAAACAGAATATTGAATGTCGAACTCCCTTGCAAACCGTGTTCCCTGCATGGCGGAAAAAAATGTTGGAAAGGAACGTTTGAATGCGCAAAAAAAATAACCTCACAAGGCGTTATCGAATCAATTTCTGATTTACTTTAGAAACATTAACAGCTCTAAAAACCTTACCAAGACCCGAGATAGCGAGTAAAACTATGACGAAAAGAAAGAATAAAAAAATAAAATACACGTTCCCGTATAATAAGTTGACCGGGTCTGCTTTATTCTTATTGATAATTAGCGTGTACCTTTCTACCCTTGCTCCTACTATCGGGTTTAGGGATTCGGGGGATATGGTAACGGCTTCGTATCTTCTCGGGATATCGCATCCTTCTGGGTTTCCATTGTATATGCTTACGGGAAAAGCGTTTTCCTTTATTCCTGTTTCAGAGATAGCGGTCAGATATAATCTTATGTCGGCATTATTCGGAGTGCTTTCTGTAATGCTGGTGTTTTTCTCGGTGAAAAACCTGGCAAAAAGTTCGTCTGCTGCTCTGATTGCTTCTGCAGTGTTGGCGTTTTCCGGCACTTTCTGGGTGTACTCCTCGTTTGCAGAAAAATACTCACTTTATGCGTTTTTCGCCGCGCTTCTAATATGGCTTGCTGTGAATTTTAAAGACAAATATTTGCCGCTCATTATGTTTACTCTGGGTCTGGCATTGACGCATCACCTGGCTATAATTGCAGTATTTATTCCGATGCTCTACCTTATGTCCGTAGCAGGGAAAAAATGCAATAACCCTGTAAGATGGTTTTTTCTGACTTTACTGTTTTTTCTGCCCCTGTCTTTGTACTTGTATCTGCCTCTACGGGCTTCTTCAACTCCTTTAAACTGGGGCACGCCGGATACCTTGAAAAAGATATTAGACCACATTTCCGCGAACGATTACCGGTATGCAATGTTCACTGCCGCTCCCATGAGTATCCTTGAAAAGCTGTATCTCCATCTTGTAAAAAACTACATTAACGAATTTACATTTGCGGGGTTTATGCTTCTCGTTCTTGGTTTTTGGAGGTTATATAAAGAGAAGCTGCAGTTAGGGATTTTCCTTCTCGGGGTTATTGCCGTGAACACATTTCTCTTTGTAAATTATAATATTGTCGATCCGCAAAACATCGCAACGTATTATTTCTCTTCTTTTGTGTCTGCGGCGGTGGTGATGGGGGTTGGACTCAAATGGCTGTTTGATTTTACCGGAAGGTATAAGAAATATATGGTTGCCGGATTCTCTGTCTTTGCTTTGTCTTTTTTCCCCGCAAATTATACTAAAGTTGACTTAAAAAACTACACCGCGGATTTTAATTTTGGAAAAAATATACTTAAGACCGTCGAAAAAGATTCCGTCGTAATTGTGGACGGCGACTTGCCGATATTTTCCCTCTGGTATAATGAATACGCCTTCGGGCATAACCGTAACATTGAGATAATTGCAGGCAACAGGCTGGAGCTCTCTTCGTTTATTAAGGAGAATTTCGGAAAGAAAAAAATATATCTGGACTACTTCCCTCTGGAAAGCGTTGAGTGGAAGGAATATGAGGTAATCCCTTTTGGTATGATGTTTAGACCGGAAAAAAGAGGTTCGCGCTCTGTATATGATAAAGTAAAAGCAGATGCTCTCTGGTGTTCGTACAGAGGTCTAAGCCGGAGCGGTTTGGACAAGAGCTCTCCCGGATATGAAAGAGAAAAAATGACGTTCGATCATTACGCCTGGGCGTTTACGGCGCAAGGGGAGTTTTATGCGAAGAACGGTTTTAATTCTGATGCGCTTGAAATGTTTGAAAAAGCCTTAAAGATTTACCCGAAGTACATGGAAGCCCTCATAGGTATTGCAAAGATTGCAGAGAAGAATAAAAGAGAGTGCCAGGCAAAAGAGTATTACGATTCCGTTCTTTCTCTAAACGGATGCGCAACAGGGCAGAATCTCATAGACTCCAAAAGCAGGGTGGTGGAGTATCTGCGTTTAAAATCTATCGCGTATCAAGCCGGCGGCAGAAAAGATAAAGCGGCATATTTTTTAGCCAAAAAAAACGCTCTGGAAAATAATTAAAAAGGAATATAAATGAACCCGATAATTAAGCCTGTAATAGTTGGAGATATCTACACAAATTGCTATCTTGTTGCAGATCCGGAATCAAAAGAGGGTGTTGTTATTGACCCGGGGGCGGATTTTGATAAGATATGGAAAAATATAGAGAAATACGGCATAATAGTGAAGAAGATAGTTGCAACCCACGGACATTATGACCATCTGGGCGCGGTAAATGAGCTTAGAAAAAAAACTAAGGCGGTTTTTTTAATCCACAAAGAGGATGTAATATTTGCGGAGCATCCTGAGACGAACGGCTCGGCGCTTTTCGGTGATGGTACGGTATCGGCAAAAGCTGATGCTTTCTTAAAAGAAGGCGATGTTGTAAAAACCGGCAAGGTGGAGTTAAAAGTAATCCATACTCCCGGCCACTCTCCGGGGGGGATATGTCTATATACGGAAGGAGAACTGTTCTCCGGTGATACACTTTTTCTTAACTCAATCGGTGGAACCGACTTCCCGAACGCCTCGTATAAATTAATAATGGACTCCCTTGCTAAACTAATGAAACTGCCGGAAGCCACCAGAGTATATCCCGGGCACGGACAGTACACGACGATAGGGGAAGAAAAAAAGAATAATCCTTTTTTAAATAATAATTAGGAGGTTGTAAAATGGGGAATTATCTTCTTGTGATACTTGGTGTTTTGGTTGTGGTCCTTGTATTTATGTTTAATATGTTAATAGTGAAACGGAATCAGGTGAAAAATGCTTTTGCGACTATTGATACACTCTTGAAAAAAAGGTATGACCTGATACCTAACCTGGTGGAAACGGTTAAGGGTTATGTGAAACACGAGGGGACTCTCTTAACGGAAATAGCAAGACTCCGGTCCGAAGCCATGTCGGGACAAAAGAGCGGCAAGGAAAAAGAAGGGATAGATACTGCAATGGGTAATGCGCTTAAAAGCATCATGATGGTTTCGGAAAGTTATCCGGAATTGAAAGCAAGCGGAAATTTTATGCATCTGCAAAAGACGCTTAATGAAATCGAAGAGCAAATCTCGGCGGGCAGGCGGGCTTATAATGCTTCGGTGAATGATTATAACAATGCCGTGCAGATGTTCCCGACCAATATAGTTGCCGGTGTTCTTGGTTTTAAGGAAGGGGATTATTTTTCTATTACGGAGAATGACCGGCAGAGCGTTAACGTTGCGGAGCAGTTTAAAAAATGAAAACAATAGAGGATTTGAAAAAATTCTACAGAGAACAACTGTACGCTTCGCTTTTGCCTCTGGAAAGAGAGCGTAAAAACATCGTAAAGACCATAAGTATTTCCGGCGCGGTCATAGGCGGGGTGCTTCTTCTTTTAGCGGTTATCCTTTTAATCTCGGGCAGAGATGCCGGTATGTTTTTTATATTTTTCCCTCCGGTCCTGGGAGGAGTAGTTTTTGGAGCGATATATTATTTTGCGGCAAAAGGGTATAAACAACAGTTTAAGAATACGATAATTGAGAAGCTTGTGAAGTTCTTCGATCAGAGTCTTATATATGGTGCCGATAGCTGTATTCAAAAAGGCGAGTATCTGCAAAGCCGGATATTTCCGAAGGAGCCGGACAGGTATAAAGGCGAGGATTACATCGGCGGGAAGCTGGATAAAACCGCCATACAGTTCTCGGAAATACACTCAGAGTATAAGACGGAATCAACCGACAGCAAAGGGAACAGGCAAACTGCCTGGCATACCATTTTTAAAGGCATATTCTTCATTGCTGATTTTAACAAGTCCTTTGACGGCGTTACCGTTGTTCTCCCTGATGTCGCGGAGAGAATGTTTGGGTTTCTCGGAAAGATGCTGCAGGATTTGAATTTTACCAGAGGAAAACTCATAAAACTCGAAGACCCGGAGTTTGAGAAAGAGTTTGCGGTGTATGGAGATAATCAGGTGACCGCGAGATACATCCTTTCGACAAGTCTGATGGAAAAGATAATGACATTCAAAAAGAAAACAGGCAGACCGCTTTATATGTCTTTTGTACATTCAAAAGTGTATATTGCTCTTTCTTACAACAAAAATTTCTTTGAACCTAAAATGTTCAGCACTGTTTTGGATTTCAATTTACTTCTCGAATACTATAATGATATAGCCCTGTTTATAGGGATAGTGGAAGATTTAAATCTTAATAACAGAATCTGGAGCAAAGAGTAAAGGTATGAAAAGAATTCACATATGCTTTTCCGGTATCGTGCAGGGCGTTGGGTTCCGTTTTACCTGCCGGGATATTGCGGAACGCCTCGGGAATATTACCGGAACAGTTGAGAATTTGTCTGACCACAGAGTAGAGCTTATTGCAGAAGGGGAAGAAAAAATACTATCGGAGTTTTTAAAAAAAATAGAGGAGTATTTTTCCGCAAATATCAAATACACGGAAGTGGAATGGGAGCAGTCGACAGGTGAATACGATAGTTTTGAAATTAAGTAAAGATAATTACAAATTACGAAAAATTGTAAATTGTCAATCGTAAATCGTAATATTTATTGGGGTTATCATGAAAGAGTTAGTTCCTGAATTTCTCATGTATTTATCCACCGAGCGGCGGTATCCGGTCAGCACGGTGAGTTCGTATAAAAATGATATTAATCAGTTCCTGGAATTTATAGAAAAAAAAGGTATCAGTGATGCGGCAAGAATAACGAAACACGATATTATTGATTATCTTGCGGTTATGAAAGAAAAGTACGATCCTTCTTCTTCTGCAAGAAAACTATCGGCGATAAAAACATTTTTTAAATTCCTTTCTCTGGAAAAAAAGATGGAAGAAAACCCGTCAGCAGAACTGGAAGCCCCCCGGCTTATGAAAAAACTACCGGATGTCCTGTCGGAACAGGAGGTTGTCAGTTTGCTTGAAACTGTAAAACAAAACGACAAGGACGACCTTAGAGACAGAGCTTTATTAGAGCTTATGTATGCTACGGGAATGCGTATTTCCGAGGTTTTAAACCTTAAAATTCACGATTACGACACCGTGGCGCAGTATATAAGATGCATGGGGAAGGGGAGCAAAGAAAGGATAGTTCCGGTTGGCAAGGTCGCGGCTGACTGGGTAGACGAATATATCAGAAAGACCAGAAACGAAATAGTGGAAAATACCTCTACCTCTTCCGGAGAGCTGTTTTTAAATAGAAGAGGAAAAAAATTTAGCAGGGTCTGGCTCTGGAAGATAATAGTAAAACGCGCGGCGCTGGCAGGAATAGAAAGACGCGTAACTCCTCACACCTTAAGACACTCCTTTGCCACGCATCTTCTAACACACGGCGCTGATTTACGAAGCGTTCAGGAGATGCTCGGACATTCGAGTATTTCAACGACACAGATTTATACACACGTGGACAGATCCAGACTGAGAGAAGTTCATAAGAAATACCATCCAAGATCATAAAAGCGCAGATATTCTTTCAGTTACTTTTTATAGCTTTTTGCTTTCCTTGAACCGATTCTTCTTTGTTTGTGTTTTCTTTGAATGGGGGTTAGGCTGTCGTCTATCGATACCGTTATGAAACCGCCTTCTTTCATTTTGTTTACGCTGCTTTTCAGCATTTTAACGCGGTCTCTGATGGCGGCGGCTTTTTCGAACTCCATCCTGGCTGCGTAGGTGTGCATCTCTTTTTCCAGATCGGATATTAGTTTCGGGAACTCATCGGAGGTGACGTACTTGCCTTCGCCTTCGGCGGCTATCGGAACCGTGTAGTAATCGGCTTCGTAGATACTTTCCAGAATGTTTCTTATCTCTTTCTTAATGGTTGCCGGGGTTATACCGTGTTTCTTATTGTACTCTGCCTGAATACCTCTTCTTCTGTTTGTTTCGTCTATAGCGAACTTCAAAGATTTGGTCACCTTGTCGGCGTACATTATGACGCGGCCGTCCACGTTCCTGGCGGCTCTTCCGATAGTCTGAACGAGAGAGGTCTTGGAGCGAAGGAACCCTTCTTTATCGGCGTCAAGTATCGCAACGAGCATTACTTCGGGGAGGTCAAGACCTTCCCTGAGGAGATTTATTCCGATAAGAACATCAAAATCACCCTTCCTAAGCCCCTGCAGTATCTTAACACGTTCGATAGTCTCAATATCCGAGTGGAGATATTTTGCGCGGATATCAATATCTTTTAAATACTCGGAAAGATCTTCCGAAGATTTCTTGGTGAGTGTCGTGGCAAGAACTCTGCCGCCTTTCTCGACAACTTTTTTTATTTCAGCGATCAGATCGTCCACCTGTCCTGTTGCGGGTTTTACCGTAATCTCCGGATCCATAAGACCGGTCGGGCGGATTACCTGTTCTATTACTTTGCCTCCGGACTCTTTCACCTCAAAGTCGGCTGGGGTGGCAGAGACATAAACTATTTGCGGTATCCTAGCCTCGAACTCCTTATAATAAAGGGGTCTGTTGTCCAGAGCGGAGGGGAGGCGGAAGCCGTAATCTACAAGATTTGTTTTTCTTGCCTTGTCACCTTCAAACATTCCCCTTACCTGGGGAAGGGTAATATGGCTTTCATCCACCACTATAAGTCCGTCCTTCGGAAGGTAATCTATTAATGTATAAGGCGGTTCACCCGGTTTTCTGCCGTCCAGATGTCGGGAGTAGTTCTCAATCCCTTTGCAGGTGCCTATCTCCAAAAGCATTTCAATATCATGCCTTGTGCGCTGTTCTATCCTCTGCATCTCCAATATTTTGCCGGCATCCTTATAGAATTTAATACGCGTTTCCAGTTCGGCTTCGATGGCTCTTGCCGATTTTTTTAACTCTTCCGGCGGGGTTACCCAGTGCGCGGCGGGGAAGATTACTGCGGTTTCAGTTCTTTTTAACGTTCTGCCGGAGAAAGCGTCTATCTCTGAGAGTTTTTCAATGGTGTTGCCGTCGAACTCGATTCTTATTGCAGAATCGGCGGCGGAGGGAAAGATGTCCAGAATGTCCCCGCGCAGTCTGAAAGTTCCGCGGTAGAAATCCGTATCATTTCTCATATATTGTATCTCTACGAGTTTTTTCAGTAGAGCATCCATATTGAATTCGGTACCCGCTTTAAGAACAACCTGCATCTTGTTGTAAGTTTCGGGAGAGCCGATACCGTAGATACAGGAGACGCTGGCCACCACAATTACATCTCTTCTTGTGAGTAGAGCGGCGGTAGCCGAGTGTCTCAGCTTGTCTATCTCGTCATTTATTGAAGAGTCTTTTTCGATGTAAGTGTCCGTCTGCGCAATATATGCCTCGGGCTGATAGTAGTCGTAGTAACTTACAAAGTATTCAACCGCATTTTCAGGAAAAAAAGATTTGAACTCCCCGAATAACTGCGCGGCCAAAGTTTTATTATGGGAGATTATCAATGTGGGTTTATTTACTTTTTCTATAAGATTGGCAATTGTAAAAGTCTTACCTGAACCCGTAACTCCGAGCAGAGTCTGGTGTTTTTTATTCTCTTTCAGCCCGGCGACTAACTGCCTTATTGCCTCCGGTTGATCTCCTTTGGGCGTATACTCCGAAATCAGTTTCAAATTATGCATTTATCCCTTGTAAAGTTTACTAGCTTAAAAAATATTAACTAATATTTAATTTGAGATACTTCCATTCCGCCAGGTACGCCGTATAATTTAGAAGCCTTTCCAGCGCTTCTCTGGAGAGCTCCTGCAGTGTCTCCATTTCTAATAGTTCTATACAATCTTTAAGTGTTCTTTTCCCGTCCATCCAGGATATAAAACTTTCCATTTTGCCGGGCAGAGGCACTCTTTTTTTGTAAGGTATCTTTGCCAGAGAAAAAGGTATTCCCCTGGTAAGACGGAGAGGAGTTATTTTTTCAAGCTCGAAAAGTTCGGGCCTGAACTCCCGATCTGAGGCCACTTTCGTTTTAAGTAAACCGCGTATCTTTTCTTTCCGGTCAAATAAGGAGATAGCTTTTACTCCTTTTGCTGTTGTTTTGCTGCTTATTCCGAGTTTTTCCAGGGACTTGAAACGGTCACGGTTCCAATGCGCTGTGAAATCATAGTTTGCCGCCAACCTGCCGATACTAAGCCCTTTACTTCTTTTTAAAAGATGGGAATAAGCTGATATACTCAAACTCTTTGCTGCCTTAACGTACGCAGGAACTCTGTCTGCTGCGAGCCGGTTATCAAGATACAAGAGTTCCAGCGCGAATGCCGTCAGCGTTTTGCAGATGCGCGTGTAAAGTTTCCAGTCACAGGTGTCAAAAGTAAGCTTACTGTTATGATGTTTTGTCCCGCAATCTGCGAGTATCCAGCAGGAGGGGATACCGATAGACGGATCGGCCATAAAAGTATCGTCGGAGTACGAACCGCGTTTATTTTTTATCTTTATGCCGGAAAGGTGTTTCCCTGTTGCGTCTTCGAGGACCAGGTCTATGAAAGACGGGTTTGCGGCCGGAGAAAGATATTTTTTGAGAGGTCTTTCAGAAAAGTTTCTGTCCGTAGAGAGGGAGTCAACGTTGACCGCCGCAAAGATCCGGTCTGATCTTTTTTTATCCGTAAAGTAGTGGGAGGAACCGTAACGTTCGTGCGAAAAAAGGAGGCGGAGAGACCTTGCCGGCTTCGGAATCTTCTTTTCCTTGATGAGCTTGGTAAGTATCCTGGCTATTTCGAGCATTGCGGCGTTGCCGTCGCAGTTATCGGAATAGAACGGTTCGTACATATGTCCTATTAAAAGGAGTTCTTGCCCGGATTTCCCCGGAATCAACGCACTAACGGCTTTTCTGTTTCCGTCAAATGTTTTTGCGTCTACAAAGCCCTTAAGTATTACGGGTTTTCCTTTTTTCATAAGCCTTTCGAGTCGTTTACCTTCGTTATAAGACACCGTAAATATGGCTATACCGGGCTCGTCTTTTGTAGGATACCAGCCTGCGGATACCGTACCTCCGTTTAGCCATTGTATACTTTCTTTATCTTTGTTTTGGGCGCCGGAAGAGGCGGATATTATTGCCGCAGCTTTTTGTTTAATTGCGGCTGTCTTGATCTTCATCGGATCCTCAAAAGTAAGCACAAATTTTCCTTTTGCGCTTTTTGCCCCGAGCTCCCGGTCCTGAATGATTCCGCCTGTCACGCCGCTTTTCTTAGTTTCCCTGCAGCCGTTTGCTATTATGAATTTACTTTTTGCATAATCGGAGATAACTCTTTTAAATTTTACGGGCGCAACTATTTCCAGACCTGCGTCCTTTATCTCCCAGAGACGGGGCATTATGCAGTCCAGGTACGATGCTTTTCCGTCGCTTTTTAAATTAAAGAGCTCGGTTTTTAGTCCAATATTTTTCAGCTGATTTGTTATTTCGTAAGGAGTTTTTATCGTGCCTGAGTGGGAAAATCGGTTGTCATTACAATAGAAAGTTAAAATATTTGCAAGCGCTTTATCTAAAGCAAATTCATTTAATACTGTTTTAGTGAGCTTATCAAATACTTTCTTATTCATTTAATTTTCCTTTTTTTTTGAGGTTTTTAAATCAATAAGTCGTTTTACTTTTATGGGCTTTCCTTAGTATATTATCAGCCAGACCGTGAAACCGTACAGGAGAATATTTATTATCAGGGGGACATCAGAAACAAGTATTTCTTCCGGATGACCGCCGGTCTCCTTCTGGTAGATAAGGTACAGGTAGCGGAATACTCCGTAAAGTACAAAGGGAAGGGTGTATATAAGCTTGTCGGTGTTGAACTTCTTGACGGTTTCGGGTGAAAGCGTGTAAATAGCGTAAGCGACAACCGTTGCTGAAGTCACTACCGTTATCATCTGATCAAGAAGAGATACATTGTACTCTTTAAGTGAAGTCCTGTGACTGACCGCTTTTTTGTCCATTTTGATAAGCTCGAATCTGCGTTTTCCGAGCGCCAAAAACAATGATAAGAAGAGGGTGCAGACCAGAAGCCAGCTGGAGATAGGTACTGCAATAATCTCCGCTCCGGC
>JAPLKO010000006.1 GCA_026388015.1 Candidatus Firestoneibacteriota bacterium | reverse complement strand
TATCGTTATTCATTATAACTTTTATAGCCCCATTCCCAGCCCTAACACCTTGATTCCATGCAGCCGCGCAACCTCTGTTCTCACTATTACTTATAACTAGAGCGTCAACACCTTTAAGATATTGAGATGTTCCATCAGAAGAACAATTATCTACTATTATTAGATTATATGGTACATCTGTATATTTTAGAATATGTTCAATGCATTGTTTGGTGTATTCTAGCTGATTGAAAACTGGAATAATTATGTCCACATTTGCATTTTTTGACTGAACGACCATTCAATAACTCCTTTTATTATCCATCTTCTTTTTATTGTA
The DNA here is from genome assembly GCA_026388015.1 of Candidatus Firestoneibacteriota bacterium. GTDB lineage: Bacteria > Oederibacteriota > D2-FULL-39-29 > D2-FULL-39-29 > D2-FULL-39-29 > D2-FULL-39-29. The sequence continues at coordinate 12,869 of JAPLKO010000006.1, read as the reverse complement.
CTACTACAAATTTTGTTCTTATAGATTATATTATTTCCTATATTCGAAGACTGTAACGGTTCAGGACTTTTTGGAACTTTTGGCTCACAAAGAATATAGGCTACTTAGACATACTTTTCCGCCCCTTTGATAAGCATCATATTGTAATTATATCATATATCTAATACCTGTCAATATAGATTACTGCATTAGCCCTATATTTTTATATTATATCCGGAATAATCCAGATGGTTTACTGCATCTTAAATAGCAACTTTACATTACTATATATATTAGGTTTTGCGTCTTGAAAGGTTCATCCTATACTGCCGGCTAAAATATGCCAATATCTCTATTCAAAATGTCGCTAGCTTCAGCTGTTTAGCAGATGGTAAAATAGGCGCCTCCCAGATGAAAACGGCATTATATACCAATGGGTTTGAGGCTGCAAAAATTGAGCATGCAGGATTTTGAGTTTAAATCGATTCTGGGCTAGGGGTATCTGGATAAGGTAGATACGTGCGATTCCGGATTGCGGCTGAACCTGGGCGAGAATTTTGACAATTTATTGCAGGTGGGTTTATTAAGTTAAGTAGTTTTGGATTTAACGCTAAAAATATAAATTAACATTTACATATTTGATGGGATTGAGCTGTTATTGAAGAATTAAATGGGACCGCTATGCTTGTGCAATTGATAGCAAATTACAAGATAACACTTTGCCAAAACCTTGCCAGAATTGACCTGAAAGTACAGGAAATGGCGGGTATTAGTAGACTTTGAGGAATTTTGAAAAATGAACCAAATCTTTAATTTATGCCGAAGATATAAGGGAAACAGTCATCTGTCTTACTTTTTTTTTGGCGTCCCCATGATGAAGCAAATCGAACCGAAAGTCTAATTTCAGCCCATATTATCATTACCCTGACTGATCATATCCCGCTATATGTGAAGCTTGCGCCAAAAATAGCTGATTTGAATGCGCTGGGCATGAGCATTTCAGTGATGATTAACGACAATTAAAATGCGGCAGGGAATTATAATTGTCGCTGATCACAGTGATGGCTAAAGCTCTTAAGATATCCAAAGATACGGTAATCCATGCCCTGAATTACATAGATTAATACTAATCAACGACCATGGGCTTGCACCAGTGGATTTTCTAAGGATTTACGCTAAACCAATCCAGCAAGGAACTTATCTATGCTAATAACCCTGACGCCTTTAATAATAAAATCTTTACCCGGTTCCATCACCACAAGATAAGCAGCCGGTATACCAATCTTTTCGATAAAATATCTGAGAGTTTGGGGAATTTCCCTATACGAAGATTTCACCTCCACGGCAAACCAGGGCTTATTATCTACAGAGACAAGAAAATCGAGACAAGAAAATCGGTTTCTCTCTGATCTTTATCTTTTATGAAATGAAGCTCTACCTTGTAGCCCTGTGTATCGTACAGGTAGTCAGTAAGTTTAAGAAGATGAGAGGCAACTATGTTTTCCAATCTAGCTCCCTCATCTTTAAGCTCTGACCAGTCCCACAGATACATTTTAGTTTTTTTACTTAAAGACCTTATTTTTAAACTTCTAAAAGGCGTTATCCTGAAAATATAATAAAATCTGGACAAGATATCCAGCCAATGCTGAACTGTTTTGAATGAAACCTTCAGATCTTCAACAAGGGATTCAATCGACAACTCGGAAGAGACTTTTCCCCGCAATAATTCAACAAGCACCTGCATGGCGGAAATATCCTTTATACTCTCAATATCTCTTATATCTTCTTTTATAATCCTGTCAGATCGTTCATTATGCCAGCGCCGTAGTCCCGCTTCATCCTGTTTCAAGTAAACCTCGGGAAAGCCGCCATATTTCCAAAGCCTTTCAAATAACTTGATGTCAGTTTTACCATTATAGTCAGGACTATCTTTTAAAGGAACTCCTTTATATACCATTCCCGCCATTTCTGCGACACTAAAAGGATGCAACCTATAATAACGGTATCTACCCAAAAGAGAATCCCCGCCCTTCCTGAAAATATCAAGCCGTGAACTTCCTGTGACCGAGATATTGAGCCTGTTTTTATTCTTATCGTAAATACCCTTTATATAATTCTTCCAATTCTTGTATTTGTGCAGCTCATCAAAAATGATGTACTTGCTTTTTGTTTCAAAATTTTCACTAAGAATTTTCGTTCTGTCTTCCCGGCTGTCCCAATTCAGGTATTGATAATTTCCTTTGTAAAGTTTATCTCCCAGTTGTTCTGCAAGCGTAGTCTTCCCGACCTGCCTGGGGCCACCGATAAAAACCATCTTTTCAGAAAGATCAGCTCCTGCATTTGCTTCCAGATACCTGACAATTTGCTTGCCTACGGCCATATTTACCTCCACTCCATATTATACGCGTATATATTGTAACGCACTCCAATATTTACTTAATGCATTATATCTGTATATTTGATTTTTGTCAACCGTAAAAATTCCGGAGATATTTGAAAGGGAACCACACAGGGCTGAGAATAGAAAATCGACCAAGTCGATATATTTCTCGAATCTCGATTATCGACTTTCGGCCAAATTTCCTCTTTGGAAATTTGGCGTCCCCATGATGAAGCAAATCGAACTCAAAGTTTAATTACAGCCAATATTATCATTACCCTGTCTGATCATATCCCGCTATATGCAAAGCTTGCGCCGAAAATAGCCGATTTAAACGCGCTGGGCATGAGCATTGCAGCGATGGCTAAAGTTCTTAAGTTATCCAAGGATACTGTAACCCGAGCAATGAATTACACAGTAATGGCTAAATAAGTTCCATTCAATATTTTACTTTTTAATTTCAAGGTTTTGAAGGCCGTGATCGGCAAATTCATCATCATAGGTATCTTCGAGGTCACTTAAATTATCAATATACTCCTCGCGGGACATCTTCTTGATCTGAGTCCTGTTATATTTCCTCACAAAATCCCTCTCCGCCATACGGATAACCAGTTCTTCCCAGAAACATTCTTCTTTGTATGTATCTATGTATTCCATAACTTCAGGATCGGTGAAAAGTTGCATTGAATAACTACATTGCCCGGAAAGAGGATCTACATGCACATATTTTTCCAAACCTTCCTTCGGCGCTGACGAAAGGATATGAGAAAGTAATTCCCCGTAATCTTTATTTGTAGCATCCGGCAAATTAAATGAATTTATCATCCATTCCCCGAGAAAAGCCATTTTTATAAGTTTCTCGTACTGCGCTGCGGTAAATTCAATATTCATTTTCCCTCACTTTAGCTATAAGAGCGTATTCATGGAGTTTTTTCTCCAGAAGCTTTTTGGGAATAAGTTTCGTCCTATATTCAGCAATCAAGGCAGGAGAAATATTCCTGTTCAATGCATATTCCACAACTTCATCATCCTTAGATTTACAAAGAACAATGCCAACACTTGGATTTTCCTCAGACTTTCTTACATCGCGATCAAGCGCTTCCAGGTAGAAATTGAGCTTGCCTAAATATTCAGGTTTAAAATCATCTATTTTTAATTCAACCATAACCAGACAGCGCAATCCCCTGTGAAAGAAAAGCAAGTCTATAAAATAATCGTGACCACCAACCTGGATGCGGTATTCCTGACCGACAAAAGCAAAGTCCTTACCGAATTCCAATATAAAATCTTTCAGATTCTCTACAATACCTTGATTCAGATCTTTCTCGCTGTATGCCTTTGGTAGATTCAAAAAATCTAGCACATACGAATCTTTAAACACTTCAGGCGCAAGCGGATGTCTTTGTGCCACCGGAAGAGGCAACAGTTTCTTTTTAGAAATCATTGCCCGTTCATAGTAGCCACTGTCTATCTGACGTTCGAGTTCACGGGAAACATAGCGTTCTTTGATGGAAAGCGCCAGGTAAAATTGCCGTTCTTCTTTAGTCTTAGTTTTGGAGAGAATTAGTAAATGGTTAGTCCAGCTAATTTGTGTCAGCACTGCCGACACAAATGGCTTTTTCGGGTATGTTTCATAAAATTGACACATCCTATATAAACCACGTCTGGTAAACCCTTTGAACTCAGGATATTTAACTTAAATATGATCAGCCAGCCGGTCAACAACACTTTCACCCCACTCCGAAGTTCTTAGTTTTTTACTTATGTATTCCCCAATTTGCCAATACAACTTGATCTGCTCTGCATTTACGCTTTTTACAGCCGTATATCGCGCTTGTTTAATAAGGTTTACTATTTCGCTAAAATGTTTATTAGTACTCATAGAAATTTTCATTCTCTATACCTCCCATTTTCATAAAAAAGCTACTATTAAATTATTTTACCACAAAAGACTTTAAAAGTGGAAGAAGTTAGCACGTTTCACATCACTTACGTAAAAGATAATTTAGACGCAAAGGTTTTTAAGAGTGGACCAGAAAAGATTTAACGCTTGAGAATAGACCGTCCACTTAGGCAAGACTCTGCCAAATTATTTGGGTACAAATAATTTGGCGTCCCTAAGGGGATTCGAACCCCTACAGCCACCTTGAAAGGGTGGTGACCTAACCCTTAGTCTATAGGGACGCATTTAACAATAGAAATGTAATTATACAACAGTCGTGCGTGTTTTTCAAGGGAAAACTGATTAATATTGACTTTACATTTACAGCGGCTGTGGCAGTCAAAACAAACTCTGCATTTTTATTGCTCCTACTCGCTTTTTTTTATGAATAATATTTATTATCAAAATACGAATAGAATTTTACCTGCGACAAGAAATCCATCACTTTGTCAGGTCTAAGTTTTTTATTGTTTAACAAATATTATATTGAATATTTTCCGGTTTGATGTTATTATTATTATCGTTATTTTAGCCTTGTAAATATTACTTTTTAAAGGGGGTAGAGCAGTTATGGTGATGCATTTGTTTAGAAATAAAAAGACTATGAAGATTATTTACTTCGGAGTTGCTATTGCTTTTGTTTTAAGTCTGGGCTATGCAGGAATAACAAGCGGCCTTTTTAGACCGGATCCGGACACGCTGGCACAAGTAAACGGAAAGGCGATTAAAACTGCGGCCTTTCAAAAAGCCTATGAGCGCAGTCTCGAGCAGTATAAGTCTATGTTTAAGGAAAAAGAAGTTCCGGAGATATACCGCAAAGATATCAAAATGGGCGCTTTGCAGAATATGATTAATCAGTATCTGCTCCTGGAATATGCCGCACAAAACGGAATAACGGCTTCAGAGCTGGAAGTAAAAGAAAGACTTAAAGGCTACTTTTCGCCGGAAGGAAAATTCAACCCCGGTTATATGAAATATATACTTCAAATGAATAAAATAACAGAAGAAGAGCTTATAGCTGACATTCAGAACAGTTCTGTCATTTCAAAAATCCAGCAGTTAGTTTACAATTCTTCAAAGGTCAGCGAGAATGAATTTAAAGAAGAGTTTGCCCTGAAATACAATAAGAAAAGAATAAAATTTGTAAAGTTAGATTACGCCGCTTTTTCCAAGCAGTTGACGGTAAGCCCCGCGGAATTAAATAAAATCTACGAAGAGCGAAAAATTGAATATTCTACTGCCGAACAATTCATTGCAGGTTATTTTGTGGCTCCCGACGCCGCTAAAGCAAAGGCCCTGGAAATAACCAAAAAACTTGCTGGTAAAGCGGATTTTTCGGCGCTGGCAAAAGAGTACTCGGACGATCCGGGCTCTAAAGCAAACGGAGGCGATCTCGGCTTTTTCAAAAAAGGTTCCATGGTCCCGGAGTTTGAGGCTGCGGCTTTCGCTCTTAAAGCAGGAGAGACGACCAAGGAGCCGGTTTTAACCAATTTTGGCTACCATATTATTAAGGTTGATGAAATTAAAAACGGTGAAATTAAAGCAAGGCATATTTTGATCAAACCTGTCGAAGATCCCAAGATTAAAGCGGAGCTTATTAATAAACTCAAGGCTGCGCAAAAAGATTTCGAGGGTTATGCAAAAGCAGCGAGCTTAAATATTAGGACCGGCGTATTTTCTCGTTCCACCCAGTTTGTTATGTCTGATATTGCCGCTGAAGATCAGGAAGCTGTTAAAAATGCGGTCTTCAGACTTAAGCCCGGCGAAGTATCTGAACCTGTCGAAACAAAAAAAGGTTTTTGCGTGCTCCGTCTTCAGGGTGTATTACCCGGCAGCATAAGACCTCTGGCAGATGTGAAAAATGAGCTCTTGGATACACTTAAAAGAGAAAAAGGCGTCCCGAAGGCTGCGGAAGAAGCGGAAAAACTCTTTAGCGCAATCAAAAACAATACTACAACCTTCGAAGCTGCCTGCGCAAAATACGGAATAAGAGATACCGGGTTTCTGGCGGAAAGCGACAAAACCATAAAGGGAGTTGACGATTTGGCGGAGTTCTTCAAATCCGCAAAATCGTTAAAAATAAAAGGAGACCTCGGTCGTCCGGCAAAAGGGCAGACGGGAATATATCTGCTGCAACTTGCAGAGGTCAAGGAAGCGGCGCAGGCAAATATTGAAAAGGAAAAGAATACTTTTAGAACAGAGCTTTTAACCAGGAAGCAGCAATCTGCTTTTTCGAATTTTATTGAAGAACTCAGAAAGAAAGCAACTATTAAAGACTATTCGGAGAAATACTTTAACGAGGCCTCCTCAGAATAGAGAATTATTTATTTAAAAAGGCGCGCAGCAACCGCTTCGCGCCTTTTTTTATACTTTCTTTATTATCAGACCCGCTATCACTACTCCAAGAACGCTGCTCAGCGTCAGCTTAAGGGTAAAGCCAAAAGTCAAGGTACAGAACTTAAGGTCTACCATCGAGGCAGGATTTAAACCCGGATTAACACCTTTTACCAGAATATCGTGAATTATCCCCTCTTTTGGTCCAAGCTGGCCTATTAACTCGCCTATTACAGAACCTATCACCGCTCCGACTATAAGAATTACAAGGTAAAACCAGATACTGCCGCCTTTTTTTTCCGCCATTTTTAGATTCTCCTTTTTTAATAAGCTTCTTAATTATAATAATATTAGCATAAATTACCGTGAATTTACCTTCTTTTTTTGCCTTTGTTTTTTGCTTTTTCGCTTTTTCTCTCGCTTTCCTCGTCGTAGCCCTTAATATATTTTTCCAAGTACGCCCCGCCATAAAGATTCTCAACGGTTTCAGGCTTTTTCTTCATTTTTGAATAAAATTCTGCCGCTGAAACGACCCGCGCTCCGCACTGTTTGACATAAAAAGCTATTTCTTTGTCAGAGGTGACAACAATAATATCTTTTGAATTTGGAGAATTTGCAACCAGGGTTTTAATCAGAGTATCCGCAGTTTCTCCCCCGGCAGAATATCTAATCTCAATAGCTCCGTAAATTTCTGTATTTTCTAGCAGCTCTCCGCTTCCCGTACCGTCAAAGACGGCGGTAAATATGTTTTTGGAGCTGCCGGCATACTCGGCAAGCAGCGTTAAAAATCTTTCCCGCTGGTTCTTTAATGCCTTTAAATCGTAGTCATCGGCAAAAGCGGTGGAGCGCATCACGTTGTAGCCGTCAATTAATATTTTCATGCTTTACGCCGCTTTTTCAGGTACCTTAGAGCATCGCCCAGCACATAAAAGGAACCGGTGACGCAAATAAGATCTTTTTTTCCGGAACTCCGGAGCGCATATTCAAGGCCTTCGGCTACACTGTCAAAGAGTTTCCCTTTATTATCTCCCGAGCAGCTTAATAATTCTTCCGGTTCGGCTGACCTGTAATTTGAGGATTTCACATAGAGCATTTCCTCAGACTGTCCCGCAAATACTTTAAGAAAACCTTTGATATCTTTGTTAACGGCCATTCCTATGACCATTATCAGCTTTTCATATTTAAAACTCTTTAGTGCTTCAAAGAGTACTTTTGCAGAGGCGGTATTGTGCGCGGCATCAAGAATCAATAACGGTTGTTTTGAAAATATCTGTATTCGTCCCTCAAGTTTAACTTTGCTTATGGCAGCCGGGACAACACGTTCCAAAATATTTGTTTTATTAAGGAGCGTTTTTATCGCAATCTCCGAGGCCGCAAGAGCTACCGACGCATTCAGAGCCTGATGCCGGCCTGCCATTACGGACTTAAGCCCTTTAAAGACCAGTCCGATTCCGTAAAGGTTAAAACTAACACCTTTGGAACAGGAGCGGGTCACACGGTGCCTGAAATCTTTTCCTTCAAGATATACTCCGGAACCGGCAGCTTTGGCTTTTTGCCTTATTATTGCCAAAACTTTTCTGCTCTGGGGGGCTGAGACTACAGGAACACCTTTTTTTATTATTCCTGATTTTTCTTTTGCTATTTTTTCAAGGGTTTTGCCCAATTCTTTTATATGATCCAAACTTATCGGAGTTATTACAGAGACCAGCGGCCTTACTACATTCGTCGCGTCTAGCCTTCCCCCCATTCCGACTTCCAGAACTACAACCTCCGCTTTTTTTTCATAAAAATACAGAAAAGCCAGCGCGGTATAGACTTCAAAAAAAGTAGGAGCTCCGTAAGCTGTTTTTTTCTCAAGTATTTTTACGGCAGAAGCTATTTTCCGGATTAGTTTTCCGAGATCTTTCAGGGAGATCATTTTACCGTTCAGCTTTATGCGCTCTCTAAAAGTAAGAATATGAGGAGATGTGTAAAGTCCGGTTTTTAGACCTGCACCCCGGAGTATGGCAGCAATGAAATGCGCAGTAGAACCTTTGCCTTTAGTGCCGGTGATATGCACCGAGGGAACCTTTAGATGCGGATTACCGACAAGAGAAAGGAGGTATTCCATTCGATTTAGATTATAATAGGCGGCAGAGTACGAATAACCGGTTGTTTTTTCGTAATCCGTAAAGCTATTCAAGAACTTTTCTGCCTTAGTTAAGCTCATTTACCCTGTCAGGAAAGTTTTTCTTCTCTTGCCGCGGTGATATACTCCATGCAATAGTCATCCTTATTTAGGAGCGCTTTTGTGGCGCAGACAAGAGAGACCATCTTTTTATCAAGAGGATCGATAAGCGCTGAATCAAGTCCTGCAGTCATTAGCATTACTACAAAAGCCTGATTAACAAGCGAACGCAAAGGAAGTCCGAAAGATATATTGGAAAGTCCGCAGGTAGTCTTAATCCCGGGGAACTTAGCCTTTATTTTCATAATACTTTCTGCAGCGTCTAACCCGTTAATACCATTCGTAGACAGAGGAAAGATACAGGGATCGACATAGATATCTTCAACTTTTACTCCGGTTTTCAATATCTTATTTACCAGGGAATCCGCTATCTCCATACGTCTAACAACCGTATCCGCAACCCCTTTCTCATCAATAAGGAGCGCCACAACCATCGTATCATACTGTTTAACCAGAGGAAGAATAGCCTCTATTCTCGGCTGTTCGTCTGTTACCGAATTTAGCAAAGGCCGTCCGTTTCTGTTAAGCGCAAGCGCCGCAGAAATAGCTTTTGCATTTGCCGAGTCAATGCAGATGGGAAGCTTAGTGTGCTTCTGAACCAGATCCATAAGCCATTTCATATCTTCAACTTCTTTTTCCGGAGTTTTTCCGGCGTTAACATCTATCATATGGGCGCCGAACTGTTCCTGCTCGGTCGCTTCCTTTATAATATATTTTTCATCCCTGTTTGAGACTGCCATGCCGACGTGTTTTCTTGTAGCATTTATTCTTTCACCGATTATGATCATAGAGAACTCCTTTGAAGGTTTATAGTTAGATGTCAGCGAAATCTTCGAAAATCGAGATTCGAAAGTTGACATATTCTTTACTTCTATATACTATATTATCATAACGCGTTTTGCGAAGCAGATTAATTATAACTTCCTATCGCGTCATGCCTTTAGGCATATTATCGACTTTCGATTGTCGAATTTCTATTTTTATGCCGGGAGGGGGACTTGAACCCCCACGGGAAAGCCCATACGCACCTCAAGCGTACGTGTCTGCCAATTCCACCATCCCGGCATTTGAAACCTGCGTTATAACGAGGTTTTAGTATAATAGCAGATTCTAACTGTAACATCCAGCTTTATTGACCAATCAACTAATTACTATTGACTTTTTTTTGCTTATCTCTTAACTATTTTATCTTTTCCAAGCACCATTCCGGCTCTATTATAGGAAACCAGCTCGTAGTCGGTTGTATGTACCAGGCATTTTTTAGGACAGGATTCGACGCAAAGCCCGCAAAACATACATCTGCCAAAATCTACAGTATAACTAACAGTCTTTCTTTTATTATCCGCAGGATCTTTGTAGGCTTCCGCCACACCGCCATCACAAGCGCAGTAACAAAGATATTAATAAACGCGAGGGGGATAAGAATCTTCCAGCCGAAATCCATTAGGCGGTCCACTCTTAGCCTCGGAAAAGTCCAGCGTATCCACATCAAAACAAAGACGATAAAATATGTTTTGACCAAAAGTATGACAATTCCCGGAACCCGGGAAAGCCAGGAAGGAGCGCTCCAGCCGCCGAGAAAGACCGTAGCGGCAACCAGAGAAACTATCAGCATATTTGTAAACTCAGAGAGCATAAAGAAACCGTATTTTAAACCGCTGTATTCCGTATTATAACCTGAAACCAGTTCTGATTCCGCCTCCGGAATATCAAACGGAGTCCTGTTCACCTCGGCTGTAGCGGCAATCAGGTAAAGGAGGAATGCTAAAGGCTGGGTAAAGACAAACCAAACTTTTCCGGCTCCGCTTTGAGCGGCCACCATATCATTAAGTTTAAAACTTCCCACCAGCATAATTACACTGACAACTGAAAGCACCAACGGGATTTCATAACTGATCATCTGCGCGGCGGATCTTATACCGCCCAGTAGAGTATATTTATTATTTGAAGCCCACCCTCCCATAATGATAGCAAGAACGGCTATAGAGGAGAAGGCGAATATTAAGAGTATTCCGGCGTTTAGGTCCTGAGCAATAAGATTCTTTTCAAACGGTATTACAAGAAAACCCATAAGCGAAGGGATAAACACTACAAGCGGAGCAATACGATGCACCCACTTATCCGCTTTGGCAGGTATAATATCTTCTTTAAAAAGAAGTTTCACCATATCCGCAATAGTCTGGGCCCAGCCTCTCCACCCGCCTACATGCATAGGACCAAGACGGGACTGCATATGCGCGGACACTTTTCTTTCCAGCCAGATAAGGTATAAAACGGAAACAGAAATAAAAACCAGAAGCGCCACCGCAAAAATAATTTTTTCCAAGGTATAGGCAAAAATATAAGGAAGACCCAGCCAGCTTATCAGTTTTTCAAGCAGGCCGACCAACCAGAGCCACAATCTTTCCAGACCATAACTTAAGTTCATCTGTCAACCTCTCCGAGCACTATATCTATAGAACCGAGTATTGCTATCACGTCAGCCACTTTAAAGCCTGCCAGCGCTTTTTGAAGTATCTGCAGATTAATAAAAGACGGCGCTCTTAAGTGGAAGCGGTACGGATTTGCCGTGCCATCACTCACAAGGTACACGGAAAGCTCACCCTTAGGGGATTCCGTTCTTACATAAGCCTCACCAACCGGCGGTTTTATAACTTTCGGAACCTTCGCCATAATATCACCCGGCTCCAGCTTCTCAAGCGCTTGTTCGACAATCTTTAAGGACTCTCGAAGCTCAAGCATTCTGAGCATATACCGGTCAAAACAATCCCCGCCTTCCAGTGTGGGCACGTTAAAATCAAACTCATTATATACGGAGTACGTATCGTCTTTTCTGACATCATAATTAATGCCGGAAGCTCTCGCAACAGGTCCGCTTAAGGAGTAAGACATGCAATCTTCTTTGGAGAACTTTCCGATGCCGACGGTACGGTCTCTAAAGATAACATTATCCGTTACCAGCCGGTCGTAGTCTATCAACTTGGCGCGCATAAACTTAATAAACACTTTTGTCTTTTCCACAAAATCAGAAGGCAAATCTCTTGCGACACCGCCCACCCTGAAGTAATTGTATGTAAGACGGGCTCCGGAAACACTTTCAAAAAGCTCTATCACCGGCTCTCTCTCTCTAAAGCCAAACATAAGCGCGGTGGTAGCTCCGACGTCCATAGCAAAAAACCCGAAGAACACCATATGGTTTACAACCCTGTTAAGCTCTGCCATTATTACTCTGATATATTGGGCTCGTTTCGGCGCTTCGACCCCGAGAAGTTTTTCTATCGCTAACGCTACGGCAAAGTTATTATTCATCGAACAGACATAGTCATATCTGTCGCTCATCGCAATATTAGCCTGATAGGTGCGTCTTTCTGCAAGTTTTTCCATACCACGGTGCAGATAGCCGATATCAGGATCTGCCTTAAGGATAACTTCACCGTCAAGTACGAGCCCGAGACGGAGCACCCCGTGTGTAGAAGGGTGCTGAGGACCCATGTTCAAATACATCGTCTCAAACCCGTCTTTATCCAGTATTTTATTTTTATCAGTCATATTGATCCGGTTTTCTTTCATAGTCTTTTCTTAAAGGATAGCCTTCCCAATCAGCAGGAAGGAGTATTTTCCTGAAATCAGGATGCCCGGTGAAGATAACGCCGAGCATATCATACGCTTCACGTTCCTGCCAGTCCGCGCCTAAATGGAGAGGTGTAACAGAAGCAACTTCGGGTTTTTCCCTGTCTAGTTTTACCTTGAGGGTGACTTTACCTTTAGTCGTGTAGGAGTAAAGATGATATATGACTTCTATGTTTATTTTGTAATCAGTAGCACACAGGTTCATCAGATAATCAAAACCCGTCTCTTTCAAGTACTTTACCAGTTCATAAACAGAAGCTGCGGGAACAACCAGATTAAGGGTCTTATCCTTTATCTTCTCCGCATCAGCTCCGCTTATTTCCAAAACATCAGGAAACTTGGCTTTTATATCAGTTAAAAATATTTGCGCGTCCATT
>JAPLKO010000008.1 GCA_026388015.1 Candidatus Firestoneibacteriota bacterium | reverse complement strand
TATGCAGTTGGTAAAAACAGCATTTTCTCTGTTTCCGGAGAGGTGAAGCCTCCTAAATATCCTTATTTCAGGAGTTGCTCCTGCGCGCCAAACATCATTTTCATTTGTTGCAATTATTACGCTTATTCTATCTTCTTTTATGCCCGTAATTTTTGACCTTATCTCAATCTTCAAGGGAATAGAGATCTCTTCATCGGGATATAGAACAATGACCCACTCTGACTTTGCTGCCTCGATTCCTCTCTTTATCATTTCTTCGCCGGTATTGTCAATGCGCAATACTTTCAACCGGTTTTTGTTGTTTTTTATGGTTACAGAGGAGTTAACTACAAGGATAATGTCAGCAGTCCAGGCACGCAAAGTCCTTAGACATCTTTCCAAATTCCCGGTTCTTCCGGTTATAATTACAATAGCTGATATTTTCATAGAAAACTTTTTATTCCGTTAATTACTTCTTCCACTTTAATATCAGAACAAAGTTTACCAGATATTACCCGTATCTTGCTCTTATCCGGCGGAGTCCAATTAATATGGTCATTTTCACCGTAAAGCCCGACTAAAGGAACATCCATTGCCATAGCAACGTGCGCCGGTCCAGTATTTGCGCAAACAAAAATGCTGATTTTACTCAGAAGCGCAGCCAGCTGTGTAATGTTTGCAGCCATTGACATATAGGCTCCGGTCCCGATATTTTGTACAATATTTTGTGCAATCTTTTTATCCGCGGGTCCCCACATAACCACTATCTTTGCGTTGTACTGCTCTGTCAGTATTTTCCCAAGTTTAATAAATTTTTCAGGAGGCCATTCTCTTCGCTTGCGCCCGGTACCGGGATTTAAACCTATTATTAAAGCAGAACTCCCGTTATTAATAGTTTTTATAAATTTGGAAGCTTTATCCGCCTCTACGGCAGAAGGATACAATTTGCTTTTAAATTCCGTTGTTTTTATCCCGAGACTTTTAAGCAGATCCAGGTTTCGCAGAAGTTCATATTTCGAAGCAGAATCTTTCTCTATCTGAATATTATAGAACTCTTTCGAATATTCAGCTTTATACCCGGCTCTGAATTGTGCGCCGCTGGAATAACATGCGTAAGCGCTCTCCAGCTCAAAATCAAATATAAGATTTATTGCCAAATCATAACCGCGTTTCCTGAGACTGTTCTTTTTTGTTAACATATCATATTCGATTACCTCATCAACATATGGATTATTTTTAAGCACTCCGGAATTATATTTTCTGACAAGCACGGTAACATGGACGCCGGGGAGTTGTTTTTTTAGGTTTTCAAATACAGGAGTGGAAAGAACAAGATCTCCCACTTTATCCATTCTAATTACCAGAATTTTTTTTATTTTTGCCGGGGTAAAATTTGCAGGTGTTTCTTTTGGTTTAGATATTTTCATGCAGATAACCGTTATGACTGTCAAGAGGTTCTTCCAGGATTTTTTTATCATAGAGCCGTGAAGTCTCATTTTTTACTCCCGGATAACTTCGCTACTCCATAAAGAGATACAAACATTATCGACATACCTACTTTGTAAATATCTTTGATTTCTTAATACCTGTCTTAGCCAATAGAAAAATAAACAACACATAAAGTGTTTGTAGACCGTAAATCAGACTATTCCTAAAACTTATTGAAGAGGCGTCTTTCATGTATCTGGTAGGGCAGGGTATTTCTGATATTTTAAAACCAAAATACACTGTTTGGACTATAACTTCGGTATCAAATACAAAATTTTCGGAATTGTTCATAAAAGGTATACTGGTAAGGAGTTTCTTACTATAGGCGCGATAGCCGGTATGAAACTCCGAAAGTCTTTGGCCCAGAAATATATTTTCACAAATAGTTAAAAACCTATTGCTTATGAATTTATATACAGGCATACCTCCTGATAACGCAGTGCCGCTTAATAGTCTGGATGCCAGAACTAAGTCAGCTCTTCCTTCAATTATCGGTCTTATAATCTCGGGAATCAGTTTAGGATCGTATTGGTAGTCAGGATGAAGCATAATAACGATATCAGCGCCTTCTCTCAAGGCCTCGGTATAACAGGTTTTCTGATTGCCGCCGTAACCTCTGTTTTCGGAATGCACAAATACTTGAAGGCCGAGTTCTTTGGCTTTCTTAACAGTTTCATCATGTGAGGCATCATCTACAAGAATTACTTCATCAACATAATCCTTGGGAATATCATCATAGGTGACCTGTACTGTCTTGGCGGCATTGTAAGCCGGCATAACTACTATTACTTTTGATTTCATATACATAAATAATATCATATAAAAGCTTTGTAGTAAAGAAAGAATAATTGACTAACTTAAAAAGGGAAGTCAAATAAAGTTTTAATCTGGCATATGATCCGGCAAGACTTTAAATCTCCGGTCTTACTTTGAAAGAAGAAATACAGCTTTTTCTGCCTCTAAGTCAAACTTAAGCGCTTCCTCTTCTGCATCCATCACATCTATAGGAGCGGCCATCCCTGTTCTTTTCTGGCTTTTACCGATTCAAGAAGGTGTTTTAAATCCTTTGAAGTTAGCGCTGATACTTTTTCCATATTTTTCGTCTGAAGAAGCGCATAGTACCCTTTCGCTTTCCCGGACTCATAATCATTCTGCAAAGCTACAATATCAGGGCTTTTCTTCAGAGCAATATCGATTCACTGATTAAGCTTTATGAATATTTTTATAATTTCGTCGCCGAATTTCGTATCAAGATTACCGGTAGGTTCGTCCATACACCCCGGTATGTTCATACAAGCGGATTTACCAGAGCGCGAAGGTCCCATAATTGCAAGAAAGTCCCCTTCATTTACCGTGAGGTTTACTTTTTTCAAAGCATCAAATTTGATATCACCGGTTAAATAAGTTTTCGTT
>JAPLKO010000038.1 GCA_026388015.1 Candidatus Firestoneibacteriota bacterium | reverse complement strand
GACTTCTTTTGCTTTGTTTATTAAATATTTATTATCAGCCATTTTAGGAGTTCCTCACAACTTTAAATGTGTTGTTAGCCTTTTCTAACAGGTGCTTAAGTTCCTTAAGCGGCAGCATGGAAGACGCATCACACAAAGCATTACTGCAGTCAGGATGAGTTTCTATAAATAAACCGTCGCTGCCAGCAGCAATACCCGCCAATGACATAGGCAATATCATCTCCGGAGTTCCACCCCTCGTATCTTTACTGGTAAAACCGGGGACTCTGACCGCATGGGTAACATCAAATATTACCGGGTATCCATATGCTTTCATAATTGTAAAAGCGCGCATATCAGTAATCAAAGTACTGTATCCAAATACCGAACCTCGCTCCGTTATTATTATTTTTTTATTCCCTGTTGATTCAACCTTACTGATAATTTTTTTAATGTCCCAGGGCGATAAGAACTGCGCCTTTTTAATGTTCACAATGCGGCCAGTCTTTGCGACTTTCAGAGTAAGGCTGGTTTGCTGGCAAAGATATGCCGGAATCTGTATAATGTCCGCTACTTCCGCCACTGAATCGACCTCATTGCAACAATGCACGTCTGTAAGTATCGGTACTTTAATTTCATTTTTTACTTTTTGCAAAATCTTCAGTCCGGCCTCAAGCCCTGGACCCCGGTAATTGTCAACAGACGTTCTGTTACTTTTGTCATAAGAAGCCTTAAAAACAAACGGAAGCCTTAGGCCCTCTGCTATTTTTTTTACTTTTCCGGCAATTTCAAGGCATTGTGCTTCTGATTCAATTACACAAGGACCGGAGATAACCAGCATTTTACCTTTGTTTGCATTGTAATCATATTTAATCATTCGGATCTCTCCTGCAATGGCAATTACTGTCTATTTTATTAGTATTATATCAGAAACAATGACTACTTGCTATTGACTATTTATGGGCGCGGGAAACTCTATCTTTTCTTTTTAGCATTCTTATCACTTTTTTCAGATCACCCTGCGTGTCTACAGGTATTGTGTCTGCCTTAGTTATAACTGTCTTAATATTATAGCCGTTTTCCAGGACTCTTAATTGCTCGAGCTTTTCTATTTTTTCAAGGCTTGACTGTTTAAGCCGTACATATTTTAAAAGAAATTCTTTTCTATAAACATACACCCCGATATGCTTAAAAAAGTACCGATTACTTTCCGAGCGCGCTTGCGAGGGTATAACTGCTCTGGAAAAATATAAAGCATAGCCGTTTTTATCAACGGTAACTTTAACCATGTTTGGATTATTGACCTTCTTATTATTCCTTACCTTGCAAACAAGAGTGCTCATTACAAGCTTATGCTCTTTTAGAAGAGGCTCAACGGCCATGTCCAGCATATCCGGTCTTATTAAAGGCTCGTCACCCTGAATATTGACAACAATATCTGCTTTGATTTTTTTAACAGCCTCAGCTATTCTGTCTGTTCCGCTCTTATGTTTTTTTGAAGTCATTATTGCCTTTCCGCCAAAACCTTCGACGGTATCAAATATCAACTTATCGTCCGTCGCAATATACACATCTGAAATAAGTTTCGCTTTCCTTGCTCTGCTCCAAACCCACCAGAGCATAGGTTTGCCGAGAATATCCGCCAATACCTTTTGTGGAAAACGTGTAGAACCAAGCCGCGCAGGGATAACGCCAATTATTTTCATAAAGACTCCTTATATATCAGAATATTCAAGTTAAAAATCGCTAATGATAAAGCAGGACATAATATTCCTGCAAATTAGTCCTTCGCGCGTTTTATTTAAGTATCTCACCTGTCTTACTTGACCAAAGCAAAAGATCCAGCTCATCAAAATCTATCTTTAGTTTTTCTGCCAGTTTTTTTAGTTTGGCTTCGGCCGCAACGTATTTTTCTTTTGTATTCAAAGGTTCTATATCTTTTATTATACCAAATTCATGCAGGCAACGTAAAATATGCTTATCCATTATGCCGTAACCTTTTATTCCAATGTTGCGCAGAAAATGGCTAGCCTCTTTATAGCCTATTCCTTTTATACCTTTATTTTTTGCAAAAAAATCCCGCAATTCTTCCCTGCTTTTAAAAGATTCGATAAGCTTTTTCAGTTTCAAATCATAATTTTCTCTTAAAAACTCCCTGGTATGAACAATGTACGCAGGGCGTATTTTCCAAAAACGGTAATGACCCTTAATAGCCTTTTGTAGATCCTGAAGGCTTCCTTCCATAAGAATAGGTCTTATCTTCTCAATACAATTATATCCCATTTTAGCCGAGGCATTTGCAGTAAAAATACAAAAGCAAAGCTCTTCAAATATCTTCCTGTCATTTTGAGAATATACTTCGGCAAACTCTTTTAGACGTTCTTTAATTTTTCTTTTTACACAGGAGTAATAAGAAAGAAGCTCTTTCTTTGTCATAGGAGAAGAAATAAGTTTGCTGTCTATTTCTATTAATTTCATGCTAACCTCCGCATAAGATACAGCAATACAATTTATATTTCAGGCATTATTAAATTTGTATTATTCCTTTCATGCTAAATGGTTTCGCTTGCGTTATTTTAACCTGCACAAAACCCGCGACAAGACCGGCTGCAGATTCTACAAAAACCGGTTTATTATTATTGGTTCTTCCGCTTAAAATATTGTCTTTACCCCGTTCTTCGTCAAGTAAAACAGGTAAAACCTTTCCTAAATATTTATCATTTACTTCCTGACTTATACGCCTTTGAAGCTCCATCAAAGCTTTCAGCCTTTCGTTCTTAGCTTTTTCAGAAACAGTGTCTTTAATAGCATAGGCCTTTGTTCCTTTTCTTGCAGAATATGTATA
>JAPLKO010000061.1 GCA_026388015.1 Candidatus Firestoneibacteriota bacterium | reverse complement strand
TAAGGAACTATTGTCGCTAGTCCCTTGGAGGCCATTACTGTAGTTAGCGCTGCCGTCAATGTTGTCTTGCCGTGATCTACGTGACCAATTGTACCGACATTTACATGCGGCTTTGTTCTTTCAAATTTTGCTTTACCCATCTCTAGTTACCTCCGTAAAATTACCTTTTAATCGTCTTTCCATTGGCTTTAGCAATAATATCTTCGGCCATGACCTTAGGCACCGCTTCATAGCGGGCAAATTGCATTGTATAATTCCCTCTACCCTGTGTTAAAGATCTTAAATCAGTTGCATAACCAAACATATTGGCTATGGGAATAAATCCTCTAATTGATCTTGCATTACCCCTTTGCGTCATATTTTCAATCTTTCCGCGCCTCGAATTCAAATTACCAATAACTTCGCCAAGGTAATTTTCCGGAATAGTAACTTCTATGTCCATTATGGGTTCAAGTATGACCGGGTTTGCTCTTTTAAAACCTTCTTTGAACGCCATCGAACCTGCAATTTTAAATGCCATTTCAGAGGAGTCGACATCATGATACGATCCGTCGGTTAAAGTAATCTTAACATCTATAACAGGGTAACCTGCAAGCACACCACCTTCACAAGCCTCTTTAATGCCTTTGTCAATTGCCGGTATATATTCCTTCGGAATAGAGCCACCGACAACCTCATTAACAAATTCGTATCCTTTACCGAGCTCCTGCGGCTCCACCTCTATAACACAATGGCCATATTGCCCTTTACCGCCGGTCTGCCTGATATACTTGCCTTCTGCTTCAACTTTCTTCGTAATCGTTTCTTTATATGCGACTTGAGGTTTGCCGACATTACACTCTACATTAAACTCTCTTTTCATTCTATCAACAAGAATATCAAGATGAAGTTCTCCCATTCCAGACATAATAGTCTGACCAGTTTCTTCATCTGTTTTGATTTTAAACGTAGGATCTTCATCAGAAAGACGGCCTAAAGCCATACCCATTTTATCCTGATCAGCCCTTGTCTTCGGCTCTATTGCCACAGAAATAACGGTATCGGGAAAATTCATTGACTCAAGAACTATGGAATGTTCTTCATCACAAAGAGTATCTCCGGTAGTTGTACCTTTGAGTCCAACAACCGCTGCGATATCGCCAGCCATTATCATATCAATATCATCTCGCTTATTCGCATGCATTCTAACCAATCGGCCTATTCTTTCCCTGGAGCCGCTTTTTGAATTATACACATAAGAAGAAGAATTTAGAGTACCGGAATAAACACGTACAAATGTCAATTTTCCGACAAACGGATCTGAAAGTATTTTAAATGCTATCGCAGAAAAAGGTTGATCATCGCCGGCTTTTCTTTCTTCTTCAAGTCCGGTTTTTGGATTGGTACCTTTTATTGATGGTATATCAAGAGGCGAAGGCAGGTAATAAACAACAGCGTCTAGAACAGGTTGAACGCCTTTGTTCTTAAAGGAAGAACCGCAAAACACAGGAACTATTTCAGTTTTTATAGTTCCGACTCTTATCGCCTTTCTTATGTCATCTATAGATATTTCAGTAGTATTTCCGTCCAGGTACTTCTTCATTATATTTTCATCATATTCAGCACAAGCTTCCATTAGCTCTTCTCTACATTTTTTTGATATTTCAACCAAGTCTTCCGGTATTTCCCTTTCCTCAAACTTTGCGCCCAACGTTTCATCAAGCCATACAAAGGCCTTCATTCTTACAATATCAACAATACCCACAAAAGTATTTTCGGCCCCAATCGGAACCTGCATAGCTATAGGTTTCGCACCAAGTTTTTCTTTTATTGAAGCTGTAGACATAAAGAAATCTGCGCCTACTTTGTCCATTTTGTTTAAAAACGCTATTCTTGGAATATGATACCGATCAGCCTGGCGCCATACTGTTTCCGACTGCGGTTCAACACCGGAACAAGCATCAAACACAACAACTGCTCCATCAAGAACTCTTAAAGATCTCTCAACTTCAGCAGTGAAGTCCACATGACCAGGGGTATCTATAACATTAACACGTTTTTTCATCCAGGAAGTACTAATAGCTGCAGAGGTAATAGTAATGCCTCTTTCTTTTTCTTGAATCATGTAATCAGTAGTTGTATTCCCGTCATCAATATCTCCAATTTTATGAATAACACCCGTATAGTACAAAACCCTCTCAGTTGTTGTCGTCTTACCCGCATCTATATGAGCAATTATTCCGATATTTCGTGTATCATGTAAACTATACTCTCGTGCCATTTATCTAATCCCCTTTAAATTACCATCTAAAATGTACAAAAGCCTTGTTTGCTTCGGCCATCTTGTGAATATCTTCTCTTTTTTTACAGGCAGCGCCTACATTCTTAAAAGCATCCATAATCTCGCCAACCAATCTGTCTACCATAGTTTTTTCCGATCTGCCTCTCGCAGCATCCACCAACCATTTTATCCCAAGAGCAACTCTTCGCACAGGAGCGACCTCTACAGGAACCTGATATGTCGCACCACCGACTCTTCTCGGCTTAACCTCAAGCATAGGTTTTATATTTTCCATAGCCTGCTTAAGAACAGTTATTCCGTTTGCATTTGCTTTTTTACCAACTTCCTCTATGGAAGTATAAACTATTTTTTCCGCAAGGCTCTTTTTACCCTCTTTCATAATACTATTAATCAATCTCTGCACAAGCACATCGTTAAACTTAGGATCTGCACTTACCTCTCGCTTTCCAACTAGTTTTTTTCTTGGCATTTCTTAAACCCCTCTTATTATTTTGTGGCTGGCCCAGGTGCTGCCGCTTTTGAAACTTTTGCCGCTTCACTCTTGCCGACTTTTACTCCGTATTTAGATCTTCCTTGTTTTCTATTTTCAACTCCGGAAGCATCCAGAGCCCCTCTAACAATGTGATACCTTACCCCGGGAAGATCCTTGACTCTGCCACCCCTAACGAGGACTATAGAGTGTTCATCAAGGTTATGACCGATGCCAGGAATATAAGCAATTATCTCATAACCGTTAACAAGTCTGACTTTAGCAACTTTACGAAGCGCAGAATTAGGTTTTTTTGGAGTAGTCGTATATACGCGCAAGCAAACTCCCCTCTTTTGAGGACACGAACCCATCTGCATGGATTTCGATTTCTTTTGTACCTTTTCTCTCTGACCTTTAATTATTTGCCTAAACGTAAACAAGCAACTTCCTCCTTAAACATATCGCTCTGCGTATTTATTTGTTTCATCTAAATACTTGAGAGCTGTTTTTTACAAAATAAAAAAGGCGGTAAAACCAGTCCGCCCTTGGCTAGCAAACTTCAAATCAATGCCAACTCATCTACCGCACATATGGCTCACTGTAGCTGTTAATATTACAACATTTTACAAGATCTGTCAATACTTATTTTAATTATTGTTTTTCTTTAGTATCCAAAACGTCTTTTGGAGTTTCTTCTTCAAGCTTGATTTTTCTATAAACCAAAGAACCTGTGCCCGCCGGAATAAGTCTTCCGATAATTATATTCTCTTTTAAACCTTGTAATTTGTCAATTTTTCCTGATGTTGCAGCTTCAGTCAAAACTCTAGTGGTTTCCTGAAATGAAGCAGCCGCAAAGAAAGACTCCGTCGAGAGAGATGCTTTTGTAATCCCTAATAAGATTGGTTTAGCAGTAGCAGGTTTACCTTTCTTCTTAAGAATTTTTTCATTCTCTTCTTTAAAGATATTTCTGTCAATTTCTTGCCCGACTAGAAACTCCGTATCATTTGGCTCCTCTATTCTGACTCTCCTGAGCATTTGCCTGACAATAGTTTCAATATGTTTATCATTTACTTTTACACCCTGTAAACGATAAACCTCTTGAATTTTTTCCAGAAGATATTCCTGTGTTGCGCTCTCACCCTTAACTCTTAAAATATCATGAGGGTTGATAGAGCCGACAGTAAGAGCATCACCCGCAGAAACTCGCTCACCCTCACTAATGAGAATATGCTTCCCCTGCGGAACGAGATATTCTTTTTCATCACCTATCTCATTTCTCACTAATATCTTCCTCATTCTCTTTTCAATATCACCTATTTTTACCACTCCATCTATTTCTGTAATTGTTGCATGATCCTTAGGCTTCCTTGCTTCAAATAATTCAGAGACCCTAGGAAGTCCGCCGGTAATATCTCCCGACCTGCCAACCTCTTTCGGCATTTTTGCTATGATTGTTCCCCCGTTTACCTCTTCAGCATTGGCAACAAGAATGTGAGCGCCAACAGGGAGAGCATACTTTGCAAGCTCCTTGCCCTTCTCTCCGACGAGCCGGATATAAGGTTGCTTTTTCTCTTCCTTATGCGGAATAACAACGCGCGTCAAATTCTTTGTCGCATTGTCAAGTTCTTCTTTAACAGTAACTCCGTCTTCCACATCGACAAACTCAATCCTTCCGTCCACAGCGGAAAAAATGGGTGTATTATAGGGATCCCAAGTAGCGATCTTCTGACCCTTCTTCGCAATAGCTCCATCTTTTACAGAAATTGTAGAACCAAACGGTATTTCGTAAATCTCTCTTGACTTGTCATTTTCATTAATTACCACTATTTCGCCCTGTCTATTGAGAACTAAATACTCCTTATCTTTTGTTTCAACTATTTTTAGATTTGGATATTCAACTCTGCCGCCGTTTTTCGTAACAATTTCCGATTGTTCCTTAATTTTGCTGGCAGTTCCACCAATGTGGAATGTACGAAGCGTAAGCTGAGTTCCCGGCTCACCTATTGACTGTGCAGCAATAATACCGGTGGCTTCTCCAATCTCTACCATGCGCATATATCCAAGACTCCAGCCGTAACATTTTGCACAAACCCCGCGTTTGGTCTCGCAGGTCAAAACAGATCTAATCCTTATCTTTTCTATCCCGGATTGTTCAATCTTCTCAGCTTTTTCCTCATCAATGACCTCTCCTGCTTTTACTAGAGATTCCGCAGTTAGAAGATCAACAACATTGTCAAGAGCAACGCGACCGAGAATCCGCTCTTTTAACGGCTCCATGATTTCCATACCTTCTTTAATGGCTCCGATGGTTATTCCCTTGAGAGTCTTACAGTCTTCTTCATTTATTATAACATCTTGAGCAACATCAACAAGACGCCTGGTCAGATAACCTGCATCCGAAGTCTTTAGAGCAGTATCAGCAAGACCTTTACGTCCTCCATGTGTAGAGATAAAATACTCAAGAACACTTAGACCTTCTCTAAAGTTAGAAGTAATCGGCTGTTCAATAATTTCGCCTTTTCCTCCTGTAATCTTTTGCTGCGGCCGCGCCATCAAACCTCTCATGGCGGCCAACTGTCTGACTTGCATGATGTTACCGCGAGAACCGGACTCAACCATAATGTAGATAGGATTGAAGCCTTCTCTGTCTTTCTTCATACCGTCGCGCATATTCTGAGATACTTTATCAGTAGCGCGCATCCAGACATCTATTACCTTGTTGTATCTTTCTATATCTGTAATAATACCTTTCCGGTAATGATTCGTAATTTTTTCGACTTCCTGTCTGGCATGGGCAATGATCTCTTTCTTTTCTGTAGGAACAACCATATCATCAATACAAATAGTAAAACCTGATTTTGTGGCATACTCGAAACCAAGATCTTTCAGTCTATCAAGTAAAGATACTGTTTCCGCATTGCCGTATTGTTTGAAGCAATCCGTAACCAAGTCAGATAGCTCTTTTTTTGCAAGTTCTTTATTCAAAAATGTAAAACCTTTCGGTAAACATCTATATACAATGATTCTGCCTATGGATGTAACAAGCATATTTGACGGTATTACTTCAAACTCTCCCTTTATTCCGAGCGATTTCTGAGCTTTTTTGTAAATATCAAATTTTCTAACCGCTTCTTTTTTATCAAGAGTTTCCTTAATCGCCGCGCCGTCAAAGTCCGCTTTGGGCACAACAATTACAGCATGCAAATCTACTTGCTTCATATCATAAGAGAGTATTGCCTCTTGCATGTTGGAAAATATCTTAGCTTCACCTTTAGCACCTGTTCTAAGCTTGGTCATGTAGGCAATACCAGCAACAATCTCTCTAGCAGGAGCAGCAAGAGGCCCTCCGCTGGAAGTAGCAAAGACGTTATTCGTAGAAAACACAAGTGTTCTGCATTCCACAATAGCTTCAGGAGAAAGAGGAACATGAACGGCCATCTGGTCTCCGTCAAAATCCGCATTAAAAGCGGTACAAACCAACGGATGAATTCTTATTGCCGAACCTTCTATTGGAATTGCTTCAAAACCCTGAATACCCTGTCTGTGAAGTGTCGGAGCACGGTTAAGCATAATGGGATGATCTTTAATAACTTCTTCCAATATTTCCCAGACTTCCGGCTTCACACTTTCCACCATTTTTTTAGCACTCTTAACCGTATGGACATATCCTTTGTCTTCGAGTTTTTTAATAATAAACGGCTTAAAGAGTTCAAGAAGCATTTTCTTTGGAATACCGGCCTGATAAAGTTTAAGCTCGGGACCGACGACAATAACAGAACGCCCTGAATAGTCAACACGTTTACCCAGTAAATTTTGTCTAAAACGCCCTTGCTTTCCCTTGAGCATTTCAGATAGAGATTTTAGAGGCTTGTTACGACTTCCTTTCACAGGTGTTCCACGTCTTCCATTGTCAAAAAGAGCGTCAACGCCTTCCTGTAGCATTCTTTTCTCATTATTAATAATAATATCAGGGGCCTTAGCTTCCATCAATCTTTTCAATCTGTTATTTCTGTTAATTACTCTTCTATATAAATCATTAAGATCGGATGAGGCAAAACGGCTTCCGTCCAGAGGAACTAAAGGCCGGAGGTCCGGAGGTATGACAGGGAGCGCATCAAAGACCATCCACTCAGGTCTATTTGCTGACTTTCTAAAGTTCTCCACAATACGAAGACGCTTAATAATATCTTTCTTTTTATTTGCTGAGGTTGTACCCATAATATCAGCTTTTAGCTGTTTGGAAAGCTCTTCAAGATTTATTTCTTTGAGAAGTTCTCTAACAGCTTCAGCGCCTATTTTATATTTGAATGCAAAAGGACCGTATTTTGACTTACACTTCTGCAAATCTTCTTCTGAAAGAAGCTGTTTCTTGGGTAAATCTGTGGTTTGGGGATCCACAACTATATAGCTCTCGTAATATATAACTCTTTCTATGTCTTTAGTGGTCATATCAAGCAGAATACCTATTCTGGAAGGTATTGATTTAAGAAACCAGATATGTGTAACCGGACTCGCGAGTTCAATATGTCCCATCCTCTCCCTTCTTACTTTCGAAGAGGTTACCTGAACCCCGCACCTGTCGCAGACTATTTCCCTGAATTTTATTCTTTTATATTTGCCGCAATAGCATTCCCAATCTTTAGTAGGTCCGAAAATCTTCTCATCAAAGAGCCCATCTTTCTCCGGTCGGAAACTTCTATAGTTAATAGTCTCCGGCTTCTTTACTTCACCGTGCGACCATTTTCTTATCGTATCCGGGGAAGCCAGCTTCACAAGAATAGAATTAAAATCCAGCCTCTTTTCAATTTCCGCTTCGATTAGCTTTGCGTTTTTTATAACCTCTCTAACTCTCGCCACTTGCGTCGCTCCTTAGTTAATAGATTACCGTAACTAACGGCCATCAGTTACTTTTTAGATTTTTTATCCTTTTTCTTTGATGTAACTTCATCCCCTTCTTCAATAAAAGTATTTTCCACTAAAACAACTTCTGACTCTACAGAGTCTGTGCCCTTAAGAACTCCTTTAGCACCGCCATCCTTGGAATCTTTAATGAGACTAACATCCAGCCCCAAGCCCTGCAATTCTTTTACAAGAACATTAAACGATTCAGGCAACCCGGGTTCCGGAGTGTTTCTGCCTTTTACAATAGCTTCATACATCTTTGTTCTACCGGTTACGTCATCACTTTTTACAGTCAGGATCTCTTGAAGTATGTTTGCTGCGCCATATGCTTCAAGCGCCCATACCTCCATTTCTCCAAATCTCTGACCGCCAAACTGTGCTTTTCCTCCAAGAGGCTGTTGCGTTATTAAAGAATAAGGTCCGGTGGATCTGGCATGAACCTTATCATCAACTAGATGAGAAAGCTTCATAATGTACATATTTCCAACAGTAACATCAGAATCAAATTTTTCTCCGTTAACACCGTCATAAAGGAGAGTTTTTCCGCTTCTAGGCAGACCGGCTTCTTCAAGAGCATCTTTAACTTCAAGCTCGGTTGCTCCGTCAAAAACAGGAGTCGAAACATAATAACCCAAAACCTTCGCGGCCCAGCCCAGATGCGCCTCCAGAACCTGCCCTACATTCATACGACCCGGCACACCAAGCGGATTTAGAACTATATCCACAGGTCTCCCATCCGGAAGATAAGGCATATCCTCATGCGGAACTATTTTCGCAATTATGCCTTTATTCCCGTGCCGGCCGGCCATCTTGTCGCCAACCTCAATTTTTCTCTTGGTTGCAAGATAAACCTTTACAAGCTTAATAACTCCGGCCGGAAGATTATCTCCTTCCGCAAGGTTATCCAGCTCTCTGCTTTTTTTGAACTCAATCTCTTCAATTCTTAATTTTGCTTTTTCTTTCTCTATTTTTATTTCTTCCTCAATTTCTTTCTTGTTTTTATTATTTTTCTTAATAAACGCAATCTCCATATCTTTTTCATTATGTACTTCATCTACAAGGGTTAAGTATTCACCATCAACTTTTTTCCTTATTTCTTTGTCCTGTACTTTCGTCGTTGATTCTTTTCTTGAAAATATTTTAATATCAACAACAATACCGGAAGCCCCGGGAGGAACCTTGAGAGATGCATTCTTAACATCTTTCGCTTTTTCTCCAAAAATGGCTCTTAAAAGTTTTTCTTCAGGGGTGCTTTCTGATTCGCCTTTGGGAGTAACCTTACCTACAAGAATATCACCCGGGTTTACTTCTGCGCCTATTCTTACTATTCCACCATCATCAAGATTGCGCAGCGCTTCTTCGCTTACATTAGGGATATCTCTTGTGATTTCTTCCTCTCCAAGTTTGGTATCTCTTGCTTCAATAGAAAACTCCTCCACATGAATAGAAGAGAATTTATCCTCTTTTAAAAGATTCTCATTAAGAACAATTGCATCTTCAAAATTGTAACCGCGCCACGGCATTAGGGCTACCATAACGTTCTGCCCCAGTGCCAACTCTCCCTTTTCCGTGCAAGGACCGTCGGCTATTACCTGACCCTTTCCTATCTTTTGCCCTCTGGATACAATAGGACGTTGATTAATACACGTATCCTGATTAGATCTTTTATATTTTGTCAGCGTATAGACATCCAGCTTTTTTTCGTCATTGTATATCTCTATTCTTTTCGCATCCACATACTCGACTATTCCCGCATTTTTGGCCACAACCATAACTTCGGAATCATAGGCAACCTTATATTCTATACCTGTGCCGATAATCGGAGCCTCTGATTTTACTAGGGGTACCGATTGACGCTGCATGTTTGAACCCATTAGAGCTCTATTGGCATCATCATGCTCTAAAAATGGAATCAACGCAGTAGAAATGGAAACCAATTGCATTGGCGAAACATCCATATAATTTATTTTTTCAGCAGGAACAAGGGGAAAATCACCTTTATTCCTGGCAACCATCATCTTTTCAACAAGCCTGCATTTTTCATCCAGAGGAGTATTTGCCTGAGCTATAGTAAACTCATCCTCTTTATCAGCTGCAAGAAACTCTATTTTACCGGTTACTACTCCGTTTTTTACTTCTCTATAAGGAGTTTCGATAAAACCAAGTTCATTAATCCTGGCGTAAGAGGACAAAGAAGAAATCAATCCGATGTTTGGTCCTTCAGGTGTTTCTATCGGACACATTCTTCCGTAATGAGTATAATGCACGTCTCGAACTTCAAAACCGGCTCTATCCCTGTCTAAACCGCCGGGACCAAGAGCGGATAGTCTTCTTTTATGTGTCAGCTCTGCCAGAGGATTAGTCTGATCCATAAACTGAGAGAGTTGGTTTGTCCCAAAAAATTCCCGAAGCGCCGCGAAGATAGGTTTTGTATTTATTATGTCCGAAGGCATTGCAACTTCTGTATCAACCATAGACATTTTTTCTCTTATTAACCTTTCCATACGTACCAATCCTATTCTAAATTGGTTTTCTGCAAGTTCACCCACAGCTCTAACTCTTCTGTTTCCAAAATGATCTATATCATCTTTATCGCCGGAGCCATTGCTTAATTTTAACAGATATTTAATGGTTCTGTTAATATCTTCATTCTTCAGAACTCTTTCTTCCAGTTTAAACTGTTTTTCTTTATCAGGATAAAGCTTCTTGTTTATCTTATACCGACCAACCTTTCCAAGATCGTATCTTTTAGAATTAAAGAACATATTATTAAAAAACACCTTGGCCGTATCAAGGGTAACCGGCTGCCCGGGGCGCATCTTTTTATAGATTTCCATAATCGCATCTTCTTTTGTCGGATTAACCGTGTCTTTAATTATAGTAGGAATAAGGTTAATCTTGTCGTCAATATCCAATGCTTCGATAATTTCTATTTTTTTAATATCATTCTCAATCAGGCTCTCATATATCCCTTGATCGATTGTTTTACCGGCCAAAATAGCGACACCTTTTGAAAGGTCTACATTCTTTGCCAATTTTTTATTTAGCACCTTTTCTTTATCTTTCACATTAGCTTCAATAGACTTATAGAAGAGTTTTATTATGTCCTCGTTAGTAGAATAACCTAACGCACGCAGCATAATAGTTGCAAAAAACTTTCTTTTTTTATCAATCCTGGCATAGAGAATTTCATTTGTGTCAAACTCGAATTCCAGCCAAGAACCACGATAAGGAACTACTTTTGCGGTATAAATCTTGCCAAACGGTGAAAATAGTTTATCTTCGAGTTCGTCAAAAGAAATACCTGGCGATCTGTGCAGCTGTGACACTATCACCCTTTCTGCGCCGTTAATAATGAATGTTCCGTTCTCGGTCATTAACGGTATCTGACAAACATATATCTCTTGTTCTTTAATTTCTTTCACTTTCATTGAAGGATTTTCTAAATCAGTAATAATCATTCGGACATTAAATTTAAGAGGAACACCGTAGGTCTGCTCCCTCTCTTTGCATTCACCGACAGAGAATTTTGGTTCTCCCAGTGTATATTTTACAAATTCAAGAGTAATATTTCCTTTTAGAGAAACAATCGGAAAAATCTCATTTATGACACCCTGCAAACCAAGGTTTTCTCTTTTGTCCGGAGCAATATTTTGTTGCAGAAAACCATAATAGGACTTTTTCTGAACTTCTATTAAGTTAGGTAATTCCTGGATTCTAAAGTTTGGTATTTTTTCTATTTTACGAAGCTTGGAATAATCTTTTCTCTTTCGCTTCCCTAGCATATCAAACTCTTGCATTTTTCCTCCGGTAAAGTAAATCTCGCTTTCACGCTCTAGCGTGAAACTGGGATTTTGACAACCTAAAATTGCTATAATTTCATAATTTTATCAGGGCCCATTTTCCGGGCCCTGATAAAAAAAACACTACTTAATCTCTATGGTTGCTCCACTTCCTTCAAACTTTGCTTTCATTTTTTCAGCCTCGTCTTTTGAAACACCTTCTTTTATAGCTTTTGGCGCTCCATCAACAAGATCCTTTGCCTCTTTCAATCCAAGTCCGGTTAGCTCTCTGACAACTTTTATGACCGGGATTTTACTTGCTCCCGCTGCTGCAAGCAACACAGTAAAAGAAGACTGTGCTTCTGCTGCCGCTACCGGCGCTGCTGCTGCCGCCGCTGCCGGCGCTGCTGCTGATACGCCAAACTTGTCTTCCATGCTCTTAATAAGCTCTGTAAGTTCAAGTACTGACATTTTCGATACACCTTCCAATATTTCTTCTTTTGTTAAATTCGCCATACTATCCTCCTGTCCTATTTTTTATTTTGTATTTTCTTTCTGTTTTTTTATAGCATCCAGAGTACCAACCAGCTTCTGCAGGTTTGCACTAAGTACGTAAACCAGTTTATAAAGCGGCGCTTTCATCCCTCCGGCTACACGACCAAGGAGTATCTCTCGGGACGGGATATCAGCAATGATAGTAACCTCCGCCGGTCCGACTCCTTTGCCCTCAACAACACCGGCCCGAATTGCCAGATTTTTGTGAGTTTTTGAGAATTCCTTTACCAATCTCGCCGTTACAGTTGGATCCTTAAAACTTATAACCACGCCTGTCGGACCATCAATATACTTATGAAGTTCTTCCAGTTTTATCTCTTTCAGAGCTCTTAATATAATATTATTCTTAATAACTTTATATTCCAAGCCGGCTTTAGAGACTTTTTTTCTAAAATCCGTGGTATCTTCCACTGTTAAACCCGAAAAGCTGGTAAAAACAATCCCCTGGGCTTTCATAAATTTTTCAGCCAGAGCTTTTACTTCTTCGGCTTTTTTTAATTGTGCCTTACGCATCAATGCCCCCTTACACGACTAAGTACGGCTTAGTATCTATATTAATAGCCGGACTCATCGTAGAATGTAGAACCACTTTTTGGACAAAAACACCCTTGACGCCTTGCGGTTTTGACTTTATAACCGCTTCTATCAGCGTATTTGCATTGTCCAAAAGTTTTTTGGCATCAAATGAGGCTTTGCCTATTACCGAATGAACAACACCTCCAACATCGGATTTAAATTCAACCTTGCCGGTTTTCGCTTCTCTTATGCTTCTAGCAAGGTCATTTGTAACCGTTCCGGATTTTGGATTTGGCATTAACCCTAGCGGTCCAAGCACCTTTCCAAGTTTGCCGATATCTCTCATCATGTCCGGAGTTGCAATAACAACATCAAAATCGCGCCAACCACCCATCACTTTTTCCGCCATATCTTCCGCACCCACAAAGTCGGCTTTGGCTTCTAAAGCTTCTTTTTCTTTTTCTCCTTTTACAAAAACCAGCACTTTAGGTATTTTGCCGGTGCCGTGCGGCAATATGACGCTACTCCTGACAGCCTGACTCGATTGCTTGACATCAATTCCAAGTTTAATTGTCAACACAATAGACTCGTCAAATTTTGCTTTTGCAACTTCCTTGGACAGATTAACCGCTTCAGAGAGGGCATATTTTTTTCTAGCATCTACCTTTTTCGCTAATTCTGCTATTCTTTTTCCCATTTGCCCCCCTACTCTGTCACTTCTATGCCCATGTTTCTGGCGGTACCTTCTACCATTCTCATTGCTGATTCCAGCTTAGTGGTATTTAGGTCCTCCATCTTCAATGTGGCAATTTCTCTTACCTGAGCCTTTGTTATCTTTCCTACCTTTGTCTTATTGGGCTGTCCTGAACCTTTTGCGAGACCAATTGCTTTCTTTATAAGCACAGAAGCAGGAGGCGTCTTCATTATAAAAGTAAAACTCCTGTCTGCATACACGGTAATAACTACCGGTATAATCAATCCCTCATGTTTCGGCTCAGAAGTCTTGGCATTAAATTGTTTACAAAATTCCATAATGTTAACGCCATGCTGACCCAAGGCCGGACCTACCGGCGGAGCAGGATTTGCTTTTCCTGCTGAGACCTGCAACTTAACTAACGCTGCAACTTTTTTTGGTGGCATAGAAACTCCTTAAAATTTTACTTCCCCCTTGAAGCGGTGCGTGTGTACAGGGGAAAAATACTCACGCCGTGCGTAACAGTTATCAGAATTAAAATAGAAATACTTATAAAAAAACAAGTTTTAAAATCATTTAATATTGCCGGTATTTCCTGGATTTCGTATTATTTTATTGCTTTTCTATATACCTGAACTCGACCTCGACCAGAGTCGGCCTATTAAAAACAGATACCATAACTTTTACCTTCATTCTTTCAGGATAAACCTCTTCAACTACACCGGAGAAGTTTGTAAAAGGTCCCTCTGTAACTCTTACCAGCTGACCTTTTTCATATTCAACGACATGCTTAGGCCTCGGAATATTTCCGTCAACCTGTCCTTTTATGGTTGCAAATTGTTCCTCACTAAGAGCCAAAGGTTTTATACCTGCTCTAACAAACCCGGTAACCTTAGGAGTGTTTCTCACTATTGTCCAGGTGTCATCGTTCATATCCATTTCTACAAGAATGTAACCCGGATAAAATTTTCTTGAGACAGTTTTTTTCTTTCCACCTTTAATCTCTATAACATTTTCTTTTGGAATCAGAACCTGAGAGATGCTCTCTGTCATAGCATTGGTCCTGGCCCTGTACTCCAAATTAGCCTTTACTTTTTCCTCGTAGCCCGAATAAGTCGTAATAATATACCATTTTTTTTCCATGTTTATTTACCCACTATAATTACTTCAAGTATCTTACTTATTAAAATGTCTGCTACTCCCGTAAAGGCAGAGAGAATTGCAACAACAGAAACTACTACGACCGTCGACCCGAGTATTTCCTCTCGCGTCGGCCAGGAAACTTTGGTCATTTCAACCCTGACTTCGCTTATAAAGCTCATTATCTTTTTAAACATTGTTCTCCTTTAAGCAGGCCTGGCAGGATTTGAACCTACAACCCGCGGTTTTGGAGACCGCCGCTCTAGCCAATTGGAGCTACAGGCCTATCTCGCCTTCGCAGTTTATGCTTTTGTTTCCTTGTGAACAATATGCTTTTTGCACCACTTGCAATACTTGTTCATTTCTAACTTGTCCGGGTTCTTTTTTTTATTCTTGGCTGTTGCATAGTTTTTCCTCTTACATTCGGAGCAGACCAACAGAACTGTTTCCAACATAATTTTTACCTTACCTTATTTTTTTGTTTTGTGCCGAATCTTGACTTAATCCGGCGCAATAACTTATTTTCGATTATACTTATATCAGTTAAAACCCCTATTCTCTCTGCCTTACTCTAATATCTCAGAAACGACGCCTGCACCTACGGTGTGACCGCCTTCTCTGATAGCAAATCTTAATTCTTTTTCCATAGCTATGGGAGTGATCAGTTCCACTTCCATCGGTACGT
>JAPLKO010000016.1 GCA_026388015.1 Candidatus Firestoneibacteriota bacterium | reverse complement strand
TTATTTTTTGTGTTATGCGTTTATCCTAATAGATATGGTCGTTAAGAATCGCAGAGTAAATAAAAGCCTGTTTGCAGTAATGCTAATAGGAGTTGCTGTTTTGTCAGTTTCAACCCTCATTATCTTGACAAATCCCGTATCTTCATTAAAAAACGGCAGCTATAATCTGCTTTTTTCCTGGCGTGGAAACCGCGAACCGGTCAAAGATATTATTATTGTCGCAATTGACGATAAAAGTTTTGAAGAAATCGGCACATATTCCTGGCCGAGGGATGTGTACGGAAAGATTATTGAAAAACTAAAGGCAGACAAAGCAAAAGCAATCTGCCTGGATATTGAGTTTGCTAATCCCGGTCCCTCGCCTGAAAAGGACTTTTTTTTTGCCGGAGCCGCAAAAGCTGCAGGAAATGTACTTGCGGTTACCACCTTTACAAAAGACAAGATTGTTGTTGAAAACGCAAAAGGCTCCTGGGAGTTCCCTTATGAAAAATATAACCGGCCGATAAAAGTTTTAAATGACGCAATGCAAAAGACGGGTTATACAATATTTGAAATGGATCCGGACGGAGTTGTCAGAAAAACCACCCTTGTTGCTTTTCCGGATGACAGGAAAGCGCTTGCAGAGTTAAACTATGAATCTGCCAGAAAAGTATATTCTTTTGCTCTTTCTGCTGTCAGTATGTTCACCGATAAAACTGAAGAACAGGTTTTGGAAGAGATAATAAAACATAATCCTGATTACAAAAAAGGAAACAAGTCCGGAGAAAACACCTTCTTAATAAATTATGAGGGAGGCCCGAAAACTTTTAAAAGAGTATCTTTCTACCGGGTGCTAAACGGCGAGGTTCCAAAAGGCACCTTTAAGGATAAAATAGTTCTTGTAGGCGCTACAAGTACCGTGCTGCACGATGAGTTTCGCTCTCCTTATACCGAAGCCGGAAATATGCCGGGCGTGGAAATTCATGCAAATGTTATAGATGATCTGTTAAAAAAGGAATATCTTGTTAAGTCAGGGGTTTGTATAAATTACCTTGTACTATTGGCCTTTATTTCGCTTCTGCTGTTTTTTACTTCCAGATTTACACCGCTTTTAAGCGCTGCGCTTTCAATACTTTTTTATGCGGCATTCTTTTTCTTTTCCTTATATTTATTCAGCAAAAACTATTGGCTGGAAATATCCGTGCCTTTTCTTGCGGCCATACTCACCTATGTCGTTAATGTCGGTTACAGGGTCATTACCGAAGGCCAAAAAAGCAGAAAGATGAAAGTTGCTTTTCAACGTTTTGTCTCCAGACAGGTGGTGGATGAAATAATTAAAAACGGTCTTGATAATCTTACCGTCGGCGGCAGAAAACAAAAGCTGGTGGTCTTCTTTTCTGATATCCGGAATTTTACTACTATGTCAGAGCAATATCCTCCCGAGGAAGTGGTTGAAATTCTTAACTTTTATTTCAGTGAAATGACGACGATTGCTTTTAAATACGGCGGGACGGTTGACAAGTATATCGGAGACGCCATCATGGTTGAGTTTGGCGCTCCCTTAGCCAGGACAAACGACGAGGAACTTGCTGTTAGAATGGCTATTGAAATGCAGGAAAAGATGAAAGACCTGAGAGCGCTCTGGAAAGCTCAGGGCAGATCACAACTTGAAATAGGCTGCGGTATAAACTCCGGAGAAGCGGTCGTCGGTTTTATGGGCACCGATAAAAAGATGGAATATTCCGCTCTTGGAGACACTGTTAATCTGGCTTCGCGTTTGGAGTCTTTAACAAAAGAGTATAAAGCCTCAATAATTATAAGTGAAGCTGTATATGAAAAAGTAAAAACAATAGTTGTTGTAAGGGACTTGGGAACCGTTATTGTAAAAGGAAAGTCAAAATCTGTACAGATCTATGATGTATTGGGTCTAAAGAAAATATGAAGCAGTTTTTCCTCGTAATTTGCGCATCTGCTTACTTGTTTACGTCGGAGCCTGCCGCCTCCGGCGAGCATTTTAGAAAAGGCCTGGAATATTACAAGACGAATGCTTCAGAAAAAGCAGGGTATGAATTTTTAAAAGAGTTAGAAACTAACAGTAGTCACGCTGGCAGCAAAAAGATGCTTGAAAAACTTGAGCAGGAGATTTATCAGGATGAGCCGGAAGCTGCTTATAAAGATGTAGTAAAAGAGTTTTTTTATAAGGGTTTGGCTCATTTTCGCGCGGAAAATAAAGAAGAAGCCTTGGCCGAATGGGAGCAGGGTCTGGCATTGAGCCCGAAGAACAAGCAGCTGCTAAAATTCTGCGTGCTTGTCAGAAAGGACTCTTTAGAGAAAACAGCAACACCTAAAGCACAGATATCTGCAGGCAGGAAAAAACAAAAGGCGCCTGTATTAACCGGAAATGCAGCAGCGGTAACAGCCGAAAAAAAAGCCGGATCCAAAAAAAAGCCGGATGAAAAAAAAACAGCTGCTTTGTATTATGATGGTTTGCGGGCTTATCAGCAGGGGGAACTTAAAAAAGCTGTAGATATCTGGGAACAGGTTCTGAAACTTGATCCGGATTTAAGCAAAGCAAAAAAGAATTTGGTAAAAGCAAAAAATCAGTTACAACAAGGAGAGTAAAATGAATCTTGTAGTCTTGGGCGTCCAGTGGGGAGATGAGGGTAAAGGCAAAATCATAGATTTCCTTGCAGAAGGAGCAGGCGCAGTTGTGCGTTATCAGGGCGGAAATAATGCCGGGCATACGGTTGTTATAGCAGGTCGGAAATTCGTACTCCATCTGATTCCTTCCGGGATACTTCATAAAGGCAAAGCCTGCATCATAGGCAACGGAGTTGTTATTGATCCCAAATATCTTTTGGAAGAAATAGCCTATTTAAGAAAGAACGGCATAAATATAAAAAATTACCTGACTATCAGCGAAAACGCCAGTGTTATCTTGCCTTATCATAAATTACTGGACACGTTAAGTGAAACTAAAAGTAAAAAAGGCAAAATAGGCACGACAAGCCGCGGTATCGGACCGGCTTATGTCGACAAAGTCGGGCGCCTGGGGATACGCATGGTCGATCTCTTAAATAAAAAAGTCTTGGCGGAAAAATTGGAAAACAATCTGGCCTTGAAAAATTTTATTATAACCAGGTATTACGGTGAAAAAGCCTACAGCAAAGAACAACTATTAAAGGAATATCTTGGTTATGGCCGCAGTTTAAAAAAATATATAAAAAATACCTTCCCGGTTCTTTTTCAGCAAGTAAAAGGCGAAAAAAGAGTATTATTTGAGGGAGCTCAAGGGACTATGCTGGATATAGATTTTGGAACTTACCCGTATGTAACATCTTCAAATGCAACTGCTGGAGGAGCCAGTACGGGAACCGGTGTCGGACCCGGGGCTATAGACAGAGTTATCGGAGTGACCAAAGCCTATACAACAAGGGTGGGAGAGGGTCCTTTTCCTACAGAGCTAACTGATTCAACCGGTGAGTTTTTAAGAAAGCAGGGAAATGAATTCGGCGCAACTACCGGCAGACCGCGCCGTTGCGGCTGGTTTGATGCAGTTGTTTCAAAATATTCTGCAATGGTAAATGGTTTGACCGGTTTAGCGATTACGAAACTTGATGTGCTGACTGGAATTAAAGAAATTAAAATATGTGTTGCCTATAAAGTTGGCGGTAAAACATATAAAGACTTTCCTGCGGATATGGAGAAGCTGGCAAAAGCAAAGCCCGTTTATAAAATTATGAAAGGCTGGTCAGAAGATATTACCGGAGTAAAAAAATACTCCGGGCTGCCGAAAAATACCAGACTGTATATAAAAGAATTGGAAAAACTAACAGGAGTTAAAGCGGTCATCTTATCCGTGGGTCCTGACAGGAGCCAAACGTTTATTCAGGGGAAAATATGGGAAAAATAACAGTCAGTTGTTTGTTAATGGTCGCTGCCGCGCTTCTGGCGCAGGATACTATCAAAAAGCCTGAAATACAAAACGCCGTACTGCCGCCTGTTAAAATATTTAAAATTGTTATCGATCCCGGCCACGGCGGAAGAGACGGCGGAGCGGTCGGCAGTCAGGGCACCAAAGAAAAAGATGCAGTTCTTGAAGTAGCCAATTTACTGGCCAAAAGCTTGGCAGATGAAACCGAAGAGCGTTTTAAAGTAATTCTAACCAGAGCCGAAGATAGATTTATTCCCCTGGAAGACAGGATTTCTTTTGCTAATCAGGCCGGGGGCGATGTTTTTATCAGTATTCATGCTAATTCATCTGAAAGCAAGAAAGACTATGGTTTTGAAATATACTATAATTCGCTTGCTACGGATGATTCTTCTTTTGGAGTTGTAAAAAGAGAAAATGCCGGTTTTAAAGAAAAAAAAGAGGCTCAAAATGTGGATTCTATGTTTGTACTCTGGGATCTTGCGCAAAATGAGTTTCAAAAAGAATCCATGGATTTAGCCGATAAAGTTCAGGCGGCTGTTGAAGAGGCTGTTAAAAAACCCCGGGCTAACGGAAAGATGTTTTATATGAGAAACAGGGGCGTTAAGCAGGCTGCTTTTGCCGTACTCCGCGGTGTAAGAATGCCTGCGGTTCTTATAGAAACGTCGTATCTTTCCAACGAAGAAGATGAAAATAATTTAAAAAAATTGGAGTTTAAAGAAAGGCTTGTTGAAGGTATTTTAACCGCCATAAAGAGTTATACAAAAAAAAATAGCAATCTGCAGGAAGTAAGCAAGTGAAGAGAATATCTAAACCGGCCCTTGTGGTCCTGATTGCCGCTTTTATACTTGCGGGTTATATTGTTGTAAAATTACTTTTTCCCTCTCCGGCAGAGCTTACGTTTAACTATGCCGCGCGGCAGAAAACAGTAAAATTATATTTTGTCAATCAAGATGGTAAATTGCAAATTGAAAAAAGAGAGATACAGGGAAGTACAAATGTCTCCGATGATGTAATGATCTGCGTGACTGAACTGGCAAAAGGTCCCAAAGAAAAAAATCTTTACGGCGCCCTGCCTAAGTATGCCCTGCTGCGCGAAGTGTATATTGATGACAACAGATGCGCCTATTTAGATTTTTCAAAAAATATTCTGACGGATGCCAAAGGCGGAACGACTGCGGAAAAACAGCTTGTTTTTTCACTTGTAAATACGGTGCTGGAGAATTTTGGACAGATTACAAGTGTGAGAATTCTAATGGAAGGAGAGGAATTAAAGACGCTCTACGGCCATCTTGATGTTAACAGACCTTTATGGGGAAGAACGCTTGAGTAAAAATAGCAGACCGATAGGAATATTTGATTCCGGAGTTGGAGGAGTCACTGTACTTAAGGAGATTAAAAAGCTCCTGCCCTATGAAAACATCTTATACCTGGGGGATACAAAAAATCTTCCCTATGGATCCAAGTCAAAAGAAACAGTAATCAGGTTTTCAATCAATAACGTCAGATTTTTATTAAAGAAAAATGTCAAATTTATAGTAATTGCCTGCAATACTGCTTCGGCTTTAAGTCTGGAAATACTAAAAAAACAATGCCCTGTAGGAATAATTGGTGTTGTTGAACCCGGCGCAAAAGCCGCAAGCGAAGCCACTAAGAATAATAAAATTGGAGTCATCGGCACCAAAGCCACAATTGAAAGCCATGCGTATACTAAGGCTCTGCTAAAACAAAATAAAAATATTATAATAGCGGGAAAGGCCTGTCCGTTATTTGTTCCACTGGTGGAAGAAGGCTGGTTTGCTTCAAAAATAACAGAACTTACGGCAACTGAATATATGAAAGCTTTTAAGGAGCAGGACATCGATACCCTTGTCTTGGGCTGTACACATTATCCTTTTATCAAGCCGATTTTAACCAAAATATTGCGCGGTGTTCAGCTGATTGACTCGGCCACAGAAACTGCAAAGGCCGTAAAAGCGGCTCTAGAGAAGCAAGGCGGGCTGAGAAAAGAGAAAGGCCGTCTTCCGGACTATAAATATTTTGTAACCGATGCGCCGGATAATTTTAAGAAACTTGGTTCTTTCTTTCTGGAAAAGAGCATCAAGAATGTGAAACTTGTAACACTGGAGCCTTGACCGGAGATGAGGGATTGCTTTTTGCGTCTTTCATACCGAATAACGTAATAACATTAGTCTTAAAGGATAAAATATGATGAAATATGGGGCTGCGTCTTGGAAATAGTTCTGGCAACGAGAAACAGAAACAAAATTATAGAGATATCCGGAAAACTCAAAATACCGGGTTTGAAGATCCTTACTCTTGCAGGTTTTAGGAATATTCCTGAAATAATTGAAGATCGGCCTACTCTGGAAGGAAATGCGACAAAAAAAGCAATTGAGGTCAGCCGCCGCACCAAACATATTTCTTTGGCGGATGATACCGGGCTAGAAGTTGATTATCTCAAAGGCGCTCCGGGTATTTATTCGGCAAGATTTGCGGGAAAAGGGTGTACTTATAAAGATAATAACATAAAACTCTTAAAATTGCTTTCTGTTGTCCCCATGAGTAAAAGAGGCGCTCTCTTTCGTACGGTGATGGCAATAAAAATTCCAGGAATAACTCCTATTATCGTAGAAGGTTTCTGCCGCGGTAAGATAGCGTTTAAGTTACAAGGCGATAAAGGTTTTGGCTATGACGCAGTCTTTATTCCCAATGGTTACAAAAAAAACTATGCTCAAATGTCTCTTTCTTTTAAGAATAGAATAAGTCATAGAGGTAAAGCTTTGGATAGAGCAAAAAAAATTCTAATAGGATTGCTAAAACAAAAGAAATAAAGTATTATGTAGGTGTATTAAGACTGAAATAAAACAAGGTATTTTGTTTTAAAATATTTCGGGGCGTAGCGCAGGTGGCTAGCGCATCTGCTTTGGGAGCAGAGGGTCGCCCGTTCAAATCGGGTCGCCCCGACCAATTATAATCCTGCGGGCACAGGCGGGCTTGTTTGAGGAGCCTGGACGAAACCGGAAGTAAAGGAAGTCTAATGAATGCTTTTGTACCTGTTAATGTCCTTGAGATAACGGATAATCCGTTTAACATTATTGGCAAAGAATGGATGCTTGTTACGGCCGGAGAGAACAATATTTATAACACAATGACGGCAAGCTGGGGTGCTTTTGGAGTTTTGTGGAATAAAAACACCGCCACTATTTTTGTGAGACCTTCAAGACTGACATATTCTTTTATTGAAAAATACGAGTATTTCACGTTATCCTTCTTCGAGGAAAACTACAGGGAAATTCTTAATTTTTGCGGAGCAAACTCAGGAAGAAATACAGATAAGGCCGGGAAGACAGGACTTACACCTTTTTCTACGCTAAACAGTATTGCCTTCAAAGAAGCCCGGCTTATAATCGAATGTAAGAAGATATATTCCGCTGATTTAATTCCTAAAAACATTCTGCAAGCCGGAATTGCCGAGAGCAATTATCCGGTAAAAGATTATCATAGAATATATATCGGGGAAATAGTTTCTTGCCTAAAAAGGAAACAGGAGGTATAGTATGTCGTTGGAATATATAAACACCGATAAGGCTCCAAAAGCAACGGGCCATTATTCACAGGCGGTTAAAGCAGGACGGACGGTGTATATATCCGGACAAATTCCTTTAGATCCGGTTACCGGAATCAGAGTTACTGGCGGGATTACAACGCAAACGCAAAGAGTGCTGGACAATATTAAGGCTATAGCCGAAGCAGCCGGCGGTTCTATGGATAAAATTGTTAAGACCACGGTCTATTTAAGGTCTATTGAGAATGCGAAATATGTTAATGCTGTTTATGAGAGTAATTTTACCGGTAATATGCCGGCAAGATCAACGATTGGTGTTTTGGATCTTCCCCGCGCGTCGGATGTCGAGATTGAGGCGGTGATGTAC
Source organism: Candidatus Firestoneibacteriota bacterium (assembly GCA_026388015.1). Classification (GTDB taxonomy): domain Bacteria; phylum Oederibacteriota; class D2-FULL-39-29; order D2-FULL-39-29; family D2-FULL-39-29; genus D2-FULL-39-29. Next base: position 9,487 of record JAPLKO010000016.1, on the reverse strand, counting down.
CTGGATTAGCCGTAAATAAAAAAACAGCTTAAGTCTTTTTATTTATAGAGCAGTTTTGAAACAGGGAAAAGATATCTTGAGCTATTTTAACGCGTTTTTCTCTTAAGACACTTTGCGCAGACTTTCTCGCCTTTTACTTTTCTTAAATTGGGGTAGGCTTTTCTTAAGCATTTTTTATTAGCATGTGATACTTTGTTGATTACTAAAGCCTTTTTACCGCAAACTGAACAGACATTTGACATATGGTCTCCCTTGTGAAACAAATTGAAATTCTTACTGTTTTTGTGATATTCTTGTATTGATTATATTGAAAAGGGGGTAAAAAGTCAACAAAAAACTATGAAAGAGGCAGAACTGCGCTATATTAAAGGGATAGGACCGGCAAAAGCGTCTTCACTTAAGAGGCTGGGTGTAGAATCTGCAAGGGAGCTTCTGTTTTTTTTTCCTCGATGGCATGTGCATAAAAGCAGAATAATCTCAATCTCCTCCATAGAAACCGGCGGCAAGTATCTTGTTAAAGGAAAAATCAACGGTTTTGAAGAACTTCGAAAGCCCGGCAGAAATATCCTCAAAGTTCAGATAGAAGATGGCAGCGGGGAATATCTTACCTGGATTTGGTATAATAGACCATACATGAAGGCGGCTCTTTCGACAGGGAGAAAAGTAATCATATGGGATACTGTTGAAAATACCCGCTGGGGAAAACAGATAACAGGCTCAAGCGATACTTTTGAGTTTATTGAAGAAGAAGAAGACAAATTAATAACTGCCGGGGAAATACTTGCTTTTTATAAAACCACAAAGCTGCTCACAAATACTTTTTTCCGGGAAGTACTGGCCGGCCTCATAAAAACCGATCTTGCAGCTGTCAAAGAAATACTTCCGCCGAGGCTTACCGCAAAAAGAGATTTCAATTTCATTAAGGAAGCTGTACTTAAAATTCACTTTCCAAAAAGTATGCAAGAGCTGGAAAAGGCCCGACAACGTCTGGTTTTTAACGAACTGCTCATACTTCAGCTCTTTCTTGCCAAGCGGAAAAAATATTTTGGAAATAAAATAAAGAAAAGAAACTATAGGATAGATGCGTCAATAACAGATAGAATAATAGGCAAGTTGGGGTATACTTTAACAGCGGCGCAGATGCGCGTCCTTGAAGAAATAAAGCAGGATCTCTTGAAACAAGCTCCTATGAACCGGTTGCTGCAGGGTGACGTAGGGTCAGGTAAGACTATAGTTGCTCTTCTTGCTTTAATTCCTGTAATTGAGAGCGGGTTTCAGGCGGCTATAATGGCGCCGACCGAAATACTGGCAGAACAGCATTATGCAAATTTCAATAAGATATTTGCGCAAGCCGGCTACGGTAAAGCAATCTTGCTTTTAACAAGCAAGATTACTGCAAAAGCAAGAAGAGAAGCGCTTGGCGCAATAGCGGAAGGTCGTATAGCTCTCGTGATAGGCACGCATGCTTTGCTTCAGGAGGATGTTGCTTTTAAAAATCTGGGTTTTATCATTATAGATGAAAGACATAAATTCGGGGTGTTTCAACGTTTGGCGCTGGAGGCCAAGGGTATTTATCCTGATTCGTTGATGATGACGGCAACGCCTTTTCCCAGAGCGTTGATTCTTACTCTTTATGGGGACACTGATTTGTCTGTTATAAACGAACTTCCTCCCGGGCGCCAGCCTGTTTATACAAAATGGCAAGCAGAGAAAAAACGTTCGGAAGTATATGGTTTTATTTCCCAGCGTCTTAAGGCGGGAGAACAGGTATATATCGTTTATCCGCTGGTAGAAGAGTCTTCAAAATCACTGCTGAAAGCTGCGGAGCAGGAGGCGGAACAATTACAGAAAACAGTTTTTAAGGATTATAAAGTCGGACTTATTCACGGCAGATTATCTTCCGAAGAAAAAGAAGCGGTTATGAAAGATTTCAAAGCCAAATTAATTAATGTTCTCGTCTCTACGACTGTTATAGAAGTGGGTATAGATGTATCTAACGCAACAATAATGCTTATCGAGCACGCTGAAAGATTTGGCCTGGCTCAACTCCATCAGCTAAGAGGCAGAGTGGGGAGGGGAGCTGCCAGGTCCTACTGTTATCTTATGACCGGCTGGCTTATGTCTTCGGATTCTTTTAAGCGTATGAAAATCATGGAAGAGACAAGCGACGGTTTTAGGATTGCAGAGGCGGACTTAGACCTGCGCGGCCCGGGTGAATTATTTGGTGTAAGTCAGCACGGCGAATTAGACTTGAAGCTATTAAATTTAGAAACTGACCGGGAGCTTCTGGAGATAGCCAGAGAAGAAGCATTCAGTATAATAGAAGAAGATCCGGAACTTACTTCTTTGGAACACGATAAATTGGGAGCTTTCTTTAAAGAACGGTTTTCGCAGGATTTGGAGATGATAACAATAAGCTAGGCTGAAGAAAGGAAAGCGCAATGAGAGTAATAGGCGGTATTGCCGGAAGCAGAAAAGTTAAGATGGATAACTCTTTGACTATTCGGCCTATAAGCGACAGAGTAAAGCAATCCTTATTTGAAATACTAAAATATGATATTGTCGCTTCCGTGTTTCTTGATCTTTTTGCAGGAAGCGGAAGTGTAGGCCTTGAAGCCTTGAGCCGGGGGGCAAAAGAAGCTGTTTTTGTGGATAAAAACGAAAAATGCACCCGTCTGATAAGAGCTAATCTAAAAACATTAGATTTTATTTCCGCAGAAGTCATCAACGCCGACGCTTCAAGGGCTTTAGATGTATTTTCCAGGCAGAACCGAAAGTTCCTTCTAATATTTCTTGACCCTCCCTACGAAATGGGACTTATCAAAAACATATTGAAAAAGCTGGAAACAAGTGATATCCTACTTGAAAATGGTGTTGTAATAGTTAAACGTCATAAAAAAGAAGTCATAGAAACAGCCTTTACTCTGGTGAAAGAAAGATTCTACGGCGACACCGTATTGTCGTTTTTTAAGCGCCCGGCAAAATAGTGAATAGCCGGCGGTAACATAATCAAGTATATGTTTTATAAATAACGGAGGTAAAATGAAGAAAAAGGCTATTTATCCCGGAAGTTTTGATCCTATTACTTTTGGTCATCTTGATTTACTAAAAAGAAGCTGTAAGCTTTTTGATGATCTCACCATTGCTGTTGTTGTAAATCCTCACAAAAAAGCGCTCTTTACCGTAGACGAAAGAGTGGCAATGATTAAAATGGCTACAAAAAAATATAGGAATGTAAAAATAGATAAATTTGACGGTTTACTTGTTGACTACGCAAAAAAAGTAAAAGCAAATGTTATAATAAGAGGCTTGCGGGCTATTGCAGATTTTGAATACGAGTTTCAAATGGCGCTGGTAAACAGGTCGCTTTATAAACCTCTGGATATGGTTTACATGATGCCTTCAGTTGAATATACCTACCTGAGCTCAAGTATAGTAAGAGAGGTCGCATCTTTAGGCGGAGATGTTTCCGGTTTTGTCTCTACATTTATAGCCGGGAAGCTCAAGGAAAAATTTAATAATGCTTAATGAGCTTATTACAAAAATCCTTCCGGCCTTTATTCCCTTATTTGTTGCGCTAAATGCCATAGGAGCTGTTCCGTTTTTTGTAAACTACACTCAAAATGCAGAGAGAGAAAGAGTAAAGACAATTGTATTGCGTTCAATTTTTGCAGCTTTAATAATGGGTATCGTTTTTGTTTTGGCAGGCGAATATGTTCTCAGATTCTTCGGAATCACTCTGGCTGATTTCAAAATTACCGGCGGACTATTGCTGCTTGTAATCTCTATATTCGCCCTAAGTAAAGAAGAAGTCAAAAATAAAATTCCAAAAGAGGACATCTCCGTTGTTCCTCTTGCCGTTATGTTTATTAGAAAGGGTATTTTTGAGCTTAAAAATCCGTGGTTATAAAAAATAAAAAAATCAGATATGTACTGCAGGATCTGGAGCTTTTTTTTAAGAAGATAATAATAAGGTTATTTTTGAAACCCTGCGCTAAAAAAACTCTTACAGAGCTCAAGATCTCCGGAGTAAAGAAATTGCTTTTAATCCGCCAGCACGATCCGCTGGGAGATATAATACTGTCGACGGCCGTTTTCAAAAATATTAACACAGCCCTTCCCGGGGCAGTTATTGATGTTATAACCCGGCCGGATATCAAGCAGGTGTTTGACGGAAACCGTTATATTAGAAAAATATTCATTTTTGATAAAAACAACTACTATAATCCGTTCAGCTTTATTAAAATCAGAAAAACGCTAAAAAAAGAAAAATACGATCTGGTTCTTGTCCTCGGGACCACCTCGATATCGTTTTTTTCTCTCTGGCTCGCAAAAGCCACACGAGCAGAATTCAGAGCAGGTATAAGCGGCTCTTTTTATGGAAAGAAAGATTATACTGAGGCGTTTCTATCTGTCGAACTGCCCTATTCGGGTGGAGCAAGGCACCAAACAGAAAAGAATCTGGATATACTTAGAGGAGTCGGGCTGCCCTCAAAGAACACCTCTTTGTATATGGAGACAACGGCAGAAGAAGATTCAAGAGCTTCCGCTCTTTTTGTTAGATTTGGGTTAAAAAAAGGGGACAAAATTGTTGGTTTTCATTGCGGGGCCGGAAAACTTGAAAACCGTTGGCCCGCCTGCAATTTTGCAGCTGTTTCAGATCATCTGGTAAGGCAGAACGGCATGAAAGCAGTGTTGTTCTCTGGAATAAACGAAAAAGAGCTTAATAATACATTCTTAAAAAGTGCTCAAGAGAAAGTTACAGTTATTCCTGCTTTAAACCTCAGAGAGTTTGCGGCGGCTGTCAAAAAAATAACTCTTCTCATCTGTAATGACACTGGGGTTCTGCATATTGCAGCGGCAGTTAACACTAAAACACTGGCAATCTTTGGGCCGACCGATCCGGCGCAGTGGAATCCCCTCGACGAAGGTCATTTTTACGTAAAGAGTGAAAACGATAACATATTTAAAGTCAAAACCGAGGAAGTCATAGAAATAGCCGGTAAAGCCTTAAAGGTATTTTAGTTACTGCAAAAACGATCGCTTCCCGAAGTTTAAAAGCACTTGAAAATATAAGTAACAAAATGTTATACTCAATAATTATTTCAATATAATATATTAAAGGGAGGAAACAGTTAATGGGTATAAAAGGAAATGCACTTTTTGCGCAATCAGGCGGGCCTACAGCGGTAATTAACAGCAGTATCAGCGGCGCCATAATGGAAGCCTCTAAGCATAACGAAATCACCGCAATGTACGGTTCAATAAACGGTATTCTCGGGGTTTTAAATGAGAATATGATTGACCTGAATAAAGAAAGTAAAAAAAATATTGAACTGCTCCGGGTTACTCCGTCTTCTGCTCTTGGCTCTTCCAGACATAAAATTAAAAATGATGAAGAGTATGAAAAACTATTAAAAGTAATGCAGGCGCACGATATTCGTTATTTTTTCCTAGCCGGCGGTAATGATTCCATGGATACAGCTAATAAAGTTCATAAACTTGCCGTAAGCAAAAAGTATGACCTTAAAGTTATGGGTCTGCCAAAGACAGTAGATAACGACCTTCCTGTTACAGATCATTGTCCCGGATTCGGCTCTGTTGCAAGATGGCTTGCTCTCGCAGTAAGAGATGCAGGACTTGATACAGAAGCTATCTATACTGCTGATACAATTAAGGTAGTCGAAACTATGGGTAGAAATGCAGGTTGGATTACAGCCTCAACCGTTATGGCCAGGCAAAAAGAAAATGACGCTCCTCATATTATACTGCTTCCTGAAGTTCCTTTTATTCAGGACAAATTCCTCGCAACACTTGACAAAGTCTATAAAAAATTAGGTTATGCTGTTATCTCCTGTTGTGAAGGCTTAAAAGACGAAAAGGGAGAATATTTAACATCTTCAAAAAGAGCAGTTGACACTGACAGATTCGGACATAAACAACTCGGAGGTGTAGGCGAAACTCTGGTTTCTATAATATCCGAAAATCTAAAGATAAAAGCACGTTGCGATAAACCGGGAACTATTCAAAGAGTCGCAGGTATAGCTCAGTCAAAAGTTGACCAGGAAGAAGCCTATACTTCAGGCGCAATGGCCGTCAAACACGCCGTTGAGGGAAAAAGCGGATTGATGGTAACACTGGTGCGCGAATCTGATAATCCTTATAAATGCACCACCGGCGTGACAGATTTGGGTAACATTGCCAATAAAGAGCGCAAAATGCCGGCAGAGTTTATTTCAGAAGACGGCATGTACGTTTCTGATAAGTTCATTAAATATATTACCCCGCTTATCGGTGGGGCTCTTCCTGAATATGCCAGATTAGAAAAGCATTTTATTGCGAAAAAACTTTTAAAATAGTGAAATACTCATGGAACGGATATGTTGATATTGGGCTGATTCATTCAATGGCTTTTCCGGCCACCGGTGCCGGCGCCGGACCGTATATAGAGAGTTTAAGAACTATAGCAAATGATTCTTTTTTTTCGGCGGTAGAAATTAGAAGACCGGCCGATGTTGAAATAAGAAGAAAAGCCGTGGAAATTACTGAAACATCCGGAATAAGAGTGGTTTTAGCCGGTCAACCGACCTTGCTTGCCGGAAAGTTGAATCTAAACTCTGAAGTTCAACAAGACAGAGAAGCGGCTTTAGCTGATGTAAAAAAAACTATAGATGATGCGGTGTTTTTTAAAGCGGAAAAAGTTATAGTCCTTTCCGGAGCAAAGCCTGCGCCTGAGAAAAAGAAAAAAGAGTTAGAGCTTCTGGTAGATTCCTTGAAAGAACTTAGTCTTTACGCAAAAGCAAATAACATAATTATATCTTTGGAAACATTTGATGAAAATATAGATAAAAAATGTCTCATCGGTATTTCAACAGAAGCCGTAAAAGTCGCAGAAGAGGTCAGAAAAACCTGCAGCAATTTTGGTCTTACTGTTGATCTTTCTCATCTGCCTCTTTTAAATGAAAAGGCTGATTATACTTTAAACACCGTGAAGAGTGTAGTAAATCATATTCATGCCGGTAACTGTTATTTAAAGGACAAACAAAACCCTGCTTACGGGGATCAGCACCCCAGGTTTGGCTATCAGGGCGGCGAGAATGACATCAAAGAGCTTGCTGCTTTTATAAGAGTTTTATTTAAATACGATTATCTTAAAAATACTGCGACTGAAAAACCGCCGATAATTTCTTTAGAAGTGAAACCTGTCGGGGGCGAAGATCCGGTCTCTGTAATTGCCAATACAAAACGCGTCTGGCAAACGGCCTGGGCTTTGATATAAAATTACGAGTTATTTTTAGAGGAGGAAGTGAATGTATCAGGGAAAAAACGAAACTCCGGATATTAAAAAACTGGAGGAACTTACGGTAAGTATCAGGAGAGGCATCCTGTCGGCGCTGCATGCTGCCGGTTCAGGGCATCCCGGAGGATCTCTTTCTATGGTGGAGTTCCTTACTGCGTTGTATTTTGCGGAGTTAAGACACGATCCTAAAAATCCGGATTGGGAAAAAAGAGACAGGGTTTTTCTTTCAAAAGGGCATGCAGGACCTGGTCTCTATTCAGTTCTTGCAGAAGCCGGATATTTTCCAAAGGAAGAGCTGGTAACGCTTAGAAAGCTGCACAGTATCCTTCAGGGGCATCCTCATAGAGAAAAAACACCGGGCATTGAAATATCTTCAGGTTCGCTGGGGCAGGGTCTTGGTGCGGCAAACGGCGCAGCACTCGGGTTAAGACTGGACGGCAGTGATTCAAGGGTTTTTTGTATTCTCGGAGACGGCGAACTTCAGGAAGGTTCCATCTGGGAAGCAATTATGACTTCTGCTCATAGAAAACTTGATAATCTGGTCGCCTGGGTAGATTATAATAATCTTCAGATTGACGGTACGGTAGAGGATGTCAAAGGGATTGCGCCTTTGGCAGACAAATTCAAAGCGTTTAACTGGAATGTTATAGAGGTGGACGGGCACTCAATTGAGGCTCAGCTGAAAGCGCTAAAAAAAGCAAGAGAAACAAAAGGTAAGCCGACGGTGTTGATAGCCAAAACGGTGAAAGGTAAAGGCGTTTGCTTTATGGAAAATAAAGCAGAGTGGCACGGAGTGGCTCCGAATACCGAACAATATGAGGCTGCCATTAAAGGCCTTTGTATTGTTAACGGACCTTCTAAACAGCAGGCTGAAAATGCGGAAGCTTAAAAAATAATCCCTGAAAAACGGGTTTCTCGCAAAATGAGATAAAAATTCCTTAATAATGCCTTCAAGGCGGATTTAGGGAAAAAAGAAAAGGAGGAGTAAAAATGGTTGGAAGTCTGGTAACAAAGTTGGGCCAGATTGCAATGAGCGTAAGTGAAGCAAATCTCGAATTGCCTAAATTTGGGGTGTTTGAGAACTTCGTACTTGAGCTCGTATTCTGGTCTGCGGTAATTGCCATAATTTACGGCGCTTACCTTGCGGTAAAAGTATGGAGAATGGATCCGGGTCCCAAAGCTCTTACAGATGTTGCTAAAGCTATTGAAGAAGGTTCAATGGCGTATTTAAAGCAGCAGATGAAGATAATGATTTGGTTCATAGGAGCGGTTACATTAGGTCTTTACTTTATGTATTACTACGGTACATTTAAAGATCTGGCAGACGCAGAAAGGTTTAAGTTCTCTGCGGGTATTGCTCTTGCTTTCGTTGCCGGTGTTGCTTGCTCGTACGGGGCGGGCTTTGTCGGGATGAAACTTGCAGTGAAAGGTAATGTAAGAACTGCAAATGCGGCGCTTACAAGCTTTTCAAAAGCTCTTAGAGTGTCATTTGATGCGGGAGCTGTTTCAGGTATGTTCACCGTAGGTTTCGGTCTTCTTGGAGCTACCATAATATTTTGGTTTTTTCAACAGGATGCAATGAAAGTGCTAATTGGTTTTGGTTTCGGCGGCTCGTTGGCAGCTCTTTTTATGAGAGTCGGCGGCGGTATTTATACAAAAGCAGCTGATGTCGGCGCAGATTTAGTCGGCAAAGTAGAAGCGGGAATACCGGAAGATGATCCGAGAAATGCGGCAACAATTGCAGACAACGTAGGTGATAATGTAGGTGACTGCGCAGGTATGGCGGCGGATATGTTCGAATCCTACGAGGTAACCCTTGTGGCAGCTATTATTCTTGCTGCTTCAACGCTCCTCGATCCTGTTTTTGTGAAAAATAACGGCGGAACTGTTGCGCTTGCGGGAGTAGTCACTTTAAAATTCATTATGTTCGCGCTTTTAATCAGGGCTTTGGGAGTGTTTACTTCTATAATCGGAATCTGGTTTGTACGCGGAGATGACAAGGCTAAAGTATTTGATCCGATGAAACCTATCGTTACGGGCTATGTTGTTTCAGCCTTACTTTCAATTATCTTGTTCATTTTAATTTCATATTTCATGTTTTCAGATGACGGAACAAGATTGTGGATTAAATTTTCACTTATTACCTCTATCGGTATTTTGCTTGCGGTTGCAACCCTGATACTGACA
>JAPLKO010000062.1 GCA_026388015.1 Candidatus Firestoneibacteriota bacterium | reverse complement strand
CCCGCAAGCTACATTGGCCGCAGAAGTTCTAAACGGTTTTTCCCTCGGAATGAATCTTAAAGTGCCGTATGAAGTACTTGACGATTATGTAAACTATAAACCGTTGTTTGACCTCGGCGCGAATATTATGGTTGCCGGCGGAGTTTGGGCCGGAGTTAATGTTCAAAATCTGGGTGCGTCAGAAAATCTCCCGACAAATTTTAAAGCCGGTCTCGCTTATCTGGGGGATAAACTAAATTTCTGCATAGATTACAGTGCTCCCGCGCAGACGCAGGCCGCTGTTTCCATGGGCTTTGAGGCCAAAGCTCTGGGGATGTTGACGTTTAGAGGGGGCTATAGATACAAATTGGGCTCAACGACGGATTCCGGAAGCGGAGTTTCCGGAGGCTTTGGCGTAAAAGTTGAAATGCTGAATATTGATTACGGTTACAAAAGCTTCGGAGAACTCGGCGGAACGCATTTTGTAAGTATGGCGTTGGAACTAAAATAAAGACGGGACTTCCTTCTTGTTTTTAATTTCGGCCCTGGTAATCGCTCTTTTAATACGCGAATTTGTTATTCAGGCGTTTACCATACCTACAGGCTCTATGGAATCAACAATGCTGGTCGGGGACCATCTTTTTGTGAACAAGCTTTCTTACGGATTTAAACTTCCTTTTACTACGAAAAAAATTATTGAATGGGGGCAGGTTAAGAGAAATAATATAGTCGTCTTTCTTCCGCCCCAGGAAGAAGATAAGGTGTTCGTAAAAAGGTGTAAAGGTCTTCCGGGAGATATTATAGAGCTTAAAAATAAAGAACTCTATATTAACGGAGAGAAACAGGAGGAGCCGTTTAAAAAGCACCTTGACAATGTAATTATTCCTGAGAACTATGCGGACACAAACAGCAGTCCGAGAGATAATGCAGCGGCCTTCACGGTGCCAAAAAAAGGCGACCTGATAGAAAAAAGAAATAACGCTGTTTATCTTAACGGGGAAAAAGTTACAAGCAGAAATGAGGAAGGACATTACCTTAAGTTAATTCCTGACGGAGCCGGCTCAATTGTTCTTAAACAGGATTACTATTTTATGCTTGGGGATAACAGAGATAACAGTTTGGATAGCAGGTTTTGGGGGTTTGTTCCGAGAGAAAGATTAATCGGAAGACCGGTTCTGGTGTGGATGCCGCTGGACAGATTCGGCTTGCCGCCCAGATAAAGATAAGTACGATTGGCCAGAACAATTTGATGTGTCGGGAGTTTTTTAATTTATGAAGGATATTGCACGGAATGTTATAGAAGAAGTTTCCCGCAACTATGAAGATGAACTCGTAAAAAAGGTTCAAAAGAACGGCGACAGGGAGGCTTTCTACCGGTTGGTGCGGTTGTATGATGCAAGGATATATTCTGTTATTTACAGAGTTTTGCATAACCGTGAAGATGCTCTGGAGATTGCCCAGGATGTGTTTTTGCAGGTCTTTAAAAAAATTAAACAATACCGCTGGGAGTCGCCTTTTTATTTCTGGATTCAACGTATTGCGGTTAACTACTCAATTAACAGGATGAAGAAGTATAGTAAGGATGTGCTTAAGAAGGCTGTGGAGCCTGATGAGACGCAGACGGAGGCTTCACTTGTACAAACTCCCGAACAGCTTTACGAAGGAGCGGCTAAGAAGAAGTTTGTAGCCAATGCGCTGGCTAAAATATCCGAGCCGTACAGGATGTCCGTTATTCTTAAGGATATTGAAGGGTTCTCTTATGAAGAGATTGCTGCGCTTACAGACACTAATCCTGGGACCGTAAAATCCAGGATTAACCGGGGAAGGGAAGAGCTGAGAAATATATTTTTGGCTCAGAAGGACAAGGTGAAAGAGTATGGAATGTAAAGACCTGAAAGAGCTTCTCTTTGACTATTACGACGGTTCGCTTTCTTCCTTTAAGAAGGAAGCCGTGGTAAAACATCTGCTCTCCTGTAAGATGTGTGATTTAGCCTATTCAACACTTAAGGAGGCGCTTAACTATATAAAGTCTGTTCCGGATGAAGAGCTGCCCGGGGAGTTTTATTCCGGGCTGGATAAAAAACTTAATGAAGCGTGTACACCGTTTTATAAAAAATACCGGACTTTTTTAAATTTGCGAAATATGGCTGCAGGCACCCTGGGTGTATTGGCCGGAGTTATTATCGGAGTCTTTGTAAGCAGTTACTTGAGCGATAAAGATTTAGTGCTCTCCTTTGGATCCGCCGGTCAAAACGCGGAAGACAAGGTCAAAAGCTCTTCTTTAGCCGGGAAGAAAACTGCGAATAAAATTGTAATGAAGACAGCTGATATTTATAAAGCAAGTTATGACCTGGACAGGATTGTTGGTGGTTTTGAAGGCACCGCTACCGAAAGTGTTTTTAGCCGTTTATCCGAGAATCCGGCGGCGCGCAATGCGCCCGTGCTTCATAAGAAATATATCATTACCGTAAATGCAGGACAATACGAGAACCTGATAAAACAGTTGAACGGTCTTGGTTACATAATGAAGTTACCAGATAAAAAAGAGCTGGCAGAGTTGAAGAAATTGACACCCAAGGATAATATAAAGTTTGAACTGGATATAACGGAAGACGGAAAATAAGAAAAGCAAGTTCAAGATACATTTTAATGAGTATTATTATCTAACGCCATACGTTGTAATTTGTCATTTGTAATTAGTATTTTCAATTGCAGGGAGGAGTGTATGAAAAGTTTAAAGCCGTTGCTGTTTGGTGCTGCTGTTTTGTTGATTTCGGGTTACACGGCTGCGGCAAAGGTTCAGGCCGGCAATGAAGTTAAGGCGCTCCAGAATAATTTGAGAGAAATTTCAAAACAGGCGAGTCCTGCGGTAGTATACATTACTACCGAAAAGAAGATCAAAGAAGATTCAAACAGCATCTTTCCTTTTGAATTTGGAATGCCGGATTTTAAGAAATATTTTAAAAACAGGAACGGAGAGGAAGAGGAGCAGGATCATAGCCGGGAGAAGAAAAACAAAGGGCAGAGGGTAGGCGGGATTGGCAGCGGAATGATTATCTCGGGCGACGGGTACATTCTTACGAATTATCATGTGGTTGAGGATGCTTTGACCGTAAAAGTTACATTGACGGATGATAAAAAATACGAGGCAGAAGTTAAGGGTTATGACGCGAGGCACGATATAGCAGTTTTAAAGATTAAATCAAATGATACTTTTCCGGCGGTAGAACTCGGAGATTCTGATAAAGTTATGGTCGGAGATCTCGTTCTTGCCGTAGGAAATCCCTTTGGTTATGAAAACACTGTGACCATGGGTATTGTGTCGGCCATGGGCAGGCTTTTTGATAATATGGATATAACGGGGATTCCAAAAAGAATTCCTCATGTTATCCAGACAGATGCGCCTATAAATCCCGGTAATTCAGGAGGTCCGCTTCTTAATATTGAGGGAGAAGTTATCGGGGTTAATATGGCAATAGCAGGTAATTTTTCAATGGGCAGTGTGGGTAACATCGGTTTAGGTTTTGCGATTCCTATTAATGATGTGAAAGCAAAGTTAAAAGAGCTTATGGCAGGAAGAAAAAATATAGACGAAACCCCGTGGGTGGGGGTCCGCCTGCAGGAAGTAGAAGGCAGGCTTTCAAAAAAACTAAAAGTTTCTGCCGGAGTTCTAATAACCGAAGTTGATGCTAAAGGTCCGGGAAAAGAAGCCGGCTTGAAGAGCGGGGATGTTATTGTAAAATTCAACGGAAAAACGGTTAAGGCGCCAAAGAATATTGTGGAGATGGTCGCCGCCGGGGAAGTAGGCGAAACAGCAGTCTTTACGGTGGTTCGCGACGGAAAGGAATTAGAAATAAAAATAATCTTGGCTCCCTGGGGGCAAAATCCGCAGTTTCCAAAGGAAAGACTTCCGGAGAAAAAGAGAAGAAGCATAAAGCGGCAGGTATTGCCGTAAAAGACTTAAATGAGAGCCTTGCCGGGAAATATGGTCTTAAATCTGACAAAGGCGTTGTAATAATTGAAGTCGAAGAAAACACACCTGCGGATAAGGCTAATTTAAGAGTGGGCGATCTGATAAAAGAAGTGGACAAAAAGGCTGTTAAAGATAAAGAAGAATTTGAAAAAGCGATGAGCTCCGCCGACTTGAAAGAGGGTGTGCTCTTCATGGTGGAAAGAGAAGGCAATACCCTTTTTGTCGTAGTAACCTCTGTAAACTAATCAGAAGGCGCAGGCCTGCAGATAGCAGATAATAATACTGTCGGCCTGCCGCCAAAAACACATTAAGACGAGGAAAACTCCAACAATTCAGCTCCGCGGCAAAATAAATATTATACTGTTTTTCTTGTAACATTTAGGCGTACTCTTACGTCTAAACAAGAGGTATTTGTCTTCTGAGCAAAACTTTCTTCTTTGGTAAAACCTAAATTTAATGATATAATTATAAGTCATTATTTATTTTACGAAGGAGACGTTGTGGAGAATATTAATGATATGGAAATTGACAAAACTCTTCTGACCGGCTTCCCGCTTAAAATTGCAACTCGTCTAAAGGCCTTACCCCTCAAAGAAAAAGACGGAAATATTATAGTCGCAGTTTCTGATAAAAATAATCTACAGGTCCTGGACGAAATAGTCTTAATATTGGGGAAAAAAATTGAGCCCCTGGAGGCGACAGAAGAAGAGATTATTACTTTCATAAAACGTTATTACGGGGTGGGCGCGGATACGGTAGCCAAAATGGTGGCAGAAAGCAGTTCTGCCTCTATGGAGAAAAACGGCGAGTTTAAAGAAATTGATGAAATAGATGATACTGCGCTGGCTCAGGATGCTTCCGTTATACAATTTGTAAATCAAATATTTGTCGAAGCGCTTAAAGAGAGGGCGACGGATATTCATCTTGAACCCCGGCAAAAGGGATTAAAGATTCGTTTTCGCGTTGATGGAAATCTCAGAGATCTGCCGCTTCCTGAAGCGTTAAAATATTTTAGAGGCGCTATAGTTTCCAGAATTAAGATTATGGCAGAATTAAATATTGCTGAGCGGCGTCTTCCGCAAGACGGAAGAATTGAGATAAAGGCTTCCGGAAAACAGATTGACTGCAGAGTTTCTACTATTCCTACGCTTTATGGAGAGGGTGTGGTTCTCAGAATACTGGATAAGACGAGCGTGCGCTTTGGCTTGAAAGAGCTTGGCATGCTCCCCGATACATTACAGAAATTTGAAAAACTTATAGAAAAACCTTACGGTATTATACTCGTAACCGGTCCTACAGGCAGCGGAAAAACCACCACCTTGTATTCTGCATTATCAAAGATTAATACACCCGAGAAGAAGATTATTACAGTGGAAGAGCCGGTTGAATATAATATGGAAGGCATTAATCAGATTCCGGTTAACAGTAAAATAGGACTTACCTTCGCCAGAGGACTGCGGCATATACTTCGTCATGATCCGGATGTAATAATGGTGGGTGAGATTCGAGATTTAGAGACAGCGGAGATAGCTATTCGCGCCTCTCTAACTGGACACTTGGTTTTTGCTACTCTACATACAAACGATGCGGCCGGAGCAGCCACAAGGCTTATAGATATGGGAATTGAACCATTTTTAGTAGCTTCTTCGGTAGTGGGTATTCTTGCGCAAAGACTGGTAAGGGAAATAGATAAAAACTGCAGGAATGAATATCTGCCGGACCTGGAATATCTCAAAGACATCAATTTCAAAATAGAAAAGGACGAGAAATTTTATAAAGGAAAAGGTTGCGATCGTTGCCTTAATACCGGATATTACGGCCGGAGCGGGATTTACGAGCTTTTGGTTATGAACGAAACTATGAAGAAGATAATTATGAATCGCGCCATGCCCGGAGAAATAAAAGCGGCGGCGGTAGAAAACGGCATGAGGACATTGCGCGAAGACGGCTGGGAAAAAGTAAAAAGAGGTATTACGACAATAAGCGAAGTTATTAAGGTAACGCAGGAAGATGATGCAATTTGACAAAGGAAAAACAGCCGGGAAGCTTAAAAAACTGTTTGAGGCTGGTTTTTATAAACCTGTGGGTATACATGATCTCAGCTTTTTTGTAAGGCAGCTTTCTACGATGCTTTCGGCAGGGGTGCCTTTGTACCGGGTCTTAAACACCATAAGCGACAATGTAGTTAATATAAAATTACGCAAGACCATAGTTGCCATTAAAGATAAGATAAAGAACGGTGCGCATTTTTCGGAGTGCCTGCGTGAATATCCCGTAATATTTCCGCCGCTGATGGTGGGGCTTGTTAAAGTGGGAGAGGTTTCCGGACTTTTGGAGGCTGTGTTGCTTAAATATGCGGATTTATTGGAGTGGGAGGAAGAGTTCAAATCAAAACTTTTTACTATGCTTATATATCCCGCAGTCATACTATCCTTTGGCGCCGGCGTGCTGCTTCTAATAATGATTTTTGTACTGCCTAAATTTGTGGGCATATTTTCAGAGTACAAGCAGACTCTGCCTTTACCTACCCTAATCCTGATAAAAATAAGCGCCTTTTTTTCGGGTTACTGGTGGCTGCTCTTGTTACTCTTAATTGCGGCAGCTATACTTTTTAAGCTCGCAGTTAATACTCCTGCAGGCAGAAAAAAATTAGATACTTATATTTTAAACTTACCTTTTATCGGAAAAACGGTGCATAAAGCCGTTCTTTCCCGTTTCTTTTTTTTACTTTCGGTTATGCTGGAGAGCGGAGTACCTTTGCTCGAGGCTCTCTCTGTAGCCTCGGGAAGTATAGATAATAAAGTACTTGCCGGGCATATAGACCTGATAGGAAAGAATGTTCAGCGGGGAGAACCGCTTTCAAGAACCCTTGCAAGCATAGAATTTTTTCCGAAAAATGTCGTGCAGATGATGCAGGTGGGGGAAGAGACAGGGAAACTGGAAGCTGTGCTTGTCAAGGCGGCCGCCTCCTACGAAAGAGAAACGGAAACCTCGGCAAGACGCCTGATGATTTTAATAGAACCCCTATTTATTCTCGGGGTGGCGCTTTTGGTAGGGTACATTGCCTTAGCTTTGCTTCTGCCCATTATGAGTATCAGCGCGGTAATAAAATAATTTCAAAAAACAGGAAGGAGGAAAGATGAGGAACTGTAAGAACCAAAAAGGCTTTACCCTGATAGAAATAATAACCGTTATAGCCATAATTGCAATACTGGCGGCTGTTGTGGCTCCAAGGTTCGTTGGCAGGACCGAGGACGCAAGAATCTCAGCGGCAAAGGCGGATATCTCAGCCATAGAGACTGCGCTGGATGCTTATGAGGCTGATAACGGAGCCTATCCCGCCACCGAACAGGGTTTTGAAGCCTTATCTGAAATTCCCAATATACCTCCTATCCCCGCAAACTGGAAAGGGCCCTATCTTAAGAAGAAAGCACCGAAGGATCCGTGGGGGAATCCGTATGTTTTTGTTTCTCCCGGCATTAACAATCCTGGATCGTACGATATTTACTCTTTAGGCAAGGACGGCAAAGAGGGTGGAATAGGTCCTGATGCCGATATTACCAACTGGACACAGGAATAGTAAATAAAGTGTAGAGGTAAAATATTAAATTGTGGAAAAGAGAATTCATAAAAATAGAAAAAACAGTATTATATTTAAAGCAGGTTTTACCTTTATTGAGCTTGTAATGGTCATTGCGCTGCTAATTGCGATTTCCGGGTTGACGGTGGTTTGGCTCGGCAATTTTCTTGCGGCAAGAGGGGTTTACTCGGATGCTGTGAAGGTCAGCTCTCTGGCCCGCTTAGCAGGAGAGATTTCGGGCTCAAAGGCCGTAAATGTAAGGCTGTACCTTGATCTTTCAAACAGATCTTATTGGCTGGCTGAATTGTCAACAGACGGTATATATCATCAAATAGAAACACAAAAACCGAAAATGCTGGAAAGTTCCACAACTGCGGTATATCTTACGACGCCAAGAAGTTCAATTTTTGAGTCGGAAGCCGCGGTGACCCAGGATTATGTTACTTTTTACCCTGACGGAAGTGCGGAAGCGTCTAAATTGTTTTTGGGTGATGAGAAAGGGAATGCTTACACTCTTGTCTTTACTCAGACTACGGGAACTGTAAAGATTTTTCCGGGAGAGTATACATCCAATTCATTTGCAGGCGTTTCGCAATGAAAAGGCTAAAGGTCTTTGAAGAAAATAACAGCAGAACACGTGGCTCCGAAACGCCCGATAAGGCGCCGCAACCATTGAGAACAAATGTAGGATTGCGCTCAGTAACGGAACGCCCGGTGAGTGGTTCGGGTTATATTCTCCTCGACGCGCTTGTCGGTGTCGGCTTACTTAGCCTGGTAATAATTTCCGCGCTATATCTTTTTTCTGAGTCTATTAACAGAATGGAAGATATGAAGAACGAGACAAAGGCCGTCTTTCTGGCTCAATCTAAAATAGAGGAACTCCAAGCTTTGAGTTCTTTGGAAGTCAACGCCGGCGGAGATTTTGGAGAAAAAAATCAGGGTTATACCTGGACGGCGTCCAGTGAAGAAATAGGCAGAAAAGATTCCTATGCTCTTATCCGCCTGACCTTGGTTGTTGCCTGGGAAGCAAGGAGAAATCCCAGAAATTATGCTCTGGAAACAAAATTTATTCAAAGACGATGAATACTGTTTGTTCGGCGGCTGTTTTATCAAAAAAAAAGAGCGTGACATTTGAAAAGTAAAACTAAATATCTAAAGTCGGTAAAGAACAGCTTAAAAGCCGGTTTTACGCTTATAGAGCTGCTGGCAGGTCTGGCTATAGTTGTTTTAGTCACAGCTTCAGTTTACGGTGCTTTTTCTGCAGGGCTTTCGGCGTGGGATAAATCGTTTGGCGAAAGTGAGGTCCAGCAGAATGCCAGGACTGCGCTAAAGATTATCTGCCGGGATCTTAAAAGTATTGTTTCCGCAGAGCCGATGGTAATAAAATCAATTTCCGGCGCGGAGCGAAAATACTTCTATTTTAACGGGTTAGAAAACAGGCTTGAGATGTTTTGTATTTCCAGACCTGTTTCGCTTTATTGGCCTGAAAATTTTCCCAGAAGGGCAGATTTTTGCAGAGTAACATACTATTTTGAAGCCGCTTCTCAGGAGGATGAACGTATAGTCCTGAAAAGAAAAGCTCTTTGGGATAAAACGGTATTACCCTGGAAGGAAGAAGAGACGGAGATTTTAGAAGGGATAACCGGACTTGCGCTGGCGTATTATGAAAATGGAAGCTGGTTGACGGAGTGGGACACTGATAAGAGAAAGTCAGGGAACTCTGGTTTTCATGGTCTGCTGCCCCGGCTGGTAAAGGTGGAGGTTAACGCAACCGGAGGGACCAATCCCTACAGAATGACTTCTTTGGAAACAATAACGGGGGTCGTTGCGTATGAGAAGTAAAAGCTCCGGATATGTTACAATAATAGTTATTTGGGTGGCCGCGGCGCTTTTTGTTATTTCCGGAGGTCTGACTTTATATATAAGAAATCAAGCGAGAGCGCTAAAAAACTATCAGAGCTATATGAAATCCTATTATATCGCTTATGCGGGTGCCTTTGACGTAATATTTTCCGACTATGCTAACGGCATAGTATTAGGTTTGTCGCGTCTTGATAAAATAGAAAACTTTAATGCAAAAAATGCTTCCGTCTCTTTTGGGGGCGGCACCTATACCGCGGTTTTAGAGGAAGAGGGAGGTAAAGCCAATATAAACAGCGCTTCCCTTAATGTAATAAAGGATGTGCTGGTTGGAATAAAAATGAGCGATGCCGAGAAGAAGGCCCAGGCTATTTTCAGCTGGAGGAAACAAAATGGAGGGCTTTTCTTTAACGCCGAGGAGCTGGGGCTGGTTCCGGAGCTGGAGGTTAACGATGTGTTTTCGCTTCTCTCTTACTTTACTATTTACAGCGACGGGTCTCTAAATGTAAATACGGCTTCTCAGGAGGTTTTGAAAGCCTATATTTCTGATTTTGCGGGGCCTGCAGCGCTCGCGGATAAATTAATAAAGAAAAGACCTTTTGGCGAGGAGCTGCAAGATTATTTAAGACAAAACGCTCCCGGCATGCCCGGTCGTTTCAGGAGATACTTTAGCATTGTTTCGGCTGTCAAGCGCGTAAGGGTTACAGGATCTGCTGACGGAAAATCTTTGGTTAAGATAAATGCAGTCTTTAATGTTCTGCAAAAAGAAGGACATGAAAGTATTTTTTTAAAATACTTCTGGCAGGAATGAATAATAGTCCGCCTTGCGCCGGCGTGGAATACAATTAGTATTTGGCTGGCGCGCTTTGAAGAAAGAATATGTATTTATCGGGGGTTTTATGGCGAACAATAAAACGCTGTTGCTGGAGCTGGGTAAGGAAAATATTAGGGCTGTTTTATTACAAAAGCGAGATAATATTTATTCGGTGATCAAGGCAGGCTCGTTGCCTTTAAAGCAAAAGGAACCACTTGCAGAAAGGCTATCTGGCTTTCTGCAAGGCTTTCCTTTGGAAAATATAATAGCGCTGTATCCCAGGGAAAGATGTGTTTTTAGAATAATTGAAGTTAAGGAGCCGTCCCGGGA
Organism: Candidatus Firestoneibacteriota bacterium; assembly: GCA_026388015.1. Lineage (GTDB taxonomy): Bacteria > Oederibacteriota > D2-FULL-39-29 > D2-FULL-39-29 > D2-FULL-39-29 > D2-FULL-39-29. The sequence goes on along the minus strand of JAPLKO010000062.1, from coordinate 36,040 downwards.
AGCTCTAAAAGACGCGGTGGGCCGGGAAATTGAGGAAGGTCTGCATTATAGCAGGGAAAATACCGCTTATGACGCGGTATTGGTCTCCGCAAAAAATATTCCAGGGGTAAAACCGGCTGCTTTGTTTTACGCTACCGCTCTGGATGAAATAAAAAGCTATTTTTCTTTACTTCAAAGAGAGAAGGCTTTTCCCGTGTCTGTTATTCCCACTTCTGCCGCGCTTTTTGAAGCTTTTAAGACCGCCTTGAATTATACCCCGGAACCCTCTTTGCTTGTTTTTTGGTCAGGAGGAAGAGCCGACCTGCTGGCCTGTAAAGACGGCGGTATAATTCTAAGCCGAGCTCTTGAAATTAAAAAGGACGACCTTGCGCAGGAAGTGGAGTTAACACGTAAGGCGCTCTTTAACAATGGTGTAAGTATTTTGAAAGTATTTGTTTCCGGTTTTGAATTAAAAGAGGGGCTGCAGCTTGAACCGGGAAGTCAATTTATGAAAGAGGCCGGTCAGACCGGTCAGGGTGCCGACTGGCTTTTGCTCTTTGGACTTTATAGCTCTTTTATTAAAAACAGCAGTGTCAGACCGGATCTTATCAGAAACACCTCCGGTAAAAATAACAAAGCCGAACATTCTGAAATGCTGCTTAAAATTACGGTAATCTTAACAGCCCTGCTCTTACTGGTCTTCGGTGTTTTTTATTTTTTAAATAGCTCAGCCTTGCGGACCCTGGAAGAGGCAAAAGCTGACTTGGCTGTGCTTGATGCCAGCGGCGGGAAAAAGTGGTCTGGTCTGATGAAAGAGGTTTTAGATGCAGTGCCGAATGATATAGTTTTAAATGAAATTGCAGGAGATGCAAGAGGTGAGCTGACGGTAAAAGGAAGCGCCAAAATCAGGCAAAATATCTCGGATTTTGTAGACAGACTGAATAAGATAAAAGGAGCGTCTTCGGAACTCTCTTTTGCAAATGATTTGAGCGCCGCAGAAGGACGCTCAACGCAGTTTATGATTAAACTGCGGATTAAGGTGGTGGCGAAATGAAGACAAAGACTCTCTTTGGCCTCAGCACAGGAGAAAAAAATGTACTTTCAGCCGGCTTATTATTTACAGCCGTAACACTTGCTGCTGTATTGCTTGTTGAGCCGGCGGTAAAAGAATACCGGGCGACGCTTTTGGATATTGCCGTTTGCCGGAAAGAAACCGTCCGGATCAAAAAAAATGATAAAGAGAAAGGCGCAAAACCTTTGACGGCGGACAAGGCAAATAACTATATGTTTAATTATATCGAAGGTTTTACGGAGAAAAGCGAAGTTGAAAATAAAAGTTTCAGGAGTTCAGGAGTGCAGATAACCAAAGGTACTGCCAATTTTCAGTTAAAACTGGAATCAAATGCCGTGACATTTTTGAAGCTCTTATTTGTTGCAGAAAATACGGTGCCTTTTGTAAGTATTAATAATTTCAGAATAAGCTCTATGGGCGGAGGCACTTATAAAGGCCTGCGACAGCTGGACACTGTTGTTGCGGTTTCAATTTCCACAAAACGTCTGGGAGCAAAAATACTCTATCCCGATCTTTCTAAATTTATAACTTTGAAGCGGGATCCTTTTGCGCCCGCCGCGCTCTTTGAAAAAGCCTCGCCCGGGATTCAAAAAACTGTTGTTTCCGAGAGTTGGACTTTGACTGCAGCCATGAGCGAGGAAGAGCAGCATGTGTTATTTTTTAAGGAAGAGGGTAATGGTAAAGGCTATAAAATTATGCTAAAGAAGAAAGGCGGTATAATGCTTTTCTGGTCCGGCAGTGAAGTCAATATTAAAACAGAAAAAGAGAATCTTCTCTGGTCCGTAGGTGAAACGAAAGCTGCGAGCAAGATTCCGGAACTAATATTGAAAATGCTGAGGAACGGGGAAGTAAGCATACAAACTTCTGAAAAAGCCTCTGATTTCGTAACGGAAAAAGCCGAAAAAACTTTAGAGCAAGAGAGTGTAAGTTCTTCGGAAGATTCCGTAATAGAGGGAAGCAGAAGAATTGGTTCAACAAACCGTTCCAGGCGTTTAAGAAGATAAAAAAAATACGCATTATAATAAATAGTGAAAGAGGGGGGGGTATGTTTAAAAAGATATTATTTGTATTACTCGCAACAGTATTTTTTGCTTCCTGCGCTGCCAAAAGAGATGTAATAAAAAAGCTGCCGGAGGAAAGACCCGTAACGGTTAGTGTTGAAACGGCGTCTGTTAAGGCCGGGGTAAAAGAAGAAAAGTCTATTGAGACTTCTTTATCTGTTGTCACTGCCGCGGGACTTGAAAATACATCGTACAATAAATACCTGGATATCAGCGGCGTAGACTGGAAGAAACAGGTCAGGTTTTCTTTTAACGGGGAAGATATCAGTAAACTTCTGGATTTTCTATCAAACTTGAGCGGTCTTACGATTGTGAATGTCGGCGCAGAGGTGTCGACCGAGAACTTGAAGGACCCTCAGACTGTCACGGCTCAACAAAGGCCTCAACAATACTATGGAGGGGCGCAGTCGGTCAAAAAGGATGAATCAAAAAAAATTGGGCCGGTGACCGGAAATGTTACTGTTTACAGCAAAGGAGAGATCACCTTAGAACAGGCATTTAAAATACTGGATTCTGTGCTTTTGGGGAAGGGGTATGCTTCCATTTTTGTAGGAGATGTACTGAAGATTGTTCCTGTCTCCGGAATAAAACAGTTTAACATCCCGGTGGTGGTTAACAGTGATCCTGCGCTGGCGCCTGAAGGAGATGAGATTGTTTCGCAGATAGTATTGTTGAGAAATATGACCGCGGCGAAAATAAGAGCGGATCTTGCTGCGCTTACTCCCCTCTGGGGCTTGATTCTCAGTAATGATTCTTCCAACTGTATTATTATCATTAACAGTCTCTCAAATATCAAAAGTATCTTAAAAATAATTAATAATCTTGAGAAGGCTTCTACCAGGTCTATCGGGGTCTCGGTCTTTAATTTGAAGTACGGAGAAGCAAAAAAATTAGCAATTGTTTTAAATGAAGTATTTAGAGGCGTCACCTCCGCGCAGGGACGGACAGACAGACAAACCAGACAACAAACAACAATGAATATGGGGCTCCCGGCAACTCAGAACGAAGAGGAGATAACAATTGTCGCCGAAGAAAAAACAAATTCAATCATTGTCATAGCGCCTCCGCAAAAACTGATTCTGGTAAAAAACACTATAGAGCAGCTCGATCAGGTGCAGAGACAGGTGCTCGTGGAAGTATTGGTGGTGGATGTGACCTTGAATTCTGATTTTCAGATGGGAGTGGAGTGGAATATTGACTCAGCTCCGCTTGATTTTGCGGGCAAGCGGCTGGATAATTCGGCCGGAATTCTTAATTCAAACCTGCAGCAGGCGGGAAAAATACCTACATTTAATTATTCTCTGTTAAAAGACAGTACTAAAATATTTTTGCATAATTTAATGAAAGAAACAAAAGTTGAAGTAAAAGCCGCCCCCAGAATACTGACCATGGACAATACCAAAGCCACAGTTAATGTGGGCCAGGAAGTTCCTACTCTTACAGGAAGCCAGACAACTACGAGCGGGCAGATTGTCTATAATTACAAGTACGATAAAGTGGGCACTATTTTGGAGGTGACCCCGCGCATTAATCAGGATAATTTCATAACTTTGAGTATTAAACAGACTGTAAGCAAAATTACCGAAACCACATATTTTGGGGCTCCTGTACTGGATAACAGAGAAGCTGTCACTACGGTAAGGGTAAAAGACGGAGAGACAATGGTGCTCGGCGGAATTATCACGGACAAGTCCAGTATAATTGAAAATAAAATACCGATACTGGGAGACATTCCGATTATTGGTTTTCTTTTCAAGTCGGAACAAAGATTAAGTGAAAAAACGGAATTGCTTTTGTTCCTTACTCCGCATATTATCGATAGCTCGAAAGAGGCGGGAGACGTAATTAAAAAAATGAATAATAAAATAGACGGTGTAAAAGAGTAACGGTTTATAGGGACCGGCATCTATCCGGGTCTCTTTTTGGTGTTGTTTGAAATTTAAATAGAAGGAGATGTTTATGAGGAAAATATTGATCTTGCTTTGTACTGCTGCAATAGCCGCAGGCTATGGAGAGGGGAAAACACCTGTTTCAGATATGGACCTTCAGCTGATGGAGGAACTGGGAGTGTTTAAGGATGCGGAAAAATGGGAAGCGATAGAACAAGCGCATAAAAAGTATGGGGAAAAACAAAAAGAAAAAAATAAAGGCAACGCCAAAAAACTTGTCGAGGCACAGATGTTTGCCCGGCTTAATGCAGAGCTGGAGCTGACTTTGGACCAGGCGGCAAAAATCGCAGAAAATTATTATAAGTCAGAAAAAGACAGAGAAGAATATGCTAAAAAGAAGATGGCAGCTCTGACTGAATTAAATCTGGCCGTTAATTCGGAAAAATCTGAAGAAAGCGTATTAAACTCCCTGATAGAAAACTGTAACAGGATAGACAGGGAGCAGATGGAAAAAGTAAAAGAAACAACAGAACGTAACAGCGCTGTGTTGAGCGTGAAGCAGCGGGCAAAGCTGATACTACTGGAAGGACGAAAGCAAAAAGCCTTTAATCCGGTTTTGCTTAACAAGAAGAAAGACGTAAAGCAGGGTGAAAAAAAAGAAGAGAAAAAGCCTGAGTCAAAATGAAATTAACAAAAAAGGGCGTTGTTATGCGGCGACCTAATTTTATTTTATACTTCTTCCGACGCCCCATATCTCTTTGGCATAGTTTTTTATGGTTCTGTCGGAGGAAAACTTGCCGGACTTGGCAACATTAATTATGGATTTTTTCGTCCAGTTTTCTCTGTCCGAGTAAAGCGCGGAAACGGCTTCCTGGGCTTTTTCGTACTGGTCGAAATCGGCGCAGAGGAAAAATCTGTCGTAATTTAATATTGAATTGATAAGCGGATCAAAAAGTCCGAATTCCTGGAAAGAAAAATAGTTATTCCGGAGCAAATTAAAGATTTCCGTCAAGCCGGGGGAAGAATGCACAAATTTACCGATATCGTAACCGTATTTTTTTAAAGCTTCTATTTCTTCAACTTTCTTACCGAAGATAAAGATATTATCTTCTCCGGTCTCCTTGGCTATTTCAATGTTGGCTCCATCCCAGGTGGCGATGGTAAGGGCGCCGTTCATCATAAACTTCATACACCCCGTACCTGAGGCCTCCGTCCCTGCCGTGGAGATTTGTTCCGAAAGATCGCTGGCGGGAAATATCTTTTGAGCCAGGGAAACGCGGTAATCTTCAAGAAAAACAACTTTAATCCTGTCTTTTATCTCTTTGTCGTTGTTTATAATCTGCGCCATGCTGTTGATGAGTTTTATTGTAAGTTTTGCCATGGCGTAGCCCGGCGCAGCCTTGCCTCCGAAGATAAAAGTTCTCGGTACGGAGGTACCCGCCGGATTTCTTTTAATCTTCAAATATTCGGAAATAATGTAAAAACAAAGGAGTGCCTGTCTCTTGTATTCGTGGATTCTTTTTATCTGTACATCAAAAATTGAATCCGGATTTACAGCAATGCTGTTATTTTTCATTATATAATTTGAAAGGTATACTTTATTGGTTCTTTTGATTGCCCGCCATTTTTCTCTAAAAGCAGGATCCTCTCTGTAGGGCAGTAGTTTTTCCAGTTCGTAAAGTCCGGTGGTCCAGTTACTTCCCACAGCTTCGGTTATCAGACTGCTGAGCGCCGGATTTGCTTCCAAAAGCCATCTTCTCTGCGTTATTCCGTTGGTCATATTAGTAAATTTTTCGGGGAACATTTCGTAGAAATCCTTGAAAACATAGCTTTTAAGGAGTTCGGAATGGAGCTCTGAAACTCCGTTGACCTTATGACTGCAAACGATACAAAGAAAAGCCATGCGGACCAAATCAGTATTCGACTCTTCAATCAAAGACATTCTGGCTGCTTTGCCTTCATCTCCCGGATATTTTTTTCTGACAACAGCAAGGAAATCCGCATTAATTTCGTAAATTATTTGTAAATGCCGGGGAAGCAGTTTACCGAAGAGATCTACGGGCCATTTTTCTATTGCTTCAGGCATTACCGTGTGATTGGTATAAGCAAACACCTGTCTTACTATTTCCAGCGCTTTATCCCAGTTAAGAAACTCTTCATCCACCAGGATGCGCATTAGTTCAGCTATCGCAAGTGCGGGGTGGGTATCATTCAACTGTATGACTACAAAATCTCCGAGCCGCGTGATATCTTTATTTTCTTTCCGGTACCGTCTTAGAATATCGGAAATTGAGGCGGCCGTAAGAAAGTATTCCTGTTTTAAACGGAGTTCTCTGCCTTTGTAAAAATCGTCATTAGGATAGAGCACTTTTGAGATGTTTTCCGAAGTGACCTTGTTGTATACAGCCCGTTCGTAGTCGCCGTAATTAAAATGGTTAAAATTAAAATCTTCCGTACTCCTGCCGGCCCAGAGGCGCAGCGTATTTACTTTCCCGTTCTTATAACCCGGAATAAGAATATCATAAGGCATGGCAAGTACGTCTTCGGTATCTACCCATTTTGCGGAAAGTTTGGCGTTATTTTGAGACATCAGCGATTTACCGTAGAATTTTATTCTGGCGCAATTTTCCGGTCTCACAAACTCCCAGGGATTTTCTCTTTTTAGCCATTCATCCGGATATTCCACCTGATTGCCGTTTAATATCTTCTGCTTGAAGATGCCGTAATCATACCTGATTCCATAGCCGTGCGCGGGTATTCCGAGCGTTGCCATCGAGTCAAGAAAACAGGCTGCAAGTCTTCCCAGCCCGCCGTTTCCCAGCCCGGCATCCGTCTCTTGTTCCTCCAGCTCTTCCATATTTAAAGAAAGTTTTTTCAAGGCTTCTTTTGCAATGCCGTCAAGGTCAAGATTTATCATATAATTGTTCAGCAGCCGCCCTATTAAAAACTCCATAGAGAGGTAATAAACTCTTTTCGCGTTATTGCAGTGGTATTCTTCCTGAGTTACAAGCCATTTTTCCACCAAACGGTCTCTGACAGCAATAGCAAAAGACTTAAAATTGTCGTATTCTGTTGCTGTATATTTGTCTTTTGCCAGCGTGTATTCCCGGTTGTACAGAAAAGAAATACGGATACTTTCCGAGGTTAGCGGTTTTTTGTTTGTAATCCAGGCATCAGGAGCGCAATTTGGTTCATTATCCATAGTAACCCCGTTTTTCTGAAAGAATTTGGAATTATTAATAGATTATACAGCGATAAAAAGACAAAATCAAGGTTTCAAAATACGGATTAAAAAAACATGTTAAACCTGCATAATTAGTTGATGTATTTTGCTGATTCTGTGACAGGCGAAAAGCATAAAATCCCGGTGGAAAACCTGCTGTAAATAACATATAATAACTTATATGAGAAAACTGTCGAGTATATTTTCTATCCTTGTTTTTTTTGCTTTTGCTGCTTGTATTGCGCAGGACCGGGAGAAACAGCTTTATGCTGAAAATTGTTCAAAAATAGATAAGGCGCAAAAAGAATTTTTCGAATTTGTTGATAAGAGCGGGAGTAAGGATCCGGAAGTGGAAGCATTGTTGAAAGAGTTTAAAAAACGGCTTGAGAGCGGAAAGCTTGTGTTTGAGGTCGAACGAGGAGAACAAACTGTTTTTCCTGCTTTAAATGTAAAAAATGGAGAAAACGGCTGCCTTCTTGTTCCGGTAAACGCTTATCTTATGGATAACTATAAGGACTATCCTTCTATTATGTACTCTTCTTTTATTTTCTTTGCCGCGCAGCATAAGGGAAACTCTTTAGCCGGGAAAAAGCACCGCTTAAATGAAACAGAAAGACTGATAAAATCCTGTGAACTGCAGGCCAGATTTGTTGACAAGTACCTTTCTAAAAGCAAGCTAAAACTTACACCTTATGAAAAAGCAATTCTTGCAAGCTATCGGGATAATAATCTGTATGATTTTATGTTTAAGTATTATGCGCTGGACGCCGAATGGTTGGATTATCTTAAAGAAATATTCACTGCTGAAAATTCTGTTTCCGGAAAACTTAGACAGCTTAACGATATAGGCCTGAAAAAAATAGATGAGTCTGTTTTAAAACTGAGAAAAGATGCCCCGCGGGAAGATGTCTATTATGCGCTTGTAATGCCGGCAATGTACTGCAGGGTTTTACCGTATTTGGTCTACGAGCTGGTTCAAAATAATAAGACAGAGAATTCTTTTGCTAAATTTAAGTATGAAGCTGCGGCTCCGCAGCTGGCAAAGACAGTTGAAAAACTCAAGGAAGTCATAGAGCCGTTTTCTGACGGGCTAAATTACTCTCAAGTATTGGCAGAAAACATCAGATACATCCCTAAAGGGACGGAGGTAAAAGTAAAATGAAAATAATGTTAGCCGGTTTTCTCGCGCTTGCTTTTTTGTTCCAGCCGGCAGTTGCGGCTGCCCATCCTGCTAATGATATAAAATTTGAATACAACGCCGGGGAGAAAAGGCTTGCCATAACTGTTATTCATGGCACCAGAGATAGCTCAAAGCACTTTATAGATTCCCTTAAGGTTGCTATAGACGGCAAAGAAATGATAAAACAAATATTTATGAGTCAGTATGATAACAAAGGGCAGGAAACAGCCTATATTATTATAGATGCAAAAGAAAAGCAAACAGTAAAAGCGGATTCGCATTGCATTAAAGGCGGAGATTTTTCAAAAGAGTTTACTCTTAAATAAGACGGAAATAATTGACAAATTGTGATTCGCAATTTCAATTTTAAAGACGAAAAGAAGAGCCGACAGCCGGGAAAGTATAACTTTTCCAAAGAGCGCAGTATTTTTCTGTGTAAATAAAGAGTAAAGGATTACAATAATAAAATGAGAGATGAAATGAATGAAAAAAAAGGCAAAGGGCGTCTGAAGGCTCTGCTTGACAATATGGCGGAGGGTGTTATTGTTCTGGATGCTCGCGGAAAAATAACTCTTATTAACAAGGTTATAGAAATAATATTTGGTATAAGAGAAGAGGAATTATTGGATCATCCATTGATAGAGGCCATTCGCAACCCGGAATTAAATCATTTTCTAAAAGAAGCTCTTGATACCCGGCGCGTGCGTGAAATAGAATTGAAGATGGTAACCCCCGTAGAACGTATATTCAAGATTCGTTCTGCTTTTTTTGGAGAAGAGGAAAACGACGGAAAATGGCTGCTTGTTATCTTTAACGATGTTACGGAAATACGCAGGCTTGAAAAATCCAGGACTGAATTTATAGCCAATGTTTCGCATGAGTTACGTACTCCGCTTTCTTCGATAAAGGGTTATGTTGAGACTTTGCTGGAGGGGGCGGTAGATGAAAAAGATAATAGCAGAAGGTTCCTCGGTATTATAGAGGAAAATGCGATTCGTCTAGACAGGCTGATTGGAGACATTCTGGAACTTTCAAAAATGGAATCCTCAAGCGTTAAAATTAGCAAGGATTTCTTTGAGCTCAAGGAGATAGCGAAAAAAGCCGTCGAAATGTTTAAACCTGATTTAAAAAAGAAGAAAATAGAAACAGAAGTAAATATACCTGCGGATTTTCCACGAATTATTGCAAATAAAGATATGCTGGAACAGGTGTTGATTAATTTGCTGGATAATGCTTTGAAATTCAACAAGGAAGGTGGAAAAATTACAATTACAGCTGAAGAGCAGCAAGCAAGTTTGAAAATTACTGTTAAAGATACTGGTTTCGGTATTCCTGCAGAAGATCAGCCCAGGATATTTGAAAGATTTTACCGCGTAGACAAAGGAAGATCCAGGGAAACAGGGGGGACGGGACTCGGACTTTCTATTGTAAAACATATTATAGGACAGCATGGCGGGACAACCGGAGTGGAAAGCAGACTGAACGAGGGTTCGGCATTTTATTTTACGCTTCCAAGGGAATAATTATGACAAAAGAAAAAATACTTATAGTTGATGACGAGAAAGACCTTCTCGAGCTGGTTAAATATCATATAGAAAAGAGCGGTTACAAGGCGCTGCTTGCGGCAAGCGGCGGGGAAGCCATAGATATTGCAGCAAAGCAGCAGCCGGCGCTTATTATTCTTGACGTAATGCTCCCGGGTTTTGACGGCTATGAAGTGTGTAAGATATTAAAAAGAAATGATAAAACAAAAAATATTCCCATAATTATGCTTACCGCGAAAACAGCGGAAGAGGATACGATTACAGGGCTTAAAGCCGGAGCTGATGATTATCTTAATAAGCCGTTCAGCCCGAAGATACTTTTGGCGAGAGTAGATGCCGTTCTGCGCAGAACAAAACAAAATGGAGGGGGCACCGGGGAAGACGGATCTATTCTGTCCGAAGGTGGTCTCAGCATAAACTTATTAAGCTACGAAGCAACGGCAGACGGTAAGCCGCTTTCTCTTACAAAAATAGAGTTTTCCCTGCTTGCATTTCTTATGAGAAATAAGGAAAAGGCGTACAATCGCGAACAAATAATTACCGGTGCCTGGAGTTATGAGGCGGCTATTGTCGACCGCGCCGTAGATGTTCACGTCCGTCATCTGCGCGAAAAACTGGGCAAAACCGGCAAGTTAATTAAAACGGTGCATGGAATAGGATATAAATTCGACTCAAAAAAGTAGTTCATTTTAAATACTTCCTTCCTTAACGAAATATTAATATTCCCATTATCCTTCCTTAATATTTAATCTGTATACTTCTCTCGGATATAAAAAAACGGAATTTGGACTTAATATAAGTTTTTAAAGTCTTCGCCGAAAAAAAACAGAGGGAGGTGAAAAATAGTTAGAAAAGCAATGAAAATTCAAAAGAGATGCAAAATCAGGAGGGTAATATGAGAAATTCAGTATTTGCAATAGTAACAGCGCTTGTGCTTGTTGGCGCGGCTGCGGCGTCAGAAATAGACATTCTTACACAGAAGTTGATTGAAAAGGGAGTTCTTGATTCCGGTGATGCTCAACAAGTTCTTGCCGAGACAAAGGATGAAGTAGCAAAGAAGCTTGCTATAGGAAGCGCCGAGAATGTTCCTGCCTGGGCGCAGAAGATTACTTGGTCGGGTTACACTCAGATGTCTTATACCGATGATCCTACAATAGTGGACGGCAAAGAACCTCTGATTATTAAAAGAGCAAGAATTGCAATGACCGTTAAACTGAACGACTGGGCGACTTTTAAAATCCAGCCGGATTTTGCAAGCGCACAGACGCCTGCGGCTTTGGCGGCAACGGGCACCTCGAAAGCAACTGCTTTAAACAAAGATTTCACAGTAGCTTCGACGGGTACATTAAGCCCTGTTGTAGCTTTTAAAGAAATCTGGATAGACCTTGCGGCAGACAACGATCTTGCTACCTTCAGGTTTGGTCAGTATCATCAGCCTTTTGGTTTTGAAAACCCGTATTCTTCTTCAAGAAAAAAAGTATTTGACACTCCGCAGTACATGACAAATGTTCTTACCGCTGACTATGATTTTGGTATACAGTGGTGGGGAAACCTTCCAGGTTCTTTAAAAAATCTTCTGCAGTGGAGAGCTGCAATTTCTAACGGTACAACCTGGGGAAGTGAAACTGACAATGCGAAAGACTATTCTATAAGACTCACTTCATCCCCTGTTCCGGGGCTTGAACTTGGTGCTTCTATGTATAACAGATGGATACTGGCCTCAACGCTGTATTCGGCTAGTGTTGGGTTGTATGTCAAGTATGAAGAAGAACTTGCCGGAATTCCTACTTTCTTTACCGCAGAATTTATAGGCGGAAAAGGTTCCAATGGCACCACGGATGTTATGGACTCCGTCATAACTCTTGAAATGCAGCCTTTTGGTCTTCTTATGCCGTGCCTTGCAGGAATATCACCGGTAATTAGAGTTGAACAGTGGGATGCTAATGTATGGGACGGAAAAGCAGTTTCATATTACACTGTCGGAGTAAACGTATATGCGGATAAATCCGTCAGGTTCCTTGCTGACTACCGCTTTACAGATAACGGTCTTGCTTCAACAGCTGCCAGCACCGGAAAATTAAACTGTATGTTACAGGTAAATTACTAATGGGAGGATATATGAAAATTAAAAATATTGTAATGGCGGCTGTAATTGGTATGAGTATTGCCGGTTCGGCTGGTGCGGGAACAGGAGCTGTAGTGGTGGATGGTTCAAGTACACTGCTTCCGGTAGCTCAAGCAGCGGCAGAAGCATACATGGATAAAAACCCGGGTATTAAAATTAATGTAAGAGGAGGCGGATCAGGTATAGGTATTGCTTCGCTTCAGGATTCTACCTGTGATATTGCGAATTCTTCAAGAGCAATAAAAGCGTCGGAAATCAGCCTGGCCTTGAAAAAAGGCTTAGATCCGAAAGCAACTGTTATTGCGTTGGACGGAATAGCGGTAATAGTGAATAAGATGAATTATATTTCTGGGTTGACAAAGAAACAAGTAAAGGGTATCTATACCGGGTCAATTTCTGACTGGTCGCAGGTTGGCGGGACTGCAGGAAAGATTGTTGTAGTTTCCAGAGATACTTCAAGCGGGACCTATGAAGCTTTTGGAGCCCTCGCAATGGATGGTGGAAAAATGAGGCCTGATGCTTTGCTTCAGGCGGCGAGTCAGGCTGTAGCGACGACGGTATCAAAGACGCCCGGAGCTATCGGGTATGTTGGTATCGGCTATATTAATGATACCGTAAAAGCGCTTAATATTAATGAGGTGGAGTGCAAAAAAGATACGGTATGGAGCAATACATATCCGTATTCCAGACCGCTCTTTATGTACACCAGCGGCAAACCTAAGGGTGAGTCCAAAAAGTTCATTGATTTTATTTTAAGTGCAGATGGACAGAAAATAGTAGAAGATCAAGGTTTTGTTCCTTTAAGAAAACTTAAGTAAAAGGAGTGGGCGCCGGTCTTAAAACCGGCGCCCGACTAAAAAATGGGATTAAGCGATAAAATTTATAAATACATCTTCATGACGGTTGCGTTATCTTCATTTGTTTTTTTAATCGGAATAATAATAGTGTTATTTTCTGAAGGCTTGCCCGTTTTATCTTCTACCGGTGTGATGGCCTTTATTTTTGGCAAGAGCTGGTATCCTACTTCTACTCCGCCCGAATTCGGTATATTTCCGCTTATATCGGCATCGCTGGTTGTAACTCTTGGTGCTATGGTCGTTGCTGTTCCGGTTGGAATTGGTAGCGCGCTTTACATTCATGAAATAGCCGGTGTAAAACAGAAAATGATTCTTAAACCGGTAGTTGAACTTCTTGGGGCGATACCCTCAATTATATTTGGTTTTTTTGGAATGCTCATAGTTGCGCCGTTTCTTCAGGATCTTCTTCATCTTTCAACAGGTCAATGTGCTTTTACCGGTGCTTTAATACTTGGAATAATGGCTATTCCTGTTTTGTGCAGTATATCGGAAGATGCTTTAAGTGTGGTTCCAAAAAGTTATAGGGAGGCCTCATATGCTTTGGGAGCAAACAGGTGGCAGACTCTCTGGAAAGTAATAATGCCCGCAGCAGGTTCAGGAGTTTCAACTTCAATAATACTCGGGATTAGCCGGGTAATGGGGGAAACGATGACCGTACTACTTGTGACCGGAGGCGCGGCTATGATACCAAAATCAATATTTGATCCGGTGAGACCCATGACTTCGACAATCGCTGCAGAAATGGGGGAGGCCGCTGTTGGGGGAGCGCACTATCATGCGCTTTTTGCTATAGGTTTGGTTCTCTTCCTGATAACTTTAATGATGAATATGATTGCTGAATACATAAGCAGAAAATACAGAATGAAACTGGGACAGGATGTATGAAAGCTAACTCTGAGAACTCTCAAAAATTGGGTTTTCTTCTTCTCTTTGTGTGCATTATTATTGCACTACTAGCGTTAGGCTCAATTATATATTTTATTGCTTCAAACGGCATAAAGGCATTTTCCTGGACATTTTTTACTGATATTCCCAGAAAATCTATGACCGCCGGAGGTGTTGGACCTGCGATAGTCGGGACACTCTATCTGGTACTGGGTTCAGTGCTATTTTCGCTTCCTCTCGGAGTTATTACGGCTATTTATCTTTGTGAGTATTCTCCAAAAAATTTCACCTTAAACCTGATAAGAATGAGTATTAACAACTTGGCGGGTGTTCCCTCGGTGGTTTTTGGCCTTTTTGGTCTTGCTGTTTTCGTAAAACTTTTTGGTTTTCATGTTTCCATACTTTCAGGCAGTCTAACACTGGGTATATTAATTCTTCCCGGTATTATCTCGGCTTCCTATGAGGCTATAATTGCAGTGCCTCAATCAACAAGGGAGGCTTCTTACGCTCTCGGGGCAACACAGATTCAAACAATAAAGAAAGTGGTACTCCCTGCTGCTCTCCCGGGCATCTTGACCGGAATGATCCTGGCTGTTGGAAGAGCCGCCGGAGAAACAGCGCCTATAATGTTCACGGCTGTCACATTTTACAGCAGGTCTTATCCTTCCTCGGTGATGAATGAAGTCATGGCTCTGCCTTATCATATTTACGTCCTTATGACGGAAGGTACTCATCCTGAGGAGCAAAAACTGATAGCTTATGGCTGTGCGTTTATTCTTCTTATTCTGGTGCTTGCCGTATCTTCTATTGCCATATATCTAAGAGAAAAACAAAGGAGAAAGTATGTCTGATGAATTAAGAATAAAAGTTGAAAATGTTAACTTTTTCTACGGGCTTAAACATGCTCTAATAAATGTTAATATGGACATTTATAAAAATATGGTTACTGCCATGATAGGTCCCTCCGGGTGCGGGAAATCAACCTTTATTCGGCTTATAAACAGGATGAATGACCTGGTTTTGCATGCAACACTGAAAGGGAAAGTACTTCTTGACGGAAAAAATATATTTGATCCGGATGTTGATGTGGTAGAACTTCGAAGAAAAGTAGGAATGGTATTTCAAAAACCTAACCCCTTTCCGAAAAGTATCTTTGAGAATATGTGCTACGGCCTTCAGATCAAAGGAATTACCGATAAGAGGATACTTTACGAGAAAACGGAGAATGCTCTAAAAAAAGCGGCGCTTTGGGATGAAGTTAAAGACCGTTTGAATGAAAGCGCCCTCCGTCTTTCCGGAGGACAGCAGCAGCGGCTTTGTATAGCCAGGTGTCTGGTGGTCGAGCCGGAAGTGATACTGTTCGACGAGCCCTGCGCATCTCTTGATCCTATTTCCACTAGAAAGATAGAGGATTTAATTGTGGACCTAAAAAAAGACTATACGATACTTGTAGTGACACATAACATGCAGCAGGCAGCAAGGATTTCCAGCAAGACCGCATTTTTCCTTCTAGGGGAGCTTATTGAGTTCGGTAATACCGAAGAAATATTTACAAATCCGAAAGATAAGAGAACTGAGGATTACGTTACCGGGAGGTTTGGATGAAAAATTTGCCTAAAGTACTGTTTCTTTGCATTCACAACAGCTGCAGAAGTCAGATGGCAGAGGCTTTCGGAAAAGTTCACGGATATGGCTTGTATGAGAGTTGCAGTGCGGGTTCAAAACCCTCCGGCAAGGTAAATAAGGATGCAATAGCCTACCTTCAAGAAAAAGCTATAGATATCTCAAAGGCTGAGTCAAAAAGTATTAAAGAATCGGGTATAGATGTTTTTGACTATGCCATAGGAATGGGCTGCGGGGATATTTGCCCTATAGCTCCGACAAAAGAATTCATAAACTGGAATATACCTGATCCGACCGGGACACCTCCGGAGTTTTTCAGGAAAGTGAGAGATGAAATTGAACAGAGTGTTATTGAATTTACAAAAAGTAAATTTGGAGGGCTTGATGACTAAAGTATTTGATGCGGAACTTGCGGAACTAAAAGAAAAACTGCTTTTTATGGGCGGACTAGTGCAAAACATGATACGCCTTTCCATTAAGTCTCTTGTGGAGAGAAATGAATATATGGAAACAGAGGTTTTTTTTAATGAAAATGAAGTAAATGCTCTGCAGATAGAGATTGACGATCGCTGTCTAAAACTTATAGCGCTTAATCAACCGGCGGGCATTGATCTTCGTTTTATAACCTCTGCGATGAAGATAAACTCAGAATTGGAGAGAATTGGGGATCAGGCCATTAATATCGCCGAAGCCTCTAAGGAGCTTTTAAAATCACCCCAGCTTAAAAAACTAATTGATATTCCTTTTATGGCGGATATTGCAAAATTAATGGTAAAGCATTGCCTTGATTCTTTTGTAAGAAAAGATGCAGGACTGGCAAGGGAAGTTCTTGCAATGGATAATCAAGTTGACGGACTGAAAGAACAAATATTTAGGGAGCTGCTTACCTATATGATTTCAGAGACTAAATATATACCTGTGGCGCTCGAACTAATTTTAATATCAAGGCATTTGGAAAGGATTGGGGATCACGCTACTAACATTGCCGAAGATGTCATTTTTATGGTGCAGGGAGAGGATGTAAGGCATCATAGATTCCCATAGCGTACATTAGTATAATATTTGCAGTATACAGCTGTTTGATTCTTAACAATTCCTTAACATTTGCTTAACCAATTGTTAATAATATTCCTGTATAATCCGTTTAATGAAAAATAGAGTGATTCGAATATCCGTTGTTGCTCTTTGCTTCCTGACTTTTGGATGCAGTAAGGAAAGCAGAGATAACGCAGCTCTTGCGAAAAGTAAAAGTATTCAGATAAAAGGTTCTGATACTATTGTAAATCTTGTTCAAAAATGGGCGGAGGATTACTCCTCAACGGACGCTTCCCTTAATATCGGTATTACCGGCGGAGGGTCGGGCACCGGTTTTGCTGCGATTATAAACGGAACGTGTGATATTGCAATGTCTTCAAGAAGCATAGAAGAAGCTGAAATTAAACAGGCGGAAGGAAATAAGATTCATCCTTTCGAGTACAAAGTCGGTCTTGACGGGCTTATGGTTATTGTGAATCCTAAAAATCCGGTGGTTCAGCTTACTCTTGATCAGGTGAGAAATATTTTTATGGGAAATATAAAAAACTGGAAAGAGTTGGGTGGTCCGGATAAAAAAATTGTAATTCTCTCCCGAGAGAGTAACTCCGGCACTCATATGTTCTTCAAAGAGCATGTGATTAGGAAAGGAAATAAAAAAAGTAAAGATGAATTCTCTCCAAAAGCTCTTCTGATGTCTTCTTCTCAAGCGATTGTAAATGAAATAAGTCAAAACCCAAATGCTCTCGGATATGTGGGTATCGGATATATGTCCGCCGAGCTAAAAGCTATAGCTATTGCCAAGAAAAAAGGAGATAAGTTTGTCTCACCTGATATTGACAGTGTTTTGAGCGATAAATATCCTATATCGAGACCGCTATTCTTATACGCCAGCTCAAAAGACAATAAATTAGTTAATGCGCTTATTGCCTACGCGCTTTCTGATCAAGGCCAAAAAACCGTAAGAAAACTTGATTTTGTACCGCTAAGGAAACTATAAAAATGAAAAGGAAGTATGTTTAGCAGAAAGGTTACGGATTCAATAATAGAAAAACTGATATTTGCCTCGGGTATTGCCGCTATACTCCTTGTATCTTTGATATTTTTCTTTCTTTTAAGAGAGGGACTGGGCTTTTTTTCTGAGTACAGTATAAAAGATTTTATTACCGGACATTTTTGGTATCCCACTTCTAAGCCCGCAGCTTTTGGTATATTATCTCTCATAATGGGTTCTTTATTTGTTACGCTTGGCGCAGCTGTTATTGCGGTTCCTGTAGGTGTAATGGCTGCTTTTTATATCTCAGAAGTAGCCCCTGTATCAGTAAGAGATGTTTTGAAATCCGGCATTGAGCTCCTCGCTGCAATACCGAGTGTTGTTATCGGTTTCATCGGAATGGTTACTCTGGTTCCGCTTGTTCGGGTAATGTTTGATATTCCTACAGGTCTTTCTGCTTTTTCCGGCTCTCTGATGCTTGCATTTATGGCGATGCCCACTATTGTCTCAATCTCCGAAGATGCCATACGTTCTGTTCCCTGGACTTATAAAGAGGCAGCGCTTTCGCTTGGCGCAACAAAATGGCAGACCATGTACAGGATTGTTCTACCTGCTGCTGCTCCGGGTATTCTTGCGGCGGTTATGCTTGGAATTGGAAGAGTAATCGGGGAAACGATGGCCGTTATGATGATAACCGGTAATGCGGCGGCAATTCCTGAGTCAATATTTGATCCTGTTCGCACTATGACTGCAACTATAGCGGCAGAGATGGGCGAAACGGTAAAAGGGAGCATGCACTACAAAGGACTTTTTGCCATAGGATTGGTTCTTTTTGTCATAACTTTTATTATTAACTTTATAGCCGATACTTTTCTTAACCGGGTAAAAAAATGAATCCAAAGTTAGCTCAAAAAATAGCCTTTTCACTGCTCTTTCTGGTTACTTTAATTATCATTCTACCCGTGTTAATGATTGTATTTGTGATAGTAAAAGAAGGGGCTTCGGCGATTACTTGGGAGTTTTTGTTTACGGCGCCGAAGGACGGAATGAGGGCAGGCGGAATATTTCCGGCAATTATCGGCACCTTAAGTATAGTTCTTTGCGCAGTTGCTGTCACCTTGCCCATGGGTGTTATGGCGGCTATTTATCTGAATGAATATGCTAAAGAAAATCTCCTTACGAGAATAATCAAGCTTTCTATTGTTAATCTTGCAGGGGTGCCGTCTGTTGTTTACGGGTTGTTCGGTCTTGCCGTTTTTGTTATGTTCTTAAAAATGGGTGTTTCAATTATCGCCGGAGCGCTTACACTTTCGATAATGGAGCTTCCGGTAATAATTACTACTTCGAGAAACGCGCTAAATTCTGTTCCGCAGTCTTTCAGGGAAGCTTCACTTTCTCTCGGAGTTTCCAAATGGCAGACAATACGCCACGTGGTGCTCCCCAATGCGCTGCCGGGTATTATGACCGGGGCAATCCTCTCTATAGCCAGGATTTCCGGTGAGACGGCGCCGATACTATTTACGGCTGCTGCTTTCTACGTGCCGCACCTTCCGCGCTCAATATTTGATCAAGTGATGGCTTTACCGTACCACCTGTATATTATTTCTACTCAGATACCGAATATGCCCAAGAATATTACTTATGGAACGGCTCTTGTGCTTCTGGTCCTCGTATTAGCGATGAGTGTTTCTGCGATATCAATGCGGATATATTTCAGGAAGAAGAAAAAATGGTAGATAAAATAATAGCAAAAGATCTTAACTGCTGGTTTGGCAAAGCCTGCTCTGTCAAAGGGCTTAATCTTTCAGTTCATTCCAACGAAATACTCGGTATTATAGGTCCTTCAAACAGCGGGAAAACAACATTTTTACGGATGATCAACCGGTTGAATGAGCTTTCAAATAATTTCAAATATGACGGGAGTTTAATGCTGGACGGTGTGGATTTAAAGCAGATAGACACCGAAACGCTTCGCAAAAGATGCGGAATGGTATTTGCCCTTCCTTTACCGCTGCCTATGTCGATCTATGAAAATGTAGGGTATGGCCCGTTACGGCACGGGATAAAAAGTAAAAAATATATAGATGAGATAGTTGAGAAATCCTTAAAGGCAGCTTCTCTCTGGGATGAAGTAAAGGATCGTTTGGATTCTTCAGCAATGAAGCTTTCAGGCGGACAGCAGCAGCGTTTATGTATTGCTCGTACCTTGGCGGTTGAACCGGAAGTAATTCTATATGATGAACCTTGTTCCGGTCTTGATCCAATATCTACAGCTAAAGTTGAAGAAGCCATGGTCGAGCTCAAGAAGAAATACACTATTATCCTTGTAACGAACAACGTAAAACAGGCCTCTCGAGTAAGCGACCGGACTGCATTTTTTCTTATGGGCGAAATGGTGGAGATCGGGAAGACGGCGGATATATTTCTTTCTCCCAAAGATAAACGCACGGAAGGTTACATTATGGGAAGATACGGATAATAATTGATATTGGTAATCACTCAATTTAAATGGAGTTTAATACATGGCAATAGTAGAAATTAAAAATATGGATCTTTTTTACGGGGCTTTTCAGGCTATTAAAAAAGTCAATATGAGCATTGAAGCTAATAGAATAACTTCTATGATAGGCCCTTCCGGCTGCGGAAAGTCAACGCTGCTGCGTTGTTTGAACAGAATGAATGATAACATAGAAGGTATCAAAATAACCGGGAAAATAGATATTGACGGAATCGATATATTGCGCAGCGACGAAGAGTTTGATGTGGATGCCCTGCGGAGAAAAGTCGGTATGGTTTTTCAGCGTCCAAATCCTTTTCCGTTAACTGTTTTTGAAAATGTCGCTTTTGGTCTGCGCATACATAAACTTGCAAAAAGCAGTGAGCTTTCCGGTCTTGTGGAAGAAAGTCTTAAAGCTGTTATGCTTTGGGAGGATTTGAAAGACAGGCTTGGTAATAACGCCCTTAATCTTTCTCTTGAGCAAAGGCAAAGACTTTGTGTCGCGAGGCTTATAGCGGTAAAGCCGGATATTATTTTACTGGACGAACCCTGTTCAGCTCTGGATCCGATTGCTACAGCCAAAATTGAAGAGCTTATGCTGGAACTGAAGAAAAAATATACAATTGTTATTGTGACGCATAATATGCAGCAAGCCGCAAGAGTCTCGGATGATACAGGTTTTATGCTGCTCGGCGAGCTTGTCGAGTTCGGCAAGACCTCTCAGATCTTTACCGCGCCGAAAGAGAAAAAGACGGAAGATTATGTTACGGGGCGCTTTGGCTGAAATAGGAACAATAACCGGTAAAAAAGACAAAAGAAGGAGCCGGAGAATTATATGCTGTAAAAAAAATGTATTTGGTGGTAGAATTAATTAGCTATATACAAAAATAGTTTTTCGATATTATTTATTGCAATTAAGGAGGGCATTTATGAACCGTCATTTTGATGAAGAGTTGGGAGAACTTAAAGAACGATTGCTTTATATGGCTTCGCTTGTCGAGTCTATGATAAATTATTCCATAAAGTCTCTAGTCGAACGCAAAGAGGATTTGATCAAAGAAGTTTACAACCACGAAGACGAAGTAAATAAAATTCAAGTGGAAATTGATGACAAATGTCTGAAACTAATAGCTCTGCATCAGCCGACCGCAACAGATTTGAGATTTATTACTTCTGCCATGAAAATAAATGCCGAGCTGGAGCGTATGGGGGATCAGGCTGAGAATATTGCGGATGCGAGTGTGAAGCTCTTAAAAGAACCGCCCCTTAAACCCTTGATTGATACTCCGAAAATGGCGGATATTGTAAAAAAAATGGTGAAAGACAGCCTGGATTGTTTTGTAAAAAAAGATATTGAGCTGGCGAAGCGCGTTCTTGCAACGGATGATGAAGTTGACGACCTTAAAGACCAGATTTTTAGAGAACTTCTCACTTATATGCTGGCGGATCCAAAAAATATCAGCAGGGCTTTGGAGTTAATCCTTATTTCCAGACATCTTGAAAGAATAGGCGATCACGCCACAAATATCGCCGAAGATGTTATCTTCCTGGTTGCAGGAAAAGATGTGAGACATCACATTAACGAACTCGAAGAAAAAAAATAGTTTTAGGAATATTTCAAGCAGCCTTTCTGTTTTTACCCGTATTCTTAAAGCCTTTACATTAATACTCCTCTGAAGTATAATATTTTAACATGCAATAACAGCGGAAGCGCTGCTTTTGGAGGGAAAATAATGAAACTTTTTGTGAATGGAGAGGAAAAACGTTATTCTGCTCCTTTGACGGTCTTTGATCTTGTTATAAAACACGGTCTAAAGAAAGAAGGTGTAGCCGTAGAAGTTAATAGGCAAATAGTCAAAAAAGCGGATTATGAGAAGGTGTTTTTGAGTAGCGGGGATAAAGTTGAGATAGTGCATTTCGTGGGGGGCGGATAGCAACCAAAGGTTGCTAGAGAATCGAAATTAGATTATGGAGTATGATTATATATATGGTTTTGGAAGGTAATGGCGATTTCTAAGCATACAAACGGGGGTTTTTATGAATGATAAATTAATAGTGGCGGGAAAAGAGTTTACTTCGAGACTTTGGGTGGGGACAGGAAAATACTCTTCTTTACAGATTATGAAAGCGGCGCATGAAGCAAGCGGCACCGAGATGATAACTGTTGCGGTAAGAAGAGTTAATCTGAATCCAAAAAAAGGTGAAGAATCTTTGTTTGATTTTATTGACAGAAAAAAATGTTTTATACTTCCTAACACTGCAGCTTGTTTTAACGTTGAGGATGCGGTTCGAACGGCGCACCTTGGAGCTGAAGCCGGACTTTCAAAATGGGTGAAGCTTGAAGTTATCGGTGACGAAAAGACGCTCTTTCCTGATGTTATAGGGTTGTTGGAGGCCACAAGAATATTAGTTAAGGACGGATTCATAGTTCTTCCATACACTAATGATGATGTAGTTATAGCTAAAAAACTTGAAGATGCCGGTGCTGCAGCAGTAATGCCTCTTGCAGCTCCTATCGGTTCCGGTCAGGGCGTAACTAACCCTCTTAATATCCGCCTTATAAAAGAAGCTGTTAAGGTTCCTGTCATAGTGGATGCCGGAGTCGGTACTGCATCTGATGCTGCTGTTGCTATGGAGCTTGGCGCAGACGGAGTTTTAATGAACACCGCTATTGCGCTTGCTAAAGATCCGGTAAAAATGGCTTTGGCTATGAAGTTTGGCGTTGAAGCGGGTCGTCTTGCTTTTCTTGCAGGTAGAATGCAGGCAAAGCGTTACGCTTCGGCTTCCAGTCCTCTGGACGGCCTTTCTAAATGACAGCATCTGTCCCTGCTATAGGGGTTGATGAATCAGGAAAAGGCGATTATTTTGGACCTCTTGTAATCGCCGGTGTTTTTGCGGAAAAGGGGCTTGCCGAAAGATTAATAAGCTTGAATATCCGGGATAGCAAACTTATTTCGGATAATAAAATACTTGTTCTCGCCTCAGAAATAAAAAAACACGCCAAACATTCCGTAGTTGTAATTGGCCCAAAAAAATATAACGAGTTATACGCAAAATTTAAAAATCTTAATAAGTTGCTTGCCTGGGGCCATGCGCGGGTAATAGAAAACCTTCTGGAAGTTACCTCTGCAAAAAAAGTAATTTCTGATAAATTTGGGGATGATAAGTTTATCAAAGCTGCGCTTATGGAAAAAGGAAAAAAAATTGAGCTTGTATTCGAAACAAAAGCTGAGCGTCACTTTTGTGTTGCCGCTGCGTCTATTTTGGCCCGCGCCGAGTTTCTGTCACAACTAAAAACTCTTTCAGAAAGAATAGGCTTTGACCTGCCGAAGGGAGCTTCAAAAGAAGCGGAAGTCGGAGTACTGCGTCTGAAGAGATCTAAGGGTTTTGAAATATTCAAAGAAGTCGCAAAGCTGCATTTCAAGACAACTGCAAAGCTTTTGGAAAACGAGAATTTATTTTAGTGGAAAACGGCTAAAAAAGGTCATTTTTAGACTGCTAATTCTTAAAAAAACAGCGTATTTAAAATCCGCTAGTAAACGCCTGTAAATACAACTGGTTTTAATGCAAGGCTAAATGAACTATTTTGCAAAAACTGCTACAAATACTATAGATTAAGGAAGAGGGAGTGGATATAAAAGAGTCAGATAAAAAGAAGGAGTCTGATAATATGGCCGACCTTTCGCTTATACACAGGTTTAAAATGGGGGAAGAACAGGCGTTCTATGAACTTGTGAACAAGTATAAGGATGCAGTTGCTGCTATTGCAAATAAATTTGTCGGGGGATTGCAGGAGACTGAGGATGTTACTCAGGAGGTGTTTCTTCAGATGTATAAGTCCCTGCCCTCTTTTAAAGGACATTCAAAATTCTTTACCTGGTTTTACCGGATAGTTTTTAATGTTTGTTTGTATTATAAAAGAGGAAAAAGTTCGAAAAAATTCTTTATTACGGATAATACTGAAGCTGATTACACTGTCTCAAATGTTGAAAACGAGCCTGAAAGGCTTTTTGAGAGAAAAGATATCATGGAGAAAATAAATAGAGCAATTGAGAATCTTCCGGAGAAATTAAAAATAGTGTTTGTGTTGAGGGAAATGGAAGGCTTCTCTTATGAGGAAATTGCGGAAATTGTTGATACTAATGTCGGAACCGTAAGGTCGAGAATTCATACTGCAAGAAAATACCTAAAAAAAGAGATAACCGGTAAAGGAGTTGTTTAATGATTTGCAAAATTGTTGAAAAATATCTAAGTTCTTATCTGGACAAAGAAAGCAGCCCTCTTGTTAATCTCCTTATAGACAGGCATATCAAAAGTTGTTCTTCTTGCAAAGCAAAGTTGGTGCTATTTGTTCGTATTTCTGAGGCCGCAGGAAAAAAAGAAGTTATTAAACTTTCTCCGGAATTTATGCGGAATCTTAAAAGTAAAATATTGGAAGCAAAAATACAGCAAGCTTCTGTTCCTAGGCCGGAAAATATAAAAGTAAAAATGAAACTGGCTTTTTGCGCTTTTTGTTTTGCTTTGCTCGTCGGAGGACTTCTGTTCCTCCACAGGGAGAAGGGAACACAGATAAACGAGTTTGCTACACTGGCCTCTCAAACCAGGGCTGAGATTATTCAAATAGACACAGATCTTGAATATTCCACATACTCAAGTCAAACGAGGAGAAGGTAAATATGAATATGACTCTCTTAAGTCTAGCAAAACAGGGCAGATTGTATGTGAGCGTTGTATCGCTTACTGTTTTTCTCTTCACCGCTCCCCTTGTTTCCGAGGATATGGTTGAAGAAAGATGTGAATATCCGGTCTGGTCCGTAAAGACGCAGGATACCGGGGCCGAACGCATTGCCTATGCGCTGGTCAGCAAAATATTTGGCACTCAAATATGGGCTATAAATACTGATGCTGCCAGAAATAAATTAATGCTAACCAGTATGAATTGGAGCAGGCATCCTTTTTGGAGTTGGGACGGAAAAAGGATTGCTTTTGCCGGTGGTGATGAAAAGCAGGTTCAGCAAATATATATTATGACGGAAGACGGGACAGAACAGCAGAAAGTTACCAGCGGACCTGAAGATAAGCTTTATCCGGTATTTTCACCCAAAGGAGATAGATTGATATACCTGTCTGTAAATAAGAATGAGGCGTCTCTATATGAAGTGGCTGTAGATAAAAAAAGTTCTCCTGTGTTGGTAGCAAAATGTGGAAAAATTGGAAAGGATACGGTATTAAATCCTATTGCATATTCTCCCGATGGAGCAAGTATTGCATATGTAAAACTTGATGCTAATTTTAGAAATCAGAATATATATATTTTGAGTACCGGAACAAAAGAAGAGAAACAGGCTACTACTCAAGGATACATTGGCTCGGGTCTTGCCTGGTCCCCGGACGGGACCAAACTTGCTTTTGCGTCAACAGGAAGAGGTAAAGGGTATAGTATTTATGTCAAGAATGTTTCTACCGGAGAGATTAAGGAGATGATAACTACCGTTACCCCCCTTGGTGTCGCCTGGTCTCCTGATTCAAAACGTTTGTGTTTTCTTAGAAATTACCAGGTTTGGATAGCTGATGAAGACGGAAAAAACCAGAGGCAGATGACCTCGCAAGAAATAGTTTCAGATCCCAAAGCATGGCAAAATAGAAAAGTACAAAACCTGCAAGCGCTTAAGAAATTGAAAGAGTATATAGGTAGAACTGTTTGGCTAAAGAAAACAATTACCACCTACAAAGGAGAATTATTGGAGAAGCTTTCTGAGGCTAAGATTCTTAATGTACGTAATAAACTTCTGCTTCCTAAAAAGTACAGAGTCGTAGATGATTCACTTTTTGGTCTTGAAATTGAGCTAAGAATCAAAAAGAAAAAGTTTTTTGTAGTCTATCTTTATGAATCTGATCAATATGCGGAAGACTTTTCGAAATTTTTCTTTATGAATAATCCATATACGGCTTTTGGCTGGCCTGTTGAAATTTGGGAGGCTATAAAGGCAAAGCAGGTTCTTGTCGGGATGAATAAAACTCAGGTAATGCTGGCTCTTGGTGAACCTTCAGAAATGCTTAAGAGCTCCGATTCAATATCCGAGCTTTGGGATTACAAGTTCTTTGGTAAGGTTACTTTTGTTGATGAAAAGGTTGTAAGTTTTGAAAAGACGAGTAAAGAGTTTATCAATAAAGCGGGTGTCAAAAAAGCGGGTGTCAATAAAAAAGCGAGATGACAGAAAAAGTCCGGACATAAGTTCAAAAATTTTGTTTTGCAAGATTCTAGCGAAAGAAGGAAACAATAAAAAAGGTTATGGCAAAGTAACGCTGACAATTACGGAAAGACATGAACTTGAAATAGAAAATAACAAAAATGGACGGGTTTCTGGTTTTCTTAAATCGGCGGCAGGTTGTTTTTAAAGAAAAAAAGTTGGTTGCTAAAAATAATGGTGAGTCGGGCGAGGCTCGAACTCGCGACAATCGCCTTAAAAGGGCGGTGCTCTACCAGCTGAGCTACCGACCCACCTGAGTTTAGTATCTTACCATTTGGGAAAAGGTAAATCAATATATTTTTAAAGGTTTATTCGGTATATATTAACTGCTCCATTGGAATAAACTTTTCTTAAGAAGCGCATATTTTCAAAATCCGGCTTTCCGAGCAATCTCTCAAAAGGACCAAAATAAACATACTGCACCTGGTTATTTTTTAGAAATGTTTTAAGCGCCCCGGGGTCGGTTTTTCCTTCAAAAAATACTCTTATGTTTTTAACTTTTGAAGTATAATTTACGGTTTGATCATAGTGACCGGCATATACTTTGTTTCCCGACCAGGCGGGAATGTACATACCTATTATGCGTGAGGCAATAACCGCCTCCTTTTTATCCGTATTTGCATCCAGCCACTTTAAAGCCTCCGCGTCAGCTTTGAAAATATTGTAATTGTAAATGTTGATTTTCATATCGGAATAGCAGTCGTAAATATATCTTATATTAGTCGGTATAGTTAAGGCAGCTAAAAGAATAAAAAAAACCGCGGGCTTTAAGGTCTTCAGAGGCTTTAATTTCCTCAGCTTTGGCAGTAAACACTCAAAGAAGTATTTTATGGCTAAAAGAGCTATAGGAACGTGAAGTCCGAGTATCATTCTCCTTTGGAATCTGAGAGGAAGGTAGGAGGCGGCAAGGATAGCAATTATCCAGATAAACAGAAAGAGGTTGCTGTTATTTTTACTCCGCTTCTTGTTAAAAAGATAAAAGACCGCAAAAACTCCCGCAAAGCCGTAGCCGATTACAAAACTAAGCGGGTTTGGGGTTGCGGTGACCGTCTTGGACCATTCTTTGAAAACAGGATCATAAGTAAAGAGAAGAATCTGATAGATGAGGCCGGGTAAAGTTATTGCTGTAAAAAGCGTAAAGAGTAAATATTCCTTCAGAGAAGCTTTCTTCGCAATGAGGAATAGAAAGAGCACGGCACAGACGGAAAAGACGTCATAAGGGTGCGTAAGCGCAAGCAGTATTCCAAGAAAACCTGAAAAATATGCGTATTTGCTGTTTCCGGTCTTAAACGCTTTAAGCATCAATATAAATATTGCAAGTACGAGAATAAGCGCAAAGGCAAAAAGCGGTTTTGTGAGAATAATAAGAAAAGTGGAAGCTTCGGTAATCCACATATCCAGACTCATGATGTTGTATTGATTAAACCAAACGACCGGGTTTGGCGCAAGAAAACCCCAGCCGGCGGATATTGAAATGAAAACAAGAAAGTATTTTCTTATACGGCTATCGTTAATGAAATATGCGGAAAAGTAATAAATAAAAACAAGCATCAGCGCACCAAGCAGAAGGCGCATTCCGTGATATGCAGTAATCATATTTATATCCAGCAAACCTGCTATTTGTCCGCAAAAAAGAAATAGAGGGTGAAAAAACATTCCGGACTGCTTTTCGGTAGTGTATTTATCCTCAAAAAAAATCCTTCCCTCGCTAGCCTGTTTCATCCAGGCCATATAGCTTTCCTGATCGTAATTGCTCGCAATAAATTCGGCAAAAACCATATCTTTTGGCGTGTAGTTTCTGCCTATAGCATAGGGTGTTATTGTAATAATAGCGATTATTATTGACCATACTATAGCGAAGGCCCACTCATTTCGTTTTAGTTTCATAAACATATATTACACAAAGAAATACTGTAAAAACAAGGCGAAAAATTAAAAAATCGTCAAAAACCCCCAAAATACGCTAAAATTGACTTTTTTTTGAATAAGTGGTAGAATTAGGCTGTGCTAAAGATTCTCTTTTGAAAAGTTATCCTTATTCTACAGGAAATGTAAAAGTGATTAAATGGCAATGAATATTGGTATAGATATAGTAGATATTAAAAGAATTAAAATAATTATAAATAAAAGGAAGAGCTTCATTCCCAAGATTTTTACTGAACAGGAAAGAGCTTATTGCGCAGGCAAAAAAAATCCCTATCCCCACTATGCCAGCAGATTTGCAGCAAAGGAAGCGTTTCTAAAAGCAGTCCCGGGCTGGCAAGGTAAGTTAAAATGGCGGGATTTGGAGATAAACAATGATGCTTTCGGAAAACCGGTCATAACGCTCTCGAGAAAGAGTATATTTAAGCTTAATAAGAAGAAAGTGGAGCTTACTATTTCTCATGACAGGAACTATGCCATTGCTTTAGTTGCGGTGGAAGGGCGGTAGAATAATTTTGAAAATTGTTTCGGGACAATTAATGCGCAAGATAGAAAAAATTGCCGTGTTACGTAACAACGTATCTTCTTTGGAATTAATGGAAAATGCAGGCAGAGAAGTCGTATCTTTTTTGCAGGAAAAATTTCCTTCACTTTTGCGTTTGAAAGTTGTTGTACTCTGCGGAAAGGGTAATAACGGCGGAGACGGCTTTGTAGTCTCCCGGTTGCTGCGGGAAAAAGGCGTAAAGGTTTCAACATTTCTTCTCGCTTCAAAAACCTGCTGTAAGGGCGAGGCGGCAGTTAAGTTAAAAGAGCTGTTAAAAACAAAATCAAAAGTAACAGAGCTTGCGGATTTAGAGGCCGTCACCCGGTTCAAAGAAGAGATAAAAGCGGCTGATCTAATTGTGGATGCGTTGCTCGGCACCGGTTGTGAAAACCGCGTTTCCTTGCTATTTGAAAAAGTCATAGAAATTGTTAATTCTCTAAAAAAAACAACGGTTGTTGCAGTGGATGTTCCCAGCGGTTTAAACTCAGACAACGGGCAGCTCTTTGGACCTTGTATCGCCGCAGATTATACGGTTGTCCTGGGCCTGGTAAAGCTGGGATTGATTGTGGCTCCGGGTGTGAATTTCGCGGGGGAATTGGTAGTGAAAGATATTGGTATTCCTGCTTCGGCGCTGCAAGCGGAGAAGTTAAACCTGAATTATGTAACTCTAACAGATATCTTACCGTTCTGCCGGGAAAGGAGTTTCGACCGGCATAAAGGAACGGCAGGTAAAATCCTTGTTGTCGGCGGAAGCACCGGTCTTACGGGAGCGCCCTGTTTGACGGCTAAAAGTGCTTTAAGAACTGGCGGCGGTACGGTTACAATCGCATCTTCGACAGGCCTGAACGATATACTTGAAAGCAAGCTTGTTGAAGTAATGACAAAGCCCCTTTCGCAAAATACTGACAGATCAATAAGTTCCAAAGCAACCGTACCTTTAGTTAAAATGCTGGAGCAGTATGATGTTCTTGCCTTGGGACCAGGACTCGGAAAAAATACGGATACAGGAAAGCTGGTTCGTAATCTTCTCCGGAAAGTAAAAAAAACTATAGTGCTTGACGCCGATGGACTTAATTTGATTTCCAAAAATCCAGAGATTTTAAAAGAGAAAAAAGGTGCTCTTGTTGTTACTCCGCACCCTGGAGAGATGAGCAGGCTAATCGGATGTTCCATTGCGGAGGTTCAAAAAAATAGAGTAGGAACAGCCTTAAAATTTGCAAAAAAATATAAGACGATAACACTTTTAAAAGGGGCCCGCACCGTCATTGCTCTTCCTTCTGGAGAAGTTTTTATTAATTCTACTGGAAATCCCGGTATGGCAACTGCCGGGGCCGGAGATGTTTTGACGGGCATGATTGCGTCAATTATAGGTCAGGGGTTTGAACCGGAAAAGGCTGCGGTTTACGGCGCTTTTATACACGGTCTGGCAGGGGATTTTGCGAAAGAAGAGAAGGGTGAACATGGGCTTGTTGCTTCTGATATTATTTCTAAAATTCCCGCCGCAATATTAAGTATTGAAAAGGCAGAGAAAAAATATGCAAAATAAAGTTGCGCTGATAAGATGCTGGACTTATGACGAGGAAAAAGTATATCTCGCCGTAAAAGAAAGTATTGCTCTTATCGGGGGTTTAGGAATATTTGTAAAACCCGGAATGAGAGTTTTGGTAAAGCCGAATCTTCTCGCGGCTGTTGCTCCGGAAAGAGCCGTTACTACCCATCCCTCCGTGGTTAAAGCCGTAATAAGATTAATCAAAGAAGAAAAGGGTGTTCCTTTTCTAGGGGATTGTCATGGAGGTGTTCTTACCGGGACCGGAGTTTTGCTGGCAGAAACAAAAATGACAGAAACCGGGGCCGAAATAGTAAGTCTGGAAAAACTCGGAAGCGATTTGTACGGGGGTATAGCTGTTTCAAAAGGCATTAAAGAATTCGATTTAATAATAAACGTCTGCAAATTTAAGACTCACGGACTTACTATTCTTACCGGCGCCGTTAAGAATTCTTTTGGTCTGGTTCCGGGGCTGCATAAAGCCTCCCTGCACCGGTTATATCCCAAGGTGGATGATTTTTGTGAGATGCTGCTCCGCGTTTCCGAGATTGTAAAGCCCGCATTAAGTATTTTGGATGGTATTATCGGAATGGAGGGAGACGGACCGCTAAGCGGGGACCCTAAAAGTATAGGTGTAATTTTGGCGGCAGAAGATCCCCTGTCGCTCGATTTTGTGATGGCCAAAATAGCGGGCCTTGACCCGCTGGTTTTACCGGTCTTATCTGCTGCTGTTAAAAAAGGATTTAAACCGGAAGAGGTAAAAGTGCTCGGGGAACCGCTTGAAAAATTTATCCTTGGGGATTTTAAGACACCATATACATTCGCAGGCGCAGGGGTCGTAAAAAAAATCGGGTTTTTGGGAAAAATAAAAACTTTCCTTCAGCCGTATTTGTGGAAACTGGCTACCCTTAAACCGGTTATCAATAATCTAAAATGTCAGAAGTGTAACGAATGCGTTAGAGCTTGCCCGGTACAAGCCATAATATATAAAAAAGGTTTTCCTAAGGTTAACAGTAAAAGCTGCATTGAGTGCTACTGTTGTCATGAGCTTTGCAGATACCGTGCTGTAGCTTTTAAGAAAAATATTTTGGTAAAAATATGGATTAAAAGGCAGAATCCAAAAAAATGAAAAATTTGAGAACTTTTGGCGAGTTTGCTCTGATAGCTGAGCTCAAAAAATCCTTTGTAAAGGCCGGGGGCAGGCTAAAAGTTGCTATTGGCGATGATGCGGCGGTCTTTGAGGAAAAAGCAGGGAGGTCTCTGCTGGCGACGACAGATATGCTGGTGGAGGGTGTTCATTTTTCAGCTTCAATGCCGCCTTATAAAGTAGGCCAAAAAGCTTTAGCGTCAAATGTCAGTGATATTGCGGCTATGGGCGGAAAATCTTTATACGGACTGGTTTCCGCAGGTTTTAGAAAGAATGTCCGCTATAAATACGCCAAAGAACTTTTAAGCGGGATAAAAAAAGAGGCTCTAAAATATAATGTTGAAATTATCGGAGGAGATACGGTTTCTTCAAAAGTTACAACTATCAGTATTTCTCTTTTTGGCGAAGTGACCGGTAAAAGATATGCTGTCCGCAGCGGCGCGAAAGAGGGTGATTTTATTGTGGTTACCGGAACTTTAGGAAACGGAGCAGCCGCACTTCTGGGAAAGGGTATATATATCCCGCGTATTAAAGCCGCTTTTGCGCAAGAGGCAGTCAGGGCAGGGCTTATTCGAAGTATGATAGACATCTCCGACGGCTTAAGCAGTGAATTACATCATCTCGCGAAAGAAAGCGGACTTGGAGCGTTTATAGATATTAAAACAGTACCTTTGTCGGCTCTTACGAAAAAAAGAGCTTTGGAAAACAGGAAAAACGCATATCGCTTGGCATTAAACGGAGGAGAAGATTATGAGTTGCTCTTCACGGTTGCGCCAAAAAATATAAGGAGAGTTCTTAGGCTTGGAAAAAGTAAAAATACAAAGTTAACTGTCCTCGGGGTAATGCGCGATAAAAAGTGCGGAGTTAAGTTTTCTGATTTTGACGGCGAGTTGAAATATCTGCCAAGGAAGGGCTATGACCATTTTGCATAAGACCGTGAGTCAGGCAGAGACTGTAAAGCTTGGGGAAACACTTGGCAAAAAACTGCAACCCGGGAGCATCGTCGCTTTAACGGGAGATCTCGGAGCGGGAAAAACTTATCTTACAAAGGGCATAGTAAAAGGACTGGGGCTCAAAGCCGCGGTTAGAAGTCCGACTTTTGTAATAATGAATATTTATCCCGGCAAAACACCGGTTTTTCACTATGATTGCTATCGCCTGAAAGATGAAACTGATATGGAAAAAATAGGTTATGAGGAGTATTTTTATGGAAAAGGGATTACGGTTATAGAATGGGCCGATAGAATACCCGGACTTATACCTGAAACTGCCATAAAGATAGAATTTAAGATATGCGGAGAAAATGAAAGAGAAATACATATTGGGAACTTCCGGTTGAAAATGTAAAATATGCAAATGTTAAACCCGGAGCCTGACTATCTGTCCGGCGCTTGTATCAGCGGAATCGCTTTTAAGGAAGGGGAGAATATGAAAGAAGAACATAGACATAAACACGAAGAAACTTGCAATGCGGCAAAAAAAACAGAGCCCGGCGAGGAAAAGAAGGTTGAGGATAATATTTCATCTTCTGAAAAGGAAATTAAGAAACTTTCCGAAGAACTTGCCAAAGCAAAAGAAGAAGCGCTTCTTAGCAAAGACAAAGCGCTTAGGGCTATGGCAGATTTGAACAATGCTGCAAAACGCCAGAAAAAAGAAAAGGAAGATTTTGTAAAATATGCCGCCGGAGAATTGGCGGTCAAAATTATTCCGGCGCTTGATGACTTTGAACAGGCGCTAAAGGGAGAGATTAAGGTTGATGAAAATTTCTCAAAAGGCGTTATGATGATTTATAATAATTTGAAAGAAGCACTGGAAAAAGAAGGTTTAAAAAAACAGGAAACAAAAACGGTGAGATTTGACCCGAATCTGCATGAGGTAGTGGCAACCGAGGGTACCGAAGATGCAGAGCAGGACGGGGTAATAGCGGAAGTCTTCCGCCCGGGCTATATGTTTAAAGATATTGTTCTAAGACCGGCGATGGTAAAAGTTTATAAAAAAGCACCGGAAGAAGCTGTCGAAAAAGAAGCTGCGCCTGCTTCTGCCGCTGCGGCGGACAAAATTGAAGAAAAGGAAGAAGGTAAATAAATGACAAAAAAAGATTATTATGATATTTTAGGAGTTCAAAGAAATGCCTCAGTTGAGGAAATCAAAAGAGCCTTCAGAAACCTGGCGAAAAAACACCACCCGGATGCAAATCCTCACGGCGATAGGGATGAGTCGAAGTTCAAAGAAATTTCTGAAGCTTATGATGTGCTTTCGGATGAAAGTAAAAGAGATGTTTACAATCAATACGGTCACGAGGGGCTTAACCGTCAGGGGTTTCATTATGACGAGAGTACGAATCCTTTTGAGAATTTCTCTGATGTCTTTGGAGATATGTTCGGTGATATTTTTGGCGGTGGCGGACGCAGTTCGGGGAGAGGCAGGAAAGGGCAGGATCTAAGATACGACCTTAAAATAGAATTCAACGAAGCTGTTTTCGGAGCGGAGAGGTCTGTTGAGCTTCCAAAACTGGAAGTATGCGGCAGCTGTTCCGGCTCGGGAGCAAAAAAAGGAACTTCCGCTAAAGTGTGTTCTGCCTGCGGGGGGAGGGGTCAGGTTATTTACTCCCAGGGATTTTTCTCTGTTAGTAAGCCCTGCGGAAGGTGCGGAGGCGAGGGCCGCGTTATTGAGGCACCTTGTCCTGTCTGCAAAGGCGCGGGAAGGCAAAAGCAGTCTAAAAAACTAAAGGTGACCATACCTCCGGGTGTCGATACAGGCTCCACCCTCAGACTTACCGGTGAGGGCGAAGCCGGTGAACGCGGAGGAAAAAACGGTGATCTTTATATAGTCATCCAGGTTGAAGAACATCCGATATTTAAAAGAGAAGGCAATGATATTATTTGTGAAGTACCTATAAGTTTTGCAGAAGCAGCCCTCGGCGCAGAATTGGAAGTTCCCGCCCTGGAAGGTTTCGTAAAGGTCAGAATGGGACAAGGAACGCCTTCAGGAAAGATTTTTAGATTTAAGAATAAAGGCGTGCAGGATGTAAGGAAAAGGGAAAGAGGCGATCAGCTTGTTAAGGTTGTGATAGAAGTTCCGGCGAATTTGAATGCGAAACAAAAAGAGCTCGTGGTGGAATTTGCAAAAGCCGGAGGAGAAGAAACGCATCCCGCCCGGGAAGGTTTTTTTAAACAGGTAAAGAGTTTGTTTGGAAAAGGCTGAAAGCATGAGAAGGTTTTTTATTGCTCCAAAAAGAGCAGAAAACGACACAATTGTTATTACCGGCTCGGATGTTAGGCATATCCGGGATGTCTTACGTATGAAGGCGGGGGATAAAATAATCGCCGTGGACGGTTCAAGTTCTGAACTTACCGTTGTTTTGACGCAAATTAACGAGGAAGAGGTAATCGGAAAGATAGAAAAAAGAGATACTCTTGTTAAAGAGCCGGGCGTGCGTATTACCCTGGCTCAGTCGGTGCCGAAAGCAGATAAAATGGAGCTTATTATTAAGATGTGCACCGAGCTCGGGGTTTGGGAAATTATACCTGTGACTTCAGAGCGGGTTGTTGTACAGGGGGATCTTTCGCGAAAAATCGAAAGATGGCAGCGTATCAGTGAAGAAGCTGCAAAGCAATCCGGCAGGACTATTGTGCCGGCGATAAGGCCTGCGGAAGGATTATCGACTCTATTAGCTCGGCTTGAAGAATGGGACAAAGCGATAATGCCCTGGGAAGTTCACAA
Source organism: Candidatus Firestoneibacteriota bacterium (assembly GCA_026388015.1). Classification (GTDB taxonomy): domain Bacteria; phylum Oederibacteriota; class D2-FULL-39-29; order D2-FULL-39-29; family D2-FULL-39-29; genus D2-FULL-39-29. Next base: position 945 of record JAPLKO010000062.1, on the reverse strand, counting down.
GGAAAAGACGATAGGAAAAGCTTTGCAGGGATTGTCGCCCAAGAAAATAATACTGTTTATCGGTCCTGAAGGCGGCTACTCCTATGATGAAGCAGAAGCAGCAAAAATAAAAGGCGCAGCTCCGGTGACGCTCGGGAACAGAATTCTTAGAGTGGAGACCGCTGCGCCGGTGGCAGTCACTCTGATTATGAACCACCTTGGAGAAATGTAAATAAACTAAGTACGAAGCGCAATGTACAAAATACAATTTTAGGAGGGTTTTATGTTTAAGTTCAACAGGGAAAAAGAAGTCGCGGGAAAAGAAAAAAAACTCTACAAATTCATGAAGAAGAACAAAATAGATACACTTCTAATATCTAATTTGAATAATTTTGCCTGGATAACCGGCGGAGGAGACAGTCATGTAAGACTGACCCAGATCGGTGGTGTTTGTACTGCGGTATTTACCGGCGGAAAAAAGTATATAGTAACCAGCAATATAGAAGGTGTCCGCATAATGGACGAAGAAGTAAAAGGCTTAAACTATATTTTAAAAGCGCACAACTGGTGGGAAGCGGTTAAAAAAGAAGAACTTATAAAGGGTTTGGTAGGTTTAGGTACCGTGGCTTCCGATGACGGTATTTTTGACACAAAAAAAATTGATGCCGGCTTGATGCAGCTTAGAATGGTTCTTTCAAATGAAGATATCAAGAAATATAAATGGCTCGGCAAAAAAGCGGGGAAGGCTATGGCCCGGGTCTGCAAGAAGATTAAAAAAGGAGCAAGAGAAGATGATGTTACGGCCTCGCTTGCCAAAGAACTTTTTAAGGACGGGATACAGCCTTCTGTGCTTCTAATGGCGCAGGAAGACAGGGCTTTAAAGTACCGGCACCCGGTGTCAACACAGACGGTTATTAATAAATATATCATGGTGGTTCTTTGCGCAAAAAAATGGGGACTGGTTGC
>JAPLKO010000050.1 GCA_026388015.1 Candidatus Firestoneibacteriota bacterium | reverse complement strand
GTACATACCGGCTGAAGGGCCGGGCCAGCAGCGCTTAATATGGTAGAACGGAGAAGTAAGCTCCTGTCCGATACGGATAACTCTTTCTTTTACCATCGGAACTTTACCGAGATACGAAGGGTATATTGCCATATCAGCGCCGGCTAATCTGTTAAGCTTGCCGAGTACAATGTTTGAAGCCAGGCCGTACTCGGGAGAGCCAAATAATGCTCCCGCAAAATCCGGATGGGAGAGAATCGGAACATTTATAGAAGGATCTTCCGCAAGAACGGACATAGACGGGTAAGAGGTGGTGAAAACGTTCACCATCAGACAGTTAGCTCCGGCATTAACCGCAGCTTTGGATTTTTTGAACATTACATCAAAGTTATCAGTGATGTTTAAAGCGTACAGAACTTTTCTGCCGGTATCTTTGTAAACCTGCTTAACGGCTTTCATACAGGTCTCCACTCTATCTTCTACGGAGCAGAAACAAGGGTCGGCAAGGAGTTCGTCGTCCTTGATGACATCCACACCCGAAGAGCCGAGGTCGTAAAGCATTTTACCCAGCGTTTTCGGATCCATTCCTATACACGGTTTAAACATTGCAACCATAAGCGGCCGGTTATGAACGTCCAGAAGTTTTCTCATACCTTCGATACCGAATTTGGGGCCTTTATATTTTTTTACAAAAGAGTTGGGAAGTGTTATATCCAGAAGTTTTAACTTCCCGGACATAGAAATATTACCGTAAAGCGCTGTGAGTATCTGTGGAATCTGTCCGTTTATATTTCCGGTCGGAAAAGCTATCTTTACTATAAAAGTTCTTTCCTTAGTACCCGCAGGAAGCGCGTCTTCATAATGGGGGACTTCAAAAACACCGAGGACTTTGGCAACACAGCGTTCTCTAATCTCATCCGTTTCTTCAGGAAGCTGAACCCAGGTGCCGGTGGATTGCTCAAGAGCGATAGCTTCCACTTTTTTAAGCATATCGGTGGTCTCACATTTTATCATATAGAGACCTGTAATGTATTTATCCTGGTCTATCCCTTCTTCGTTCATAAATATTTTTGGATCCAGCATTAAAACCTCCTGTTAAAGCTTAAATATATTTAAATCAGCATTAGTTTATAATATGGTAGAGACATAGTCAATTATAAAAATTATGGAGTTTACCCATTTTCTGTTACAATTCGTATTTAATATACAGTGCAGTTACATGTCTCATTATCCACCTAGGTGGATTTCGCAAAGATTTAAGGTTTGATATTTAGGCTTTGCTCAACTCGCTTTGTTCTAACAATTCAGCCTTAATTCCGAACATTTCATTAAATTTTGTCCACCTTTGGTGAGATCTCGTCCGCTACAATGTTGTGCGAGACCTCGCCAATAGGCGGGCCTCAAGGCGGCTACGTTGCTCATAAGTCACAGTCAACAGGCAAACTCCTCTCTGGGACATGACGAAGCCAGTTTACACCAGCGGAGAGAATCCCGGTCCTATTAATGCTTTCCTTGGTCCGACAGAAAGAAAAGATTTGAAGGTTTTTCAAAAATTTGTAAAAGATATTCCTGCAGGAGCAAGAACTACAGGCGTATACCCGGATGAAGAGTCTGAGATACGCGGATACGGGTTGGCGACGGATAATATGGTTTGGGGGTATCTGAATCACAAATCTTCGCATGCTGATAAGATCTCCGGCTTAAAGGTAAAAGTTGAGACGGGTTTTGGTAATTGGAGCGTTAAATGGATAAATACGAGTAAAGGCGAAAAAATAGGGGAAGAGATAATAATAAAAAGCTCAGGCAGATGTACCGATCTTGAAATTCCAAAAATAAAAGTAGATGTCGCATTTGTAATGAAGAAAATCAATTAAAACTGCAGAAAATACAAACAATATTGCAATTTGCAGCATTTTAGTAAAACGCTTATTATATCGGTATATTATGCATATATGTTGTTTACTGCAAAACAAGATATTAGCCAGTGCGAATAGGATTCTTTTATCGGTGTATTGCAGAAAATATAAATAAGTATCCCCTGCGATACGTAAATATTATGTGTATTTGCGTGTTGACAAAAATACCTGCCTTATGTTATTATCTGTCCACAGTACAATGCAGTATTGTCAAATGCTGTTTTATCGTAATTATGCTATAAAAGCATTTGTTACGCTGTTATTTATAGCTAGAATACAGTAATACATAAAAGTACGAAGTTGTACTTTGAAGAGGACGAGGACGTCTAACCGATATTAAATATTTACCGGATTAGACGTTTTTTTTTATAAAAATAAAGGAGAAAAAAATATGAAAGGTTACGTAAAAGAGGTTTTGGGAAATCTTGGAAAAAAGTATTACTGGGAAAAAGAGTTTTTGCAGGCTGCAACCGAAGTTCTTTCTTCAATAAAAGTTCTTGTTGAATCCGATCCCAAGTATAAAGCTCAGAGTATTTTAGAAAGGGTAGTAGAGCCGGAACGTACAATAATATTTCGCGTACCGTGGATGGACGATAAAGGTGTGTATCATGTAAACACCGGATATAGAGTTGAGTTTAATAGCGCCATCGGACCGTACAAAGGCGGACTCAGGCTTCACCCTACTGTTACCCTCGGCGTTTTAAAGTTCCTCGGTTTCGAACAGGTGTTTAAGAACAGTCTTACCGGGCTTCCTATGGGCGGCGGAAAAGGCGGCAGTGATTTTGATCCTAAAGGAAAATCCGACAACGAAGTTATGCGTTTCTGTCAGAGTTTTATGAGCGAGCTTTTCAGACATATAGGAGCCAACACCGACGTACCTGCAGGAGATATCGGCGTGGGCGGAAGAGAAATTGGTTTTCTGTTTGGTCAGTATAAAAAACTGAAAAATGTTTATGAAGGTGTCCTTACCGGAAAGAGTCTCAACTGGGGCGGGAGTTTAATAAGACCGGAAGCCACCGGTTATGGCACGGTTTATTTTGCCGAAGAGATGATGAAGACTAAAGGTGAAATCTTTAAAAATAAAAAAGTTTTGATCTCCGGTTCAGGGAACGTTGCCCAGTATGCCGTAGAAAAATGTATTGAGTACGGCGCAAAAGTAGTTACTCTCTCGGATTCCAGCGGAACTATCCTGGATGAAGACGGAATAGATACGGAAAAACTGGCGTATGTGCTGGATTTAAAAAACTGTAAACGCTGCAGGATTAAGGAGTACACCAACAAATTTAAACGCGCCAAATACTTTGAAGGTAAGAAACCGTGGGGCGTTACCAAAGCGGAAATTGCTCTGCCCTGCGCAACCCAGAATGAGCTTGATGCTAAAGACGCAAAAGCGCTTATAGATAACGGCTGTATTTGTGTTGCCGAAGGCGCCAATATGCCGTCTACTCCGGAAGCCGTCGAAATCTTCATCAAAAAGAAACTCTTATACGGGCCGGGTAAAGCCGCAAATGCGGGAGGTGTTGCTACCTCAGGTCTTGAGATGTCGCAGAACAGTATGCGGATTGCGTGGTCCAGGGAAGAAGTGGACAACAAGCTTCATACAATTATGGTTAACATCCATAAAGCTGCAAAAGAAGCTGCCGAAGAGTTTGGCACTCCGGGCAACTACGTGAACGGCGCGAACATCGCCGGCTTCAGGAAAGTAGCTGATTCTATGATAGACCAGGGTCTGGTTTAGTAAAAAAACAGATTATAAGCAAAAAAATAAAAAAAGGCGCAAAAAAGGCGCCTTTTTTTTATTTAAGAGAAGAAAATTCATCATCTGCGAAAAATACAACTAATATTTGCAACATAAGGGGTTAGTCAGCTCTATCTGTGATTAAAAGTGGACGAGCAGAAAAAGGGAACTTTCCGGAATTGCAGCTTGTCTAAAGAGTAGTGTTGTGATTTCTATATTATATGTATTCGTTAGTTGACAACCGATGTAAATGACTGTAAAATACTTAAAAAGGTCGGAAGGCACGGTTTTAGGATGAAAAAAGGTACTAAAAGAAAAATACTTTTTATATCTCTTGGCATTATTTTTTTATTGAGTGCTACTGCATTCACTCTTGCAAAAACAGGTTTTTTTGTTAAGCAGTTCAAAAGTATCATTGAAGCAGAGCTCACAAAGGCCCTAAACCGTGAAGTTACCATTGAAAGAATAGAGGGTGGGATTTTTGATTCCATAGATCTTGTAAATGTCAGGATAGCGTCTAATAAAGAAGTTAAAGACGGTCTTCTGGTCGTAATAGATAAGATTTCTATTAAATATAATTTTAAAGATATTGTTTTTAATAAGAAAAAAGTGCTAGAAAGTTTAAAAGGAATAGAGTTTGTTCGCCCTTCGTTGCTGATGGAAAAAACCGAACAGGGAACCTGGAATATTGCGGATTTTGTAAATTCTCTTCCTGAGTCGAAAAACCAGGTGTTTCCTTCCGGCCTCCCTGTAACTATTTCTAAAGGCCTTATTGGAATAAAGGATAGTAAAAAAAAATTTAATTCCTCAATCCGCGATATCAACGGACGTATTGATTTCTCAAAAGATGGCAAATTTTTCGTAAAGATAGGCTCAAAAGGTTTTTCCAGCAAAAAAACTAATTTATATATAGACGGGATTACGGATTTAAAGAATAAGACAAGCGCCTTGGTTGTCACAGGCCGTGATCTTGAACTCTCCCACTATGCGGCTTATGTTTTACTGCACCTTCCCGGTTTAGAAAACTATCAAATTGCCGTTAAAGAGGGCAAATTCGATATTCTGGCAAATTTTTCCGATACTTTTTCCGTTGATCTGCATTTGAAAAACGGAGGAATATATTTTGCCGGTCTGAAGACAGGATTTACCGGAATAATGAGCGATATATCTTTTGCCAAAGAAAGTCTGAAAATCAAGAAGTTTGCTTCCGTTCTTAAAAACAACTCTTCTGTTACGGCAAAAGGAGAAATTAGAAATTTATTTAAAGGAGAGCCGGAGGGAAAGGTCAATATTTTTCTTAACCAGCTGGAACTTGCGGATTTTGGTGCCGAAAAAATATTTAAGGGGCTCAATCCTTCAGGGATTTGTAATGCCGGAATTATTTTAGAAGGGCCCTTTTCCTCTCCTTCCGTAAACGTTTTTGCCAATGTTAGAGATTTAAGGCTTGCCGGCTTCCGGACGGATAACAACGACCTGGTTATAAAATATAAAAACAAAAAAGCTGTCATAGAAAAACTTAAGATTAACGCCTTCGACGGCTTTGCAAATCTTACCGGAACTTATGATTTTGGCAGTGATAATCTGCTGCTGGCCGGAAATGCTCTGGATGTACAGCTCGCTGAATTTTTTAATTTTGCAGGTGTGCCGGGCGCAAAAGGCAAGGCAGCCTTTGCGCTTGAGATAAAGGGTCCTTTTAAAGACATAAAGATTTCTTCAAAATTCATGGCAAAAAAGGTTTCGCTGGTTAGCGGAGCTCTCGGAGATATTACCGGAAATTTATTTTTCGAGAAGAAAAAGCTTAATTTAAGTATAAATTCTACGGAAAATATTTCCATGCAAACAGTTTTTACTTTTGGGAACGATAAAATTTATGCTGACGGGTATTTAAGGCTGGCCGGGGCTGATTTTAAAAATGCTTACGGCTATTTTGTGGAAAATAAATTGACGCTAAACGGCGAGTCTACAGCCGTCTTCTCCATAAAAGGACCTGTTGAAGATATTACACTTTCCGGAGATGTTGTTATTAATAATTTTAATTTTGACGGCTATAAAGCGAAAACCGCAAAAGGCAACCTTACAATAAAAAAAGGTCTGTTGGTCGGTACGGGGCTTTATTTTAATCAGGATGACACCGGATATCTTAAAGCAGAGGGAAGCATGGGTCTTACCGGAGACATGCCTCTCAATCTTCTGGTAACCGCTTCGCGGACGGATTTTTCAGCATTACCGGTTTTCAACACCTATTATAAAATTGCAGGTAGAGGAGCTTTTGCCGCAAGGATACTCGGAAGTATTGCCCGTCCAAAATTTATTACCACTCTAACCTCTGACAATTTGATGCTGGACGGCAGACAAAGTTTAAAGGCCGATCTTTCTTTTACCTACGAGAACTCTGTGTTAAAAATAGACAGGCTGAATTTTGATGATGAATACGTGTTCAACGGAGACCTGACTTTCTTAAATAAGACATATATTGACAGTGTTTTGTCCGTAAAAAATGGAAAACTTTCAACTCTTTTCACGGTCTTTAAAATTCCCCGGGGGAAGGAAGAAGTAAAGGGTACTATTAACGGCGGAGCAAGGCTAAACGGAAATTTTGACAACCTTAGCGGAGAGGGAGAATTAAATACACAAGATGCCGAGTTTTTCGGAGAGAGCGTCAGAAAACTTGGTCTTAAGTTTGCAGTAAAAGACGGAGTTGCCGCGGTAAAACAATTTAATTATGTAACAGATGATATTCTGCTTGATGCCGGCGGAATTGTATCTTTTAAAAATAATGGCGGCACCGTGCTTGATTTAAATATGAGAAACAATTATGGAAAAAATAATATAACAGGCAGCTATAAAATAAAAGCCTTCGGACTCTTCGATAACAACAAATCTCTGCTTTTTGCAAAATTGCAATCAAAAAAATTATCCTTTAACGGAGAAACTGTCGGCAACATTTTTGCGGATGCCGGTTATTCAAAGAAAGAGAACCAGCTGTTTCTTTCTCAGCTCGCATGGGAAAATATTTCAGGAAAGGCCGAGTATTCCTTTAAAAACAAAGTTTTTTCTGCGGGGCTGAAATTTGCCGCTAGTGATTTAAAGAAACTCTCGTTTTTGGACGCTGAGATGAAGAAAAATTTAGTAAAGGGAGAGCTTACCGGAGTTGTAGATCTAAAAACAGATAAAGAGGGTGGAATAAAGGTAAACAACCAGCTTACAATAACAGCTCTGCAATATAATGATTTCAAAGCAAAACGGATCACGGCAAATTTTATTATTAAAAAAACAAAACCCGGTTACCATGTATTGCTTTCGCGCTTTCTTGTCAGCCAGGAAAAAGGAAGTCTGGATTTTAACGGCTCTCTTTCCTCTTCGGATTTTTCCCCGGAAAAAACAGACTGCGAGTTGACTGTATCCCTGTCAGGTGTGAATGTAAAAAATCTGTTTCCGTTGATAAAGTCAAAACTTGATATTGGCGCGGAGCTGCAATCTGTTTTTGGAATAAAAATAAAAGGTAAATTGTCGGACCCCGTTGTCTCCGGAGAGTGTTTTGCAAGAGACGTTAGGTCCGGGACTCTCTTACTCGGAGATTTTCACGGGGAATTTGTCTATAGCAATTCCGTCCTGAAATTTAAAAAACTCAGCTTTGACGATTCGCGTCTTGATAACCATGCGGTGTTTGAGAAAGCAGTTTTTGCTTTTAAAAAAGACTTCATCGAGGCGCAGCTTGCCGCAACTGTCGAGCTTAAACAAATATTTGGTCTTCGTCTAAAGGCGTATGCAGAGGCAAAGAGCCTGAAAATAATACCGGGGGACAACATAAGACTGGAGAGTGATTTATTTATTAACAATTTAAAAATGAATGAATACGCCATGAGCGGTGTTTCTTTGCGGTTAAGCAGCGAAAAAAACGTCCTTACTCTTTATAAAAACATTGACACTGCTAAAGCGATTTCTACGGCCGAAGGAAAAATTACTTTTAATCAAAACGAGTCAGTCAGATTCAAAGATGTGGTTCTTACGGTTTATGATAATACGGTGGGAACCGTAAAGCTGAACGGAGAATCCGGCGGAACTTCAAACCTGATTATTGATGTAAACAATGCAAATATTAAATGGATTCTTAAATATTTTGACCTGGATTTCAATATGACCGGTACTGTTAATAATGCCAGGGCGCTTTATAGCGGACCGGCGAGCGCGCCAAAAGTAAAAGTAGGCGGTTCTCTCAGGGATGTTAATGCCTTTAATATGGCCTTTAGTTCGGTTACCGGTGATATGAATTTTACAAATAATAAATTGACTCTGTCCAAGGTACAAGGAGTTCAAAAAGACTCAATGTTAGGCGAACTATATTCGGTTAGAGTCGAGGGGGATATTCCTTTAAATCAGGAGGAGGAGCAGGATCTGCATATATCTCTAAAAAATACCGGTCTGCAGCCGGTTATGATAACCGGTTGGTTTAATGATGTGGAAGGTAAAATGGATGCTGATCTGAAGATAAAAGGAAAACTTTCTTATCCGGTTGTCTCGCGGGGTTATCTCGAAGTTAAAGAAGGCTCCCGGGTTGTTCCCTCCGGCTTTATAAAGCAAGCCGATAAGTTAAAAACAAAAATAATTATTGAAAATAACAGAGCGGAGATAGCTTACCTTTCTTTTGAGGTGGACAAGAGTCCTATAGAGGTCTTTGGAAACTTTACGCTGAAAAAGTTTTACCCCGACGAGCTTAATATTAAGATAAGAAATACTCAGACAGCGGCCAGAAAAGGCTTCAAATTTAAAATAGCGTCAATAATGGAAAAAGAGGGCACTGTTTACGCAAAAGGTGCCGGTGCAGACGAATTTTTCTCTATTAGCGGAAAAGCCAATAATTTTATGTTAAAAGGAGACCTTCATCTGTATGATACAAAGTTTACCTGGCCTCCGGAGTATAAAGAGGGGGATACTGCCCCGAGAATCTTAAAAGAAATGATCTGGAATTTAAAAGTGGTAATTGAAGAAAGTGTGTGGTATTATAATACTTATTGCAATGCCAAGCTAAAAAATGGAAGTATAATTAGTTCGTCCGGCCCGGGCGGCGACCTGGAAATGAGAGGCGGAGCTGAAATTGAGCAAGGGTTTTTGAAATTTGCCGGTATAAGGTTTGATATTAAGACGGCATCCTTTATCTTTCTTGAAAATACAAAAAGAAGCCCTGCTCTTGTTGCAGCAGGAGAATATTCCACAAGTACGCATAGAATCTTTCTAAATGTGCGCGGTAAAAAGGGTTTGTATGCCGTGCTGGGCGACGGTGAGAATTTTGACGCTACTTTAACCTCCCAGCCTGAAGAGACGCAGGAACAGATTATTAAGATTTTAGGCAGATTTGGCGGGAGTTCTTTTGAAAGCGCAAGAGCGTCTCTGATATCAATGGTTGCCGCCCAGGTGATTAATGAAGGCCTAACCAAAATATTAGAAGGCATTGCAGAAGCAGAGGTGGTGGTTCGACCTACCTCTAAACCCTACAGTTCAAATGATTTGAATGTTTTTACAGAAAAAACAGCCGGAATATTTGAAGATATGCAGTTTAGTGTAAGCAAATTAGTCGCCGAAAATGCAAGAATTCGCGGAACTATTTTTAGGGATTACAAGCTAAGCTCGTTAAACGCGGTTTCTGTATATCTGCCGGAAGTTTCTATAGAGCTGGGGGCTGGCAGCAGAAAATATAACTTTGCTTTGAATCCTAATGAATACAAATTCGGGGTTTCCACTGTTGTAGTATTTGATAATGATACTTATATAGAACAGAATAAGAAAAAAGGGAAGGAAAAATGAAAAAAACAGTAAGGGCTATATTAGTTTTTATTATTACCGTAAATCTTGCTTTCTGTGAATTGCCTGCTGTCACAAAGGTAACTATTAATGGTTTAAAGAATATCAAAGCTGATGTTGTGACCGCAGTTATGTCTCTACGGTCCAAGACAGAATATTCCGATACAAAGGCTGCTTCTGATTTTAAAAAGATATTTAACCTCGGATATTTTTTGGATGTAGAGGTGGCAAAAGAGACCGGCGCGGAAGGGGTTGAGGTTCAGGTTACGGTAAAAGAAAAGCCGATACTCCGGGAAGTTAATTTCTTCGGCAATAAAGAAGTGGGAAGGGGGGAACTTGAAACAGAAGCTAACCTGGAAAAGGGCGAATCCTTTGACCTGACCTCGCTAAAGAATGCAGCAGGAAAACTTCTGAAAAAATACAAGGAAAAGGGTTATAATCTTGCGGCCATAACATATGAGACGAAAGAGGACGAAAAAAACAATACAATAAATGTAACCTTCAACATCAAAGAAGGCCGGCACATGTATGTTTCGAAGATTAAGTTCACGGGTTTAAAAAACCTGACCCAAAGTGTTTTAAAGGGCAAGATGGATACTGCTGAAGCTGCTTTTCTTGTTTCCGGCATCTTTAATGAGGAAACCCTGGCGAGAGATTTGCAGAAGCTTGTCGCATATTACAAGAGTGAGGGCTTTTATCTTGCGAATATTACAACGCACAAACTCACTTATGACGAGGTCAAAGAAAAAATATTTATTGAGATAAACGTTGAGGAAGGCGATCAATACAAATTTTCGGAGGTAAAATATTCGGGTATCAATGATAATATTTACAAAGAAAGCGAATTGCAAAACATTTTTAACCTAAAAAAAGATGATATATTTAATTATGATATCTTTTTACGGGACTTGGACAAATTAAGGTTTATGTACTCTGAAAAAGGCTATATAGAAACAGAGGTCTCGGGAGAGGCATATCCCGACAAGGCCAAAAAGACTGTTTCCGCCATGATAAAGATAAAGGAAAGCGGAGTGTTTTATATTGATAAAATACGGGTTGAAAATAATTACAAAACTAAAGACAATGTAATACTGCGGGAAATCAGAATTAAAGAAGGTGATTTGTTCAGCAGCAATAAAATAAAAAAAAGTTTAGAGAGTATATATAATTTGGGATTTTTCGAAGAGGTTAACCCCAGGCTTCTTCCTGTTGCAGGTAAGCCGGAACGGCGAGAGCTGGTGCTTACGGTAAAAGAGAGACAGACCGGGCAGTTGCAGCTGGGCGCCAACTTTTCCTCACTGGACGGACTTACCGGCATGCTTTCTGTTTCTGAAAATAATTTTTTGGGCAACGGACAGCGGGTAGCCGTCAGCTGGGAGTTTGGTTCCAGTCGCCAATCATATGATCTTTCATTTTTTGAACCGTGGCTTTTTGGCAGTCAGATATCTGCCGGCGCATCTCTTTACAATGTCTTAAAGGCCTACTATACGGATTACAAGGATAAAAGAATAGGAGGCAATCTTAGATTCGGACTTCCTCTCGGTGATGATTCCAGGATATGGCTTACTTACAAATATGAGCAGGTAAATATTTATGATGTTTTACCTGCCGCATCCATCTTGATTCAAAGTGTTTCCGGCACAAACGATATCAGCTCTATTACCGCACAATGGGTGCAGGATACTCGAGACAGTATATTCTTTAACACCAAGAGCGGCTACCGTTTGAGCGCTTCCGTGGAATATGCGGGCGGCTTAATTTTGGGCACGACTAACTTTACAAAATATGTCCTGGACGCTTCTACTTATTTCAGCATTTCTGGAGATCTTGTGCTTGCAGTTAGGGCATCTTCCGGTTATACAACCGGTTTTGGCAGCTCGCTAAATGTTCCTTTTTACGAGAAGTTTTTCGTAGGAGGGACAGACACCGTCAGGGGCTACGGAGAAAGAATTCTTTCGCCTTTGGACAATTCGGGCACGCCCGTTGGCGGCAATTTTATGACACTCGGGAATGTAGAGATAAGATTTCCTATTTATGGGCCTATTTTTGGCACAACCTTCTTTGATGCGGGCAGAGCCTGGGAGTATGTGACCGACTTTGATGTAATGAACATTCCAACCAGCGCAGGGTTTGGTCTTAGAATTATGGTGGGCGGCGCTCTTATGATACGCATTGACTACGGTTTTGGCTTTAGTCCAAAAGCGACACAAGGCGGGCAAATACATTTTAACATGGGAAACATTTTCTAAAATATTAAATTATGCGCATTTAGCGCGCAGGGAGAGTCTATGAAAAAAACAGTAGTTTTTGCGGCAGCATTGGCGTTTATGTATTGCGGAATGGCGGGAGCGGAAGAAAAGCTGAAGATAGCGGTGTTTGATATGGCAAAGGTCTTTAACTCTTATGAAAAAACCGCTGTTTTTACAAAGAATCTCGAAACCTGGGGTAATAAGAAAAAAGCGGAGGTAGAAGCGAAAAAAACAGAGATAGAAGAACTTATGAGAAAATTTTATGCCCAGTCTTCTTTGCTTTCAGATGAAGCAAAGAAAACAAAGCAAAAAGAAATTGAAGATAAATCTACGGAGTACAAAAACAAATCTCAGGATATAATCGGGGAATTTGGAAAAAAAGAAAAAGAAAGCACCGATATCCTGGTAGTAGATATTACCGTCGCCGCCGAAAAGGTTGCAAAAGATTTGAAGTTTGACCTCTTGCTTGATAAAAAAGCGCTTGTTTTCGGCGGAGAAGATATTACCGCCAAAGTAATTAAAAAAATTAACGAGGATTATACAAAAAAATAATGCTTAAACTACAAGAAATTGCAGAAATAACAGGGGGGAAGCTTTCCGGAGAAGCAGATATAAATATTTACCGGGTTGCAGAACTATCGGAGGCGAAAGACGGAGATATTTCTTTTGTTGCCGAAGAAAAGATTCTTAAACATGCAGGAAGTTCCGGAGCCAGCGCTTTTATCGTTAAAGAGGGTTTTTCCCTGCCCGGGAAGAATATAATATCAGTGGCTAACCCGCATTATGCCGTGGCAAAAACAATGGAGAGGCTTTATTTGAAAGATGCTCCTGAGGGAATACATCCTGCCGCTATAATTTCCCCGAAAGCAAAAATCGGAAACGGCGCTGCAATACTTCCCTTTGCCGTTGTTGAAGACGGAGCAGAGATCGGGGAAAACGCTGTAATATATCCTTTTGTCTATGTCGGGAAGAATTCCAGAGTAGGAGCAAATACGATAATTTATTCAAATGCAGTGCTGCGAGAAGAAGTTACGGTAGGGAGCCATGTCATAATTCATGCCGGAGCGGTTATAGGCAGCGACGGTTTTGGCTATACGAAAAAAGAAGACCGCACTTTCTATAAAATACCGCAGGTCGGGACTGTAGTAATTGAGGATTATGTTGAAATCGGCGCTTGTGCGTGTATTGATCGCGCAATGCTTTCAGAAACGAGAATAAGAAAAGGAACAAAGATAGATAATCTTGTGCAAGTGGGGCATAATGCTGTTATAGGTGAAAATTGTATTCTTGCCGGACAAGCAGGTCTGGGTGGCAGCGCAAAATTGGGAAATGGAGTAATACTTTCCGGACAGGCCGGGGTTGCCGACCATGTGGAGGTAGGTGAAAATGTGTTTGTTCTTGCGCAAACCGGAGTCTCAAAAAACCTCGACGCAAATAAGGTTTATGTCGGCTCTCCCGCCGAAGAAGCCAGACAATTCTGGAAAACTATGATTGAGATGAAAAAGGTAGGAGAAATTAACTCCCGGGTGAAGATTTTGGAACAGCGTTTTAAGGAAATGGAAGAATATATTAAAGGGCAGATAAAGAAGTAATGCCTTTTCAGACAACTATAAAAAAAGAGTGTAATTTTGCCGGTATCGGACTTCATAACGGCCTTAAGACTGCTTTAAAATTAAGGCCTGCAGAAGACGGAACCGGTATTTTATTTGTTACGCAAAACGGAGAGGTAAAAGCTTCCTATAAAAATGCGGTGGACGGCACCTATGCGCTTACGCTTGCCTCGGGGAAAGCCAAGGTTATTACGTGCGAACATCTGCTGGCGGCGTTATACGGCGCGGGAGTGGATAATGTTATTTGCGAGCTAACCGGCTCCGAAGAAGTTCCCATCCTGGACGGCAGTGCTTTTGAATATGCCAAAGAAATACAAAAATCCGGGATAAGGAACCTTACAAAAAAAAGAAAGCGGGTAGAAATAAAAGAAGATATTTTTGTAGCGGAACTTGAAGCCGGAAGATTTTTAAAGGCTGAAAAATCGTCTGACTTGGAGATAAGATATTATGTCTCATATGCTAATCCTGCGATAGGAGCAAAATACAGAAAATTTGCGCTTCAACAGGGAAGATTTATAAAAGAAATAGCAAAAGCACGGACTTTTGGCTGGATTGAACAAATAAAAGAACAAAAAAAATTAGGACTGATAAAAGGCGGCAGCACAGCAAACTCCCTGCTGTTTGGAGTTAAAGGAGTTGAAAATAAGGGCGGGTTGAGGTATAAAGATGAAATAGTAAGGCATAAAATAATGGATTTATTAGGAGCTCTTGCGCTTCTACCGTTTAGAATAAAAGGAAGATTTACCGCTTTTAAAGGTGGACATAACCTTGATATAAAAATGATAAAAGCAATAGGAGGAAAATATGACAGATAAAGTGATTGTAGACATAAAAGGAATAATGGACCTGCTCCCCCACCGTTTCCCATTTTTACTTGTAGACCGGGTGGAGATAATTGAAGAAGGAAAAAAAGTAATAGGTTTAAAAAACGTTACTATTAACGAGGATTGCTTTAACGGGCATTTTCCGGGGAACCCTGTATTTCCGGGAGTCCTTCAGGTAGAAGCGATGGCTCAGACCGGCGGAGTGATGATGCTTCGTAATCCTGCGCTACAGGGGAAAAATGTACTTTTTGTATCTATGAACAATGTTAAGTTCAGAAGAATAGTTCTTCCCGGAGATCAGCTGGTTATGGAAGTTGAAACTACCAGATTCGGCGGAAGAATTGCCGCGATGAAAGGTAAAGCCACGGTAAACGGCGAGCCTACATTAGAAGCAGAATTTGTCTGTGCTATTACGGATAAAGTAAGATCACAATAAAGCAAGCACAAAATTCAAAATATATTTTTGAGGCAGCCGAGGGGTTGACAGATGATAATAGATTGTCATACGCACGGGGGACCCGATTACCTGGAATGGTGGAACCGGGTCACAAAAACGGATAAAGATTTTATTTCTTATCTGGACAAGTGCGGTGTGGATAAAGCGATAGTCGGTTGCGGAAAGAAAGGGCTGGAAGCGAAAACAAAAAAGGACCTGATAGAAGCCAATGAATATGTGTTCACTTTCTGCAAAAAACATCAGAAAATATATATTCCTACCGTAAATATTAATCCGAAATATCAAAAAGAGAGTATTTCTCTCCTTAGGAACTATAGAAAGCAGGGGGTTGTCTGGGTAGGCGAACTCTGCGGGTATGTTTCGGGATACGCATATGACACTCCTGAGTTTAAAGAATTGATGGATGTGATAGCTGAACTCGACATGATTACACACTTCCACTCCGGGAATCTTATAGAAATAGAAAAGCTGGTTAAAAGCTATCCAAAAAGTATGTTTGTTCTTCCTCATCCCGGCAGGGGAAGGAAAGAGATAGACCCGAGAGTAGCTCTTGCTGCTAAATACAAAAACCTTTACATAGATATTGCAGGTTCCGGTTCGGAGCGGATAGGCAATATAGAAGAGATGATAGATAAAATGGGTGACGACAGGATACTTTATGGCTCTGATTTTACTATAAATGAACCGGGCGGCGTGATTGCCAGGATAAAAAATTCCATGATAGCTGATAGCTCCAAAAAAAAGATACTCGGAGAAAATACGCTTTCCCTTCTAAGATCAAAAGGCGCTTTACTCTAAACCCCCTCTTTTCGCAAAATAATTATTGTAAAAACCTTAAATATTTTGTATATTTAATAACAATGTTTTCTGGCATGAACAATGAAAAATCTTCCTATCGTCGAAACTACGTGCGCAAGCTAGGAGAGTTTCATAAAGCAGCATAAATATCGGAGTTCTGAGAAATAAAAAAATAGACAGGAGAGAAAGAAAAATGAGCAATAAATTAAGAGTGGGAATAGTAGGAGCTACCGGCATGGTCGGGCAGAGGTTTATATCTTTGCTTGCGAACCATCCGTGGTTTGAGGTGGTAACGCTTGCTGCAAGTGAAAGGAGCGCGGGTAAGGCTTATATCGAGTCGGTTGCCGGCAGATGGGCAATGAAAACACCGGTTCCGGAAAAAATAGGAAAAATCATTGTAAAAGATGCTTCAAAAGTAAAGGAAGTTGCCGACTCCGTGGATTTTATATTTTGCGCTGTTGATATGAAGAAAGATGAGATAAAAGCGCTCGAATATGAATACGCAAAAGCGGAAGTACCGGTAGTTTCCAACAACTCGGCGCACAGATGGACTGATGATGTTGCGATGCTTCTTCCGGAGTTAAATGATGGGCATGTAAAAATAATTGATGTCCAGAAAAAAAGGCTCGGCACAAAAAAAGGGTTCATAATAGTAAAGCCCAACTGTTCAATTCAAAGTTATGTGCCGGCTCTGCATCCTTTAATGGATTTCGGTCCGAAAGAGATGGCAGTGTGTACGTATCAGGCTATTTCCGGAGCGGGAAAAACTTTTGAGACCTGGCCGGAGATTATAGATAACGTAATACCGTACATCGGCGGCGAGGAAGAGAAAAGCGAGAAAGAACCGCTAAAAGTGTGGGGTAAAATAGAAGGCGGAAAAATAGTTTCTGCTGTAAGACCGGTAATCACGGCGCAGTGCATAAGAGTCCCGGTGACCGACGGACATATGGCTGCGGTTTTTGTAAGATTTGATAAAAAACCGGCAAAAGAAGAGATACTTAAACGCTGGAAAGAGTTTAAAGGCAAGCCGCAGCTTCTTAACCTGCCGAGCGCGCCGAAGCAGTTTCTTAAATACTTTGAGGAAGATAACAGGCCGCAGACAAAATTAGAACGGGATATTGAAAACGGTATGGGCGTTACGATAGGCAGACTGAGAGATGATCATGTTTATGACTATAAGTTCGTCTCGCTTTCCCATAATACGGTAAGAGGCGCTGCCGGCGGGGCGGTACTTATTGCTGAATTGTTGCGAGAAGAAGGATATTTGCGCAGCAATTAGAACAATCGAAAATAGATATGGAAAACGGCGGGAATAAAACACCCGCCGTTATTATTAAGCTTTGATTTCTATAAAAGGATTGGGTATTATACGGTATGCTAAATATTAGACTGACTATGGAGTATGACGGTTCCGCTTATAAAGGGTGGCAAAAGCAGCCCGGGAAGCAGACGATTCAAGGGGCGCTTGAGTATGCGCTTATAAAAGTTACAAAAGAAAAAATAACTACATTTGGAGCCAGCAGGACTGATTCCGGAGTGCACGCCTTGTGCCAGACGGTAACATTTGAAACTAAAACCAAGATTCCTCCCAAAAATCTTAAAGTTGCCTTAAATGATTTTCTCCCTAAAGATATATTTATAAAGAAACTTGAGAAGATAAAAGCGGGTTTTCACGCGAGACATTCGGCAAAGATAAAAACTTACAGGTTCACAGTGCATAATGAAAAAGAAAGAAAGATTTTTCTAAAAAACATTGCCTGGCATTGGAAATATCCGTTGGATCTTGCGAAGATGAGAGAAACCGCAAAATATTTAATAGGCAGGCATGATTACCGCCAGTTCTCCTGTGATGAAGAGAGAGAGAACACGGTAAGGACCCTGGACAAAATAAAGATCTTTAGAAAAAAAGGAATGGTATATATAGATGTTACCGCTAAGTCTTTTTTACGAAGACAGGTAAGGATGATTGCCGGTTTTCTTGTGCAGGCCGGCGGGCACAGAGTAAAACCTGAGATAGCCAAAGAAATATTTAAAGGTACCACAGGGATTAAACCTCTTGTAGCTCCTCCCGGCGGGCTTTGTCTTATCAAAATAAAATATTGAGTATATTTTGCTCTAATCTATAGAAAACCTTGTAATAACAGAACAACCAGGCCTATTGATATTTCTCGTATAGTGCAGTATATTCTTAGTGTATATATGTTTTTTGTATCGTTTGGGAAACACTTGACAAATTTATGAAAAGGAAAAGCAATGTTCTCTCTTCCCGGTGAAACCTACGAATTGAAAGAAAATGAATCCATATAGTTTGATGCATTATTAAAACACACTTATGAAGCCGTTGAGGACACCGAAATTGCAATCCTGCACATCAAAAAAGAAAGATATTTGAAAAAGGAGAAGTAAATGAAAGTAGATAGTTTTTCACTTGCTTTTACCGCTATGGCCGCACCGAGATGGAGTTATAAAAAAGAAATTGAATTTGCCCTCAAACTCGGTTTTAAAGGGGTGGACCTCCGTTGTTCTCAAAACCAGGGAGAGGTGACTCTTGATACATCTTTGGAAATAATTGCCCGTATAAGACAGGATTTTATATCTGCGGGAGGGGCGGGGCTTATCTGGGTGGAAGCAACCGCTGTTGTTACAGAAGGTAAAGCACACCCCAGACAGCCTTACTTAAATGAAAACTCTTTGGAAAATTTAAAAGAGTTAGCCGGCGCAAGACGGGATAACTGGTTTGATTACCTGGGCAAAAAACAAAATCCTTTTCTTGTCTTACAGCAGACACATTCCGGCAGGTACAGTAAAACCTTCAGGGCTTCAAAACCCGCAATATTTCAGCGGTCAATGTGACGAAAAATATCTTCTGAAACTAAATTTAGGAGGAAAATATGAAACTACCAAAAATAGCAAACGAAAATAAAAAGATCCGTATCGGAGTAGTGGGACTCGGGCGTATCGGCTGGCAGCATTGCATAAGGCTTCACAAACATCCGGATTTTCTGCTTGCGGCTGTTGCCGACAGGGAAGAGAGCCGTTGTCTCGAAGCCGAGCGGGATTTTGGCTGTGCTCCGTTTAGCAGTTTCAAAGCAATGCTTGACGGGGCTTATCTTGACGCGGTGGTTATTGCCTCTCCGACACATCTTCACCGCGAGATGGCGCTTCTTGCTTTTTCAAAAGGGTTACATGTGTTTTTGGAAAAACCGATGGCTTCTTCCTTAAAGGAAGCAGAAGCTATTTATAAAGCTTCAAAAAAATCAGGCTGCGTTCTTACCGTATATCAGCCCCACCGGGCTGCAGCTTATTTCATTCAACTAAAAAAGATTATTGCCTCGGGAAAACTCGGCGACGTATATCATTACCGCCGGGGTAATTTTAAATTTGTCCGCCGGGATGACTGGCAGACTCTTTTGAAGTTCGGCGGCGGGATGCTTTTTAATTTTGGCGCTCATGCCGTTGACCAGCTTTTAAATCTTACGGGAAGTAATATTAAAAGGTATTTTTGCGATCTGAGACTTGTAGCCGCTCTCGGAGACGCCGAAGACGTTATAAAACTTGTTTATGAAACAAAAGACGGAGTTATCGGAGAGCTGGATGTAAATCAGGCCTCTGTTACAAATCCTTATGAGTTTGAGGTTTACGGCACGCATGGAACTGCTTTTTTGAAAAATGGATGCTGGGAGCTCCGTACTTTTTCTCCCCGCGCTATGAAGAAAAAAAAACTCAATACTTCTCTTGCCGTTACGGGAAGAAAGTATCCGTCTGAAACGGTAAAAGTAAAAGAAGAGTTTATTAAAATAGACAGGAAAAATGACGTTGATGTTTACGCCGACTTTGCCGGAGCCGTACGCGGCAAACATCCGCCTTTTGTAAAGCCGGAAGAAACTCTTACGGTAATGCGGTTTCTGGATAACTGCAGGTCAACCGGCGGTTTGCAAAAAACGCATATATAAAAAGGAAAAAGATGGCACCTGCTTATGTGCCAAATGAGCTGAATGCGGACTAAAGGAAGTTAAAGGATGACGAGCTTTGGGCGGAGGTACTTGATTCAAAACTTATGCGTACGAAAAATGTTCTTTCTGATGACTTCTGGTTCAAGTTCATAAAGCATATGTGGTTCACGTCTTTTCAATTTACCCGTTTTATCGGGAGCTCCTGGCGGGCGGATAACCACCATCTGATGGAGAGAGGTACGGCTTTTTATTATCTCGGTGTCGGTTTCCCCGAGTTCAAACATGAAAGAAAGCTGGAGGTATACGCCAGAAAAATGATACTCCGTCATTTTGACCACAAGCTTTTAAAAGATAACACCGGCGTCAGTTTCGTTAGATTGAACGGAAAAAGAGTATCTGTGCCGAAAACTCATTTGAAATGGTATAAAAAGCCCGTATCTCAATAGGGTTGACATCTAAAGCAAATCTGGCTATAGTATATAGTAATATGACAAAAGGACAGATAGAGTCTAAAATATCAGAGGCGATTATTAAGTTTGAGAAGGATTATATGGGGCGCGGTCCCGTAGAAACCAGAACTTTTCTTATGGAGGATCTTGTTATTATCCGTTTAAAAGGCGTTCTAACTCCTGCGGAAGAAAGGCTTGCCAAGACGAAAGACGGGGCCGAGATAATAAAGAAAACCAGAGCTCTCCTTATCGAAGAAGCCAAAGAGATTCTCTCCGAAATGATTCATGAAATAACCGGCATAAAAGTACTAAGCCTTCACACCGACGTCTCCACCAAAACCGGAGAAAGAATAATAGTCTTTACGCTGAAGAAAAAAATAAATTGACATAACCTACTTGATTAGGTATAATCACTTTCGGAAGATTTGACGGGTTTCTACAGGGAAGCCGGATAATAAGCCAATTTTGCTCAAACAGGGCAAGATTGGCTTTTCTTTTTTGTGGAGGTTTTATGAAGAAAGTAATAAAAGCGGGGATTGCGTCACCAAAAGTGGCGGGCTCTGCTTACCTGAGTCCTTCGGCGCAGGTAACGGGAAACGTTGTTATCGGCAATGATGTTTTTGTCGGACCGCACACCGTACTCCGGGCGGACGAGCCGGGCAGCAAGGTAGTGATAGCTAAAGGGTGTAATATTCAAGACGGGGTTATAGTTCACGCACTTAAAAATACAAAGGTGACCGTCGGGGAACACACCTCTCTCACGCACGGTTGTATCATACACGGGCCGTGTAAGATCGGAAAAGACGTTTTCATCGGGTTCAGGTCTGTGATATTTGACTCGAACATTGGGAGCAACTCGGTGGTTAAGAATATGTGTCATATAGAAGGCGTTGATATTCCTGCCGGCCGGACCGTACCTTCCTGCAGCAATATAGATTTGAACAACGCTTCTCTGATTCTCGGAAAGACGAGCGCAAAGGAGAAGAACTTCTCAAGATCTATCGTAAAAGTAAACAAATACCTTATTAAAGCGTACAAAGGAAAGAAGATTAGAACAGCGAAAACGCACACGCACAATTATTAACATTTTATTGACAATAATATAATTTGCCTGTAAAATCATCAACGATACACAAAAGTTTTGATTGCAGTCAAAATATTTGGAGGAAAATACCTTGTCTACGCCGCTTGAGAAATGGATAAAAGAGATTGCAGAGCTTACAAAACCCGAGAAAATTCACTGGTGCGACGGCTCGGAAAAAGAAGCAAGAGAGCTTGTAAAAATAGGTATAGAAAAAGAAAAGCTTAACGGAAATCCTATATTTACCGAGCTGAATAAAGCAACTTATCCCGACAGTTATCTGCACAGAAGTCATCCGAATGATGTAGCGCGCACGGAAAATCTTACTTTTGTCTGCCATAAAGATAAAGAAATGGCCGGACCGAATAACAACTGGATGGATCCGAAAGAAGCGAAAGCAAAGATGCAGGCGCTTTATGCCGGCTGTATGAAAGGTAAGACGATGTACGTGATGCCTTATATGATGGGAAATCCTGATTCACCTTACGCAAAGGCTTGTGTCCAGGTTACCGACTCTGTTTATGTTGCGGTATCTATGAGAATTATGACCCGTCTGGGAAAAAACGTTGTTGATAAGATAGGAAATACCGAATTATTCGTAAAAGGTGTTCATTCCGTCGGCGAGCTTGATCCGAACAGAAGATTTATAATGCACTTCCCTGATGAAGGGCTTGTGATGTCTTACGGCTCGGGATACGGCGGTAACGCGCTCCTGGGTAAAAAATGTTTCTCTCTAAGAATAGCCTCCTATCTCGGACTGAAAGAAGGCTGGCTGGCAGAGCATATGATAATAATGGGAATTACCGGTCCGGATAAAAAGACTTTTTATGTTGCTGCGGCTCTTCCTTCCGCGTGCGGTAAAACAAATCTTGCAATGATGCAGCCGACGATACCCGGCTATACTATTACCACGCTGGGCGACGATATCGCCTGGATGAACGTAGGACCTGACGGACAGCTTTATGCCATTAATCCTGAGTACGGTTTCTTCGGTGTCGCCACCGGTACTTCGATGAAGACAAACCCGAATATGATGAAGACGCTTCGCGCCAATAAGTTTTATCCTACGCTTTACACCAACGTCGGACTGGATACGGATAAGAACGAGCCGTGGTGGGAAGGGATGGGCGAGGCGCCGAAAAATATGACAGACTGGCAGGGAAAAAAATATGACGGCAAAGAAAAAGCCGCACACGCTAACTCAAGATTTACGGTTTCTATAAAAAACTGCGAGACTCTCTCACCTGAAGCGGAAAATCCTAAAGGTGTGCCAATCTCGGCGATAATCTTCGGAGGCAGAAGAAGCTCGCTTCTTCCCCTCGTATATGAAAGTAAATCCTGGCAGCACGGCGTTTTCTCCGGCTCTATAATGGGTTCAGAAACCACCGCAGCAGCTATGAGCGCGGCAGGCGTACTCCGCCGGGATCCTATGGCGATGCTTCCTTTCTGCGGTTATAATATGGGAGATTACTTTAGCCACTGGTTGAAGTTCGGTAAAAAAATGAAAAACGCGCCTAAGATATTCTTCGTTAACTGGTTCAGGACGAACGAACAGGGTAAGTTTATGTGGCCCGGTTTCGGCGAGAACATCCGCGTTATCAAGTGGATAATAGAAAGAGCGACCGGAAAAGGTAAAGCCAAAGAAACACCGATAGGAAGCGTTCCCACGGTTGACGGTTTTGACACGGAAGGCTTGAATATATCAAAATCAGACTTAGAAAAGCTCTTTTCGGTTAACCTAAAAGAGTGGGGCGAAGAAATACAATCTATAGAGGAACACTATAAAAAATTCGGCTCAAAAATGCCCCAGGAGCTGCTTCAGGAGTACAGTAATCTGGTAAAAGATTATAATAACCTTCTTTAAGTTTAAGGCCTCTGCGGCCTGAAAAACAATTTGTAAAACAGCACAACTATCTAAGCCCGGCCTAAACCCCCGGGTTTTTCTATTTTGACGCCTCTTCTAACAGGGTTTACATACGCAAATAAATATTGTATCATAATTCATATGGAAGACATTAGCAGAGGAATACTTATAAAATGCAAGAAGGGCGACACCGAAGCTTTTCGTATTGTCATAAGACATTATCAGTATTTTGTATGTTCAGTTATTTATAGATTTTTAGCAGGAAAATACGCAGAAGAAGTGGAAGGCTTTTCCCGTGAAGTATTTATTCGGCTTTTTCATTTTATCAAAAAGTGCGACCCCGAAAAAGGAGCAAAATTTAACACCTGTGTTTTTGCTGTTATTAAAAGTTTTTGTTTTAATGAATTAAGAATCAAGAGACTTCAACTGGATGCTGTTGGAGAAAAAACATCGTACGCCAGAGAAGAGCAAGAAAACGAGCCATTATCAGGCGAGTTGAAATACAGAGTAGAAAAGTGCATGGAAAATATTCTGGACGAACAGCGCCTGATTTTTATCCTGAAAGAATATGAAGGATTCTCTTACGAAGAAATTGCAAAGTTTATGGAAATGTCGGCCAAAACGGTAAAGGCAAAATTAATAATAACTAAAATAAAGTTAAAGGATTTGCTCTGGCCGTACCTAAAAGAGGATCATGGAAAAATACTGTAATAAAATAAAAAAGAATCTCGAAGGCTACCTTGAAGGAACTCTGGCAAGAAGGGCAAAGATAAATACAGAGAAACATCTAAAGGAATGTCCGGAATGCTCTTGGTATTTAAGAGAATATGAAAAAATGGGAGAAATTCTTTCCAGGTGGAAAGTTCCTCCTTTGAGCAAAGATTTTGAAGATAGTATAATTTCAGAAGAAAACAATAAAACCGTCAAAAAGAGCAGATCTTTTCTGTTCTTATTTTCTCATCCTGTTTCTGCCGGACTCACCTTGTTTGCGCTGTTAGCAATAACAGCCTTATTTTATTATTTATCCATGCCGGTAAAAGCGGGTTTTGGAAAAGAAATAGGAGAAAGGCTGAGACTGGAAGACGGAGAAACGTTTACGGTAAGAACAGGAGAACAGATCTATGCCGGTAACTCCGATCTGGAGCTTTGGTTGAATGACGGTAGCGTGATAAAACTTGACAGAGGAAGCAAGCTGACCATTGATGCTTTCAGTCGCACAAAAAAGAAAGCATCGTTCTTCGGAGAAATGAAAGCTGAAATAAGAAAATATTCAAGGCAGGAATTTACCTTTAGAACCGCCAACGGGGACATAAAGATCTTAGGCACAGGTTTTCTTGTTCTCGCCAGCAAAAATAAAACTATTGTAAGTGTTTTCGAAGGAAGCGTTGCCGTAAAGAGCCGTACAGAAAAAACACTTCTAACAAAGGGTCATATGGCAGTGATTACCGAGGCCAATAAATTTATAACTCCTGTAAGCATCTTTGATGCAATAAAAGATAAAGACCGAGATATGCGCAAGCAAGGTCTTCGCGCACTCCTTGAAATCAGAGGCGGGGAAGAGATAATTGCAATTCTAGGTCTCTTGAGTGACAACGATGAGACTGTCAGAGCAGAGGCGGCTTCAGCTTTAGGTTTTGTCGGGCGCGGAGACAAAGAGGCTATAAGATCTTTGCTGAAAGCTCTTCGAGACAGGGACAAATATGTCAGAAAGTATGCTGCCATTTCTCTAGGTAAATTGAAAGTAATGGAGGCGAGAAACTATTTAATAAAAATGGCGGATGATTTTGAACCCGAGGCAAGAATTGGCGCCGCGATAGGTCTGGTTGACCTGGGAGAAAAAGCGAATGCCGTTAAGGGACCGGCTGATGATTTAAACAGCCGTGATTTAACCACTAAAATTAATGCGATACAACTGTTGGGCAGGATTGGAGCTGAAAATACAGCAATGAAGGTTGCAGAAAAACTTCAAGATCCCGAGAAAAAAGTCAGATGGTATGCTGTCTGCGCGCTTGAAAAGCTAAATGACTCGAGAACTTTTCCCTTTCTAGCGGCGGCAATAAAAGATCCTGACGATAATATTAAAATAAAAGCTATTCAAGCGGTCTCTAAAGTGTTTTACACGGATGGAGCAGGAGCGATAGCTTTGGCGTTAACGGAAACTTCTTCCAGGGAAGTCAGGTATTCGGCAATTAGAGCGCTTGGCTTCTTGTTAACAGACTACTTCAAAGAGGACAAGCAGAGGCTGGTAAAAATGCTGGAACAATATATCGGAGACAGAGACGAGCTTCTCAGAGTGACGGCGCTTACAGCTTACGCAAGAGTCATGGGGCATGAGTCCCGGAAAACCATCTATGAAATAAAGGTAAAAGACGGCAATAAAATAATGAAAGAAACCGCTGCAGAAATATTAAAGATAGTAAAGCAGCAGGATTTCAGGCAAAATCTTCGGACTGTTGAGATTAAGGCGCTTGGAAAACTTAAAGACAAAACTGCTGTTCCGGCGTTTTTAGCTGCTGTTAAAGACTGGAGCCGGCTAACAAGAGAGGCAGCAGTAGAGGGCTTTGAAATACTAGACGACAAAACATATTTGCCGGTCTTATATGAAAGCATGAAGGATATTGACCCCGGAGTAGCAGAGGCCGCTGAAAAAGCGGTAAAGACGATTACAAGTCGTTAACATTGTTAAAAGCGTGAAGCAGAAAGACAAAAGAAACGGTAAAATATTATTATGTGCCAGAGAAATTCTTTTACAAATCCCGTATTTCTGCTATAATAAAAGCTATGGATATGACCTGGGTAGAAATAGACTTATCTGCGATTCTCCACAATATTAAGGAAATACGGAGGCGGCTTAATAAAGGCGTTAAAATATGCGCTGTTATTAAGGATAATGCCTACGGGCACGGCATAGTAGAGCTTGCAAAAGCGTTTGAGAAGGCGGGGGTGGAGTTTTTGGGTGTCGGGGACGTATCCGAAGCGGCGCTCCTTCGAAAAAACAGGGTAAAACTTCCTATTTTAAACATTCTGTCGGCTTTACCTTCCCAGGTGAAAGAAGTAGTAAGCTTAAACATCAGCCAGAACGTTTCTGACCTTTCAATTGTCCGTCTTCTAGATGCGGCGGTGAAAAAACAAAAAAAAATGCCAGGGTACATATAGAAATTGATACCGGGATAGGGCGTCTTGGAGTGCCTGCCGGGGAGTTCGAAGATTTTCTGGAAAAGATGAATAAATTTAAAAATATAAAAGTCGAAGGGGTTTTTTGACACCTACGAAAATAAATTAAATATAATTGTAACCGGCAGCGCAAGGCTTGACATGTTTAATAAAGCTGGTGATAGCTTGTCCGGGCGGTATTTTCTCTATAGATTGAATCCGCTTATGATGGCAGAAGTAATCGGTAAAAGATTTGAAAATGTACTTCCTCCGGAAACGGCATTGAAATATGCGGAAAAATGTATTTCCGGTAATAAATACGAACAAAAAACAATGGAACAACTTATTCATTTCAGCGGGTTTCCTGAGCCGTTTATTAAACAAGATGATGTATTTTCAAAGAATTGGCATGCCGAATATCTGGAGAAAACAGTTAAAGAAGATTTAAGGGACCTGTCCGCCATACATCAGCTGGAGAAAATGTCTGATCTTGGATATTTACTCCTTTCGCGGATATCGGCACCTTTGTCTGTTAATTCCCTCAAAGAAGACCTCGAACTCAATTTTAATACCGTAAAAAATTATATTAAATATCTTGTTCTTTCATACGCAATATTCGAACTCCCGCCATACAGTAAGAAGAACACCCGCTTGGTCAAGAAGGAAAAAAAAGTATATTTCTACGACTGGGCTGCAGTTAACGGGGAAGCCGAAATATTTGAAAATTATGTAGCTGTAGAGCTTAAGGCAAGAGTTGATTTATGGAACAGCTAACTTGCGGATACGTATTCTCTTTATTTCCTTAAGACCCGGGATGGGAAAGAAACCGATTTCCTAATAACTAAAAACTCCGTTCCTTTTATCATGTTTGAAGCCAAACTTTCTTCGGAAAGTATAGAAAAACATCATTATTTACACTCTGAAATGCTTGGCAAAATACCTTATGTGCAATTGACAGCAAAAGATAATGTTATCAAGGTTGAGCAGAAAAGATATTTTGTTGTTTCTGCATCAAGGTTCTTTGCTTAAAACAACTCATATTTATTATACATCATCCGGTTGTGAGAGACGTTCGGTGCGGGGAGCCGATAATTTAACAAAGTGTGACAGTCTCACTTAAAATTTCCCTGTTACAATGGCAACAATTGCTTCCAAATGGCAGGTATAGTTGCCATAGGAGTGCTCTATTAATTACGCTGTTTTACAGCGGAGGTTATAAAGATGAGGAATGTGGTGTCTTTGCGTTTGCCGGACGAGCTTCTTAGTAAGGTAAAAAAAGAAATGAAAAGACAGGATACTTCTTTCAGCGAACTGATGAAAATGGCGCTTGATGACTATTTTTTTAAGGAAGAGTTCTTCCGTTTGAGAAAAAAAGCCCTGCTTCAATCAGTTAAGAAAGGAAAAGTTTACAGCGACGAAGATATCTTCAAGAGGGTATCTTGAAGCTACTTATTCCTTCTGTGACTGTCACACTTACAAGCCTGATTTAAAAATAAAACCTGGCTATTGACAAATCATATGTATTCGCTTATACTGTACTATAAGTATTAATACAGATGGTATGCGTAATGCTGTAAAGGCGGTGCTGTTTGAAGTTAAGTCAAAGTAGTTCAATACCGATATACATTCAAATTACTCAGAATATTAAATACGATATAGTTTCCGGTAAATTAAAGCCAAGAGACAAACTACCGTCCGTTAGGGAATTGTCGCTTGCGCTTACTATAAATCCGAATACTGTGGCGAAGGCTTACACAGAGCTCGAACACGAAAAAGCAATAGTCGGAAAACCCGGCCAAGGATACTTTGTAACAGAAGAAGCTCTTAGTATAAGCCGGATGGAGAAAGAATCCCAAATAAGCAAACTTATCGAGAAAGCTGTAGTCGAGGCCCTCAGGATGGGTCTAAAAAAACACGATATAACAAAGCTCGCGGAACGGAAAATAGAAGAAATCTTAAAACAAAAACATATGAACGGATGAAGGAGAGGCTATGGCTGCAGTGATACAGGCTAACAAACTTAACAAATCTTTCAGGTTTGGCAAAATTAAAGCGGTAACAAATCTGGATCTTGAGGTAAAAGAAGGAGAAGTATATGGTTTTCTTGGCAGGAACGGTTCAGGGAAGACCACAACTATCAACCTTCTTATGGGACTGCTTCGACAGAACTCAGGCGAGGCGTACCTTTTAGGCTGCTCTTCAAAAGAACTTTCAAAAGCGGTGCTTGAACAGATTGGATTTGTTTCCGAGGGCATAAATATGCCAAATATTAAGGTTGGAAAGCTTATCAAGACTATCGCAGGTTTTTACCCGACCTGGGATGACAAATATGCTACAGAACTTTTATCGGAGTTTAAACTGCCGGAAAACATGAAAGTAAAAGCATTGTCCCGGGGTATGAATCTGAAGTTGAAACTCCTGCTTGCCTTGTCTTACCGACCTAAACTGCTCATCTTGGATGAACCTTTTTCAGGAATAGATGCAGTAGCAAAACAGGATTTTATGGACAACATGGTGGAAACTTTGAACCGGACAAAGACCACAATGTTATTTTCATCGCACGAAATTGAGGATGTTGAACGCTTGGCTGATCGCATAGGGATAATTGAGAATGGGACTATCGCGCTTAACAGCAGTGTTGAAAGCCTCAAAAGCTCTTTCAGAAGGATCAAATGCGTTATTAATGAAGATATTAAGGTTATCCCCGTGACGGAAGTTATCTCTGTGAAAAAAGCGAGCGGGATAACCGAATTCATTGTGAGTCGGAACCCGGACGAAGCAATCGCCGGTCTTGTAGCGGCAGGCGCTAAGGACATAGAACCTGCAGGAATGGACCTTCGAGAAATATTCATAGCTTACGAGCGGTATCTGGAGTGCAAAAACACCGCGCCGCTAAAATCTAATAACGGAGAGAAAATATGAACAAGACTTATCTGCTTTATCATATAAGAAAGCTGGCTGTTGTGTTAGCAACGGCATTCATGATTCTGGCCGCATATTTTTTGCTCTTTCTCTTTTCCTTTCGAGGGATCACGAATATGAAATACTCCGGAGGTATTCAATACTTTATTGAGGGATTTCTTAAAACACCAACTTTCATAATCGTTTTTTCTATGATTATCGCATTTGTCGAACAAAGAATGCATTTGAATAACCTAAAAACCCAGACAATGCGGTTCTGGTTGACAAAACCTATGACTCGTAAAGAATATATTATGCTTAAAATATTTGATTCTTTGGTGTATTCTCTCGTAAGTATTATTTTACTCTCTGTAGTAATGAAATTCTGTGGAGTATTCGAATTATCGAAAGTTTTGAATTACACATTATTCTTAATGGCATCATCGTTCTTGGCAACTGCGTTTTCACTTTCATTTGATACCCCAATGTACGCCTTTTTCCTTGGCATATTTTCAGTTAATTTTATCATATGGCTCCCGCGAGGAATTAATCTATATTTTTACGCGTTTGTTATATCATCAATAATGTTTATTTGTGCCTCTTTGTATTATTTAAGAAAAGATCTTAAAAAATAACAAGTTAAAGTGCATTTTAATATTCTATTTTACCGGAGACAAATACCTTGCTATTGTCTATATTCACTCATCTTATAGAAATTCTGTAATACCAATGTGATAATGTCCTGTATTGGCAAAGTAGAAATGTCCTATCTGGTATAGTATCTTTTTGGAGGTACTATGACAGAAAAGGATGTAATCGCAATGAGTCAACGAGAATTGGTACGAGTACATGTGATTC
>JAPLKO010000044.1 GCA_026388015.1 Candidatus Firestoneibacteriota bacterium | reverse complement strand
ACGGAGAGACGCTTTGCAGGATTCTATCTCCGCCGATTCCCGGGTCTTAAGCAAATCCGGAATGACAATTGCAATGAGCAAACCTATTATTGCGATTACTATCATCAACTCCAACAGCGTGAAACCTTTCTTTCTTCTCATCCTTGCCACCCCAAACTTATATTTCTAACATCTTATTTAATATAGCAAAAACGTGTTTTATAATTGTCATAGAATTGTATTTTTTTTCGGAATGCCGCTTTCTTGGAAGGGACGGTAAAGAGCATTAGCTAGCCTGTGTTTTACGCTACAAACTTATAACCCACCCCGTAAACTGTAATCAAATGCTTTGGAAAACTCTTATCTTTTTCAATTTTAGACCTTAATTTTACGATAAAATTATCTACCGTCCTGGTGGTTGGATATTTTTCATAACCCCACACTTTATCTAAAAAAGTCTCTCTGGAGATTACTTCTCCGCGATGAGAGACGAAGTACTTTAGTATTTTATATTCTGTTTTCGACATATTAATATTTTTGCCGCCCTTTTCTGTCCTGAAACTGATAAAATCAATCTTAATATTGTCAAAAACAATGCTTTTTGGGCCTTCTTTTTCCCCGCCTGTTTTTTCCGTCCTTCTTAGAAGGGCCTTAACTCTGGAAACCAGTTCTCTGACTGAAAAGGGTTTTGTCACATAATCGTCCGCACCCAACTCCAGACCGGTCACTTTATCTGTCTCGGCACTTTTTGCCGTAAGCATTATTACAGGTATTTGATTACTTTCGCTTCTTATTTTTTTGCAGAGCTCCAGCCCGTTCATCCCCGGAAGCCTGATATCCAGCACCAATAAATCAGGTTTTTTAGCAAGAACAAGCTCATAGCCCTTTACACCATCGTCGGCAGTAATAACCTTAAATCCTTCTTCTACAAAAGCATCCTCGAGACCTTTTCTTATCGGTTCTTCATCTTCCACTACAAGCAATGTTTTCATAGGACTTTCTCCTGCTTAAAGATCACACTGAATGTGCTGCCTTTTCCCTTTTTGCTCTCAACCTCAATTCGAGCGCCGTGTTCCAGGGCAATTTGCTTAACAATTGAGAGGCCTATGCCCACCCCTTTTTTGGTTTTTACGTAAGGATCTTCGGCTCTGTAGAACTTTTGAAATATCGCTTTTATTTCTTTTTCCTCAATGCCTATACCCTTGTCTTTTACCGAAAGACGAACTCCCCTGCCTTCTTTTGCGACTTCCACCATTATTTGCTTCTCGACCGGGGAATATTTTACGGCATTATCCAGGAGGTTCATCACCAGATTATTCAGTCCCGCGGCATCTCCCGTTATCAACGGAACTTTTTGCGCAACAAGTTTTATTTTATAGCCGTATTGAGAGGCAAAAGGTTTAACCAGCTCAATTGCATTCGCCGCTGTTTTTTTAAGATCTACAGTACTGGAAAATCTTTGCCTGAACCGATACTCTCTTCCGGAAAACTCCAGTATGTTATTTATCAAAAAGGTAAGCCGTTCGCTTTCCGTTATAATTGTAGCCAGATAATATTTTAGTTTTTTCTTATCTTTCACCCTGCCGCCTTCTATAAGCTCCGAATACATTTTAATAGAAGTAAGAGGGGTTTTTAAATCATGAGAAACCGTAGAAACAAAATCCGAACGGAGTCTCGCGACTGCCGCTTCATTCACCACCATTACGACAGCAACATAGAGGGCGCCCACCATAAAGATTGACAGAATTATCATTATTTCAATATATATCTTAACTTTACTTTTTCTTTGAAGCTCTTCGTTTTCAAACCCTTTGTGCTTGGCCAAAACTTTCCAAAAAGTAAAGATGCTTCTCAATTCCTTTCCGGAATTCAGCATTATTCTTTTATCAAGCTTCTCTGATTCTGCAATTATTTTTCCGTCCATATCTGTAATTTCAATGTATGCGGCCAGCGGTTCCGAAATTTCCTTTATATAGCTTTTTAGCCTTTCCGCCACCTCTCCGATATTATAATTAACTATCACATGACTCCGTATGTCCTTAAGCTCTATAACACTCAAGGCGAGAGACTCTTTGCCGGATACGCCTGACTTGCCGGTTTTCTGCTCAATTCTAAAATATCTTATTCTGCTTCGGCCTGTTTTTCCAATATTTTTTTTATGATCCAGCAAAACACTATCCATATACTTTGATCCCGTACCGGTCCCGGAAGCAGACGCAAAATAAATACTTTTTATAAGGACCGACGAGGGGTGGGTTGTGTGGAGTTCTTGCAGGATTTTTGCCGTGTTCTTGCTTTCTGAAAATTCTTTTATTACCATCGCTTCCGTTTCATTGATAATGCTTTCAAGTTTTTTACTTATCAGGTTCATAACGCTTAACTGATAAGCCTCCTGCCGCCGGTCTACAGATCTGGTCTCCACCTTAAATATCTGATACCCGTAATAGGCAAAAACTATATTGATAATGACAATTAGGAGAACCAGAATGAAGAGCAGTCTAGATCTTTGCATGTTTTATTCTATCATTTTTTTATTGATGTAGCAAACTACTTTTCAGAATAGTCTTTTCGCTTTACTTCCTTAATAACATCTTTTGGCAGGATCTTTAAGACAAGATAAAGGAGCCGCAACTTTTGCATACCAGGGTGCAGAGGGATACTGCATGGCAAAATAGAGCACTCTCAAATCAGCAACATTTTTCCCAAATGCTTACTCTTCCTTACAGCTCTTTGCTGTCTATTCTTCTGTAGGGCCCGCGGTCCTAATGAGGCTGCATTTGCTTTTTTCATTTATACGCGCAAGAAGTTTCTCGGTCATCGAAAGTAACACAGGTGTGTAATTTTTATCCTTCGGCGGATTATTGAGTTTCAAGAGCAAGCGGCATCTCTGGAAGGTGAGCTAATCGGAGAAGTACACGCCGCATGGTCAAAGATTACGCCTGATTTACCAAGGCTGTCCAGATTAGGGAGGGAGTAGTTCCGTTTTTTCCATACCCATAATATTCCATTTATGCTGGTCGTCTATAATTAGAATTACACTGGGCCGCTTATTGATAATTTATTTCCTTCAAAATTTTTTCTTTTATTCTTTAACAAAATCTACGGGAAGGTTGGTTTTTTTAACAGTTTTCATATAGTAGGGTGAAAGTTTTTTGCCGGAAGTATCTGTATTTAATACCGGTATTGTTCCGTAAACAACTTTAAGCCTGTTTTTTTCGGTGATAATATCTTTCAAAACTATGTCTTTCGGTTCGGAACCCTGTTCCCCGAGAAATATCGCCAAAAGCATTTCATTTTTAAAGTTTATGGCCGGTACAGCCAGTTCCGGGAAATGATCTTTGCAGAAGTTTTTAAAAGTTTTCTTGTCTTTTATAACAACAGCAGATGGGCCATTATTTACGGCCGGTGTAGAATTACAGTACAGACCTTTCTGTTCAAAAGAAGTTTGGCCGCTTAGTTCTTTTCTTAGCTTGAGCTCTGAACTTTTTAACTGTTCAGTATCCACGGGAGCCTGTCGAAGAGTTTTTTCCTCAAGTTTTGATCCCGGAGTAACCTTATCATAATTCTTTTCATCAGAAGACTTAGCCGGACCTGGTGCAAAAGATGCAGCAGCATACTTTTCGATAATTACATTGGAAGGCTCCCCGGGAGCAGACGCTGACAGAAAGGGTTGGTGTTGTGGTTCTGCCTTACCGGAAACTTCAGGTACAGCCATATCCAGAGCAGCAGAAGGCTTCCCTCTAAACTCTTCGTCTATGATTTTCGCTTTCTTAGCACCCATTTGTTTATCAGCTTTACCTGCCGCTATTTCTCCGGCAGCCCCGCGCTGAGTTTTACTTTTTACGGGGCTGAGACTCTCTCTTTCTTTATTTGTAACCGAAGAAGGAGATTTCGCAGAATCTCCGACCGTTACCACGTTTACATTAATTTTATTTGTGTTATTATTATATATTTGCAAACCAAAGACACAAAGTATTACGGCTGTAACTGCGCCCAGAGCTCCTTTAAATCCTTTATTATTCAGCCTCTGCCACCAGCTCTTATCTTGCTCTATACGTTCATTAATCTTTACTATTATTTTGGGATGAATGCTGTATTTTGGAAGATTCCTTAGCGCTTGCACAGTTTTATTATAAGCTTCAAGTTCTTTTTCGCAGAAAGGGCAGTTTTTCATATGCATCTCAAGATCTGCCATCTCCGTTTCTGGCAAAAGCTCATCTACGTAATCAGAGAACTTCTCCATTATGTCAGCGCACTCTTTCTTTATCACTTATATTACCCCTTTAAGAGCCTCTCTCAGCTCCATCCTCGCCCGGTGCAAGCGGCTTTTTACCGTTCCCAAGTCAAGATTAAGTATTTTGGAAATCTCTTCGTAAGAAAGCTGTTCGATATCCCGAAGTATTACTATTTCTTTCATATCAGGGGTGAGCCTTTCGAGCTCTGCTTGAATCCTTGCTTCGAATTCTTTCTTCTCAATAAATGCGGCGGGATTTTCTCTATCATTTTTGCCATCAAGAGCCTTTTCAATTATCGAGACCGTCCGCGCCTGCCTTTTATACGCTGCACTCTTTAATCTGTTTCTACAAAGATTCACAGTTATCGTAAAAATCCAGGTTGATAAGGAGCTTTCCTCCCTGAATTTTCTGATGTTCTTATGTATGGAAAGAAAGCAATCCTGAGTGATATCCTGGGCTTCCTGATAATCGGCAAGAAATCTGTAGGCAGTATTGTGGATTTTGTCCTTATATTTAAAGACTAGCTGGTTGAAACACCTTTCTTTCCCCGCTTTTATGCCTTTTAAAAGGACAGCATCCTGCTCGAAAACCAAGTCACACTCCCGGTACTACAGATTTAGACAGCCTGAACGGAGAAAAGTTCCGACTGTTGATTTCACAGATGGTAAAGAGATGACACAGATAAAGAATAAACTACAAATAATTAATAGTATTAGATATCTAAATGATAGCAAAAAAAAAGAGCATTCTCAATAGAATTGATTATATCATGCCAATATGCTAAATTTAGTATATGGAAAACCTTATCAAACTAACAAAACAAAAGCTTTGCGCTAAATGCGACATCTGCTGCAGATTTCCCGAAGAAACGCCCAATTTAAAGCCGACGGGATTTAAGCTTAAAAAATCCGGAGAGCTGTTCATCTGCGAGGCGTTCAACTTAGAAACGGGAAGGTGTTTAAAATACTCCAAACGGCCTTTTGATTGTCAGATATATCCGTTTGCGGTGGCAAGAACACCGGATAACGAAAATATCATGTTAATAATAGATAATCTCTGTCCGGCAGCAGCTGAGATAAAAACAAAAAAACAGATACTAAGAAGCAAGTTACACGCAATAAACCCTATCGAGTGGGAAGAGACGTTCATTCCTCTAAAACTTCTCGAAGATACAAAAGCGCGAACAGAAGTTTTAAATCCTTTATCGGCAACAGATCTTTTATTCTTTAACTCTTACATCCCTAAAAGATCTAATCTATCCGCATTTTCTTTTGCTTATCATTTTCTGTGGGAGGATTTTTTCAAATTCTCCTGGAAGATTATAGACGGCGCTCTATGTGTTTTTGCCAAAGACATCGACAATACTTTTATGCCTCTCCCCCCGCTTTCCGAAAAAAGCGTCAAGCCGGCCGTGTTTGAACGATGCTTTGAACTCATGGCTTTGCAAAATAAAGGCAAAACAGAATCAAGGATAGAAAATATTCCGGAAGACACGGCAAAAGAGCTCGAACACGAAGGGTTTCGTATCGCAAAAAAAGACGAAGAGTATCTGTATAAAACAGAAAAACTTGAAGGTTTGAGCGGCGATAAATACAAGCACATCCGCTGGCTGGTGAACAAATTTAAAAAAGAAAACAACTTCAGCTTTGTCAAGTACTCCGGAAAATATTTAAACGGCTGCGCCGATCTCTTATTTAACTGGCTCGAGGAAAAGAAAAAGACCGCCGCAACAGATAACGAAGCTTTCTTATTGAAAAACATCGACAAGGCGCATAAAAGAGCTCTTATGAACCATGCGTCTTTGGGTTTGGAAGGCCGGGTGCTTCTGGCAGACGGTAAAGTCGCAGCTTATACTTTCGGTACGCCCCTCGGCAAAGATACTTTTTGCGTAATGCTTGAAGTCACTGACCATAACATCAAAGGAGCCGCTCAATATATATTTATGAAGATGGCCTGCGAATTTTCAAAGTACAAGTTTATGAACACCATGGGAGACGAAGGCATACAGTCGTTAAGAGAGAACAAGATGCATTATCATCCGATGAAGACAATACCGGAATATATAATATATAACAGAAGATAGTTAATAAGGTTATTAAAGTTTGCAAGGTTTATAAGGTCCAAAATCAGAGAAGAGTAATTACTTGTTTTTGATTGATTTATAGATGAAAGAGCCGACGAAGCAGCATATCAATAAAAGAGGCGGAAGCACAAAAAGATGGCCATATCTTAGATTTCCTCTAAAAGCCGAAATTATCGACAGAAGCTGAATTGAAATATACTGCAAAATGACACATGCTTTTAGATAATATATAAAATCAACACCGATTACGTACTGCTTCTCTGCATTTTCGGCAGTTATTTTTGGGGGCCAATTGTAATAATGCGGTATTTTTCTTAAAAAAGATAGAACAATCCAGACAATTAGGTTAACACAGGTAAAAAATATATTTTGCTTAAAGAAATGTACAGAGGAGGCAAATCCGTCAGGATTTCCCATTACGTCAAAATGCACCGGTACTCTTTCCGGCATATAAAGAGAAGAAAAATAAGTTGTCGCCGCCATTAAAAATATTCCAAGTAACGATAACACATCTATTATTTTATGCTTCTTAGAGTAAGGTACTTTTATCCTCGGTCTGTCATTGTAAAACATCCTCATCTCCTAAAAACGGGGCACAATCCTTTCTACCGGACTGCGCCCCTAATATTTTCACCCGTAACTCGCTACTCGTAACCCGTCACTTTTTTTAAATCTCCACCTGATACAACCTGTACTTCTTATACAGGAAGCCGCCGATGTCGGTATCAAACTTATTTATCTGCTCATTGTCTTCCAGATTCCAGCTCATTTCGCACCACTCATATCTTCCGTTCGCCCTAACGGCGGTTTCATAAAAAATCTCGGCGATAAGGCCTGTTTTCCGGTACTCCTTCAAACAGCCTCCGATAAGAGACCTGCAGCCTTTTATCCTGGGTTTATACCAGAGGAATTTCGCAATACCGACAGGTCCGTCATTTCCGTTCATATGTTTTAATACTTCATTAAGATTAGGAAGAGTTATCGCTATGCCGGCAGGCTTGTTGCCTTCTTTAGTTTCTGCGATTATCACTACATTCGGATCCATAAACTGGAGCATTCCTTTTGCGGCATAATCCATCTCTGCTTCTGTCATCGGCACAAAACCCCAATTCTTTTCCCAGGCTTGATTATAGACATCCTTTATTATCTGAATATCTCTTTCTTTATGTTTCAAATCGAAAGACCTTAATTTGAATATTGAGTTTTTTTTGGCTCTTAACATCATTTTCTCTATTCTTTCCGGAACACCGGTATACTTACTTTTTAAAAGGGCGTAAAGGTCTTTTGCTTTCTTCATCCCGTAATCTTCGGCAAGCTTCAGATAATACTTCGGGTTATAGGGCATCATAATTGCAGGTTCAAACTTAAATCCTTCAAGAAGAAAACCATACTCGTCATTTGAGGACGGCGAAGCCGGACCCCTCATATAGGAAGCACCCTGTTGCTGAAGCCAGTTCTTTGCAGCGTCAAACAAGGCTTTAGACACCTCGGAATCATTTATGCACTCAAAATAACCGAAAAACCCCGCCTTTTCTTCATGTATTTTGTTGTGCATATCATCAGTAATTGCGGCAATGCGTCCGGCAAGTTTATTGTCTTTATAGGCAAGGAAAAGCTTCCTTTTTGCGTGCTGCCAAAAAGGATAATGATTAACATCAAGCATCTTCCTGTATTCACTTTTAAGATTTGGAATCCAGTAAGGGTTATCCTTGTAGATAAACCAGGGTAAATCTATAAACTCCTTCATCTCCGGCGCGCTCTCTGCTGCTTTTATCAAAACTGCCATAGCCTGCCTCCTTAAGATAAATACATTAAGAAAATATTACCACTAATATTTTTGATTGTCAAAGCTTTTTGGCGCCCGAATAATAGAAGCAATTAAGAATGCGGACCCGCTTTTACCGGGAATAATCATCGAATCTTCTATTGAATTATCCTGCCTCTATCTGTATAATCTCTGAACAAGGCGTTTTATATTTCGCTTCGCGCTTACGGGAGAAAAAAAATGCAAAACAAACAGGAATGGACCACAAACGAGTTCGGCCACATCTACAAGGGGAAGGCGCTTTGGAAGGGAAAAACTCCTTTTCAATCCATGCAATTATTCAAAAATAAAACTTTCGGAACTTTATTATTCCTTGACGGAAAAATACAGATCTCGGAGAGAGATGAAAACCGTTACCATCAGTATCTTGTCTCCGCTCCGATACTGGCGCACAAAAAAGCGAAATCCATCTGCATAGTAGGCGGCGGGGACTGTTTCTCCCTGGAAGAAGCTATCAAGTTTGACGGTCTGGAAAGAATATTAATGGTAGAGATAGACAAAGGTGTTGTTGATTTTTGCATTAAGTATTATCCGGTCATACAGAAAGTGGTAAAAGATAAAAGAATAGAGATTGTATATCAGGATGCCAGAGCGTACCTTGAAAACACCAAAGAGAATTTTGATGTAATGATAATAGACCTGACAGAACCGCACGGACCTTCGAAGATGCTTTACACGAAGGAGTTCTATAATATCTGTGTTTCCAGAATGAATAAAGGCGGCATACTTTCAATTCACACGGATAATTTCGTCCTTTTCCCTGAGTCCTTCGCTACTATATATAAGACCGTAAACAGTGTTTTTTCTCACATACTGACTGCAAGAATAGATATGCCTTGCTTTGCTATGGGCTGGACGTACAGGATGGCCTCCAAAGAACCGCTGTCACAAAAAAGAATAAAGGCCAACCTCAAAGCGCTGGCTAAAAAAGGACACATACTCGAACAGTTCACGCCCTCCAGCTATCTG
The DNA here is from genome assembly GCA_026388015.1 of Candidatus Firestoneibacteriota bacterium. Taxonomy (GTDB): domain Bacteria; phylum Oederibacteriota; class D2-FULL-39-29; order D2-FULL-39-29; family D2-FULL-39-29; genus D2-FULL-39-29. The sequence continues at coordinate 22,339 of JAPLKO010000044.1, read as the reverse complement.
CTGGAACCGACACCCGAAGAAGCTAGAATCGTCAAAAAATTCGGAACGGTTTCTAAGGACAGCAAACCTTTTGATAAGTTTGAAAATCTACAGAAATATGTGCTTGACAGATAAGACAAAAAGATATTACGGGGTTTTTGCGGTCATTTTACCGGGTTTTTCTGCAAGCTGCGGTATACGGACAAAAGTAGCAGGCTCCCGATTCTTTTTCTTTTTTCGGAAAATCTCCGTTTAATATTGCCCGGACCGCTTTAACCGTCAAATCTATAGAGTTATCGCACAGTTCCTGTAGTTTTTCTTTTTTGACCATTCTGGCTTTTCCTTCCTTAAGGTCATAAACACAGAGACCGCCCGGTTTTAAATTTTTATTCTCTTCGGCTATCATCCCGGCATAAAGCGCAAGTTGAATACTCTCTCCTTTTTTTGTCTTCTCAAAGTAATTCCGGGCTCCGCTTCCGGACTTGTAGTCAATTATCAGATATTCGCCGGAATTGCAATCTACACGATCTATTCTCCCCTTAACATTCATGTTGACGCCGGGAAGTTTTAACCGTCCTTTTTTTTCCACGCAGTAAACTTCCGGGTACTCTGCGCAAATAATCCGCTCTTCTTTGACCAATCTTTTTAAAAGCGCTGCAGTCCTTCTTCTTATATGCTCCTTCCAGTAGTCATGAAGCGCTGCGATTTTGAGCCGGGCTTCTACCGCTCCCGTTATTTTTTCTTCCAGGCTCTCTTTGTCTTTTTTCCCGGGCTTAAAAGCTTCCTCCATTACCTCGTGAAGAATCGTTCCTATCTTTGCGCTTTCCACCTCAAACCGGGGCTCTTCAAGTATTTCCAGACCAAGAATGTTTTCAATATAAAAAGTAAAAGGACAATTTAAATATCTGTCAATTGCAGTGACCCCAATCTCGGTTTTTCCCGTTAGCGCAGATCTTATGTACTTTTCTGTCTTCCTGTTATCTGCAAAAGAAATCGTATTAAAGAAAGATACGGCCTTCCCTTCTTTTTTGCCGGCTCCAACCTGTCTTTCCTCTTCCGTTAAACCTGTTGTTTTAGTATTCTCCTCGTCTCCCGTTATTTCTGGAAGAAAGTTTGACGGCAATACCAGCTTACCATCCTTCTGTCCCGGAAAAGAAAGATAAACTTCGTCTTCAGGAGCCGAAAGCAATCTGTGAAAATGCAGTTTTTGAAGCTCAATTCTACGTTGGAAATCAATGAGTTTAAGTTCTTTTCTTGTTTTGTCCGGCAGTATCATTTCCTGTTTTGGTCTTAACGGAAATTCACCGTCACAAAGTCCGCCAAAGAAGAGATGTCTGCAGAAAAGACCTCTGGTATCTAAAACTCCAAGCACACGCACAGAATTATCGGTTTTTCTCTCTTCCTTAAAGACCGCTTTCTGCAATACGCTTAATAAAAGACGAATATTTTCTTCCGGTTTATTTTTTCCGCCTTTGAGCACTTCAAGATCATTTTCAATATTAATTAACAGTTTTTCGAACTCCTTATTTATTAGAGCATCTTTGACCGTAAAGCCGAGAACCTTCAATACTTTTCTGAATTTTGAAGTAAACTCCTTTGGAGTTAAAATTCGGTTAAGTTGTTCCGCAGCCGTAAAGAAGAGCTCTAAATCTTTTCTAAGCAGTTTAACCGCTGCAAAGTATTTTTCGCTAAACTCCGGCTCCTCATTTTTAAGTCTGTCTTCCAAATCCCTCCACTGATTGAGCCCATTTACAATGCCTGCTTTTCTGGATGCGAGAGAAATTAATTCCCGGGCAGACTTATTAAACACCCTGTAACTTTTCGAGGTAATAATATCCACTACAGTACGGCGGGGATAATCATCCATTATACTTTTGAGCAAAAAAACAACGGGCGCCACCTGCGGTAAAGCGCAAAAGGCAATATCCACAGAAACAGAGAAGGGTAACTTGTATTTTGGGAATATTCTTCGGATATACGGGACATAGGTAAACATAGACGGGAAAACCACAAGTATATCTTCATTTGCAACACCGCGGTTTTGAAGGTTTAGAATCTTTTCTGCGATACCGCTTACTTCTTCTTCGATGGAAAGCTCTTTTCTTGCTCTAAGGCACTGAACATCCCGGGACTTGGCGGCCGGTTCAATTTTTTTAATTTCACTCCTATTAAAAGAAGAGACGAAGTCAAAGAACCCGCTCTTGATATATTTGATTTCTTCGATCCGAGCATCGCAATAATGTATAATTATTGTTTGCTTGCTGCTATTGAGTAAACTTGTAAAAAAACTCTTTTGTCCCTCCGGGATATCAAAGAATCCGTCAAGAACGAGTGTATCATAACCTGTATTTTTCTCGCCAATTATCTTTCCGGCCTGCTCCATTCTGTCAATATCATCCGCGAATCCGTGTTTTTTCAGAGCCTGCTGATACTTTTCAAATATTTCTGCGGCAAAGACTGCGCGCTCCGAGACTTTATCATTGGTAAAAAGTATTTCCCGGAGTTTCTTTTTCAAGTCCGGTGTATTTTTCCCGTAGCCATAATACTTAAAATCGGTTATTAGGTCGGTTATTACGGCTAAAGTCCCGGGAGCATTGCTAAAAAGCGTCGAATATTTTACTTCTTGCGAGAGAAGTTCAAGCGTGAGAAGCAACTTAAATCTGTCATCAATATACCGGCCTACCCTGACACTTTCGAGAGTTTTCTCAACAAACCTGTCTAAAGAAAAATACCCCCAGTCTTTATTTGAGTTTTTTGCTTTGACTTCCTCGACTTTTCTTCCGGAAGGGGAAATGTACAGCACTTTCTTGCCGTTTTCCGCTATTTTGCTCAAGACTTCTTCCGTGGCGGTCCGGCCGCTATAGGCAGAAAATGTACAGCAATATATCGTCAGCATTAACCCTAATCCTTTTTAAAAATATAAATAAAAAACCGGTGGAATCACCCCGCCTGCCTTTTTTGGCATACTCAGCAATTCCATCGGCGCAAAGATATCTCTTACTTTTTATATTTAAACGCTTCCCCGACAGCCGCGTCCTTAATCAGCTCGTCAAACGGCGCCGGAAGTTCGAACTCCTGCGCAGGAAATATTAATTCAGGATTTTTTATTTTTTCTCTGTTGGTTTTGTAAATCAGCGGCCACAGAAAAGGATTGTCCAATACTTTTACGTCTTTCGCAATATTCCAGAGATTATCCCCGCCTTTAACCATATATTTGCCCGTAATAGCTGCCACCCCGGCCGCTCTGGCGGCTTTTGCATCATCCGAGGCTTTGGCGGCGTAATCCACAGCTTTAATATAGTCTTTATTGGAGAAAGCTGAAATTGCTTTTTTAAGGTTAGCTTCCGCAGAATTTAAGAGTTCCGGCGCATTTACTTTTGCATGGGCCTTTAAGGCCTCTGCAATATCTTCCTTAGCCTGCGCTATAGCGTCTTCCGCTGTTTTTATCAACCCGCACAACCTTCTTGCCTCACCGGCTTCTTCATAGGCTTTTTTTGCAAACACAAGCATCTCATCATAATTCTTTTCATTCTGTTCTTTCTGCGCCGCACGGTAATCTTTTTTTGCCAAACTGAGCAATTCCGCCGCTTTTATTTCTGCGCCCGCCTCTTCCGCCGCTTTTATTTCTGCTCCTGCCTTTTCCAAAGCAAACTCTGCCAGAGCTCTAGCCTTCGCCTTTAGAGCAGCTGCAAGAGATTTTCCGGCAGAAGCCAGAGCAAGTTTTTTGTCATCGTTCTTTAAAGCACTAACAGCAAGCATTAATTCCGCTTTTGCTGAATCCAACAGCACTTTTGCATATTTTTCGGCGCCGGCACTTTTCGCCTCGGCGATGGCGGTTTTTGCTGCCGCCAGAGCCGCCTGCACCTCCGGCATACCCTTGTCCGGTACAACAATATCCTTATTGGCCGCACAACCGAAAATAAAACATGTGCTTAGCGTAAAAGAAATGATTATTTTCTTCATAAACCCTCCCGGAGACACTGCCCCTATTACTGCTTTACTTCTACTGCCTTCTCTATCTTATCGATTGCGTTAATTACTTCACTTCCTATTGTATAAACCGAATCACCGGCGCCGGTCTTTGCGTAATATATTTTTTTGACCGCATCTCCGATAAAGAGTTTTTCTTTCGCTATTTTTTCATTATTACGCAGCTCATACACAGTAATAATAGTTTTTGGCTCCCGCAAGCCGTACTTCTCATATTTCTGTCCGGAATCATCCGCAAAAGTCTGAGCTCTAAGAGTACTCAATGTTCTAAGGAGGTCATTACAAAGGGTTTCCGAGCGTTTGGCTTCTAAGTCGCGCGCAGGTTCGGCCACCTCAAAAAGACCCTTCTTGTTTTTTTTGATTACTATTTTGCTTTTATTTTTTATTATCTCCATTTCATCGACATCGCTCCCGCTCAAGTAAAATAATTTTGACTCTCGAAAATAATTATAGGTTTTATCCAGCGCCGGCATAAACGCGCCGTCTATAGTATAAATAACAGGAGAATTTTCAAGTTTTGCATAATCTTCGTCTTTATTTAAATGCTTATTTCCTATCAGCATAACTACAGTTTTATTATCAACAGACTCCGCTGTCAGAGTAAGCTTTGGCTTTTCTAAACCATACTTCTTCAGGTCGGCTGCGCTGTCGGCTATTATACTTTTGGCTTTTAGGCTGAGCATTTTTTGAATAGTATTTTTTATTTCCTCGTTGTTGCCTTTAAAACCATAGGGTTTAATCTCCCAGTCTTTGCTTTCTTTTTTTACCAGAGAAAATTCTCTTACTTCCGATCTGAAAACCGTTTTACTAATTTTCTCAGGGTCCAGCTCAAAGAGCGATTTTTTCCTGAACTCCGCGCTGCTTTTCATAAAGTTTTCTACGGAGTAGCTGTAGGCGACAAACAGTTCTTTGCGTTCCTTGTCCTTAACATAATAAAAATTTCCGGTAGGATTTTTATCTCCTATCAACAAAGACAGCTGCTTCCCGCTTTTGAGCGCAAAATTTACGGCAAACCCGGGCTTTTCCAGACCATAATCAGAAAGAACGCCGGCATTTTCAATTTTTCTATCTATCATCAAAGCCGCAATATGCGTTACAGCCTTCTCTACGTCCGTTTTTTCAATTTCATAGGACTTGGGTCTTACCATAGACCAGTCCATTCCGTATCTCTCAAAAGCAACAGTTTCCCCTGTTGTCTTATTGTCCAGCTCAAAAGCCTTTATATCGTCTTTTGACATACTATATATTCTTATCTTTGTTTTTTCAGTTTTATCTTTACTGTCAAAATAAAGGCTTGCGCAGAGCAGTAAAACAAAGATACCGGCGACAAACCAGGGAAAGAAAGAGCTTTTCTTTTTCGGACTCATATGTTACACCTCGTACATAATTTTTTTTGCCAAGTTACTTCTTGCGTCTCTTGAGGAAAACAAATACACCGGCGCCAAGCACCAATAAAGGAGCGACTATAATGGTCATTATATACATAACAGCCCATTGTGTTTTATTTAAAGACTGCAGCGTCCTTATGTCTATTGCTTTGGGTCTTATGGATATTTTACCCTTCTCATCCAGAAGCCAATTTACTGAATTCATAAAAAAATCCAGATTGCCCTGCATACCCGCGATACCGGAAGGCGCATTAGCGGCAAAGTCTGAATCGCCGATAATAACAAATTTTAGTTGTTTGCTGATATCAGCAGCTTCCGCCGGTTCTTTGCTCTTATATTCGACGACAGCCCAGCCTAAAGTAAGCGGCCCTTTTAAGTCTTTTGCATCTTTTTTAGGACCGGGTTCAACTTTAAGACTCTGCAAATCCGTCTCACCCCAGCTTACATTTGACGTTGTGATAAGTTTTGCGGCTAAATACGCCCGCCCCTGTTTTCTTGCAAGCTCAGAAATAGATCTGCTGGAAGGAAAGAAAACCGGAATATTGCTCTTCTTCAAAGGTTCTGTAATAGAATGCTTTTCCCATTCCGGAATGGGCGCGCCGGGGTCGGACCTTACCCTTGCAATATTTAGATAATATTTTGGATCAATCACAAAGTCATTGTCCGGTCTAAGCCCCCAATTCTCCAGAAGTGCTTCAAAGCCGGTAACAACAAAAGGTTCGAAGAGAAAAACAGCCTTGCCCCCCTTTTCCATATACTTACCCACAAGCTCCGTTTCTTTACTCCCAAAAGATATTTGCGGACCCGCGACGACCAGGACCGAACAATCTTCCGGTATATTACCTGTTCTTATAATATTGATGCTTCTTACTTCATAATTATCGTTCAGCAAGAGCTGTTTAAGGAGCCCGTAGCCGGAAATATTAGAGCTGTCGTTTATATCCTTTTCTTTATGACCTTCCGTAAAGCAAATAACCTTTTTTCCTGTTACAGATAGGGCAAGCACAGCATTCACCAGGCCTTGCTCTCCCAAAAATTCACGATCCTGCGAATTGAAATTAACAACATCTCTTTCCATCAAATCTTTTCTTTGAGCGCCCAGTTCTATCACTGTAGTATTATAATCAGTTATCTTGTAGGCCGTGGCCTCGGCCTTATTCATGTCTACATCTAAAATCCTTACTTTGACTTTCGAGCTTACCTTTTCCAGGTTTCGCAGTAAATCCCCCATCATGCGTTCGTAAGGATGTCCTCTTCTTACAAATAACGTAAACCTGACATCTCCTTTGAGTTCTTTAAAAATCTTGACCGTCTGGGGGGAGAGACTGAACTTTTTATTTTCGGTTACATCATATTTTAGATCAAAATTACTCAAAATCTTGGACGCAAACCAGAAACTTCCGAGTATTAAAATAATTACAGAGACAGAGACACTGCCGTATTTTATATTTCTATTCCTTGTAAGTTTTTTTACTGCCGCAATAATTTTTTTCAGCCTGTTGGTTATTTTTTCCATTTTACCACCTCTTCCATTCAAGCCGTTTTATCGTTATAAACAGAAAAAAGAATATCAGGGCCGAATAATAAAATATATCTTCTGCATTTATTACACCTTTTGAGAGATTTTCCAGGGGTTTTATCAGAGAGAGAGAAGCAAAGAAATTTCCGACTCCGCCCGGGGATAATCCTGAGACCCAGCCGATTATCCAGAAGAAGAGAACCGAAATCATGCCGACCACGGCCGCAATGAGCTGATTTTCAGATAAAGAGGAAGCAAAGAGCCCTATGGCTATGCAGGCGCAACCGTTAAGCAGAAAGCCCAAGAGAGAGGTGAGTATCGAACCTAAATCCGGTTTGGAAAAAAGCACCAGATACAACGGAAACTGCAGGAAAAATAAGGTTATTACCAGGTACAAGAGCAGAGCGCCAAGATATTTTCCGATAACGATATCCGAGACTTTAATGGGAGAAGTATACAGAAATTCCAGTGTGCCCAGCTTTTTCTCTTCAGATAAAAGACGCATTGTAAGGATAGGGGACAGCATCATAAAAGTAAAGCACATGTTCAGTAAAAAGCCCCTTACTTCCGCAACTCCCGACGAAAGAAGTGTAACGTAATATATAAAACCGGAGATTAACAAGAACAGTCCGATAATGATATATGCGGTGGGGGAGACAAAATATGACTTAATCTCGCGTTTCGCAATTATGAAAGCTTTTTCCATCTAGACATCCTCCCTGGTGGTAAGTCTTAAGAACACTTCTTCGAGACTCAAACTGGAGCTCTTCATTTCAAGAATAATCCAATTATTTTCCACAGCAGTCGCAAACAAATCCTCTCTGATATCTTTACTGCCGGAACGAACAACCTCTATTCTCGTAGAATTGCCCTCTGCTTCAACCCTTACTTCTTTCAGATTCTTTATCTTTTTGAATTCTTTTGTAACCTCGCCGGCATCCGGCTTCCCTTTTATTTTCACTACTACTCTATCTCCGCCTTCCAGTTTTTTTGCCAGCTCTGCCTGTGTGTCTTCGGCGACTTTTTCGCCCTTATCAATAATCACTATTTTACCGCAGGTCATAGAAACCTCCGGAAGAATGTGACTGGAAAGAATTATTGTTCGCTCTCCTGCCATATTTTTAATCAGCTGTCTGATTTCAATAATTTGCTTGGGATCCAGCCCCCGGGTAGGTTCGTCCAGAATCAGAATCTCAGGATCGTTAAGTAACGCCTGCGCCAGTCCGACTCTTTGTTTGTAACCGCTTGAAAGTCTGCCGATGATACGGTGCCTTACATCCTTAATTCCGGCAAGCTCCATAGCTTTTAAAATATTTTGACTGCGATCTTTTTTGGGGGTGCCTTTTATTTCGGCGGCAAAAGACAGAAAAGAGGAGACGGTCATTTCATAATAAAGAGCAGGCCCCTGCTGCCCTTCCTGCATGTACCCTATTCTTTTTTTTACTTCAAGCGGTTCCTCTACAACATCAAATCCTGCTATCTTTACACTTCCTGAAGTAGGCTGAAAATATCCGGTAAGTATTCTCATAATCGTAGTCTTGCCGGCGCCGTTTGGTCCGAGCAGTCCGAGTATCTCCCCCTTCCCTACGGTAAAGGAGACATTTTCCACCGCTTTTGTCGGGCCGTAAAATTTTGACAAGTTCTTAACTTCTATCACTATATGCCCCCTTTAATGCGCCAGCTAATTATTAATAACTAATCTGCTAATACTGCGCATAAAAATATTTTTGCGTTGATTATTTAAAGAAAAAACAAACTCCTACTGCTTGAAAGACAGTGTTTTACGGCAATATGTTCCCTATTATTAAAAATCTGCTTCATTTTTCAGGTCACTTAGCAGGTTTAGAGCTTCAATCGGGCTTAAGGAGTTCACGTCTATTTCTTTAAGTTTTTCAAGTATTTTTCTGCTTTTTACATCTTTTACAGCCTGCTTTTCTTCAAAAATAGAAAGCTGTGTAACAATCCCGGTTCCGCCTGCCAGCTTTGATCTGCCTTCTTTATCATAGTTAGCTTCTTCAAGATTATGCAGTATCTCCCTGGATCTTTTTATAACTTCTTTTGGAAGACCTGCCAAACGAGCTACTTGAATACCGTAACTTCTATCTGCGGCACCCTCTACTATTTTCCTTATAAATATTATCTCTTCGTTCCATTCCTTGACCAATATATTATAGTTTTTTACCCTGGGCATTGTCAACGCCAATTCGGTCAACTCATAGAAATGTGTGGCAAAAAGCGTTTTTGCTCCTAGTTTTATATTTTCATGAATATATTCTGCCACTGCCCAGGCGATGCTTATGCCGTCAAATGTCGCAGTCCCCCGGCCTATTTCATCCAGTATAATCAGCGACTTTTTAGTTGCATTGTTTAAAATACTGGCAGTTTCCAGCATTTCCACCATAAAGGTGGATTGTCCGAGGGCAAGATTATCCGAAGCGCCCACCCTGGTAAATATTCTATCGACCAAACCTATTTTTGCTGACTCCGCTGGGACATAGGAACCTATCTGCGCAAGAAGCACCAGGAGCGCGGTCTGTCTCAGGTAAGTTGATTTTCCGGCCATATTGGGTCCGGTAATTATTACCACCTGCGTATCCGTGTTGTTTAAACTTGTATCATTGGGCACAAAACCGTCTTTAACAATAAGTTCTATTACCGGATGCCGTCCGTTTTTTATCTCAATAATATCGGAGTTATTAACCTCGGGTTTTACATATCTATTAACCGCCGCCACTTCAGAAAAAGCTGCGATAACATCCAAAGAACCCGTTAATTGCGAATTTTCTTGTAACTCCGGGATGCTTCCGGCTATTTCTTCTCTTAGCCGGCAGAAGAGTTCATACTCTAACGAATTAATTTTCTCCCCGCTTGAAAGCACCAGAGACTCGTACTCTTTTAGTTCCGGCGTAATGAATCTCTCGGCATTCGCCAAAGTCTGCTTCCTTATATAATCCTTCGGAACGCTTTGCATATTTGCCTTGCTCACTTCCAAATAATATCCGAAGACCGAATTAAAGCCTACTTTTAACGAACCAATGCCGGTCCGTTTTCTCTCGCCTTCCTGATATTTAGTTATCCAGTCTTTGCCGCTCCGGCTGATGTTTCGCAGCTTGTCAAGTTCGTCGCTTACTCCATCCTTGAAAATATTCCCTTCTTTTACAGAAAGCGGAGGAGTTTCTTCAATTTTTCCTTCAATAAGTTCAACCTCTGCTTCAAGCATGTTCAGCTTTTCTTTTATCTTAATTAGGATACCGGAATCACACTTGTTTAGAAGTTCTTTGACCTTTGGCAGTTCCTTTAAGGAGTTTTTCAAGGCTACAAGCTCTCGGGCATTGACGGTCTTGCAGCCTATTTTTCCGCAAACCCGCTCAAAATCAGTTAGAGAGGCTGCAATTTTACGTAATTCCTGTCTCAGAATATAGTCCCGGAGAAGCTCTTCTACTCCTTCCTGCCGCTGTTCAATTTCCTTCACTTCGAGCAGCGGTTCCAGCAACCATCTTTTCAAGATTCTCCCGCCCATGGCGCTGCACGTTTTATCAAGAATGTGAAACAATGTCCCTTCCTGGCTGTTATCCGCCATCCGGAAAAAGAGTTCCAGATTCCTTCTCGTCGCGCTGTCCATTGACATATAACTTCCCTGATTATATACGCTGATTTTATTCAGATGCGCGATTGCTCCTTTTTGTGTTTCTTCGGCATATTTAAGGGCCACACCGGCAGCGCCTATTGCGTTTAAATATTCGGAGATTCCAAAACCGTCAAGAGAAGCAGTCTTAAAATGCTTCAGTAATATCTCTTTTGCCGTTTCAGGGTCGTAAAAATAATCATCTCTGTAATTTATCAGTATTTCATTCTGCTCAAGGTGTTTGACCAAAGCGGGCCGCGCCTCTTTAAAGGAACACGGCAGCACTATTTCTTTCGGCCTGAACTTATTCAATTCGTTATAGATGCTTTCAAGACCGGCTCGTATGCCAAACTCTGCAGTCAGAAGTTCGCCCGTAGAAATATCCAGGAAGGCTATGCCTGCAAGTTCCCCCTCTATTTTCAAAGAAGCCAGGAAATTGTTTGCTTTTTGTTCCAGCAATCCTTCTTCAAGCACCGTTCCCGGAGTAATCAATTTGACCACTTCTCTTTTTACAATACCTTTTGCAAGTTTGGGATCTTCCACCTGCTCGCAGATAGCCACTTTATATCCTGCTTTTATCAGTTTTGTAATATAATTTAGCGCAGAGTGAAACGGAATACCGCACATTGGCACGGCATCAGAAGAGGTTGTTACATTTTCCCCGGAGGAAAGCTTTCTCGGCCCGCCCCTTTTTGTAAGCACTATGTGGAGCAAAGAAGAAGCAAGCCCGGCGTCTTCAAAGAACATTTCATAAAAATCTCCAAGCCGGAAAAACAGTATGGCGTCGGGATATTCCTTTTTAATCTCCCTGTACTGGCGCATCATAGGGGTAAGCGAATCATTATTATTTTCCATCAGTATCCCTCATCTGCAATATTCTTTTAATTTTTCTCGCCCGCTTTAGAGTTTCATAGGTCCGGCTCACTTCTTTTACAAACTTTCTTGTTTCCGGAAAAGCAATTACGGCCGCGGCTCTATCAGCATCTCCTTTGTAATTTTTAATCCATTCGTCGGCATTTTTTGTTCCGGCATTATAAGCCGAAAGCGCAAAAACAGTATTGCCGTTATACCTTTTCAGGAGCTTTACTATATAATAATACCCCAGCTGTATATTTATTTCAGGATTGTAAAGATCTTCAACATTAACATAGTCCAAATTCAGTTCGTGGGCCATTTCTTCCGCTGTCGCCGGCATAAGCTGCATCAAGCCTATGGCTCCTTTTTCCGAAACTGCAAGCGGATTAAAAGAACTTTCGGACTTAATAATTGCGGCAACAAAGAGAGGATCCACCTTGTACTCTTTTGCGTATTTTTCCAGCAAATCTCCGTGAGTTACCGGAGTTATAGCATTCCAAAACCAATCACCTATGAAAAGCAGCAGCGCGAGCAGCAAAAACAGCAGAACGCATAATAAAATATGTTTATTATTCTTCTTTTTTTTCATCTGTACCTTCCGCTTTCAAGGCGGCTCCCGGATATTTCAGGGTTCCTTTTCATTATATTACTTTTTTACGCTAAAAACATAAAGTCTTGCCTGGTCTTCCCTGAAAACAGTTTCAAAAGTCTCGCTAAACTCCGCGCTTTGTAAAAGTTTCATTAAATCCGTCTTGTAATAGGAAGAAAGACGCTCCCCCTCCCGAAGATTAACAAGAGCAAAGGATATGTTTTCTTTTTGCAGCACCTGTTTTAAACCGCCCTCGGCCGCGGCTCTCTTGATATATGTTTCAAGAGGAACTGCATCATAAGCGCTTCCTGCAATAAAAGGCTTTTTACAATAGAAGGCCCGCGTTTCTCCGATGAAGAGTACTTTGCCGGAGAGCTCATTTTTCTGCTTATTAATAAACTCCACGGCCTTATAATATGGATTGGGATAAGAGCTTCTTGGGGTGCTCAGGTACTCCTCCCCGGTAATTTTTCCGGAAAACAACGCGAGCGGGTCCATTTTTTTAATGTTAACATTTGTTACCCAGAAAAGATTGTGCAGGGCTATAACAATAACCAGCGTATAAACAGAAAAGTGGAAAAACTCTTCCTTTTCCTTTTTAAGAAATTCTATTACGCTGTTACCGGTGTAGAGGGAAAGAAAAAGCAGCCCGGGAATAAAGAATCTTGCTATTCTCGTCATGCAGAGCCAGCCTATTAAGGAAATTACTATGACTATTAAGAGCGCTTTAATCTGTGTGCTTTCTTTGTTTTTTTTGAAGAGCGCCCACAATAGAAGAGGAGAAAACGCCAAAAATAGCGGACCAAGATTCATACTTGCCGACAATGGCCGGGAAAAAGTCAGATCCCAGGGCAGCCTGACAATTTTCAGGACTGAATTTACGGCGGCCCCGGTTTGCTCTGATAAAAGCCTTGTAAGTCCGGGAGCGTCGGAAAAGTACGGATAAACCGGGTTGCTAAAATATATATAATTTTTAATCAGCCAAGGGACGACCGGAATAAGGGAAAACAATATGAATATCCCCGCTACTACCGGAGCTTTTTTAGCAGCTTTGCTTTTTAAACATAGATACAGGAGCATCCCGAGAATAGCGGCGGCATAAATAATACCTGAATATTTTATACCCATGCCAAAGCCGGCAAATATTCCGGAAAAGATAAGGGCCTTTTTCCCGGCAAGAAAGCCCTTTTCTGAGGCATTTAGCGCCAAATAAAAAGATAGGAAAAACCAGAACGCCGAGAGGCAATCCACCTGTGTGTTAATAAGATTAACCGCAACCATCGGAACCAGCGAAAAGATTGCTGCCGAAAATAAGCCTGCGGGCCGGCTTAAATATTTTTTTGAAAATGAGTAAACAGAAACCAACAGCAGCGCGCCAAAAAGAAAGTTAATAAGTTTTGCCGTAACAGATCCGCTTAGAACCAAACCCGTCAGGTAAAGCATTTCTGCGTTACCCGGAAAACCCGAGAAAATATTGAATTGCAGCGGGGTAAACCCGTGATTAAGCAGATACGCTGCGGGCAAAGCAAGATGATACTCCAAAGAATCAAAAAAAGTCTCCGGTGTTAAAGCCGCAATGAGATTAAAAAGCATAAAAACGACTGTTATTGCAAGTAAGATTTTTTCAAAGCCGCCGTATTTTTTTACCTCAAACTTAAGACCTGCAGGTTTTCGTTTGAGTTCAAAAAGCGCATAAATACAAAGCGCGATAAAAAGTGAAAATATTAGTGTTTGAAACAGTATTCCCGCCGCCGCCGCAAGGAAAATGAAACATGCCATAATACAAAAGCCCGCCGCCGAGGAAACAGCAAAGAAACCGGGCGTATCCAGGTCTTTCTTTAAAGAGGCTGTGAATTTTCGCCCTAAAATAAAAGAAATTGCCAGCAGCAAACAGGCTAATAAAATTTCCACCACGGCGCCGCCAAGATACAAGAGCGCCTCTTTTGGCTTAAATGAAGAGCTGCAAGCCGCCAAATATTCCGCGGTGTATTTGGGTTCTATCGGAAAAGCCCGATTGTAATAATAAACTACAACGGAGGCCCAGATTAAGAATACAACAAAAATGATTTTATTCTTCATTTCATATCCGCTTTGCGAGGAGTTAGTAATTCAAGCTTTTGCGAGTTCTGCCTGCCCGGCAGCAAAAGACTGGAAACAGGATTGCAGGCCCGTCCGGAAAATTCATCTTTTTTGCTTTACAGCTTCAGCCTGAAGTATTTTCTCTTTCCTGCTTTAACAATGTCTCCGTTTTTCACCTCTAAATCCGTAGCAGGACTGTCAATCTTGAGATTGTTAAGATAAACGCCGCCCTGCTCGACCAGCCTCTTCGCCTCGCTTTTATTATTAACAGCTTTTGCTTCCATAAGAATATTAATTATCCATACTTTGCCGTTTTTAAAGAGCTGTTGCGGAAGAATGAGCTCCGGCAGGTCCGCAGGAAGTTCTTTTCCGGAAAACACCCTTTCAAATTCAATATCGGCCGCCTCTGCGTCCTTTTTACTATGATACATAGTTACCAGCTCTCGGCCCAGTCTTTTTTTAACCTCTTTCGGGTGGATACTTTGATTTTTAAGCTTTTCTTCTATATCGCTGATTTCCGGCAGCGGAACTTCAGTTAACAGTTTGAAGTAATCAAGCATGAGCGCGTCCGGTATGGACATAAGCTTTCCGAACATCTCCTTCGGGGATTCATCAATGGAAATATAATTATTCAAGGATTTGCTCATTTTATTTTTTCCGTCCGGGCCCATTAGTATAGGAAGAAAAAGCCCCACCTGGGGTTCCTGCCCGCTTTCTCTCTGCAAATCTCTTCCGACTATGACATTAAACCTCTGATCGGTGCCTCCCAGCTCTACATCTGCTTTTACTTCTACCGAATCCCACCCCTGCATAAGCGGGTAAATAAATTCGTGCAGGGCAATCGGCGTTCCGCTTTTATATCTATTATCAAAATAGTCGTGCTCCAGCAGAGAGGCCACGGTTATCTTTGAAGCCAGACGAATTACATCGTTAAAAGAGAATTTTGAAAACCATTCTCCGTTATAAACTACTTCTGTCTTGTCCTTGTTCAGTATCTTAAATATCTTTTCCTGATAATTTTTTGCATTGCTCATCACACCTTCATAAGAAAGCTGCGGGCGGGTGGCGTTTTTCCCGGAAGGATCTCCGACCATTGCGGTATAACTGCCGATAATAATTACCACGCGGTGGCCGAGTTCCTGAAACTGTTTAAGTTTTCTAAGCGGAACGGTAAAACCAAGGTGGACATCAGGCGCCGTCGGATCAATTCCCAGTTTTATGCGAAGCGGTTTTTTTTCTTTTACCGACTTCTCGAGTTTGACCAGAAGTTCTTTCTCACTCACTATATCAGCAACTCCGCGTTTTAAGAGCTCCAGCTGTTCTTTGGCTGTTTTCATTTCTTTCCTTTTCCAAATAGATATTCAAATCTCAAGCTCCAGGGCAGGAGCAAGGCTTCTTTGATAATATGTTTGTTCATCTTTGAAATACCGGTGTTGCGGTCGATAAAAATTATTGGTATTTCACAGAGCTTAAAACCGCTTTTGTGGGCTCTATAGTTTAACTCTATCTGAAACGAATACCCGTCGCTCTTTATTTTATTAAGATCAATGGATTTTAGCACCTCAGTCCGGAAACATTTATAGCCGCTCGTTGAATCCTTAAGCGGCAAACCCAAGATAAGCCGTACATAGAGATTTGCCATAATACTCAAAAGCAGTCTTCTTAAAGGCCAGTTTACAACGCTGATGCCGTTTACATAGCGGGACCCAATTACAACATCGAAAGCACCTGCCTTTTCAATAAAAAGCGGCAGATTTTTTGGGTTATGCGAAAAATCCGCATCCATCTCAAATACGAAGTCATAACCTTTTTCCAGCGCATATTTAAACCCGGCAACATATGCCGAGCCAAGCCCCTGCTTGCCTTTTCTATGCAATACTTGTAATCGGGGCTCTGAAAGCGCCAGCTTATCGGCAATATCCCCGGTCCCGTCAGGAGAATTATCGTCCACGACTAGAATGTCAAGTTCAGGCACAACTCGAAATATGCTCTCTACGAGTTTTACTATATTCAAGTGTTCATTGTATGTCGGAACAACCACCAAATATTTCATTTCATACTCCTGCTTTGTTAAACTTTACCGGAAAATACTCACAGCCGGGAATTCTGTTTTTTTAATAACTTCGCCTTTGGTTTCTTTTCTGACACTGCTAAACAGGCTGCACCATCGGCATTACGGTTTTTTACAACTTTTCAGGGCTTTTTCTACGGAGGCCACTACCTCGTCTATATTAAAAGGCTTATTTATGAAGCCGGTCGCCCCAAAACGTTTACTGTCTATATACGCAGCATCTTCACCGTACCCGGTTATCATTATTACCCGTGTATCCGGATTGCGGTTTTTTGCTTCTTTCAAAACTTCAATTCCGCCGACTCCCGGCATTTTGATGTCACAGAGAATGAGATCAAAAGTTTCTTTTTTTATCTTACCTATAGCCTCCTGTCCGTTTGCCGCAGTCGTTATATTATAGTTCTTTGACTCAAGCCCCTGTTCCAGAAGTCCCCTTATTCCCTGATCATCCTCGGCAATAAGAATCTTTGCTTTAATTTCTAACGTCATTGACCCCTCCTTATAATTTCAGTTATTACCTCAAGTATTTTTTCTATATCTTCAAGCCGGCCTTTCCCGGTATCGCCGCATGCAAGCTTACCTGCACCCGGACCAATAAATTTATATCCGAATTTTTTAAGTTTATCCACATTATCTTTAACCAGCCCGTTATTCCACATCGCCGTATTCATGGCTGGACATATCAAAACAGGAGCTCTTACGCAAAGCGCCGTGGTGGTAAGCGGGTCATCCGCCATTCCGGCCGCCAGTTTTCCGAGAATATTTGCGGTTGCCGGGGCTATCACCATAAGGTCGCATTTTTTTCCGAGCTCGACATGTTCCACCTGCCACTCTTCTTCGTTTATCAATCTGAACATCTCGGTATATACCGGCCTTCCGGAAAGTGTCTGGAAGGTAAGCGGGGTCACAAACTCGCAGGCATTTTTTGTCATTACGACGGTTGCTTCCGCGCCCCGGTACTTTAGCTGCTGCACCAGCTCGCAAACCTTATACGCCGCGATTCCGCCGCAAACTCCCACTATTATGTTTTTTCCTTTTAGCATGGCTTTACCCTCTCGAGCAGATTGACAATCTCTGCGGCAATTTTATCCTTGCCGGTGATATCTCCTTTAATAAATCCGCTTTTCCCGATTATTATCGCGGTATGCCTTTTTGCCTTTACACTCTCAAAATCATTTGCGACCACATAATCCGCCCCGCTTTTTTCCATAAGCGCCCCGGAGACTTTCAAGAGTCTGTCCTTTTTGGCTTTATACTCCAGCTTAAACCCGAAAAGTTTTACTTCCGGAGCAAGCTTTTTTATCTCATTTATTACTTTTGGAGCCCTGACAAGTTTGACAGTCCAGCTTTTCTTCTCTGATTTTACTTTCGTCTTTATCCTTTCAGGCGCCACATAATCAAGAACCGCCATAGCATGGACAACCGCTTTCGCGCCGCTTTTCAGCTCTTTCTTTAATACATGAAGAAGCTCGTCCACCGTCTCTATTTCAATATTTCTAATGTTTTTCCCGGAGGCAGCAATGCTTCCCTTGCCGTATATTTGGGTAACCCTGTGACCTTTTAAAGCGGCTTTTTTTGCAATCAGCGTTCCAAGCTCACCCGTGGAGTAATTGGAAATATACCTTATCTCATCCAGATAGGACCTGGTAGGCCCGCTGGTCACAATAATCTTCAAAGTAAAGCTCCCATAAAATCCGCATCCTTAGCCGTCATAACTTCCACTATTCTTTCATTCCCTGTTAAAAGATCTTTCACCGACACTCTTACTTTTTTACTTTTGTCTTCCACGTCTCCGTACCTTGCCGTTATACCTGCGGCTAACTCTATATATTTTCCTGCGTTACTGCCGGCAAGTATTGAAAACGGGCCGTTAAAATCCTCAAGACAAAGCCCGTAGCTTTTTTCCGGCTTGAATTGCTCCAACACCTCGTTCTCGGCTTTATTCCTGCCTACTACAAGTTTTGTGTCTTTATCCAGCCTGAAGTGCCTGCCGTATTTTAAGAGCGCGACATCTTTAGAATCAAACTCCGGTTTATTCTCGAGCAGATCTTTTATCCTTCTCGCAAACTGGGGGTCGGTAAGCAGACACCCGCCTGCAGGACAGGAGTAATCCTTAACTCCCTTTTCTTCCGCAAAACTCAGCTGTTCTTTTCTGCTTCTCCCGGAAATGTTTTTAAGTTTTGCCCGGTCCACCCAGCCTTCTTTTTCCGGAATAGTTTCAGTCATAGAAAGCGCGCACAAAGGGCGAAGCACAAGGTCTTTAAGCCCCGCTTCTTTTTCTATCAAAAGCATCGTCTTCTTATGCTGCGACATCGGCCGCTGGTCCACCACTTCGCCGGTGATAATAAAAGAAGCTCCGATTTTTTTCATTAACTCTTTTGCTTTCCTGAAAGCATAAATTCTGCAGTCGATGCACATATTCATATTACTGCCCCGGCCATGCTCCGGTTTTTTTACTACTTCCAAATAATCTTCGCCTTTACCGACTATATGCAGTTTTATTCCCGCCGCTTCGGCAACTTTAGAAGCCGGACCGCAGCCGCCGCCTTTTCCCCCGCAAGTGCAAAAAAGCGAAGTAAAATGCACGGCTTCGACCTCAATATTATGTTCCTTCATCATCACCAAAGCTATAGTACTGTCTAACCCGCCCGATAAAAGGAGGAGTGCTTTCTTTTTTTCCGTCACTTAGCCGTTTCCTTTTCTACAAAACCTTTTATTTTAGACAGTAATTCTTCACGTTTTAGGATGAATTCTTCTTTTGTCTTTCTTACATTTATTTCAAAAGCTCCGTCATTTACAGCTTTATTGCCGACCGTAACCCGAAGCGGTATCCCGACAAGTTCAGCATCTTTAAATTTGAAACCTGCGCTTTCATCCCTGTCGTCCAGGATAACTTCAAGCCCCGCCGCTTTAAACTCTTCATAAACAGAATCCGCCAGCAGTTTTATTTTATCGTCTTTATAGTTAAGCGCCGTGATTATTACCTGATAAGGCGCAAGCGCCATCGGCCAGATAATCCCGGTTTCGTCGTTGCCCTGTTCTATCGCAGCGCCGACAATTCTGGTAACGCCTATTCCGTAGCAGCCCATAACCATCGGCTTTCTCTTTCCGTCTTCATCCAAAAACTCCGCTTTCATTGCCTTGCTGTATTTAAGCCCTAGTTTAAAAGTATGTCCTACTTCGATACCTCTTAACGCAGTCAACACTTTTCCGCATTTAACGCATGTATCCCCTTCTCCCGCAGTACGCAGGTCCAGAAACTTATTAACCTTAAAATCCCGTTCAAAATTGGCGTTAATATAATGCATATCTTTTTCATTGGCGCCAATTACGAAGTTCTTCATCTTCATTACCGCGTTATCCGCAAAAATCTTCATACCGGCAAGATTTACCGGTCCCGCAAAACCTACCGGGGCTTTTGTAGCCGCTTCCACCTGTTCCGCCGTCATCATTATTAGTTCGGTTGCTTTTAAAAAGTTCTTAAGCTTATGTTCGTTCAGCTCATCATCACCCTTAACCAGCGCCGCCACCGGTTTCCCGTCCGCTATATAAAGAAGCGTCTTTACAAGCTCCGAAGGAGTCTTTTTTAAGAAAGCAGTAACCTGTTCGACCGTATGTTGACCGGGAGTGCTTACTTTTTCCGGAGTTTTAGACTCTTCTTTATCATTGCCGCAAAACGCCGAAACACCTTCCGCTTTTTCCCTGTTAGCCGCATAGCCGCAAGCCGGGCAGTTAACAATAACTTCTTCGCCGTTATTTGCCAGCACCATAAACTCGTGCGAGAAACTTCCGCCGATGTTTCCGGTATCCGCTTCCACCGGCCTAAAATCCAGACCGCAGCGGGTAAATATTCTCTTATAAGCCTCAAACATTATTTTGTAGCTTTCTTCCGCGCGCTCTTCATTCCGATCAAAAGAGTAAGCGTCTTTCATTATAAACTCGCGGCAGCGCATCACGCCAAACCGGGGTCTTATCTCGTCTCTGAATTTATTCCTTATCTGGTAAAAGTTTTTCGGCATATCTCTGTAAGATTTTATTTCCGTCCGCGCCAGGTCCGTAACCACTTCTTCGTGTGTGGGCCCGAGCGCATACTCCCTGTTCGCGCGGTCTTTTACTCTGACCAGCTCTTTGCCGTAGAGGTTCCACCGGCCGGTCTCCATCCAGAGTTCTGCCGGAGTCATAATCGGCATAAGTATCTCCAGAGCTCCCGCCTTATCCATCTCTTCCCTGATTATCTTTTCTACTTTATGATAAACTTTAAACCCGAGCGGCAGAAAATTATAAAGCCCCGAAGCCACCTTTCGAATCAACCCAGCCTTTAGCATCAGTTTATGACTGACAATCTCCGCCTCAGCAGGTACTTCTTTTAATGTAGGAATCAGCGCTTTTGACCACCTCATATAATTATCCTCTCTTGTAGAACAAATAATTTATATTATACTAGAAAAAAACCGTCTATTTAAGGCTTCTTAAATTCCATTTTTCATTGATATTACCTAGCAAACCTTACAAATATGATTTTTCATTATACAACATATAGAGAAATATTTCCATAGTTTGAGGTAAGGAGACATAGAAAGGCAATCATTAAAAGAATAACAATTTTAAGGAGAAAACACCTATTAGCTAAGGCATTAATACAGGTTTGATATTAAATATACAGAACGAACCAGATTAAACGTAATGAACCCTCTGTATTTTGCATAATTCATCTTTTGTTTAACATACGCTTTGTATAATTCCGCGTCCCCTATCCCGTAGATTTAGGCTACTGCTTTATTTTTTTCTGTTTCCCGTAAGGTGGCAAGAAATTTCCTCCGGTAATAATGCTTTTCCCTGTTTTTTCTTCCAGCTCAAGTCTGGCCTTCTTTGCAATATTCCCGCCCTTTTTGGCTGCATGAGTATTCTCAACCAGACCGTCAGCCTGAACGGTCTCAGCGATTTGCCTCGTCGAAAGTTCTGCCAGCGCCGTAAATATCAGTTCTGCTTCACTCATATGATCCCTGAGGTTCTGTGTTTTAAGCTTCTTTATTTCCTTATGTTTTTTTACCGTTACCCCCGACCATTCCTTATGGATAATGTTTGTGAGAAACGCATATTCTTCTTCTTTGGTAATTTTATGGCCTTTCCAATAATCTGTTAACTTATTGCGAGTCTCCTGCCCCATCATCCGCTGCTGAATCCACTTTTCACTTCTTCCCTGCTGCTGCCAGTATAAACGCCCGCGGTCAACAGAGCGGGCAGGATCACCCATATCCTGAAGCCGCTCGTATCCCACCTTTGCAAGCCATAATTTAACAGGTTCAGCCTTTGGGGAGGGTACTGATTGAATAAGACGTAAAATGGTTTCAGGGTTAGCAACATCGGTAAGGTATTTTTTACCATCAGCAGCTTCCAATTTCAGTCGGTGACAATTTGTCACCGACTGACTACCCTCTTGTTTTAGGCGTTGTTTAAGTTTATTCCAATATTTTCTCGCAGTTTGATAATCCGTCTGTTGAATAAGCACCGCAATTATATCAACCACCGAGAAATACCACATCTCTTTTTCCTCGTCATAATGCCGGCGTATTTTATAGTTTTCAAATACAGCTAATGCGTTGTCTGTCATCTTAATCTCCCTTTTTTACTTCCTTCACTCTCGGCAGAAATACAGTTATTTACTAATTTTCTTTGCACCTTGAGGTACATTTAAATAATTCTCTTTTGAGATTACGGATCTTTTCAACCGTTTCTCAAGCTGTTTCCTGGCATTACCGGCGATTGAACCTCCGGCTTTTGCGTCACTTTTTAATTTTACCACACCCTGAGATTTTTCTGTCCTATGTATCTCCGTTGTTGCCCGTTCACCCAGCATATTAAAGATCAGTTCAAAATCATCCATATGATCCCGCAGGTTTTCTCTCTCTATTTTTTTAAGTTTCTTGTATTGACTTGGAGTAAGACCGAATGTTGCCTTGGATATTTCAGCCGTAAGTATTTCATAATCTCTATCTTCTTTAGCACCGCGATTTTTCCATTCATCGGTAAGCTCTTCCCTGATCACAATACCGCGCATCCTCTTTTCTATCCAGTCATCATTGTAACCTTTGAGCTTGTAAAGCATTCTGGTCCGTTTGGTAGCCAATTCCGGGTCTTCTATCTCCTGCATGCGTTCATAACCGACTTTCGCCAGCCATTTTTTGAAAGGCTCGGCTTTTGGCGAAGGAATTGATTGAATAATACGAAAAATCCCTTCTGTATT
>JAPLKO010000002.1 GCA_026388015.1 Candidatus Firestoneibacteriota bacterium | reverse complement strand
GAAAAATTGACCGGCAAGGAGTTCCTGGATTTCATTGCAGGTATCTACCGGCTGGATTATGATAAAAAAGAGACAAAGATTAAAAATCTTTTACAGTTGTTTGAACTTGATACCTGGAGCGACGAATTGATAGAGAGCTACTCCCTGGGTATGAAACAAAAGATTGTAATGGCCGGCAATATACTTCATGATCCGGATGTATATATAGTAGATGAACCAATGGTGGGCCTTGATCCGAAAAGCGCAAAGATAGTAAAAGAGATATTTATTGATCTTGGTAAAGCCGGGAAGACACTGTTTATCTCGACGCACTCACTGGAGATTGTTGAATCACTCTGTCATACCATAGGTATTATTATGAACGGCAAGATGATTGCAAAAGGAACTATCAAAGAAGTAAAAGAAATGGCAAAAACGGAAAAGTCGGGACTGGAAGATATATTTTTGACTCTTACCGGAGCGCCTGATTTAAATAATGTATTGGCGTACATAAAATAATAATTTTGTGACGGGATGCTTGCAGCGAGTTATTCAATATTTCTGAGAGATCTCGCCAAGAAAATGAATTGGGCTTTACTCTTGGTCGTTAAAGGAAAGTGATGAAAGAGTTTTTAAAATTATTAAGTATAGATTGGAAGACCTTTAGAAACAGAGCCAGGCATAAGGAGAAAGGGTCTGCTACAAAAAAGCTCGTCCTATCCAGCGTATCTCTTATTTTTTTAGTCAGCGTATTTTCTGTTTTCTTTTCAGTGCTCAGGTATTTTAATACTATCCCGCTGTTCGGAAATATTCTGGTTTGGAAACTCCTGGGCATGGTGTTTATTTCATTTCTATTTATGCTTTTATTTTCAAACGTAATCGTTTCCATATCCACTTTTTATCTGTCTGACGATATGGTGCAGCTGCTTTCTTCTCCGATTTCTGTTCCCGCTATAGTTGCTTCCAGGTTTGTGCACGCAGTTATTAACAGCTCCTGGATGGTTTTTGCTATGGGTATTCCTATTTTTGCCTCTTATAGCGCTGTAATGAATGGCGGTCTGCTGACGTTCGCGTTTTCAATGTCGGTTTTATTTCTGCTGCTGCTCCTGGCCGGCTCTGTTAGTATCTCTTTTGCCATGGGGATGATGAGAGTATTTCCTGCAAAAAAAACCAGAGATTTTTTTATTATTCTGTCTATTGTTGGCCTAAGTTTTATTGTTATAATGTTTCGCTTGATTAAGCCTGAAAGGTTCACGGATCCGCACGAACTTGCGGGTTTTACGGAGTTCATGGCTTCGTTTGAAACTCCGGATGCGCCGTATCTGCCGAGCGGCTGGGCTGCAAATGCCATTACTTCTTTTTTTAAAAAAAAATATGAGCCGGCGTTCTTGAACCTTTTATACCTGTTCGTTTCATCCGCAGCCGGTATAACTATTATGCTGTATCTGGGTAAAATTGCTTTTCTGAAAGGGTGGTGGAATACCGCGGAAAATCAGCTAAAGAAATACAGAAGGAATAAAATAGAAGCTTATGATATGAGGAAAGCATTTTCTTTTGTAACGTCCAATATAGTAGAAGTTGCCATAAAAGATATAAAGAATTTTACCCGCGACACTTCGCAATGGCCTCAATTGTTTATGCTTATTTCGGTTATAATAATTTATCTTTTTAACGTGACAAATCTGCCTCTTGACCGGCTGCCAAAGAATATTTATGCAAAGTATGTTAATGATATTATATTCTTTTTAAATATGGGCTTTGCCGGCTTTATAATAGCTGCCGTAGCCGCTAGATTTGTTTATTCCTCTGTTAGTTTAGAAGGCAGGGCTTTCTGGATAATAAAAACAAGTCCATTTTCTTTGAAAAAATATATCTGGGAAAAATACTGGCTGGCATTCTTTCCTCTGCTTTTTTTATCAGAACTCTTAATAAGCCTGTCAATTTACTTTCTAAAAATAGATTTATTTATGTCATTGGTTTCTGTAGTTATGGTATTTTTCTTTTCTTTGTGCATCTCCTCGCTTGGAATAGGTATAGGCGCCATTTATCCAAATTTTAAAGTCGACAATACCTCTGACATCGCCGCAAGTTACGGCGGAATAATATATATGATATGTTCAATGATTTATATTGGAATCTCTTTAATGCTAATAGCAATACCTGTAAAATTCTATTATGCGCAAAAAATAACAGGCGTTGCCGGGTTCAGCAGTAATATCATGCTTTTAACCATAATAATATTCACAGCAGTTCAAATCGTTGTTTTGATCGCGCCTATGTATCTGGGAGAAAAAGCGCTTCGTGACATAGAATTTTAGTTATTACGGAAACACGAAAAAGACGAGATGTATCAATTTTGACAGAAAGCAGAAATTCTTACTTTGGCTTACAAAGCATAACTTTTCCCTTTAATAAAATAGTTATTTTTGCTATCATACTACCTGTGAAACAGTAAAAAGAATAAGAATTGCGGGAGTAGCTCAGTTGGTAGAGTGTTACTTTCCGAAATGTAAACGGATTATAATCAGTTATACTTGCGAATGCGAAGGGAGTCAGTTTTCCCTGAGCGGTTTATGAGCAGAGTGCAGTTTTCCTGAATATGAAAAACTGATAGAACAAGAAAGAAAGTACTATTTGAAATATCTGAGCGGTTTATGAGCAGAGTGCAGTTTTCCTGAATATGAAAAACTGATAGAACAAGAAAGAAAGTACTATTTGAAATATAAATTGCAATATTTAATTGCGGGAGTAGCTCAGTTGGTAGAGTATCAGTTTTCCAAACTGAATGTCGCGGGTTCGATCCCCGTCTCCCGCTCCAGATTATTTCTATGCGGTATTTAAGAGTATATTATTGGGCAGGTTGCGGAGTTGGTCAATCGCAATAGACTGTAAATCTATCGGCTGAAGCCTTCGAAGGTTCGAATCCTTCCCTGCCCACCAATAATAAATATTTAGAGTTATTCAAAAACTTAGGATATAAAATGTCTTGGAGAGATGATCATTTTTGTTTTGCCTGCGGTAAAAATAATAAAGCTGGGTTAAAGCTGGATTTTAGAATGAAAGGCGAAAAGCTCCTTACCGAATACACTTTTCCGAAAAAATATCAAGGCTATTCAAATGTAGTGCACGGCGGTATGCTTTCACTGGTGCTGGATGAAGTAATGGTGAATCTTCCTTGGAAAAAATATAATACACCGGTTGTTAGCGCAGAATTAAATATCCGTCTGAAGAAACCCGCTAAAATCGGCCAAAAAATTATATTTTCTTCTGAAATTGAAAAAGAAATAAAGAACTTGATATATGTCAAAGGCGCGGCAGCCTTAGTTAGCGGTGAAGTTATTGCAATAGCCTCGGCAAAATGCATTAAGGTTGACATTGAAAAAATCGAGAAACAGATTAACGGTAACAGTAAAAATACTTAAAGGAGTATATCTTATGCTGGAAAACGTAGAGAAAGTGTTTTATCCGAAGTCAATTGCTCTTGTCGGGGCGTCGACTAAAGAAAATTCCTTAAGCCGAACCATCCTGACAAATTTGATTGACGGAGGCTATAAAGGGATTCTATATCCGGTTAATCCTAAGTCAGAATCTATATTGGGTGTTAAATGTTACCCGTCTGTATCTGCAATACCTGACCCTGTTGATCTTGCAGTAATTGTTATACCTTCAAGCTATATTCCGGCCTCGCTTGAAGAATGCGGCAAAAAAGGAATAAAGGGTATAATAATTATATCTGCCGGATTTAAAGAGGTCGGAGGGGAAGGAATAGTACTTGAAAAGCAGGTTGTCGAAATAATAAAGAAATATAATATGGCGTTAATTGGTCCGAATTGTCTTGGGGTCATAAACCCTGATGAAAAATCATCAATGAACGCGGCTTTTGGTAAGTTTATGCCTAAAGCCGGTAATATTGCATTTATAACCCAGCGCTTTTTAATCAGTGCGGTGTTATCAGGGCGAATACTGTGGCAGAGCTCCTCGATGTTTCTTTGGCTTTTGCTCATATGCCTATCCCCAAAGGCAACAGAGTTTGTATCGTTACCAATGCCGGCGGGCCGGGTATTATGACCACGGATGCCGCGATAAAATTCGGGCTTAAGCTTGCCCGACTTGAAGATGCAACAATTGCCGAGCTTAGAAAGAAACTGCCCGTAACCTCTAATTTTAATAATCCGATAGATGTTATAGGGGATGCTCAGCATGACAGGTACGAATGGGCGATGGAACAGATAATGAAAGACAAAAATGTTGATAGTGTTAT
This sequence comes from Candidatus Firestoneibacteriota bacterium, assembly GCA_026388015.1. Classification (GTDB taxonomy): domain Bacteria; phylum Oederibacteriota; class D2-FULL-39-29; order D2-FULL-39-29; family D2-FULL-39-29; genus D2-FULL-39-29. The sequence continues at coordinate 10,215 of JAPLKO010000002.1, read as the reverse complement.
TGTTCTTCTGACGCCGCAGTCTGTTACAGATGTCGAAGATATTGCTATGTCTATTGTTAAAACTGTTAAGGGCTCAAAAATTCCGGTTCTTGCGTGTTTTATGGGTATAGTCGATGTTTCAAAAGGTATCGATATTCTTAAGGATAACAATATTCCGGTTTACAGGTTCCCGGAGGAAGCGGCGATGACAATGGCCGCAATGTATAAGTATGGGCAGAACGTTTTTGCTCCAAAAACTGAAGTTATGGAATATAAGGTCAATAAGGCAATCGCGCTTAAAGTAATAGAAAAAGCAAAAAAAGACGGCAGAAAATATCTGCCTGAACTGGAATCCCTTGAGGTTTTTAATGCCTACGGCTTCCCTACTCTAAAATCATTTCTCTGCTCTACTCCAGAGGATGCGGCAAGGCGCGCAAATGAAATTGGTTATCCGGTTGTGATGAAGATTGTATCCCCTGATATTATTCACAAAATTGACGTAAAAGGTGTCAAAGTGGGTCTTGAGTCGGAGCTTGAGGTAAAGGGGGCCTTTGCCGAGATGATGCAAAATATAAAAAAACTCAAACCTGAAGCCAAAATCTGGGGGGTTAATATTCAGGAATGCGCTAAACGCGGTGAAGAAGTTATAGTCGGCGCAAAGCGTGATGAAGCCTTTGGTCCTCTTATAATGTTCGGACTCGGGGGCTCATTTGTTGAAGTAATGAAAGACGTAAGCTTTTCTATCGCTCCAATCAGGCTTTCTATGGCGCAAAATATGATAAAGTCAGTCAAGACCTATAAGATTTTAGAAGGGGTAAGAGGCAAACCGGCTTGTGATACGGACTCCATAGTTGATTGTATCTGCCGTCTTTCCCAGCTTATGGTGGAGTGTGAGGATATTGCAGAGGTTGATATGAACCCTATAATAGTACACGCTAAGGGTGAAGGCTGTAAACTTGCGGATGCAAGAATAATTCTCAAATAAAATAACAGGAGGCTCTAATGAAAGGTTCTTTTCTACTTGAAAAAGAAATTGCCGCAGGGTTAAGGGAATCAAATAAATACACCTGCCCGCAGGTTTTATCGAAAGGCCCGATATTCGGACTGGGCTACCGCTCTCCCTGGTTTCTGGGGAATATTGTACAGGCCGAGGTGACAAAAAAATATAATCTAAATTCTATGTTTGCCCAGCAGTCAGCCAGAGAAATTCAAAGAACAGGCAGATCTTTTCAGGATGTTATTGATTCAGCCTCCATTTCCGCATTCTTAACCGGCATAAAAGCTCCTTGGGGCGCTGATGCTGATCATTTAAAAACTGATGAAAATATTAAAGATGCTGTAAAGGCCGGTTTTACGCATTTTACTTTTGATCTTATTGATCAGGTAAATGAAAGCTGGCAGGCCGTAATTGATAGAATTACCGCAATGCACAAACTGACGAAAAATCTTATGGGCAAAAAAGATTTCACTATAGAACTTTCCTTGGATGAAACAGAAGAATTGGTAAAGATATCTGAGCTGGCGTCTCTCATGGATGAACTCAAAAAACGAAAGATCAGAGTTGATGAAGTTGCGCCGAGATTTCCGGGGTATTTTGAGAAGGCTATAGATTATTATTATAAAAGCGTTAACGGTAAAAAGATTAAGGATACAAAAGCATTTGAAGAGTATCTTGTCGAAATTGTGAAGCTGAGCAATAAGTACGGATTCCGGACAAGCGTGCATTCCGGCAGCGACAAATTTACTATTTATCCTATAGTTGCCAGAATTGCAAAAAAGAACTTTCATTTGAAAACCGCCGGCACTTTTTATCTTGAAGAGCTGAAAGTAGTGGCAAAATACAATTATGATCTGTTCAAGGATGTTTATGCTCTTTCCCTGAAACAGTTTAAGAAAGACTGTGCAACATACGAATTAAGCGCTAATCTAAAAAATTTGCCGGATATTTCTAAAGTGAAAAACGGACAGATGGTAAATCTGCTTACGACATTCACGGGGAATGATGATTTGAGACAGGTGCTGCACGTCACGTATGGCTCAGTATTGCAAAACAAGGAGCTTACCGAAAATATATTTATGGTTTTAAAGAATAACGAAGAAGACTATTCGAAGATTATGAGCGAGCATATAGTAAAACATGTGGAAAAATGTCTTTAGTTGTGAGAAAGGAGCTAAATAGTAAAGTCTTTGAATATTGCGGACTTTACAAAAAGCTTTCTAAATGCTAAAATATTAAAAAGGGCGCTTAGCTCAGTTGGTTAGAGTATCAGCTCGACAAGCTGAGGGTCACTGGTTCAAGCCCAGTAGCGCCCACCATGAATAAGATACCAAAAGTAAGTAAGGCAAGAAGCGGGATGGCAATGTAAATCAACCGCTGAGGTATGGAAAATATTATGAAATGTCCGAATCATAAGTTGAAAGAGGCGGTAATTTCATGTACTATTTGCAGCAGGGTTATGTGCGAAACTTGTAATATTATACTTGCCGGCAGAAATTACTGTCAAAAATGTGCCGATGAACTGGTTAAAGAAGGCGCTATAATTTCTCTGCGCAAGCTTTATCAGATACTTGAGGAAAAAAGAAAGCATCATAGAATTTACACTCTTATTAGCGTCGAGCTTACCTCCTTGAGTGAGGAGGGAATGTCTTTTCAGGGCGTTATGCATAATATTAGTTCCGGAGGTATGTCAGTACTTTGCGATAATAAGATTTCTGTCAACGAGGTTGTCTATTTAAAGTTCACTCTTCCGGACGGATCGAAAATGGAGAACTTACAGGCAGGAGTAGTAAGATCTGAAAAAATAGGGGAAAAATTCAATTTAGGTCTTTTATTTATGAATATGGTGGAAAACCAGAAAATAATTGATGATTTCGTGGGCAATTCTAATAGAAATAAATACTCAAAAGAAAATACAGATATAATTAATCAACTTCTTTAAGAGACAAAAGAGCGTAAAATATCGTCAAATATTTAACGGGGCGGTACTATGAGAATTTATTTTATTTTTGTCTCAATATTGTTTTCTGTCATCTTTTCATACGGAGCCAGCACCGGTAATACAGCTGTTAATTTTCTTAGAATAGGAACGGGGGCTAAAGCTTCCGGTATGGGGGAAGCCCAAGTTGCAATATCCGACAACGTTGACTCGTTGTATTGGAATCCTGCCGGACTGTCATATGTTAAAAATACAGAAATTAGTCTGATGCACCTGATGTATTGGCAGGGGATCAGCTATGAATATGCAGCTATTGCGCTGCCCGTCAAAAATTTTGGCACAATAGGGATAGGTTTTGATTATCTAAACAGCGGTAATATTGATAAGACGCTTGAAAATATGACCGGCAGCGACTATACGCCTGCCGGAGCATTTTCCTATATGGCTTTTGCCGGGATTATATCATATGGCAATAAATTCATAATCGAAAAGGTGCCGGTTAGTTTAGGCGCCAGCATTAAACTGGTCGGGGACAGAGTAGAAAATGACATGATGCTTGGAGCCGGTCTGGATTTTGGTTTGGTTTATGAGTTTATGAAAAGCGGATATTTGGGTATTGCCATAAATAATATAGGGATTACCTTTTCTAAAAATGAACTTCTTCCTTTGCAATTAAAAGTAGGAGGAGGCTACTCTGCCGATATTATCAGTAAAGATCACCTCGTAATCGGAGCCCTAGACATTGTTATGCCGATAGATGCCTCAATTAAGGTAAATACAGGCTTGGAATATAATTTCAAAAATATATTCTTTCTTCGCGCGGGTTATAAGATAAACTATGCGTTAGAAAATATTACTGTCGGCGCCGGTTTAAGGTTTAATATAAAGACGACACAATATGAATTAAATTATTCTTATACTCCCGGCTTGGAGGATGTTGGCTCTTCTCAAAGAATTAGCCTTTTGATGCGTTTTGGACTTTCTCTTTCAGGGGAAATTAGCGAGAAAGACAGAGAAAATTATGATAATAGCAAAAAAGAAGTTTTGCCCGCGGTTCCGGTAAAAACGAATACTTCTGTCTACCCGGCGGGCAGCACTCCTGCTATGCGTCGAAGATAAAAAAACAGGCATTTTACTGACAAGTAAAGTCTGCCTGTTAAAAATATTTTCACCCCTGCGGTTTCCGATATGCTTTCAGAGTTCTTGCTATTTCCGTCTTTTTGTGCTATTTTAGGTCTCTATGGATAATAATAAGCTTAGAAATTTCTGCATAATTGCGCATATTGATCACGGAAAATCAACGCTTGCCGACAGACTCCTTGAGTTTACCGGAGCGATATCTACACGCGATATGAAAGAACAGTTCCTGGACAAAATGGAGTTGGAAAGAGAGCGAGGAATTACCATCAAAGCAAAAGCTGTCAGACTGAATTATCATTCAAAAGACAGACAGGATTATATTTTTAATCTTATCGACACTCCGGGTCATGTGGACTTTACCTACGAAGTTTCAAAATCCCTTTTTGCCTGTGAAGGCGCGCTATTAATAATAGATGCTTCACAGGGGGTGGAAGCCCAGACTATTGCTAATTTTCATCTTGCGAAAGACGCAGGACTTCGAATCATTCCTGTGATTAATAAGATTGATTTGCAGGGAGCAGAGCCGGAAAAAGTTCTTCTTCAACTCGAAGAGTTGGGCTTGAATTCAGATGAGGCAATATTGGCCAGTGCGAAAGAAGGTGTTGGAACAGAGCAGATTCTCGAAGCTATTGTAAAATATGTACCGCCCCCGGTCGGGGACACTGATAACCCTTTGAAGGCGCTAATATTTGACTCCCTTTACGATGTTTACAAAGGGGTGGTGGTCTTTTTTAGGATATTTGACGGCAGTATTAAGGCCGGTGTCAAAGCACTTATGATGCGCGCAAACAGCACTTTTGAAGTCACTGAAGTAGGTGTCTTTACCCCGACTATGAAACAGATAGATTCGCTTACCACGGGCGAGGTCGGCTATTTTATCGCAAATATTAAAAATGTTTCGGATATAAAAGTCGGTGATACTATTACTGACGCTTCAAATCCCATTAAGAATCCGCTTCCAGGATATAAAGAGATTAAACCTATGGTGTTTTGCGGTTTTTATCCGATTAATCCGAATGAATATAATCTTCTGAAAGATGCCCTGGAAAAACTAAAACTTAATGATTCCTCTCTTGCGTTTGAGCCGGAATCTTCCCGCGCCTTGGGTTTTGGCTTCCGGTGCGGTTTTTTGGGTCTTTTGCATATGGAAATTATCCAGGAAAGGCTGGAACGAGAATACAATATTAATATGATAGCAACCTCCCCTAATGTCAGATACAAAGTTATAACAAACGCAGGGAAAGAAGTCGAAATAGATAATCCTGCAAATTTACCTGAGGCGGGAGAAGTTAAAGAAATAATGGAACCGTATATTTTGATGTCTATTATTACTCCTCCGGAATATATGAGTAATATAATGGATCTTTGTAAAGCTAAGCGCGGAGAGTATGTAGAAAATCAATTTGTAACTACCAGCAGAGTTCAGATACACTATGAAATGCCAATGTCAGAAGTGGTTTTTGATTTTTTTGATACTTTAAAAAGCGTGTCAAAAGGTTATGCCTCCATGGATTATGAATATATAGATTTTAGAGATGCCGATCTGGTAAAACTGGACATAATGGTAGCCACAGAAGTGGTGGATGCTCTTTCTATTATTGTGCACAGGGATAAGGCCTATTACAAAGGAAAAGAACTTGCGCTGCGCCTAAAAGAAATAATACCAAGACAGATGTTTGAAGTAGCTATACAGGCCGCAATAGGCAGCAAAATTATTGCCAGAGAAAGTATACCTGCGATGAGAAAGAATGTGATTGCGAAATGCTACGGCGGAGATATTACAAGGAAAAGAAAATTATTGGAAAAGCAGAAAGAAGGCAAGAAGCGCATGAAGCAGATAGGTCGCGTAGAAATACCCCAGGAAGCCTTTTTGGCGGTACTTAAGATACAGTAAGCGCCGAAGTAGTTGTAGTATTGGGCGATGACAATTGACGATTTTAGTAGCGGAGAATAATATGAAAATAGCTGTAATGGGTATGGCTCAATCTGGGAAAAAGACACTTTTTACTCTAATCTCCAAAAAAAAATTATCCGAGAATGAAATTGCCTCAGGGGCGGCGGTAGAAGGTATTACGGAAATAATTGACCCGAGGTTTGAAAAGCTTGTAGAAATGTACAATCCCGAAAGCGTAGCAAGAGCCAGGATAAATGTAACCCTTCTTCCAAGGATTGACAAGGGTTTTTCTTCTAAACCGGAGTTTATTAATGAACTTGACACCTATGATGCTTATCTTGTTGTAATTCGCGCTTTTAATAATGAATCTGTATACCATCCGACGGGCTCTGTTGATGCGGAAAGAGACTTGGAAGAAATTGAAATGGAGCTGACATTTAATGATCTTTCCTTTGTTGATAAACGGATGCAGCGCCTTAGCAATGAAAGAGGGGCAAAAACTCCGCAGACAGAAAAAGAAAAAGAGGTGCTTCCCAAGTTAAAAGCGCATCTGGAAAAAGAGTTGCCCCTCCGGACTCTGATCCTGCTGCCGGAAGAGTTAAAACTTATCTCAAGTTATCCGCTGGTAACCTTCAAGGAATTGATAATTGCGTTTAATATTTCAGAGGATGACTTGAATAACACCGAGCTGATAAAAAAATGTGAAGAGAAATACAAGGGTAGAAAGATTAACTTTATTGCTGTCTCGGCAAAGTTGGAAGCGGAGGTAGCTGCAATAGAAAACAAGGAAGAGCGTGAAGAGTTTTTGAAGTCTATGGGGATTTCTGAGCCGGTAGTCGATGTCATCAGGCGTGCCTGCCTCGTGGCAATGGATTTGATTTCTTTCTTTGGCGTAGGTTCAGATGAAGTTAAGCAATGGCTGGTGAAAAGAGGCTCTTCGGCGCCCAAGGCAGCCGGAGCCATACACTCAGATTTGGAAAAAGGTTTTATCAGGGCAGAGGTAATGAAATACTCAGAACTTGTTGTTGCCGGAAGTGAGGTCAGATTGAAAGAAACAGGAAAACATTATCTTAAAGGTAAAGAGTATGTTGTCGAAGACGGTGACATACTTAGTATTTTGCACAGCAGTTAATGCAAATTCGTAGTTCTGCAGGATTATATCTTCATATACCTTTTTGCCTTTCAAAATGCAGTTATTGTGATTTTAACTCCTATCCTGTTTTAGGTTACCAAGGTTTAATTTCTTCCTATACGGATGCTCTTCTCGAAGAGGTTAAACTAAAGGCAGGTCAATTTTCCATAAAAACAGTATTTGCGGGCGGCGGAACTCCGACGGTACTTCCTGAAGAAGAACTTAAAAAGGTTTTAACCGGAATATTTAATGAGGCGGAGATTAATGCCGGAGCAGAGTTTACGGTAGAAGCGAATCCATGCACGATTTCAGTTGAAAAACTAAAAATTATGAAAAACGCGGGGGTTAACCGTTTGTCTATCGGTCTTCAAACAACGGATGACAGAACTTTGAAATTATTGGGACGTCTTCACACATATCGGGATTTTGTTACTAACTATAAAAAGGCAAGAGAGGCAAGCTTTAAGAATATCAATATAGATCTTATTTTCGGAGTTCCGGGTCAAACAATAAAGGGCTTAAAAACAGACTTGGAAAAAATTGTTGCTCTCAATCCTGAACATATTTCTATCTATAACTTGATATTAGAGCCGGGTACTCAACTTGAAAAATATGTCGCAGCTGGTTCCTGTAAAGCTCTGTCTGACGACGTTCAAGCGGATATGTATTATATTATAAAGGATTATCTTGAGGCGGAAGGCTACACTCACTATGAAATCTCCAATTTTGCAAGAAAGGGGAAAGAATGTCTGCATAATATAATCTATTGGAAAAACGAGGATTTTATCGGGGTTGGAGCCGGCGCTTCAGGAAAAATAGGAAGGAAGAGGACTGAAAACATAGAAGATATTAGTAAATATATTGTATTGCTAAAGGAATACAAAAATGATATACTACATGAGCAAAAAATAAGTTTGGCTGAGGAAATAGCGGAAACAGTTTTTCTCGGTCTAAGGATGCTGGAAGGCTTAAACCTTGCCGGGTTCAAAGAAAGATTTGGTAAGGATTTTTTTATTTTATTTAAAAAAGAATATAGTAAACTTTTAGACTTAAAGCTTCTAAAAGAAGAAGAAGGCTCAGTCAAATTAACCCGGACAGGTCTGTTTCTTTCAAATGAAGTTTTTGTCGAGTTTGTCTGACAGGAGGAGATTAAAGTGAAGAGTTTTCAGATTAAGCCCGCAGAAGTTGAGCGGAAATGGTATGTGATCGACGGCGCCAATAAAATATTGGGAAGAATAGCTTCAAAAGCCGCAATGGCAATTATGGGGAAGAACAAACCCATCTATACACCGAACGTTGATTGCGGGGATTTTGTAATTGTACTGAATGTTGATAAGATTAAACTTAGCGGAAAAAAACTTGAGCAGAAACTTGATTTTACGCATTCCGGCTATCCGACAGGAGACAAATACACTCCGTATTCAATACTTATGAAGAAGAACCCGGAAAGAGCCATGATGCTTGCGGTAAAAGGGATGCTTCCAAAAAATAAGTTGAGAGACAGGATGATTAAGAGATTGAAATCTTACCAGGGAGACAAGCATCCGCACGCAGGGGAAAAGCTTGGCTCCATAAAAGTTTAAGGAGGAAATTAACTTGCAGGAAACTATAAAGAAAAAGAAAAAAATTGTAGTTGGTAGACGGAAAACGGCTACCGTTAGAGTTAGAATTATTGACGGCGACGGAAAGATAACAGTAAACAAAAGAAAATTTGAAGAGTATTTTCCTAGGCCTGTACATCAGATTTTTGTAAAAAAGCCGCTTGAACTTCTGGGGCTTACTACAAAGTTTGATGTGTTTGCCATTTTAAAAGGCGGCGGTATTACTGGACAAGCCGAGGCTTTAAAACTTGGCATAGTAAGAGCGTTGATACAGCATAATCCTGATTATAGACTTTTGCTGGCGCAAAACGGTTTACTTACCCGTGATCCCAGAATGGTTGAACGTAAGAAATACGGCAGAGCAGGCGCAAGAAAGAGATTCCAGTTCAGCAAACGTTAATTATATTATAGTATTAACCTCTAACCCGCTCTGTCAGAAAAGGCAGGGTGGGTTTTTTTATTATAAAATGTTTTGGTTGAACCGGACTTATAATCTGAATTATGTAAAAGGAGCTGTGCTTTGAGGGCTAAATATTTTATACATACCTTTGGCTGTCAGATGAATCAGTATGATTCCGAACTTGTTGCAGGAATATTAGACAAGGCGGGTCTTAAGCGCGCAGATAATTATGAAAAAGCGGATGTTAATATTGTAAACTCGTGTTCTGTCCGTGAATTGGCTGCTCAAAAAGCAAGAAGCGAACTAGGAATGTTTGCAGCATATAAAAGAAATAGCGAAAAACGTGTTTATTATGGAATAATCGGCTGTCTTGCCGAGCAAGAGGGAAAGAATCTATTTATAAAATTCCCGGACATGGATTTCATTATTGGACCGGCTTATGAGCGTCGTCTTGGTGAATATATTAATAAAGTTATTTTGGGAGACGGACCTGTCGTAGCCATAGGAACAGGAGATGAAGACTGGGAAACTGATGCCTTGATAAAAAGGAAAAGTAAAAGAAACGCCTGGGTGACCGTCAGCAAAGGATGCAACTCTTTCTGCTCTTATTGTGTCGTCCCTTATGTCCGGGGCAGAGAGGCCAGCAGGCCTTATAAAAGTATTATTAAAGAAGTGGAAAAGCTTGTGAAGGAAGGTTATAAAGAAATAAATCTTTTGGGGCAAAATGTCAACACCTACGGCAGGGATATAGCTTCAGATAAGAACTTTGAATTTTCTGATCTTCTCAAAGCTATTGACGCCGTTAAAGGGGAATTTTGGGTGCGTTTTTGGACCTCGCATCCGAAGGATATTCCTCTAAAACTAATAGAGACTGTAGCGGCCTCTAAAAAAATATGTCCGGCTATTCACCTCCCGGTTCAAAGCGGTTCTGACCGTATTTTAAAGCTGATGAACAGAAACTATACATCCGAAGCTTACCTGAGAATTATTGAAGAAATTAGAAAAAGAGTTAAGAATGTTTCTATCTCCAGTGATATCATAGTTGGTTTTCCGGGTGAGACCGAAGCGGATTTTAGGCGGACTATGGAACTTTATGAAAAAGCAGCTTTTGATGTGGCTTATACCTATACATA
>JAPLKO010000023.1 GCA_026388015.1 Candidatus Firestoneibacteriota bacterium | reverse complement strand
TGCAGAACGTAAAGCGCGTATACTGCCGCCGGGACCAACCGTATCTCCCACCGGTTGATAAATCCCGTATTTCATTGGTTCTAAAAGATCCACACCCATCGCTTCAATATCACCCGGCTGAATGGACAGAAACACAAAATCAGCATCAACCAGAGCTTCTTTAATTGTTTTTACTGCCCTATATTTCCAGTTTGAAACTGCCTTTGGGTGCGCTTGTATCCAGGTACCGTACTTTTGATTAAACTCTGCCATCTCCTGGTTTGTATCGTAAAGTCTGACTTCTCCGTTAATATAGGGTGATTGAGCAAGGTCACCCATTAGCTTATTAGCCCAACCGCGGCTACCGCCCCCGACATAAGCTATTTTCAAGTCGGTAGGCTTACCGCTTTTTATATGCAGCTTTGAACTGCCGCTTTTTGTTTCCATGGTTTTGAAATCTGTCTTATCTGTATTTTTTTCATCCTCTTCCCATAAATTCTTTAATTTAGGCATCTGCCCTCCGTCTGTTTTTGGAATGCACTTATATGTTCGAGAATTTACTTTCGAGGTTTTTTTCCAGGTCGGACATAGTTTTATCAATATTAAGCGAGGAGTCGACTTCCGCGGATTTAGGATTGACACTTTCTTCTTTTATTCCGGCCAGGGCATCCTTATATTTCTGCAGTATTTTATTTTCAATCATCAGGCGGGTTTCATTATTTAACGGATGCGCAATATCTTTAAAACTCCCGTCTTTCTTTTTTCTTGACGGCATAGCTACAAATAAGCCCGTATTACCCTGTATAACTTTCAGATCTCTAACGGCAAAACAATTATCTATGGTTATCGTTGCATACGCTTTAAGTTTTTCTTCTTTCTTTAGCTGCATTTTTATTTCGGTGATTTCCATTTGTTTTCCTCTTTTAAACCGGGGAAACAGACTTTGTAATAATTACCCGGCTATATATTTGTTTTACTCTTGCCGCCAAACTTTCCGCATCTTCTTTAGAGTCTGCAATCCCAAAAACAGACGGTCCGCTCCCGCTCATCAAAGCACCTCTTGCTCCCGCCGCCAGCAAGCATTCCTTAACCCTGTAAATCGCGGGATTTATACTCCCCGCCGGTATTTCAAGGTCATTAAACAGTATTTTCCTAATATCACCTCCGGCTGCATTTTTCTTAGAAATGAACTCTAGAATATTTTTACCAGATACTCCGGTTTTTGTCAATGCATTTCTATATTTAGCGTAGATTGCGCCTGTGGATGCTTTTTCTCCCTCTGTTACAATTACAAACCAGGTTTCAGCAAGAGAAGGCAGGGCCGTCAACACTTCTCCTCTTCCTTCGCCAAGGGCCGTCCCGCCTTTCAAGAAAAACGGCACATCACTGCCAAGGGAAAGCGCCAGATTGAAGATCTTCTCAAACGGAAGTACAGGGAGGAACATATTATTGCATGCTTTAAGAACCGCAGCCGCATTGCTGCTCCCGCCTGCCAGGCCCGCTTTTACCGGTATAATTTTGTTAATTATTATTTTTAAACCCGTGTTAATTTTTTTTTCGCTCAAAATAAGCGCTGCAGCGCGGTAAGCAAGGTTTTTTTCGTCAACAGGAACAGAAGCATCTTCGCATTCTACGGTAAGACCCTGTTTTTTCGGAGCTTTTTTGATTGTAATATCATCTGCAAGGTCTATTTCCTGAAAAATAGTTCTAATGTTATGGTATCCGTCGCCGCGTTTATCCAGGACCTTCAGGTAAAGGTTTATTTTTGCGCGGGACTTAAATATTATTTTTTCCATTTTGAAAAATACCTGTTTAGTTCTGTTTCGCTTATCAGATGCGCCTTCTTCGGCGGCGGCAGCTCAAACAAACTGTCGTCCAGCTCATTATTAATCTCGGGCTCGATAAATGAAAATGACAGCCGGTAGTCTCCTCCTGTAAACTCTGCGCCGGTTAAAACATCAGAGTCTTTCGACTTTTTGAAAAAGGTGGAAGCGATTTTAAGATTATCAGCTTTCAATATCAGGTCGTTTTGCGTATTAAGAAATATTGAAGCCGGGGAAGCAGAGCTCTTAGCAAACATTTCTCCTTCATAGTAAGCATTTTCCGGAACAAAATGGATTTGCACCCTGTTTCCCTTGGCAACCAGCATGAAGAAAGGTTCATTGAAAAACCCTTTAATCTCAAAACGGAGCATATCAGGCGCTTTTACCGCCAGCAGAGATTTTTTCTTGATTTTTTTGCCGGGACCGGTAAAACTTGCCATTACAGAAGTCTTGAAGGTCTTTAGCTCTGTTTTGGCTGTCCCGATTTTTATTTGTTGCGCTCCGCAGCCGGAAAATATTATCGCAGCAAGTATTAACACACTACCTGCTTTTGTTAATTTCATCAAGTTTTCTCCTCACCCCGGCATTATCCAGAAGCTTAATTGAAAGTTTGTACATCTCTGAAGCTTTTTCCTTTAAATTTTTCTTTAATAATATATCTCCAAGATGCTCCAGTACCGCAGGGTCTTCCTTACCTGACTTTCTTAGGACAGCGAGAGCCCTTTCGGTTTCTCTCAAAGCCTTATCTATTTTTCCGGATTTGAAATACACCCAGCCCAGACTGTCCAGATAGGCCCCGTTATCAGGCTCTAGTTTTAAAGCCTCTGAAATCAAGGACAGGGCTTCCTCAAGGTTTTCATTTCTCATCGCATAGATATAACCGGCGTAATTATAAGCATCGGCATGTTTTGGATTTACGGCTATAACCTTTTTAAAATATGAAACGGCGTCTTTGTATTTTTCTGCTTGTTCCGACAAAACACCTAGCGCGTATAGAGCGCGCTCCTCATCCTTCTTGATTTTTAAAACAGCTAAATATACTTCTTCGGCTTTTACAAAATTCTCCGGCAGGTTCTAAACAACTTTTTCTAAAAGCACTACCATTTTAGCCTGATCTTTGTTATTTGCATAAAGATATTAAAGATAAATATAACCGGCAGGATTATACGCATCCAGCTCTACAAATTTTTCATAGGCTTTTGCCGCCTCGTCGTTCTTACCCAACTCTATATAATTAGCGCCCATAAGTTGATACGCCTCGGCATTTGACCGGTCAGCAGCCGCAAACTTTTTCGAGAAATCCAAAGAAGTTTTATAATTTTTCTCTTGAAAAAGCAGGGTTGCCGCCATCTTTAGACTATCTGTATCTGCCGGCTCCAGCTCTACAGCTTTCTTTAAATATTCGACAGCTTCTTTGTTTTTCTTCATTCGGCCGTAAGCTATCCCGATATTTTTATACACCGAAGGTTCAAACGGAGAGAGCGCGAGGATTTTATTGTACTCGACAATCGCTTTTTCGTGTTTATCCTGAATCTGGTACATCAGTCCGAGCGCATAAAGAGGAGCTGTGTACTCGGGATTGATTTCCCAAGCTGTTATGTAGAACTTTTCTGCCGCTGAATAATCTCCGGTTACCCCGGAAACAAGACCCAAATTGAAATATGCCGTATCCGATTTTGGATCCAGCTCAATAACTTTCTTGAACATCTTTATTGCTTCCTCTGATTTGGCCTGCCGGTAGTAAATGCTGCCCAGATAGAAATAAGCCTCAGAATTCCCGGCTTCTTTTGCAATGATTTTTTGACAGCACTTAACAGCCCGGTCGAACTCTTTTTGGTTCATGAAAAACTCTGCGCAGGAAAGCAAAACCTTAGGCTCTGCGCTCTGAGAGGCTAATTTTGTAAAAAGTTTCTGCGCCTCTGCATTTTTTCCGGTTTTCACATATTCCGCGGCCAATGCCTGATTTAGGACTTCCGAGTCCGGGTCCAGCGCCAGCGAAATATTGAATTCTTCAATTGCCTGCTCAAACATAAAGTTACGCGAATAAAACAAGCCTTGACTGTAATGCAGATAGGAACTGGCCGGAGGATAAAACTGCTCTTTTTCAACTGCAACAGGCGCGGTCCCGCAGCCGAAAATAAATAAAGCAAGAAGCGGCAACAAAAAGAGATACTTTAATATTTTTGCTATTGAAATCTCGTTGAAATCCATATCTCCGCTCATAAACTTTTCCAGGACTCCTTTCTTCTTCGCTGCCGCCAAAAAAAAGGCTTTATGAAAACCCAGCGGAAAAAGCTTCTTTATTACCCTGGAAATATTATATTCCTTTTTAAATCTGGCAGCAATCATTATCTCATATTCCTGCAGGAAAGACTTTCCATAAGAACGGTTATGCAGCGCTTTTTCAGCGGTTATAGCGGCAAATTCACCGCTTTTAACGGCATAGTATATTCCTTCGCCCGTAACAGGATTGCAAAGACCTGCAGCATCTCCGGCGATAAGCCAGCCGTCTCCTGCAATTTTTTTGGGATAGTCGCAAGGTATTATCCAGGTTTTCGGCGGCTCCACAATATTAACGCCTTGCAAGTATTTTCCGTGCAGCCTTGCATATTCCTTTTTCATCTCCGCTTTCCGCTCTATTCCGAAACCTGCAGCGGCATATTCTTTTTTTGCAACAAAAGGAAAATACCAGAAGTAGCCCGGCGTAAGATTCTTTTCAAAATAGAACTCAAAATATTCCCCGGTCTCCCCGCTTTTTGGTTCGCACACGGTATTAACCGCGCGCACAGCATGGCTTTTCTTAAAACCGGAAAGAATTCTTGTTAAAGGAGAAGCCGCGCCTTCCGCAATTATAGTTATTTTCGCACGGGCTTCAATTATTTTTTTAAGACCGCTTTCAACTGCTGCATATTTTACGCCGCAAACATAACCTTTCTCCACTATCGGTTCAAATACCGCGGCCTGCTCAATAAGCAAAGCTCCGGCTTTTACGGCTTGTTTTGTAAGTAAACTGTCAAAATGTTTTCTATTAACCGCAGCTCCGAACTTTCCTTCAAAATTTCCGGTATAACTAATATTTTCAAGAAAAACTTTTACACCTATAATTTTTTTTACATTTTCCGTATCAAGTATAAGTTCTTCTTTAGAAATAATTCCAATTTCGTCCAATAATTTTACAGTTTTTGGCGTCAGACCTCCGGCGCATACTTTATCTCTGGGAAAAACAGATTTTTCAAGCAGTAATACTTTAAAGCCTTTTTTTGAAAGGAGATTTGCTGCGGTAGAACCTGCAGGACCTGAACCTGTTATGATTACATCATAATTCATCTGCCTACTATAGGTTGTGGTTTTCGTTTTGTCAACCACTATAAAAAAAGAAGCCTCTATTAAAAACTATTAAAAGAGGCTTCTCTCGATAACTTTTAGATAATCGCCTGCTTCAAAGATTTACTCGCTCTGAAACGTATTGCCTTCTTTGCAGGAACATCAACCATTGCGCCGGTCTTAGGGTTCCTTGCTTTTCTTGCAGCTCTGTCTTTCATTACAAAGGTTCCAAGACCTGCAACTTTCACTTTGTTTCCTGTCTTTACCTCTGCTGTGATATACGATACCAGCCCATCCAACGCTCTTCCCGCCTCCGCCTTGTTGATTTTCGCTATATCCGCTATCTTCTGAACTATATCCGTCTTTGCCATTTAGGCACCTCCGTTTTTAATCCTCGTAAGAGGATTTATTATTAACAGAAGTATACACTAAAACACTTTATTTGTCAATAGGTATCAGGCATAATATTGCTCTTGACAAAAAAAGATACGTTTAGTATTATGTACTATCTTTTTCCTAAAGGAGTAAAATAAATGGCTTTTTTAAAGAGAAATCCTTTATTTCTTAATAAAGCAAGAAGGAACAGTTCAATCCAAACAATTATTATAATCCTTATAATAGCAGGGCTTTTATTCGGAGCAAGATTATTATTTTCTAAAAGTCATAAAATTACAGGACATTTAAAAACTGCTAAAACTTATATAATAAAAGGCAATTATCCTGCAGGTTTAGAAGCTCTTAACAAAGCTCTTGCAATAGACCCGGAAAACGCTCTTACTTATGATGGTATCGGTTTTTTATATATTCACAAAGGTGAAATTGAAACAGCAAGGGAATTCTATGCCAAAGCTGAAGAAAAAAAAGTTATCGCCGGCCGGATATTTAATCATAAAACAACCGGTTTCGATTTTATTTCGAAAGGAAAATACTCTCTCGCTTCAATCGAGTTTGAACATTACAACAGATTAGTCGCACGGGATCTACAAGGCGTTTTCGGTCTGGGCCTGGCTTATCACGGTATGGGAAAAATAAAAGAAGCCATTGACATATATGAAAATGCTTTAAATATAAACCCCAAAAACTCCGGAATAATGAGTTATTTGGAAAAAGCGAAAAAGCAAAAGGATTCCGGAAGCATTTTATGCGTTTTGGACAGAAATAGCCAGCCGCTTCTTAAGAAAGAAATAAAACAAGGCAAATCTCTTTATCCCGCCGACAGCGCAACCGATAAAATTATCGGCCTAAATTCCGCAGACTTCGGGAAATTCGGTATAGAGTATGCTTTGAGAGAATATATTCCCGGCAATGAGATTACTTTAACGCTGGATTACAACCTTCAAAAAGCGGCCACTTCTATTCTATACGATCAGATGGGTTCGATAGTTATTTTGAAACCTAAAACCGGAGAGATACTTGCGGCCGTAAGCCATCCAAAGTTTACTCCCTCAGGCGTAGATAAAAAATTCGGAGCCTATAAATATAACCCCAATAAAGTTTTTTTTAACAGAGCCTTTGATATGCTTTACGAGCCGGGTTCTATCTGCAAAATAATTACTGCGGCCGCCGCTATAGAATCAAATGCGGAAATGAAAGATATTTTTCCGGTTCAATGCAAAGGCTCGGTAGTTATAGAAAAGCAGACCTTTTGGTGCTGGGAAAAACACGGAACCGTCAAAGATGTTCAACAGGCCATAAATCATTCCTGTAATGTAGCTTTTGCAAAAATAGGAAATCAGCTCGGTAATGAGCGATTGGTAGATTATGCCTGCAAATTTGGTTTTAACTCTCAGATAAATATGCAGCTACCGGTAGCCGTCAGCACAATAGGCATCGAGGCGGAAAACAAATTTGCTCTTTCCGAAAAAGCAAATGGTTTGGGAGAAAACTACAAGATTACACCGCTTCAGGCGGCAATGCTCGTGGCAACAATAGCCAATAACGGAGTTTGTATGAAGCCGTACCTTGTAAAAGAAATTAAGAATATTAAAGGCGATATAATCTACAAAGAAGAACCCGAAATATTCAAAAACACTCTAAAGAAAGAAACTGCCGAAGCCGTAAAGAAATTGCTTGTAGATGCTGTTTATAACGGACTTGGGAAAAAAGCAAAAGTTGAAGGTATTACTGTTGCCGGAAAAACCGGAACCGCAAGATCCACCAAAAAGGGTCTTGACGGCTGGTTTGTATTTTTTGCTCCTGCGGAAAACCCTGAAATAGCGGTCGCCATAATCTGTGAAGCCGGCGGTAAAGGAATGGAAGTGGCCGCCCCCAAAGCCAGGCAGTTGGTGCAGCAGATTCTCAAGAAATAGTTAAAACGTTATTAATTTAATTAGCCGTTCCCGGCGAATTTGAATTCTTCTAAATCCTTGTATACCGATCTATTGCCGATTAACTCACTCTTCAACAGGTAAAAAGCTTTCACCCTCTGCTCTATTTTAGGCATATTTACGGTTAAGAGCAATTCTGAGAGTTTTTGAAGATTAGAGGCGCCTTTTACTCTCCCAAGAGTTATATGAGGATTAAAGGGCCTTTCCTCGCGTTTAAAAGCGGCTTGAACAAGTATTTCATCTATTTTTTTTGCTACTGCAATTATCTCATCTTTTCCCGAAGATATAGCAGAAAACAACCCTTTTGGTTTTACCATATCGGGGAAAGCAGCAAGTTTTTCGGAAGAGATATTAAAAGGTTTGATTTCCTTTGCGAGCTTGGAAAGCAGCGGCGCAATTCCATTGACGCGGGTCTTGTCTGTCTCTCCCAAAAATTTCAGGGTAATATGCAGGGCTTCTTTATTAACCCATTTTACATCGGCTTTTACGGACTTTAATAACTCAATAGTTTTTTCCAGTTCATTTACAATTTCCTTATCCGGATGCAGCGCAAGGAATAACCTCATATTTTGAGGAGATGCCTTCTCAGCATATCCAGCGCGGTTTGCGCCGCTCTTTCTTTAATAAGAATACGCTCACCACCAAATCTGCATTCTTTGCTTATTATCTCATTGCCGGTTGCCAGCGCTATATAAACAAGCCCGACAGGTTTTTGTTTTGTGCCTCCGCCCGGACCGGCTATACCGGTAATGCCGAGCCCGAGGTCCGTACCCGCAACTTTTCTTACACCGTCCGCCATTTCTTCGGCTACCTGCGGACTTACAGCTCCGCAATTTTCAAGAGTGCTTCTTTTAACATCCAGAGTGTCTATCTTGGACTGATTTGAATAACAAATAACCCCGCGGATGAAGTAACCGGAAGAACCCGGAACATCCGTTAACTTACTTGAAATCAAACCTCCGGTGCAAGACTCGGCGGTTGAAATTGTGAGACCTTGCATTGTCATAAGCATACCGATATTCTTTTCCATAGTTTCACTATCAACCCCGAAAATATTTTCATCAAGGCGTTCTCTGATTTTTGTCTCAACGCCGGAAATCAATTCTTCCGCCTCCCCTTCATTTCTTGCTTTAGCCGTTAATCTTATTTTCACTTCAGTGCTGGAGGCTAAAAGCGCAATCGTGGGGTTGGTGCTTGTCCTGAACAAATCCCCGATAAGCTCATCAACTTTTGACTCCCCGAGTCCAAACGTTTTTAAAACTCTGGATTTAATCAAGCCTTCAGTTTGAAAACGCGATTTTAAGAAAGGAATAACAATGTCGGTTAACATGGGCTTCATCTCCCGCGGAACCCCGGGCATAATAATGACAAATTTATTTTCATAAGGAATAAGCAAACCCGGAGCGGTCCCATTTTTATTTTCGATAACGGTTGCGCCGGCGGGAACCAGGGCTTGGGAGACATTATTTTGAGACATTGTGATATTCCGGACAGCAAAGAAGGCTTCAATATTTTTCAAGACCTGTTCATTCAGCACGAGTCTAAGATTCAAGGTTTTTACCAAAGCCGCCCTGGTTACATCATCAACGGTCGGGCCCAGACCTCCGGTGATAATAACTGCATCCGAACGCGAAATTGCAAGCTTGAGCGTATCAGACATCCGCTTTTCATTGTCCCCGACAGATGTTTTAAAATAAAGATTAATACCGGCTTCCGCAAGCCTCTCTGCAATAAAAGCAAAATTCGTATCAACTATTTGACCTAGAAGAAGTTCTGTACCTACCGTAATTATTTCTGCATTCATAGTTAATTATACCCCACTGTTTATACTAATTAAAGCTTTTAAAAATCTGAATTATTTCTCGCCGGACGTTAAAGCGCTTTTGACGAAGGAATAGAACTATAGAAAGCGGGATTGTTATCAAACCGCAATATACTACTGCAGGCGGAAAGAAGAGAAAATAGCCGGCAGCAGATTAGGCTAGCGTCGTTTTCTCCTGCTCGTTTATAAATTATTTTGGTGGAGGTGGCGGGAATCGAACCCGCGTCCGAAAGTACATTCACGAAGATTACTACCTGCATAGCCCGTGATTAAGGCTTCACTTGTCCGGCTTTCACGGACGAAATCCGGTCAAGCTAGCTCAAGAACTTTCTCGCCTCTAAACCCTGGAGCACAGTTCAGATAGCCAGCCTACTATATGGCGTTCAGCCGGGCCCATAGGCAAAACCCGGGGAACGTAACAGCTTAAGCTGCTAGCGCTAAATTTTGGTTAGCGTTTGTGTTTTGCCGCCTGTTTTAAGAAGGTTGACGGCACCTCTGCAGGCAATCCGCGCTTCAATACCCCCGTCGAATCCATGCACCCCCGACCCTTGAAAATTGAGATTCGAAATTTGAAAAGGTCCTTCTATTTTCTAGTTTCGATTCCCGGTGCTCTGACATATAAGGCATAAAAAAGCAATTACTATTTTTAAAGAATGTTTCTTATTCTTTGTTTAGAATTTACACTATTTCTTCTTTTCCTTTTCTTTTGAATTATGAAGCTCGTGTTTTGAAAATGAGTTATCCGACATTCTCTCCATATACTCGCCGGTTATTGTATCCACCTTTACAAGGTCGCCTTCTTTGATAAAAAGCGGGACCATGATTTCAGCGCCTGTTTCCAGCGTCGCCTGTTTTCCCATGTTTCCCGAAGAGTCAGTCTTCATAGGAGGCATAGTTGTTTTGACTTTAATATTTATTGAAACCGGAAGTTGTACCGTGATCAGGTCTTCTCCCTGACATAACGCATAAACCGCAAGTCCTTCCGTTAAATACTCCGCTGCTTTTCCGAGACAGTTTTTTTCAACACTGAATTGTTCGTAAGACTCCGAGTCCATAAAAGCATATTTCTCCCCGTCTTTGTATAAATACTCGGATTTACGCCTGGAAAGCTCTGCTTCTTCAAACTTTTCATCCTGCTTACAGGACTTCTCCTGACAGGCGCCGGTTTTAACATTTCTTAGTTTTATTTTTGTGGTCGCGCCCACTCTTCCTGCCGTAACTCCCTTTGTAACTTCTGAAACCATGCATAATTCATCTTTTACCTTCAGGACATCACCTTTCTTAAGTTGTGCAGCCGGTATCATTTCTGCCCTCCTTATTACATCAAAAAACGCCCTGCAAAATAAAATATCATTATCACAGTATCTGTATTTATTTAGCACCTGCGCAAAAACGCTTTTTAATTATAGCACAGAATACTGAATATTCCAGTAGAATTTGTATTATATTTATGCTAATTTAATATTTATGAATAAAAGAAAAAGCGTTGCTATTTTCATAGCTTTTATAGTCCCGCTTACAGTCTATCTTGCAACAGTCTGTCCGACGGTCTATGCCGGAGACTCCGGAGAGATGATAACTGCGGCATATTATCTGGGAATAGCGCATCCTCCCGGTTACCCGCTTTTTTGTCTTCTGGGAAAAGTTTTATGTTTTCTTCCTTTGGGAACAATTGCTTTCAGAGTTAATCTGGAAGCCGTCCTTTTTGGTGCTCTGGCCGTCGTGCTGCTTTACAAGTTTTTACACAAACTATTTAATGACCTCGGGCAAAATAGTGTTTTCATTCCGCTGTCCTGCTCTTTTCTTTTTGCTTTTTCCAAAACCTTCTGGGCTCAAAATCTGATGGCCAAAGGCGCGCTTTATTCTATGAATGTTTTTTTTATAATAGCCATAATTTACCTTATATACCTGTATAAAAACAAAATGTCCGCGCGCTGCGTTATAATAATTGCCATGGTTAACGGTTTAGGACTTGCGAATCATAACACTATTGCCCCTCTTTCTGTTTTCTTTCTGCTTTATGCTGTTTCCTATTCCGGGTCTTTTGCAAAAGCTTTCAGAAATACTTTTCTTTACGCCGTTACCGCGCTTTTGACGGCT
Organism: Candidatus Firestoneibacteriota bacterium; assembly: GCA_026388015.1. Classification (GTDB taxonomy): domain Bacteria; phylum Oederibacteriota; class D2-FULL-39-29; order D2-FULL-39-29; family D2-FULL-39-29; genus D2-FULL-39-29. Next base: position 11,518 of record JAPLKO010000023.1, on the reverse strand, counting down.
TTACTAATCTATATGTACCTCCCTCTTAGGTCCGCAACAAATCCGGTCATTGACTGGGGGCATCCAGCCTCTTTTTACGGTTTTCTTAACCATATACTGCGCAAACAATACAGTTTTTTTGCTGTGTCGGAAAGAACACTTTCTCTGTTTGTAGAACAGTCAAAATTCTATTTCAGTTATCTTTTTGCGCAAATGACGCCGTTTGTTCTACTTTTCATTTTACCGGGTATTTGGGGGCTTTTTGTTTTTTCAAAAAGACTTTTTTTTGTTTTATTTTTTGTTTTCTTTCTCTCCGGCTTCGGCTTACTGCTCTTAAGTAATCCCCTGACAACGGCCTTGGACAAATATGTCAATGAAGTCTTTTTTATCCCTTCGTATTTTGTCGCGGCGGTCACAATTCTCTTCGGTGTAAATATTTTAAAGGCAAAAATAAAAATAAAAGTGATCGGCATAATAATCTCTGCTTTTGTATTTATAAGTCCGCTTTTGCCTCTTGCCGCAAACTACTTTGAAAACGACAGGAGTAAAAATTATTTTTGTCACGATTATGGAGTCAACATATTGAGATCTGCGCTCCCGGGTTCGATAGTATTTCTCTCGGGAGACAACGGCGCTTTTGCCCCTGCATATTTTAAATTTGTTGAAAAAGCAAGGCCCGATTTACAGGTTTATGATGACTACGGAAGAGTCTTCAAGAATATCTATGGAGAAGACTTTTTATTTATGGGCACAGGGGTTTACAATAAAAGAGTAACAATGGTGCAAAGAGCCTTGATAAACGCTTCCACTCTGCCTGTCTATTGTCTTGCCGGCAGCAATATCTACGGCATGGAGGATATTCCGTCGGTCAGCGAAGGCCTCCTTTACCGGGTTCTAAGCCGTAAGGCTCCGGTTTTTCCCCATAAGCCCCTGCTAACCAAGCGGGGAATTAACGATTCTTCTATTTTTCTTGATTACTGGTGTCTGGAAATTGCCGCAGGATATTATATAATTGAAGGCGACGGATATTTTATGCAAAGTTCTTTTGAAGCGGCAAAAAAAAGCTACAAAAAAGCCGCCCTTTTGGGCAAGGACAGCTCCAATATACAAGGTCTTTTAGGTGTTGCCTTCGGAAAATTCCCTCCAAACGAAGCCCTGGCGCTGATGAAAGAACCAGAGATTTCAGAACTAAAATCATCTGAGCTGCTTAACAATCTCGGCGCGGCCTATTTTAAAAAAGGCCTTTATGATGAGTCGATAGTTGTTTACGAGGAAGCTGCAAAAATTTCTCCTGATGACGCAAAGTCTTTTTTTAATATCGGCGTGTCGTATGGCGCAAAAAAAGACTTTAAGCAGGCGCTGCTCTATTTTCAAAAAACCATTATTAAAAATCCGGCCTATACCGACGCCTATTACGCTTCTGCCAACTGCTACTATTTTCAAAAAGATTTCGCCCGGGCATTTAATTTTTATATCAAGGCAATCGGAATCAAGCCTGACCTGGCCGCCGGGTATAACGGAGCCGCCGCCGTAAGACATTCAGAAGGTAAATATCTTGAGGCCTTGAAATATTACGAAAAAGCAATCTCACTAAAACCCGATTATCTTGAGGCCTACGGTAATCTGGCGGGCGTCTACCGGGCCATGGGAAAAAAAGAAGAAGCGGTCCGCGTACTTAAAACGGCTTTGCAATACTCTCCGGAAAATCCTGCGCTGCTGCAGAAGTTAAGAGAGCTCGGCGAAAGATAAACTGCGGGAGTATATAAGTAAACGGCAGCTCCTGGAGGTTTTTCAATTTGCAGCGCGTCTGGCCTTAAAAAAATCCTTAATTAGCGCGGCGCCTTCTTTCTGCATGACGCCGGAAGTTATCTTTATTCTGTGATTAAGCTTCTTTGAAGAGGCAATTTTAAAAACGCTTTTCAGCCCGCCTGTTTTTGGTTCTGCCGCACCGTAAATTATGCGGTCAACACGCGCCAGCACCAGGGCCCCGGCGCACATGGAACAGGGTTCAACGGTCACGTAGATAGAACAGCCGCAGAGCCTTTCGTTTTTAATTCTTTTCGCCGCCTTTCTTATTGCAAGAATTTCGGCGTGCGCCGTGGGATCCTTCAGAGTTCTAACTTTACTGTAAGCTCTGCTAATTATTTTATTATCTTTAACAATCAAGGCGCCTACGGGCACTTCATGTTTTTTAGCCCCTTTCCCTGCTTCAGAAAGGGCTTTTTGCATAAACTTTTTATCTTGCTGCTTCATTTTTTATAGAGCCGACCAGGCTATTAGCCACTCCATATATGGCATCAGATACTTCCAGACCGGAATCGCGGTCGCTGCCGGACCAGATAACTTCTCCGGTTTCTACATCAAATAGCCGGGCGCTTACACTTATTTCCGCCTGCTGCAGCCGGGATTGGGAAGTCGGATTTCCGTCCTTATCATTGTAATAGACAGTAACATTTTTGTCTTCAATGTATTTAATGACCGAGCCGGTAAAAATAGCGTCAACTCCGAGTATCTTGCCGACTTTTTTTATTGTTGCTTCGTCAAGTTTATTCGCCTGCGCAAGCTGCTGCTCGCTTAGTATGGCATTTATCTTGCTTCTCTCCACGACCTTATAACCCTTTCTCATAAGCTGTAAAACAAATTCGTCGGCAACAACATCTCCGGAATTTTTAAAGTCCATATGACTTGAAAAACCGATAATGGCAACCCTTTTAATTTTAGAAAAATCATAATCCTTTCTTACTGCAACTCTTTGAGAAGAGCATCCCGCCAGAAATACCGCCGCCGTTAAAATTAAGACCGTTAATCTTTTCATTTTCATTTCCCCTTTAGTTTTTTAAGGTGTTTTTCTGCAAGCTCTTTCATTTCCGGCTTGGGTTTTAAATCAAGAATTTTCTGCCACTCTTCAACGGCCTTTGCATTAAGCTGTTTTTTTTCGCATAAAACAGCATACAGAAAATGCGCGGTCACACTGTTGGCTTTATCCGCAATAGCGAGTTCGGCTTCTTTAATAGCGGCGTCATAATTTTTCTTATTTGCATAAACAACACTCAGGTGCAGATGCGACTCTGCGTATTTTGGTTTAAGCTCTATGGCTTTTTTGAGTTTTTCAATAGCTTCGTCATATTTGCTTTCATTGGCCAGTTTAAGCCCTTCCATAAAATAGGTTTCCGGCTTTTCCTGGGCGGACATAACAGCGCTAAAAAATAACAGCGCCAGTACAGAAAGAATTTTATTCATTTTTTCTCCTATGTTAAATTATCTTTACAAATCGCTTTCGCGACCTTTTATTTCAGCCAATATTAATTTCCAGCCCGGAATATCCCTGATTTAAGGCCACGGTTACCGGCATCTGCTTGCTCGCCGGCCCCCATAATTGTCTCGGTCCCGGGGAATTAAAAAGATCTTCTTCCGCCCACCTTTCCCTGTTTTTTGCAAAATATTTAAAAGCCGGAGAATCCAATTCCACCAGAGCTTTCTCTATTACCAGTTCTTCCTTTCCGTGCCTTATTTCTACATTCAAAAGAGCCGTTAAAGGAACAGCCAGTATCTTTCCGCCTTTTTCCAGATCGGTAAAAGACGCAATATATCCGGTCTTACCGCTCAGAAGTATCGCCCCGACAGCAAGTCCTAAATTGTAGGTATATGCAGCATCAAAAAGAGAAGGAACGCCGCAGCGGCCTTCGTAGCCGAAGAAATGATTCAGTGTGGCAAATTTAACTTCCGGCGCCGCTTTCTTTATGTGATGTTTTACCATATCAATAAGCAGCCTCTCGGTAGGGATCTGAGAGACCTGCAGATTGCCGTGAGCATCCCGGTCAAAAAGCATCATCTCCTGTATGTATTCGGGAAGAGATGAAAATAGTTTCATATTTTCTGCTCCCATTACGGAAGAAAGAATATCTCTTTTTTCCGCCAGGCATTTATTCTCAAGTTCACTCTCATTCTCCGCTACTGTTTTGTTTAACTCTTGCAACATCTTGGTCATCTCGGGAATAAACTCGATAACGCCTTCCGGCACCACTACTACGCCGTAATTTTTACCTTTTTTTGCCCTTGCGATAACGACTTTTGAGATATCTTCTATAATGTCTTCAAGAGACATATTCTTTTTTGCAATTTCTTCGGAAATCAGAGTTATCGCCGGTTTTGTCTGGAGCGCGACTTCAAGAGCCACGTGACTGGCGGCGCGTCCCATAAGTTTTATAAAATGCCAGTATTTCTTTGAAGAAGGAGTATCTTGAAGGATATTGCCTACCATTTCCGCATATATTTTTGTTGCCGTATCAAAACCGAAGGAAATGGGCAGATGCTTGCCTATCTGCAGGTCTCCGTCGATGGTTTTAGGAACGCCTATCACCTGAACCCCGCTCCCGTCTTCTTTGATATGTTCGGAGAGATACTCCGCCAGGAAAGCTGCATTCGTGTTTGAGTCATCTCCGCCGATTACGACAATAGCATCAAGCTTGTTATCTCGACACGTCTTTTTGACGGCTTCAAACTGTTCCGGAGTTTTAATTTTCGTCCTGTCGGAACCCAGATAATCAAACCCTCCGGTGTTTTTAATTCTTTTAATATCTTCGGATTTAACTTCAAACAAGTCGCCTTTTATTAGGCCTTTAGGACCTGATTTTACGCCCAGCAGGGTGTTATCTTCTCCGAGCATATCAAAGACACCGGCAACTACATTATGCCCGCCGGCCGCAGGCCCTCCGGAAAACAAAACCGCCACTCTCTTGTTCTTAATTTTATCCTTGCTTTTTTTTGCCACAGCCATAAGAATCTTATCACCGTTAGCTGTTACGAGATGCGGGAATTTTTCTTTGACTTTTGCTGCGTTTTTAGACTTAACAGAAAGCCCCGAAACCTTAAAATCAACCGGCGTGATTTTTCCGCCTTTTAAGAACACTCTACAGACCGGCGTTTTAAGTCTTCTTATTTCACTTTCGAAGAGCGATTTACATTTTTCCGTTGTATTTAAATATTTTTCTAACGAAGCCATTACTGTTCCTCCTGAACGTTTTTTTTATTGAGAATATATTATACAATTTTTAAGAGATTTTTTCTATCTAAAACCATAAACAACGTAAATCCGTTTAATAATTACAGCTGCGGACAACCGCTCTTGCAGGCGCGCCTTCTGAGTTGAATATTTTTAGCGGCAGGCAGATCAGATCATATCTTCCTTCTTTTACCTGCGAGAGATCGAGGCTTTCAATAAGCCAGACCCCGGCTTTCAGGAGAATTTTATGAGTAGTTACGCCGTCTTTATAGAACCCTCCGACAGAAAGGCAGTCAACACCGACAGTTTGTACGTTATTTCTAACAAGATAATTTGCCGCTTCGCTGGAGATGTATACAAAGTTTTTATTAAAAGAAGAACTCTTCACTTTTCTTGAATTCCAGGTCTTAAAAAGGATGCGTTCTTCTTTTTTAATCTTAAATTTCTTCAGCTCGCAGGCTCTGACACACTCTTTATCCTTGATTTCAATAACCCGCGCAGGGCCAATTACGGCACTCAAAGGCATTCTATCCAGACTCTTTCCCCGCTTGAAAAAATGAAGAGGCGCATCCATATGCGTTCCGGTATGCGAACCTAAAGAAAGGCCGCTCAAATTATTTTTAGAGCCCTTGGTAATATCTTTGAGCTTCGTTATCTTGACTTTACGGTCACCCGGCCAATGCGCCATACCGTTTTTGATGGTAACCGAAATATCAATCCATTTGTTGTGTTTCATATTTATCCTGTATGTCAGCAACAGATTCCGCTTTCTTGCTTATTTTGGTGCGCCCGGCAGGATTTGAACCTGCAACCCTCTGGTTCGAAGCCAGATACTCTATCCAATTGCGCTACGGGCGCATTTTTGCTATTTGGTATTCCGTTGTTCTATACTTTTTCTACTACGCCGTATCTGGCACGCCAGATATTCGATATCTCTTTCGCTTTGCTCAAAATCCAATTGTACCCTGCGGGTATTCCTTCGCAGAGTCTTCCCTAATTGCCGGTCAGACTCTAAGCCGCTCAGTCCGCTACGGGCGCTCAAAAAAAAACATTATGATTTCTATTGGATACGGCAGGAACGGTTTTCTATTTCTTTTGCGGCGGCTGTTTTGCCTGTTTTTTTTACGTCCAGCTGTTTGCAGATTCTTCCGTCAACAAGTTCTATTATATGATCTGCGGCAAGGGCAATCTCGCGGTCATGCGTGACTATTAAAAGCGTTGTACCGTTCTCGGCGTTTATTTCTTTCATAAGCTTAAGGACTTCAAAACCCGTTTCCCGGTCCAGGTTTCCCGTGGGCTCGTCAGCAAAGATGAGCTTGGGTTTATTAATAAGAGCCCTTGCGATGGCAACGCGCTGCTGCTGGCCTCCTGACATCTCTGCAGGAAATTTTTCTTTTTCTTTTAATATTCCAATCCTCTCCATTATCTGGAGGGCATATTCCTTGACGTCGTTTTCCGGCCGGCCGGAGCGTATCCAACCCGGCATCAGTACATTTTCAAGAGCGGTAAATTCGGGAAGCAGATAGTGAAATTGAAATACAAAACCCATATGCAAATTTCTAAAACTTGCGAGTCCGTTGACATTTACGGAAGAAAATTCTGTCTTATCTATGATTATTGAGCCTGATGTAGGCGCATCAATAAGCCCGAGACAGTTTAATAGGGTGCTTTTTCCGGAACCGGAAGGACCGATAAGAGCCGTAAAGCTTTTTACGCGGACGGCAATATTAATATCCTTCAAAACGCTGACTTTTAGTCTGTCACCGTACACTTTGTTTAACCCTTTTGTCAATATTATATCTTCAGCCATTTCTAATAACCTCGACGGGGGTAAGCTTGGCCGCTCTTCTTGCGGGTATGGAAGCGGAGATGACGGAAGCTATTACGGCCAGCGCCGCGGGTGTCAGGATATTTGCGGCAGTTATTTCAAGTCCAAATCTGGCAGAAGCATCCGTAGCGCTCATAAACAAAACGGAGAGTCCAAGTCCGGCAAAGACCCCGAGGAATGCGCCTGAGACACCAAGCAAAGCCCCTTCGATAACGAATATCCCTGCCGCGCTCCGGTCGGTTGCGCCCATTGCTTTCAAAATACCGAGCTGTCTGGATTTTTGCACCGCCGCGATACCGAGAACACTTGCGATAGCGAGTGAGATACTGATAAGCACAAAAAATTGAATAGTGCCGGAGGAGGAGCTTTGGGATCTAAGCGCGCTTAAAAGTTCCCGGTTTTTCTCCTGCCAGGATTCTGTTTTTACATTTGAGAACTTTTTTTTGAACACCTTGCCGGTATTTTCGGCGGCGAAAACATCCTTTACCCTTATTTCTATCGCGGAAATACCGTCAAAAGAAAAAAAACTTCTGGCGCGATCCAATGAAACCAGCACGAGCTTATTCGCCGCGTCAGAGCCAAGATCAAAAATCCCGCACACAACGGCAAGCACCTGCTCGCCTTTCTCGTTGCGCAAAAATATCTTATCTCCGGTTGCGGCCGCAAGACGCTCAGCTATGGCTTTTCCCATTAAAATATTTTCTCCGGAGAGTTCAACACCGCCTGCGAGAAGTTTTTCTTTTATTCTGTAAATACCCAGGCCTTCAGCACTAACGCCTTTTATCGCCACAGGGACAACCGTATCCCCTTTTTCGGCAAAACCCGGACCGTTTACAACCGGCGCGGCAATCTCCACACCCGGCTCCGTTTTAATTTCCATGACATACTGCTGCCAGGAAAAGATCTCCCTGCGTTCCGAGTAAAACACCTTTTTATTGTCTGAAATCTTTCCCTGCTCATTGTTAATTTTTTTTGGTATTGTATCCACAGGCATTACGGTAATGTGCGGCGCGGCTCCGACTGTCTTATCTATCAGGCTTATCTGCAGGCCGCCTATTAAAGCGGAGAGAAACAATTGCACAGCGACCCCCATAGAAATACCGAGGACAATAAGCAGGGTCTGAAACCGTCCCTTTACCAGAAAACGCCAGGCTATCATAAACTCGTATTTATTTGTTTTTTTCATTTTCCCGCTGGCGGCAGGCAAAGCACCGCGCCTTTCGCAAGGTTTTTGGCTACCAGCCATTTTTCGCCTATCGCAAAGTATTCCAGCTTAAGCTTTTTAACGCCGCTTTTTTCCTCGACAAAAACATATGATTCCGTTCCGCTTCTTTGCGTAAATTTAAGCGGCACTGCCAAAACATCTTTATACTTTTTGGCGGCTATCTCCACGCTGCCGGTCATACCGTATTTAATGAAAGGCCTATTTTCTTTAACTTCTATTCTGAGATTGCAGCTGCCTTTGGAAAGATCGATACTGGCGCAGACAAAATATACTTCCGCTTTTATTTTTTCCCCGGGATAAGCATCCAGCATAAAATAAGCCGGCAGCCCCCCCGCCAGATACGGAAGTTCTTTCTGGTCCACATTGGCTTCCAGGATCCAGTTGCGTTTTTCAATTAAAGTTATAATAGGCGCTTTGAGCCGGACATTCTCTCCGGTCTTTACTTCTATTTTAGTAATAATTCCGTCATAAGGAGCGGTAATTTTTTTATCCTGAACGCTCTTTTTTGCAAGTTCCACCTGGGAAGCCAAAGCTTTGAGCTGGGCTTTTAAATCAGCGCCGGAACCGGTCTTTTTAAAACTATCATGCTGTATTTTAGTCTGATTGTAACGCGCCTGCGCCTGTTTGGCGTCAGCTTCCGTTTTTTCCAGCTCCGCTTTTGAAGATGATCCGCCCGCCTCAAGCTTTTTTATGCGCTCCAGCCGGTTTTTTGCTTCTTCCAGCGCCGCCAGGTCCTGATTCAACTGTTCGTTAAGCCTCGGCTCCAGCTCTTCACTTGCGTTTGTAACCTTTAATTGAAGCGCTTCCAGATTACTTATCGCAATATTCAGATTTTGCCTCTCTTTAAAATCATCCAGCTGCAAGAGAACCCGGTCTTTTTTTACTACTTCACCTTCTTTAACAAAACACACCTTAACCTCGCCTTCAATTGCAGGAAAAATATCATAAGGTTTTGGATCGCTTACCGTACAGCTGGAAAGAATAGTATAATCCACATCTAGGGGTTTTACAGTATATTTCTCAACCGGGGTTTTCCCCTTAAGAAAAACCGCCAGCGCAGCGACAAGCACCGCCGCCAATAATATTCCCAGAAACTTTTTTCCCATCATAACACCTCTTTTTAAATGCGCCCAGCAGGAGTTGAACCTGCAGCCTTCTGATTCGTAGTCAGATGCTCTATCCAATTGGGCTATGGGCGCAATTTACCTTAGTGCAATCCTTTTTTTCTCTTCATACTTTCTTATTAACTGCTCGCATCTGACGTCAGATGTTCCATATATACTTTCGCTTTGCTCAAGATCCAATTGCCCCCTTCGGGGATTTCCTCGCAGAGTCTTACCTAAAATAGGTCAGACTCTTTGCCGCTCGGTCGCCTATGGGCGCAATTTTTAACTCTATATGGTATATAGTCTTTTTACATTGTATCATTTTATTGCTGATTTTTCATTATCATTATGAACAGATTTGGAACGGGTGAAAACTTTACTTTCAAACATTAACACCTCTTGAAAGTTACATCTTTTACATTAAAAGACTCATCCCCTCCTCGACCATTTCTATCTCCGTATATCTGTTATAGTAGCATTTTCCCGGTCTAAATTAAACCTTTGACATGGCTATAAAACTGCACGCCTCCGCATAGGATAGCAGAAGGAGAACCTTAAAAATGCGGTGAATTGGCTAAGACTTGCCGGGAAGGATTCATAATTATGCAATTAAAACCGCTTGGAAAAAGCTATAGTGTTTACTAGGGTTTTGAGAATTAATAGGGCGTTGTCCCTCATTCCTCATTGTTCATCATTCATATATGATTTATTATTTCACAATATAACCGAAGATTTTTGCTTCTACAAAAATATTTATTAAAAAGCGTTTTCATAGAGCTTGTTTCCATTTTACCTTTCTTTGAAATATTCAAGATGCACTCTGCAAGTCCTTTGTTGTCAGATGGATCAACCACATGGCCTGCCTTGAAATGCCGAAGCACTTTGCCGAATTTCGAGTCGCTTTCTATACACATTATTACCGGTTTCAAACATGACAGGCAAACAGGAGTCTTACTTGGAAAAGCTGTTTTAATTGCTCCGGGAACTAGTGGAATAATATTTACTCCGGCAAAAGAATATATTGACAGCGCCAGCTCTGATGATTGCATTGGATATAATGATACATTCTTTAAATTCTTTTCTTTAACTATTTTAGTAATATGTTTTTTCCTTGCGCCATCACCAACGATAATAAAATGTATATCATCATTTTTTCTCAGCTTTAATGCTGCCTGAAGAACAATCTCAACATTTTGCATCTTTCCAATGTTTCCGGCGTATACTGCATAAAATTTATCCCTGTCTAACCCATATTTTTTTACAAATTTGTTTTTCTCCCATGAGAGTTTTACACAATGCTCGCTTGATGCCCAATTATAAATTACACTGATTTTTTCACTTTTTATACCCTTCTCTAAAAGAAATACTTTAATATCATCAGAGATACATATTATTTGGCACGCATTAATGTAAACAAATTTTTGCAATAACTCAAAATATTTATACAAAAAAGAATTGCCTTTAATAATATTGCCCTGCACGGCATTGTCAGGCCACACATCCTGCACCATTAAAACTATTTTTATGCCTTTAATCTTTGCTATAAGAACACTCCAAAAAGAAGCATACGAAAGATCCTCAAACAAGACATCAACATCTTTAACAGTTAACATCTTAAAAGCCATTTTGAAATTTGTGATATTATCAGCAAGGTACCTCATAAAGATATTTTGTTTTTCTTGTTGTTTTCGTCTCACTTTAGCATAATCTATATTTTCGTTTACAATACCAAGCGAATATTCTTCATTGTCACACTCCTCGCATGCGACAATTCTGGTAATTGAATGACCATCTTTAAGAAAACTTTCCAGTAAATCTCGAAATAAATGATTAAAAGAACTCATCTTGTCAAATAATACCGGTGTAGTTATTAGTATTTTCAACTTTTTACGCCTATTTTTATACGATTCATTGCCATCTCGCATTTTTCTATAGCTTTTTCGGCAGTGTCAGCTTGCGCGATAATAAATCCGATCCTATCTGAACTGTTGGAAATAGCGTTCGCAAACTCACCTAGTCCCTTTATAAAACTAATTTGCCTAACCCCATCCATAGCTTTTGCTTCCATTACACCATCAATACTCATAATCTGTCCTACTGATGTTTCAAAGTACCTTATGGCTGCACCTTTCGAGAATTTCTTGCTCAAGTCCGGCATTTGGCCCAAAGCAATCTCTATACTGTTTTTTACCATGTCAACTCCTGTTGAAAGAGGGACAAGATGTGTTGTAATGTTGTCGCCTCCTAGCCTTGCTCCTAATTCAACAATTTTGGGCCCATTATTAGTGACAATAATCTCGGTATGAGAAGGTCCATTTTCTATACCTATTGCCGTTACTGCTTTTAGCGCTACTTCAACTATTCTTGCCTGAGTTTTG
>JAPLKO010000051.1:15406-104149 GCA_026388015.1 Candidatus Firestoneibacteriota bacterium | reverse complement strand
TTATTATTGGCGCCGGCGGCGGTATTCATGCACATCCGATGGGTCTTAAAGCAGGCGTTAAAGCGTTCCATCAGGCGATAGAAGCCGTTAATAAAAAAGTACCTCTTGCAAAAGCTGCGGAAAAGAACAAAGAACTTAAAGCCGCGCTCGACAAATGGGGCACGCCGGATACAGCGAACAATTACGCGCTGGCTAAATAACTTTAAAAACAAATTCGAAGCTCTAAATTCGAAACTCAAAACAAAAAAGATAGATAGTGCAAACTCGAAAAAGAAACAACAAATATAGCTTCAATGATTTTACTTTACGAACATTATAAACTTATTTTACAGGAGATAGGATGATAAAGTTCAGAGAGCCTTTAAGCAAGCTGATAAACGATCCTAAAAAGTTCACCAAGCATTTAAAATTTCCTAAGCCGGACAAGATAAGGATTTATGACGATACTCTCCGGGACGGCGAGCAGATGCCGGGAGTTATATTCTCTCCTGAACAAAAACTCCGGCTGGCAAAGTTCTTATCTAAGATGGGCGTACATACAATGGACGTAGCTTTCCCGGTAAACGGGGAAAGCGATCAGAAGGCTCTTAAGCTTTGTGTTGCGGCGCAGAAAAGAGGCGAGATAAGAAAAGATATAGAGATTCTCGCGATGTGCAGGAGTAATTCGAAAGATATCGATGTCGTTTGCAACACACTTGCAGAGATAGGCGCAAAGCCGGATGATGTTTCCATTCTCGTCCTCTCCACCATCTCCGACCTGCATATAAAATATAAACTCGGCAGGACCCTGTTAAAAAGAGAAGGCAAATCAGAAAAAGATTGGATGAAAACTCCTTTGGAATTCTACAGGGAAGCTAATACCAACCTTATTTGTGACGCCATAAAATACGGAAGGTCAAAAGGTATAACCAGGATAGAGTTCGCCTCCGAGGATTCTTCCAGAGGAAATATTGAGTACGGCGTAAAATGGGCAAAGGCTTGCGTCAAAGCCGGCGGCACCAGGATGTGTTTCTCGGATACGTGCGGGGTGTTCACTCCCGAATCGGTGGACTTTTACATTCCGAAGATGGTAAAGGCGCTTAACGGCGTTCCGATGACCGCGCATTTCCACAACGACTTCGGTATGAGCGCTTTAAACACGGTACGCGCTATGAGCCACGGCGCTTCTTATATGGGTGTAACCGCAAACGGTCTGGGTGAAAGAGCCGGCAACACCTCCCTGCATCAGACAGTAATGATATTAAAAGACCTTTACGGTGTAGAGATTCCGGGTTTCAGGTACGATATGCTTCACGAACTGAGACAGGAAGTCGAAAAAGCCTCCGGCATCTGCATTCAACCTCACGAACCTATTATCGGGGAAGGGGTTTTTGCCCATGAATCCGGAATTCACACCGCCGGAATACTTATCCACCCTTCTATATATCAGGTAATCAAAGAGGAGGAAGTAGGCGGCAAAAGACGTTTTGTCTTCGGTAAACACAGCGGCGCCGGCGCAGTTGAAGACGTACTCAAACAAAACGAAAAGCTCCTGAAATCCAAAGGCATCGAGATTACCGACGAGTTGATAATGAAAGCCCTTAAAAAAGTAAAAGCCATCCGCGAAAACACCGCCAGGGATTATCAGGACATAGTAGACGATTACTACAAAAAGTATAAACATTTGGGAGTCTCTGAAGAGCAATTGCTGGAACTTGTTTTGAAAGGATTGTGACAAGCTCCTGATAACACAGATTTTAAGATAGCTGGCACGGACAAGCAGATACTTTACAAACTTTTCTTGAGTATTGCTGTTCTGCTCTTTATCATCCTAAACTTTCCGGAGACTTCAAAGCCTGTACTTTTAGCAATTTCTACGGTTTCTTTCCATTCAGCTTCTTCAACTCTTTGTTTCGGCTCGGCAAGGAGAATAATACCTGTTGGTTTTAATCTCTTCAGCAGGCTTTTGAAGAACTTGTCTCTGTCTTTTACTTCGTGGGCTACGTAAATGGCAAGGATAACATCGGCTTCGAGTTCGATTCCAATCTCATGTTCGGGATTATTTATGGTAACAATGTTTCCGGAAACACCTTTTTTTGCCGCATATTTGACAAGCATATCAAGCATACCTTGCTGGACATCTATAGCGTATATTTTTCCTGAAGATCCGGCAAGCTTTGTCGCAGGAACAGAAAAAAACCCCGGCCCCGAACCGAAATCCAGAACCGTCATTCCTTCTTTCACATAAGGCCGAAGTATCCTGTAAGGATTTTGTGTAATGTAGCGTAAAAAACTGATAAGTTTTCCGGCTTTTCCGGCGCAAAAGATTTCGTGGTTGTGATTGTGTGGCATTGTAACTCCTTCTATTAGCAACAAGATAACAAGACGACAAGCTAACAAGATTTAGATTAAGGTAATATTATTATATTGAAAACTCATTGCTGTAAAACTTTTGTACTTCGTACCTTGTACTTTGTACTTTAAGCCGGCGGTCTAGTCCCCCGCTTGTATTCTGTGGCTCTTGTATTTATTTTCTTCAACCGACTCGAAGATGACATCTTTTTGTTCTCTTTTGCCTTTAAGGCCTTTTTCTACGAAAATTTCTTTGCCGGTAAAGGGGTCGTAGCCGGTGTGATACATCAGCGTGGAATACGTGGAAGGAGTCGGGGTGAACACCTGTATCTGTTCAGGGGTCATTTTAAGCTCTCTTTTTACAAAGGCTCTGAGCTCTTTCATATCTGCAAGTTCGCAGCCCGGATGGGCAGCTATCATATAATATGTAAGGAACTGGTTCTTCTTGTGTTTAAAATTATAGGCGTCAAAAAGCTCCCTGAATTTTCTCAGGTGCCTTACTCTGGGTTTACCCATAAGTTCCGTCACTTTCTCCGTGACATGCTCCGGAGCTATCTTTAACTGACCGGAAACGTGGTCTTTTACCAGCTCTTCCAGATAAGTTAGGCCGAACTCACGGTCGTTGATTATCATATCGTAACGGAGCCCGGAGGCAATAAACACTTTTTTTACTTTTGGTATTGCAGCTATTTTTCTAAGGAGCTCAAGCTGGGGCAGATGCTTTACGTTTAGCTTGGGACAAACATCGGGGTGGACACATTTTCTTTCCTTGCACCTTCCCTCTTTCAGCTTTTTCTTGCATTCGATTCCGTACATATTAGCCGTCGGTCCGCCCACATCCGTGATGAACCCTTTAAAGTTAACACGCTTCGCTATGTTTTCGGCTTCTTTTATTATTGATTCACTGCTTCTTGAGACCACCGTCGTTCCCTGATGCACGGCCAGCGAACAAAAATTGCACTCGCCATAACAACCGCGGTGCGAAGTAATAGAGTATTTAATCGTCTCCATCGCCCGCACTTCCCCTTTTTGTTTGTAGTACGGGTGAATCTCTCTTTCAAAATCCAGATCATAGATGGCGTCAATTTCAGGCGTCGTCAAATTCGGCTGGGGCGGATTTTGAATAAGATATCTCGTATCCTGTTTTTGAAGGAGACACTTTGCCGTTACCGGGTCGGTATTTTCATAAAATACTTTAAACATATCGGCGAACTTCTTTTTATCCGTTTTTACCGCTTCAAAGGGGGATACTTCCAGGTACCCGGATTTTGTCTGGCTTGAAGGGTAGCAGATTCCTTTTACATCCTTCCAATCTTTTCCTTCTTTCAGCGCAGAAGCAATTTCTAAGATTGCTTTTTCACCCATACCGTAAACTAAAATATCAGCTTTGGCATCAAAAAGAACTGACCGTCTTATTGAATCCGTAAAATAATCATAATGGGAGATTCTGCGAAGGGAGGCTTCCAAACCTCCGAGTATTATCGGTTTGGTGTTTTTAAAGTTTCGTTTTATAAGATTGGTGTAAGCGATCGTTGCTCTTTCCGGTCTTTTGTTATTTATAGTCCCCGGAGTGAAGTCATCTTCCAGTCTTTTACGAAGAAGCGCCGTATAGTTAGCAACCATGGAATCCACGGCCCCTGCAGTAACCCCCCAGAAAAGCTCCGGTTCCCCGAGACGCATGATATCTTCTACCGAGTTAACATCCGGCTGGGCGATAATCCCCACCCTGTACCCTGCGTTAACCAGTACTTTGCCGATAACAGCAACTCCAATAAAAGAGCTGTCAATGTAAGCATCCCCGGTTACAAGTATAACGTCCAGGTTTTTCCAGCCAAGCTTCTTTACTTCTTCTGCTGTTGTAGGTAGAAACATTTGTATAATTATAGCAGAAATATAGAAGAAAATGTTGCGAGTAGCGGGTTCTAAATAAAGGGGGTATTGTGTTATTTTTTAAGAGCTTTTTCTTTCTTAAAAGATTTTATTATTATTATTCCGCCACATATTAATATCAATACAAATAGACCAATCTGCACATAACTGAAAGAGTCTCTATACCTTTTATACTCATATAATCTGGACAACACAACAGGTAAATTAGAGCATATTATTAGATACCATACAAACACTTCTCTTTTAGCTTTTAATTTCATAAATAGTATTATACCCGCCAACCAAATAATAAGTGCGCTCATCCAGATAATTATTTGAGGATAGTACGGGGACATTTTTCCATCTCTATATATAGTATCCCTATCAACGGTTCCATCCTCAAAATATTTCGTGCAGAGTCCATCATATTTTCCGTTTTTATACATATTTTCTTGTTCTTTCTTGCCGCTTTCATAATAAGTTCTTTCCATTCCATCTATTTTACCGTTGATATAATTTACTTCCCAATAGACTTGGCCGTTCCTATAATACATTTTAGCAGGTCCGTTGCGTTTATTATCTTTAAAGGTCCATTCTTCTTTTAGCTTTCCATCATCATAAAACGCCTTAACAACTCCGTTTTGAATTGCTTTAATTGTTCCGGAAGAACATTTTTGATCATCCAAAACAAATTTACCAGAACCGGCAAGGAATACTCCGGAAAACACTAACAAAATAATCAGCGTCTTAACTATATTTTTCATTAATTCACCCCTTCCGAGATAATTAAATCAATATCCATATATACATTATAAAGAAGTACTTATTCAAATACCAGTATTTTTTATCTACGGGGGCTTCTTGACAAATTTATATTATATTGATATACTGCATTGGAATCACGATGGAGGGACACACCTAAGGTACGTCCGAAGGTTAATGCCCTCCTTTTTATTTATGTTTTAATTTATATTTTATACCGCTAAAAAGGTAAGAACTTAATACACATCGGGGAGGGGAGGTCTATTTTTTCTCCGGTGGGTTTAAGGAGGCCGGTTGCAGGATCTATCGCAAATATAACGATATTATTTGATTTTTGATTTGCGGCAAGAAGATACTTGCCGGTGGGATCTATACAGAAATTACGCGGGATTTTTCCCTGCGTCGGTTCATATCCGAGAGTTTTAAGCTTTCCTGTTTTTTCATCGATAGAGAAGATGGCTATACTGTCATGCCCGCGGTTAGAACCGTAAAGGAATTTACCTGACGGATGCACCTGTATCTCGGCGCAGTCAGTTTCATCGGTAAAACCGGAAGGAAGCGTTGATATCGTTTGAAGCTCTTTAAGAGTTCCTTTTTCAGGATCAAAACTTGCAGCAGTTATTGTAGAGTTTGTTTCGTTTATAATATAAGCATAGCGTCCAAAGGGGTGCCAGGCAAAATGCCTCGGGCCTGATTTCGGAGGCAGAAGTAAAGCAGGAGGATCATTCGGAGCAACAATCCCTTTTTCCCCGTCATACTTATAAAAGAACACCCGGTCCAGTCCCAGGTCGGTTACGAAAACGTATTTATCCGAAGGATCCGGATTGATAGAGTGACATTTGCTTTTTGAAGGTTTCTTCCCCGGCTCGGTTTCCTTTCCCTTATGTTGAACAACGCAGGACGGTTCTTTTAAACTCCCGTCAATACTCAGAGGAATAATTTCAAAACTGCCGCCGCTGTAGTTAGCAATCAGTAAGTTTTTCCCCGCACGGTCGACAATAAGATGACAGGGGTTTTTTCCGCCGGAAGGTTGCTGATTTAACAAAGTCAGTTTGCCCTCTGCGGCAACAGCAAAAGCGCTCACGCTCCCTGTTTTTACACCCTTAAACTCTGCCGTTTCATTAACTGCATACAAGATTTTGCCGTTCGGATGTACGGCAAGAAAAGACGGATTGACCGTCTCCGCGACAACTGCAACCGGTCCGGGCTTTCCGGTCAAAAGATCAACGTGAAAGCTGTAGATACCTGAGGTCCCGCCTATATAAACATTCTGGAAATTATCTGAAAAAACAAAAACGTTTAATGTCAGCAGAAAGAAAAGAGCCTTGCCGAAGCTTAGTTTTATTTTTAATGTCATTTTTTACCTAAAACTTTTTCAATTTACCGTATTATTAGATGCAGCTTTCCGCAAAAAAGTAACAAATATTATTGGTACATTATTTTCTTTTTTTGGTTTTTATTACTTTCGTCAATCCGTCTCCGTTTTTATCGGCAATTTCGGAAATACTCTGAAATCACTCGGTAAATATTACTGTTTGGTTCTTAGATTCTGTGTTTTTTGGGGAGCGTCTAAAGATTCGTTCTCCGCGTTTTTGCGCGGACCGTATTGCGAGAGCTCCGTATCTGCTTCATAAACACCGATATCCGGACCTCCTCCTTTGTATTGATAAGGAGCAGGTACTTCGTCATTAATCCCTTTAATAATTTCACCTGCATCCTTCAAGCGTCCGCCGCCTCCGGCTAAACGCAAATCACCTTTTTCCAGATTAACAAATTTAGGCATGCCGTCTATAGAATGGGACTCTCCGCACCGGAATATGTTTCCGCCGCTCACGGAAGCCAGAGAGTTATAATCAAAGTCAAAAGTGTCCAAGAGGAGAGAGGAAGCTGTTCCTTTGGATTTTGCCTTTGGACTCTTGTCCCTGCTTCGTAATACGTAAGTAGTTGATCCGCCTATAAGAATGTTATTGCGGGTGCGCATCCATCTGTCTCCGTCCTGGTCAGGCGCAAATGCACATCCGTTATAATTCTGCTGGCTTATGGGTACAGGCCAAACTTTTGGAATTTGCCCGTTTGAATATATTACCGGGTCTTTCCCGGGATACACCGCATTGTGATAATAAATAGTTTGTCCGCTCGCTCCGTTTCTTACTTTAAATGCCGACTGTATATATCCGTAGAATATATTGCGTACTACGAAGAAAGGACCGATATCCACAGGCGCATCGCTGATGCCGTTGAAGAATTTATAGAACATATTATTATAAACCCGCCAGTTAATCGCCGGTCCATCCGGCTCGACGCAGTCGTCATAAACCTGGGTAAAAAAGTTGTTGTGAATTTCTATGTTTTTGTTTTGCATTCCGCCGGGATATTGAATCACGTTATTAAATCCTAAAATATAGTTAAACCGAAAAACACCGGATCTCTCGAGCACTATTAAACCTGTATCGTTAGCCCCGTTTTTAACTTTACTCCAGTTATCCCACTTGTTACCTTCCCTTGTTTTTGAAGGAGGAGCATGATGCCAGTCATGATTGGAATTAAATATAAATTTTGAATCCTCGATCAAGCCATTCGGACCCACGGATAAACCTTCCCTGCCGTTATTCCCATAAACAGAAATACCGCTGAAATGCACAAACTCCCCTTTCCCCGCCCGGAGATTAACCGTCATATCAAAGGTAAGGCCTTCCACCAGGACATGATGACCTCTTACCAAAAAAGAATTATTAGTTTCTTGGGTGTTCGACCGGCCGTGACTGATTTGCACATCCGCTTTTTCGGGATCGTTAAACCCTTTAGGCAGGACGACATATAAAGTTTCCTGTTCCTGAATAAAAGCGCCGCAATCATTCATCCCGTTGTAGTTCTCGACCAGATGTTCCAAGCTTTGCCCGCGATGCGGCCCCTGCTGTGATTTTCTGCAACCGTCATCTTTCATATAGCGCCAGAGGAAGTATCCCGTGGAGACATCTCCCGGTTTTTTCCGAACCATTACCCGCTGGGTATTTTTTACCGGGAGTTTGTAAACCGGCCGGCCTTTTTCATCTTTTTTATACAGTTCCCACTTAAGTTTTCCCACCCCGCTTATCTCCGGGTCCGCATCGGTTATTATCGCACCCGGCTCGCCCTTGATATGAAAAAATGATTTTTCATCGCCGCTTTGTTCAAAACCTATTTTTCCCTTAATATAATGGACACCTTTAAGAAAATAAAGCGTGTCTCCCGGGCCGGCAACAACCGCGCTTGCGGCTTCAACAGTTTTAAAAGGTTTTGCTTTACTACCGTCTCCTTCGGTTTTTGCCGCGGGATCTACATAGTAATTCTTGCCTCCGCCGGTTTTCACTTTAGAGTTTCTGGTTTTTATTTTTGCGGCAGGCAGCTGCTCGGTAACCCCGTCAGGATCTTTAAAGGCAACTTCTACTTCATACTCTTTATCTTCTTCAAGATAAAATATGGAGGTAAAAAACCTGGGATTCTTTGCACCCGCCCCGTGTAAATCCATCGGTTTATCGCTCACTCTTATCAGAGGATGCCCGTTTAGCCATTTTTCGCTCCCGACTGCGCGGTACTTTATATTTCCTTTAGCGTTAAAATTATCATCCCCCGTATAATTCACCTCCACACCTATACATTCAAATGTAGGGTCCAGTATAAGTTTTTCAGGAGTTATATCTTTTTCGGCGAACGAGGGAGAGAGAAACAGGCAGGTCATAAAAAGCAGAATTAAGAAGCTCTTTGTATTAAAAACTCTTATCATGTCTTATCCTTTTGGCTATATATTATATTAGCTACATCAACTATATTATATTGTTATTCACGATTTTTCAATCAAAAACAAGATGCTTAAAGTAACGCTATTTACGGGTCTGTTTAATACAGTTATATCACCTGCTATTTAACGCGGTTTCAGGACAAACACTGCTTGAACCGGGAGTTTAGTTTTTGTACTCAAAACAATAACGTTAACCGGTGACCATCGGCCGTACTCCCAGGCGTAATTTGTTTTTTCCTGTTTGACTTGAACACCAAGCTTAGGGGCAAAGCTAAGATCTGTGCAAAGCCTTTTTCCCTCGCAAATCTTTACTTTTGCATTTGTTTTGTCAGATACAAAAGAAAGCCCGGGTGCCAGTACAAAACGCCATTCAAGAAGGTGCTTTCCCCTGCCGGGAACTTTATTCTGCTATTTTTAATACACCGTCTTCGCCAAGGCAAATTTGTCTAGTGTAATTACCTCCGTTTTTAGGATGCGAAAACCCGCGATGTGAAACAGTAACGCAATTATTTTTAAGATTAAGGCTGCGTATACCTGCCTCTGCCACATCCGGGACGTACCAATCATAACCGGGGCAACTTATGGGATTTACTTATTTTTTATCCACGGTTAGAGTGGAGTGGCTTTTTTCCGACCGGAAAAGTTTACGGAGTCTAAAATCCGACATATAGCAACCCTGTCCCGCATCCACAATGATATTTGTTTTTCCTATGCTGTAATCAATAGAAAGTTTATCCGAATGAATGTGACCGCCTGCCCCGTCAATTGTTCCGCGTAAATTTACCGTACAAACCGTATTGTCCGACATTGCAAACATATAGATATTGTTAAATCTATACACAACTCGCAAACCGCCGACTTTTTTTACAACTATTTTCTAAGTATATGACATCCGGACTGACCGGTTTTCTTAAAGTATTTCTGATGATATTCTTCGGCCTTGTAGAACTCTTTGGAAACTGTTACTTCGGTGACTATTTTTTCTGGAAATACTTTTTTCTTTTCAAGCTCTGAGATGAAATCAAAAGCCTCTTTTTTTTGCGCTTCATTGCGATAGAAGATAACGGAACGGTACTGACTTCCTGCATCCGGGCCCTGCCTGTTCACGGTAGTCGGATCATGCAGGCGGAAGAAAACATCCAGTAATTTTTTATAAGTTATAATCTTAGAATCGTACTGCACTTGCACAGCTTCTGCGTGGCCTGTGGTGTCAGTACAAACTTCTTTGTACGTGGGTTTCTTTGTATGACCTCCGGTATAGCCGACAAGAGTTTTGACAACGCCTTTTTGTGAATCAAAAAGATCCTGTACGCCCCAAAAGCAGCCGGCGGCGAACGTGGCGGTTTCGAGTTTTGAAGTTTGCATTATCCTCTCACTATCTTTTGCTTTTTCTGATGTCACTGCGGCGGCCGCTTGATCACACAAACGAAAAATGCAGAGATAACACAGATAAAAGGAAATAGACGTTATCAGTATGCGTGATGTTAATAGCTTTATTTTTATGTTCATAATATATTGTAGATGGTTTTTAACTAAAATAGTATGACATTTGTCAGCTGGAGAACACCTTTTACTTTTCCAGCTCTTTAAGCAGAGCTTCGGCTTCTTTTTTGTCATAAAGGTAAAAATTGGCGGCTATCGCCGGGGTTTGATTTTCTATTACCTTTTGGAGAAGCTCTTTTGCTTCTTTCTTTTTTCCCTGGTTTTTATAGATACGCGCCATATCCACATAAGCCATCGTAAGATTGGGATGTGTTTCCATTGATTCTTTCAGAAGCTCTATGGCTTTCTCCGTGCTTCCGCCGAAAAAACCCGGGACTTGGTAGAAGTAGTTTGCAAGAGCTATCTTGGCTATAGGATGCTTCGGATCCAGCTCAAGCGTTCTTTCAAACTCCTTCTTTATCTCGCCTGCAGAACCTATTGCATTAAAAATACCTTTCAACTGGGCGCACCTGCCGAGCGCGGCAGCATGATAAAAATGCGCATCCGGGGATTTTTCATCAAGTTTTAGCGCTTTCTTTGCATACTCCACACTCTTTTCGTAAGTCGTCCTTTTTTCCTCTTCTTTTTCAAGCCTTTCGCCGGCAAACATATAGTATCTTGCTATCAGCACCAGCGCTTTAACATTTTCCGGCTCGGCTTCCAGGAGCTGAACGGTAATTTCTTTTGCTTTCAACGCATTATCTTTTTCCAGATGTCTGTTGTTAAATAATTCGAGCGCTCTCGTATATGGAACGCTCGAATCCCCGGCCGACAAAGAAGCAATAATTATTAAGCAGAACAGATTAACTATTTTTAACATCCTTTATACGCCTCGCGCCCCTCTTTTTTTAAACCACTCTTTAATATTTTCAATTATATCGAACACCACCGGTATAACAAAAAGCGTAAGAAGCGTAGAACTGAATAAACCGCCGACAACCGCAATACCAAGAGGAATCTGCATCTCCATACCTTCTTGAATACCAAGCGCCAGAGGAAGAAGAGCAAAGAGTGTTGCCAGAGCAGTAATCAAGATAGGGCGAAGCCTTGTTGCTGCCGCATCCACAATAGCTTTCTTTCTGTCTTTTTCCTCGGCCGTTCTCTTGATAATAAAATCAATAAGCACGATGGCGTTCGTCGCCACAATTCCCACAAGCATAATAAAGCCTATAAAAACCGTGACCCCAAGCGCAGTATTGGTAATATAGAGCGCAACCATAGAGCCGATAAAAGCAAACGGCACCGATATCAAGATCGTAAACGGATGAATTAGGGATTCATACAACGAGGCAAGAATCATATAGATTAAGAGCACGGCTACAATAAGCGCAAGGAATAAAACTGAAAAGGAGTCCCTCCTGTCCTGCTCCTGTCCGCCAAATTCGTAAAAATAGCCTTCCGGAAGTTTCAAGTCCTTTAAAACTTTTTCAACATCTGCAACAATATCCGAAAGTTTTCTGTCGGTTATATCTCCGCCTACTGTTACGATTCTTTTTGCGTCTTCGCGGTCTATCTGCGCCGGACTTTCCGTATAAGAATAATCAACAACATCTTTTAGCGGGAAGGAAAAACCGGCCGGAGAAATTACAGGGAGATCCAAAATATCTTTTATAGATTTTCTGTCTTTTTCTTTAAGCCGTATCCTGATCTCCACTTCTTCTCCGGCTTCTCTAAAATAGGAAGGGACTATGCCGTCCACCGCTGTCTTCATCTCGGAGTTTATCTGGGAAACGGACATACCGTATCTTGCGAGTTTTTCATTGTTGTATTTTATAGTAAACTCAGGCAGCCCTTCTTCAAGACTTGACGAGACGCTTTTTAAACCTTTGATGGTTTTAAGTTTTTCAGAAAGGTCATCTCCTACTTTTTTAAGCAGCATTATATCAGTTCCGAAGATTTTTATTTCCACGGGTTTTCCCGAGCCAAACAGCTGAGAGCCGGCGGAGGCGAGACGGATCTGCGCGCCCTGGTTCTCTTTTTGTATCTCATCAATAATATTATAAAGTTTTGCATCTGTAGTTACTCTTTCTTTTCCTTTTTTCAGGTTTATATACATCTGCCCGCGGTGGAGACCTGCGCCCCCGGACATTGCCGCCATCATAGCAGAAGCCTTGCTGATTCCTCCGTTGGCGCTTATTACATCAAGATCCGGCACCCTTTCTCTGAGCGCCTGTTCAAGCCTGAGCTCCATTTTTTTCGTAGCATCGAAAGAAGAGCCTTTCGGCAATATATAATAAACTTGATATCTGCCGGACACAAACCCGGACATATACTCCTTCGGAACGACTCCGAACAATATAACCGTTAAAACAAGACACAGTCCGGCAATACTCATTATCCATTTTTTGTTTCTGAGAGAACTTTTTAGCATTTTTGCATAAACGTTTTTCATTCCTTCTTGAAAGGCGGATAATTTTCTCCCCGCATTGTAAAAATACTTGTCTGTTTTTTCTACAATGTTTTTGGGATGGGTCATTTTTTCATACTTCTCTTCTTTCTCTTTTAAGTCCTTCTTGAAAAGTTTGGAAGCAAGCATCGGAACAATCGTAAAGGCGACAACGAGAGAGCCGAGAAGAGAGAAAAACACCGTCAAACCAAAATCTTTAAACAGCTGAACGACAATGCCTTTTGCAAAAACAAGAGGAAGAAGGACGACTACGGTAACAATCGTGGAAGAAAGAACGGCGATACCAACTTCTTTTGTACCGTCTATTGCGGCAGTAACAGAATCCTTGCCCATCTGTCTGTGCCGGTAGATGTTTTCCATAACAACTACAGAGTCATCCACCAGACGTCCGAGAGCAATAACCAGACCGCCCATGGACATAAAGTTAAACGTCGACCCGTTTATATACATTGCAATAAAAGCAACAAAGAGGGAAACAGGTATGGCGATAAGGATAATTACCGTCGGCCAAAACTCCGCTAAAAAGAGGAGAATAAGAAGACCTGCAAGCGCGGCTCCGTCTCGCGCGCTTATTACCAGTGAATTTATTGATTCCGTCACCATCTCGGAAGTGTCCAACGCGTAAATAAAATTGACATCTCCCGGAATTTCAGCTTTTATTTTCGGTATCAAATTCCTTATCTTTTTTGCAACATCAACAGTATTCGCATCCGTCTGCTTTTGGATCATAATACTTATCGCTGTTTTGCCGTTAACCCGGCCAAGACTTGTTTCTTCGGAAAGCGTATCTTTAACTTCCGCAATGTTTTTCAAGTAGATAGGCACTCCGCCTTTTACACCGACTATAAGATTCTCTATTTGCTCAATATTTTTAAACTCGCCGACACCCCGAACGAGATACTGTTTTTCTCCGGATTCTTTTACATTGCCGGCAGAAACACTTATATTTTCCGCTGCTATTTTATAAACAATCTGATTAATGGATATTCCATAGCTTATTAATTTTGTTTTATCGGCATTGATTTGAATTTCTCTGGTGCGCCCGCCCAGAGCTATTACCTGCGAAACACCGTCTAATCTTTCGAATTTAGGAACTATGACATCGTCAATTAACTTCTGAAGCTGTCCGATATCGCGATCACCGGTAACACCTATAAAGGCTACGGGAATTGAGCCGGTATCCTGCTTGAAAATCATAGGTGTGCTCGCGCCTTCGGGAAGATACTTTTTAATTCTTTCTATTTTATCTCTTATTTGATTAGACGCATCATCCAAATTAACGCCCCAGTTAAACTCGGCGTTAATAATGCAAAGCCCTTCATAGGAGGAGGCCTTAACTCTTTTAATACCGGGCACGCTTCTTACCGAGGATTCAAGAGGTCTGGTAAGGGTTTTTTCTATTTCTGCCGGAGCCACACCCGAGTAATCAGCAACTACCATCAGGTTCGGGAACGTAAGTTTCGGCATCAGCTCCTGCTTTAACTGCATCAGACAAATGCCTCCGAGCACAACAATTATCAACATAAACATTGTGGTAGTAACGGGTCTTCGGACAAAAATTTCCGCTATTTTCATTTTTCCCCCAATTCAATTATACTTTATTATTTTTGTTCTAAATATTTAACTTTCAAACCGTCCTGAAGCACGTTGAAATCGCTCATTGCAATTGTTTCTCCGGCTTTGAGGCCTTTTTTTATTTCAAGAAATATTCCGTCGTCATAGCCGGTTTCTACGAGAAGTTTTTTTGCTTTTCCTTCTTTAATCGCATAAAGAAATCGCTCCTCGCTCTTTCTGATAAGCGCTTCCCGCGGGATGGCAACAGCCTCTTTACTTACGCCAGTAACAATATAAACTTCGGCAGAAACTCCGGGCTTAATTGTGTTCGCCGCATTGTCAATTACAACTTCGACTTTGCTGGCATGACTTAACGGATCCGCCTGCGGGCTTACATTTTCAACCAAACCTCTAAAAACCTTTCCGGGAAAAGTCTCAAGTACGGCTTCAACTTCTTGGCCTTTCTTTACCCGCCCAATATCTTCTTCTATCACATTTACCTGAATTTTTACCTTATTTATGTTTCCTATTAAGACCAGGGGGCTGGCCATTGCGGCAGAACCCATTGCGGGAGAAATAGTATTTCCCACATCAACAAACCTTTTTAGTACAACTCCCGAGACCGGGCTTTTTATCGGGCTTTGTGTAAAATCAAATCCGACTTCGTCCCTGTCTATATAGGCAAGGATGTCATCCTTTTTTACCGTTGCACCTTCTTCCACTTTATATTTAACAAGTTTTCCGGAAGCTTTCGAGTAAACATTCGTCTGTTCGTAAGCAGTTATTACTCCGATTAACTTAATCTTATCCTTTACGTCCATAAGTTTTGAAAGTCCGGAGTCAATAAAGATACCCTCGCTTTCTTTTACTTTCGCCCCGCCCGAAACGAAATCAGTTTTTCCGCAAGCAGCCAAGGATAGAAGCATCCCTGCACCCAAAAGCATTAAAGACCTTTTATTTCTTAACATTGTCCCCTCCGGTTCTTCCTATGGCTTTTCTTAGTTTTTCTTTTGCCAGTATCTGGTCATAAAGAGACTGGTAATAACTTATTTCGGTTTGAAGGTAGCTCACCTCGGTATCCAGCACATCCAAATTTGTGGATAAACCCTGCGCATACCGTTCTTTAACCATATTCAGGGATTCTTTTGCCATACTTATGTTTTCTCCCTGCGCCACTATTGTTTTTTCAGTTGCCTCCAGCGTTAGAAACGCGCCTTTAACTTCTATGTCAATACCGTCTAAGAGCTGCTCTTTTCCTATTTTTGCCTGTTTTAAGTTACCCTCGGCTTCCTCAAATTTGCCGCTTGCAGAAAAACCGTCAAATATCGGAATGGAAAGCACCGCGCCTGCATCCCAGGTATTAAGCCAGGCTGTATCGCTCGGAGGCATTGCAGCTCCCATACTTGTGGAATAATTTGCAGTTAACATTATGGACGGCCTGCAAGCTGACACCGCAATATTCAGCGCCGACTCCGACATCTTTATCCTCAAGTTCATCTGTTTCAACTCAATTCTTTTTTGGAGCGCTTCTTTAAGGCATTCTTCCAGTTTGAAGCTTTCTTTTTCATATCTAAACTCGCCGACTGCCGTAAATTTATTATTATTTTCCGCGCCAAGCGCATTATTAAAACCCATTAGCGCAAGTTCAAAGCCGTTTTCTGCGCGGTTCAGCTGGGGTTCAACATTAGCCAGCTGCACTTTAGCACGGAGAAGTTCAAACTTTGAAGCAAGTCCGGCTTCGAATCTTTTCTGTACGACTTCTACATGCGCTTTTAAAGATTTTTTTGTCTCTTCCAGCACCTTCGCCATCTGCTGCGTCATAAGCAGGGCATAAAAGGAGCTTTTTATGTCATACGTAACATCCTGGAGAGTTTTATTATAATCCTCTTCAGCTATAATTCTGTTGCTTTCGGCAATTTCTACAAATCCCTGTATCTTTCCCCAGGTAAATACCGGCCAAGCAAGACTGAGTTTCGCCAGATAGATATCCCCGATGCGGTCGCTGGTAAAACTAAAGGAAGACATTGGTACGGTATCACCTGTCGGCACTCCTGTAGGTCCAAGCACCGGCAGCTGAACAGTGGGACCAAGACCGAGTTTTGTAAGTCCGGAGGATCTGGAATAGACGCCGGAAGCGGAAATTTGCGGATAAAGATTAGCTGCGGCAGAAGTAAGATTTCCGTTTGCCGCTCTCACTTTTTCTTTTGCCGCGCTTATTTTCGGATTATGAGACATTGCGTAGCTGATACTTTTTTCAAGCGTCAGCTCTTCCGCATAAAAACTACAGGCGATAATATAATATAACAGTAAAAACTTTTTCATTTTCCACCTTCCTTTGTTTTTGGCTTTTTCTCCATCTTCCCGCTTATATCATCCACTACTTTGGCAAAATGCTCAATAGCTTTAACCAGCTTCTCCTGGTCTTCTTTTACCAGCATACTCATCATCTGTTTAACACTCTCTTTGTGATACAGATCGCACTCTTCCATTGTTTTCTTGCCGGCTACGGTAGCTTTTATAAATATGACCCGGCGGTCATTTTCGTCGGATACTCTTTTTACAAATTTGTTTTTAACAAGTTTATCAACTACGTGCGTTGCGGTGGGAAGCGGAATCCCGCAAACATTAGCAAGTTCCGACATTTTATATTTACTTTGCTCTTTGAAAAGCTGCAGTACTTTAAGTTCAGATATCGTAAAGTTGAGGAGAGGATTTTCTTTTGAAGAAGAGGTTAGCCGGGAGTTAATCTTCGGCATTATCTTCATAAAAGAAACCTTTGCTTTCTCTATTCTGTCATAAATATTTTCCATTTTTACCCCTATAATACTTTCATAAGAAATAGTTTCATATGAAAATATATCATAGTTTTGAACTTTTGTCAATACGGAAAATAATGGAGTTTTCCTGTTTGCTGTGACTTGTGAGCAACGTACAGAAATTTATAGAAATGTTCGGAATAAAGGCTGAATTGTTCTAGCAAGGCGAGTTATTCAGCCGCCAAACATGGAGATAAATTTCCTCCAGTTGCGAATTGGAACAGAAAACGGGGAAACTCCGCGAAAAAAAGCGTGTTTGTAAAGTAAAGGAGGTCAAAACCACTGATTTTTACTTAGTATTTGACTTTATTGTACTCATTCACCAGATTGCTTACTTTAAGGAGTAATTCGATATCTCCGTTGGCAGGCATAATATCGCCGATGTTTAGAACAAGTTTTCCTTTTAACGCCTCGATAATGCTTCTCGCATTATCCAATACAACTTCTTCTTTAAGGTCCTGCACAAAAAGCGTACACGGAACCCCGCAATACGCATATTGGTTTTTTCCCATCGCCGCGGCAAGTTCTTCCGGTCTGTAATTATTCATGGGATACGGAGTACAGCCGTCTAAAAGATCAAAGCCGGTTTCCTGCAAGTAAGGAAAGTACCCTTTAAAGTTACCGTCTAAATGGGAGGATATTTTTTTCCCTTTGCCGTGTAAAATAGCGCAAGCTTTTTTATAATAAGGCAGGCAATAATCCCGGTAATAAGGCGGCGCAATAAGATTTTCGTCAGAGTGGTCGCTAATTATTGCAATATTTGCCGGAGCTTCCGCCGCAAGCGCTGCCATCCTTAAATCATACACTTCCTGAAATTTAAGAAACTCTTCTATCTTTTCCGGATAGTCCGCCATAGCATAAACGAGCGTCTCCATCCCCATGTACTCGTGCACCAGTTTTCCAAAAGGAGATCTGTGTATTACAATATCTCCGACTCCAAGTTCACCGAGCTCTTTTAGCTGCTCCTTAACAATGTCGTAGCGCTGAATTATTTTTGTATGCTCAACAGCATATTTTAGAATATCCAGATCTTCTATTTTTTTAACATAATGTTCGGTCGTCGCATAACTCCCGTCGGCCGCTAATCTGTTTATTTCTCTGAGCTCTCCAAGCGGGGTAACAAGAGTTGTTACCTTCTCCCCCGCGCTTAAAACTACGTTATAGCTGATGTTGTTATACTCTTTGTCGTACCATTTATACAAATGAAGAGGGCAGCCCCAACCATACTTTCTGTAAAAATCCAGAAAAGTATAGTTCTTAAATTTATCCGGCATATTACCGCTTAGTTTATGAATCGGATCGGCATCGGGAATCAAAGCACCCGGGGCAAACTTTTGTATTGCGCCCTGCGGGACCCTGTGCGCCTGATACCAGACGGTAATATCCGGAAAAAAAAGAAGTTTTTCTACCGGCTTACCGGCCAGAAGATCCAAAAACAGTTTTCTATTGCTCATATACTCTCCGGAAAATACTTTTAATTAATTTTAAGCTTTGCTTTTATATAGGCATCCATACTTTTTGCAGCGCGTTTTCCGGCGCCCATTGCAGCGATTACGGTTGCGGCACCGGTTGCGATATCCCCGCCGGCATAAACTCCGGGAACGGAGGTCTCACCTGTTGTTTCATCCGTAACAATATTTCCCCATTTGCCAATTTTAAGTTCCGGCATGGACTGGGGAATAAGCGGATTCGGAGACTGGCCGATGGCGGAAACCACGGTGTCTAATTCCATTACATATTCGGAACCCGGTATAATAACGGGGCGTCTTCTTCCGGACGCATCCGGCTCTCCGAGTTTACATTTTATTACCTTCATTCCTTTTACTCTTCCGGTTTTTTCATCTCCCAGCACTTCAACAGGAGCGGTCAAAATGTGGAGCTTTACTCCTTCTTCCACGGCGTTTTCTATCTCTTCTTTTCTTGCCGGCATCTCTTCTTCGCTTCTTCTATATACTATATATACCTCTTTTGCTCCGAGACGGAGTGAACAACGGGCTGCGTCCATAGCAACGTTACCGGCCCCGACAACCGCCACTTTATTTCCTATCCTTACCGGGGTGTCAGTCTCCGGGAATTTGTATGCCTGCATAAGGTTAATTCTCGTAAGATATTCGTTTGCCGAATAAACACCCGAGAGATTCTCCCCCGGAACACCGAGGAAAGAAGGAAGTCCTGCTCCCGCACCGACAAACACCGCCGCATACCCCTGTTTAAACAGTTCCGGTATGGTTATAGTTTTACCGATAAGCACGTTGACTATTATCTTTACACCGAGCTTTCTGAGATAATCCACTTCTATATCCAAAATCTCTTTCGGAAGCCGAAACTGCGGTATACCGTAGCGGAGTACTCCCCCGGTCGCATGGAGAGACTCATATATAGTAACATCATACCCCAGCATAGCCAAATCTCCGGCGCAGGTAAGCCCGGCAGGTCCTGAACCTGCAATCACAACTTTTGCTATTTTTTTCTCGGGAAGTTTCACTACATTCTTTTCAATATTGCCGGATTCTCTTTCTGCGTCGGCAACAAATCTTTCCAGGCGGCCGATACCTACCGGTTCGTTCTTTTTTCCGACGATACATTTAATTTCGCACTGCTCTTCCTGGGGGCAGACTCTCCCGCAAACCGCAGGCAGGGAGTTAGTTTCCTTTATTTTCTTGGCCGCCTCGTTATACTTTTTTTCGGCTACGAGTTTAATGAAAGCAGGTATATTAATACTGACCGGACAGCCGTCCACACATAAAGGTTTTTTGCACTGCA
Organism: Candidatus Firestoneibacteriota bacterium; assembly: GCA_026388015.1. Lineage (GTDB taxonomy): Bacteria > Oederibacteriota > D2-FULL-39-29 > D2-FULL-39-29 > D2-FULL-39-29 > D2-FULL-39-29. The sequence goes on along the minus strand of JAPLKO010000051.1, from coordinate 84,387 downwards.
GACAGCGGGCAGCTTCCGTTAGCGCTTCGGCTTCTTTGTACCCGAGCGCAACCTCGTCAAAATTCTTTACACGCTTTTCAGGCGTTTGTTTCTCCATATCTGTTTTTTTAGGATTAATGGCCATTTTCTCTGCACTCCCGGCATTTTAATTTGTATATTTCCGCTGAATTCTTTTCTTCATCCTTAAACTGGTTAAGGCGTTTTATAAGCTCTCCAAAATCCACCTGGTGCCCGTCAAAGGAAGGTCCGTCAACACAGCCAAACAAAGTCTTACCGCCCACGGTAACACGGCAGGCGCCGCACATTCCGGTCGCATCCAGCATTATAGGGTTCAAGCTTACTATCGTTCTTACGTTGTAATTTTTGGTAAGATCAGAGACCACTTTCATCATTATCACCGGTCCTACCGCAACCACAAGATCGATAGTTTTATCTTTTTCAAGAAGCTCTTTTAAAACATCGGAAACAAAACCTTTTCTGCCGTAGGAACCATCATCTGTTGTTACGTGCATGGCATCGCTTACTGCTTTTAACTCTTCCTCAAAGAACAGGAGCGCTTTATTTCTGGCTCCGATTATCGTAGTTACTATTTTTCCTTCTTCATGCAGTTCTTTAACTTCCGGATAAATTTCGGCGATCCCGACCCCGCCAGCAACGCAAACAATGTTTTTCGCACCCGCAAAATCAGTTGCTTTCCCAAGAGGTCCGAGAAGATCCTTTATGGAATCTCCGACTTTAAAAGAAGCAAGTTCTATTGTTGATTTACCGACCACCTGAAAAACAATTGTTACCGTGCCTTTTTTCTTATCTTTGTCGGCAATAGTAAGCGGAACCCTTTCACCGCCTTCTTTCAGACGAAGCACTACAAATTGACCGCTTTTTGCGGATGATGCGATCAGCGGAGCTTCAACTTCTATAAGTTTGACCGTATCCGAAACGTCTTCCCTTTTGATAATCTTAAACATGCTGCCCCCTTTCATTTTTAGATATTTTCAAAATATTTCTTATGCCTTTCCGTCATATTTACTATGCCCGGATAACCGCCGGTGTGGACAAATAAGACGTTTTCTGAAGTGTTGATTTTACCAAGTTTTATGTAATCTATCAAGCCTCCAAAAGCCTTTCCTGTATATACCGGGTCAAGAATGATGCCTTCAGTTCGTCCAAGGAGTCCTATAGTTTCCAAAACTCTTTGATCAGGAATGGCATAACCTTCCCCGAGGTAAGAGTCATCTATAATTATGCCGGGATTTAAAGAAAGATCTTTTCCCAGAACCTCATACCCGAGCGCTATCTCTTTTTTGACATACTCCAGAGCTTTTTCCTTCTTAAATAAAACACTCATCCCAAGTATCTCTTTTTTTGACTTATGTTCGGCTTTTCCTATCTCTAAACCCGCCTGGGTCCCGCCAGATCCATTTGCCGTTACTATCCGGCTAAATTCAACTTTTAAAGCTTTTTCCTGCTCTAATATCTCCGAAAAACACTCTGCATAACCTATGGTTCCGAGTCCGCTGGCGCCTCCCACTGGTATAGTATAGGCTTTGTGCCCGTTTAACGCCAGATGCTTTGCCAGCTCTTCCATCATAAGATGTATTTTTTCAAAATCCCACGAGTCTGCGAATCTTATTTCGGCCCCGAAAATCTTATCCAGAAGAAGATTTCCTTCAAGGAGTTCTTTTTTATTCCCGGAGAGTAGAAGTACACATCTTAGACCGAGTTTTGCGCAAACACCCGCCGTAATCCTGGCATGATTGGATTGCGGCCCGCCGGTCGTGATAATCGTATCGCATTTTTTTTCAAGCGCATCCGCCAATATATACTCAAGCTTTCTTACCTTGTTTCCTCCAAGCGCCACATCCGTAAGATCATCCCGTTTAATAAATATTTTAGGCCCGGCAAGTTGTTTTGTTAGTCGTTCCAGATATTCCACGGGAGTGGTCCGGTTAAAAAGGAAGAGTTTTTTCAGCTGTTTTTTCATTTTAAGTACTTTCCAAAGAAGGCGAGAACTTCTTTTTCGTAGTTTAGCTGATCTGTACTGAACGCTTCAAGATGATCGGCGCCCTTAACCAAAATCAGTTTTTTCGGACCAGGCGAGGCGTCATAAATCATCTGCGCATTTGCCGGGGAGATGTTTTTATCAGCTTCTCCGTGAAAAATCAGAAGCGGAGTTTTTGTCCTCGAAACACTTTCTACAGGATTAACGGTTTCGTATTTAAAACCCGTTCTTAGCTTTGCCGTTAGTTCCGCCATAGGCACCAGGGGAAAATACGGAATATGATAGAATTTTCTGGCGTAATGCCTGATCATAAGTTCAAGCCTGGCAAAAGAAGAATCTGCGACTACTGCAAGAATATCCGGAGAAACCTCCGCGGTTCTTATACATGCGGCAGCCCCCATTGAACGTCCGATAACACCTATCCGTTTCGCTCCTTTATTTTTAGCGAACTCTACGGCGGCAAGGAGATCTTTGACTTCGTTATACCCGAGGGAGGTGCACTTCTCTTTGCTTCCGCCGTGCCCTCTAAAATCAAAAGCCAAAAGCGAATACCCTTTTTTATACAGGAAAGGAATATAATTCAACATATCGCTTTTATCTGCGCCGAGACCGTGACAGAGTATTATACATTTATCATTCGTTTTATTTTCCACCCACCAGCCGTTCACAACCACCCTGTCCGCGGCGGTAAAAAATATATTTTCAAAAGAAATATTGAAAACTGCAGGGGAATCGGAATTTTTCGGTCTGTACGCCGAGATAAGAAGAGTGGAAAAAATCCAAGTAAAAACCAGAAGAAGGATTAGGCCGTAAACAACCGCCCTTATTACTATCATTTTAACTAAAGCGGCATTCTCCATTTATTTTCTGACGGTCCTATAGATTCTAAGAACATCTATCGCGTCGGTGGTCCCTATTTTAGTAAGCGCATCGACCGCATAAGATCTTACAACGGAATTCTCATCTTTTAGGGCTTCGCCAAGGTACGGAACCGCTTCATTGCCAAATTTTATTACAGTATCTCTGGCAAGTACGGCTACTTTATTGTTTTTGTCTTTAAGCATTTGCGCCAAGAAAGGAGAAGAAGCCTTAGCCCCTGAGCCTATTTTCCCCAGAGAATCAACTGCGGCATACCTTACGTTATCATCAGGGTCCCGCAGAGCTTCCGTCAGCGCAATTATTGCCTCCTTGTACTCAATTCCTATATCGCCCAAACCTGTAGCCGCAGCTGCTCTTACTTCTGCATCTTCGTTTTTAAGAACCAGTATTAATGCGCCGGAGGATTCCTTCATCAGGGGAGAACCTTTTTCAATACCTATCTTTCCTAGAACATAAGCAGCTTTCGTTTTTACTTTATTTATGGATCCTTTTAGCGCCTCTATAAGCGGCAGGATGGCTTTCTGCCCGATCCTGATAAGAGCCTTTTGGACCGGAAGACTTATGTGAAGATTTTCATCGTTAATAAAAAGAATAAGGGAATCAACTGCCGGTTTTGAAAGAATTCCTATTTTTTCGATAGACTCCTTTGCCGCAAATTGCACTCCTAAATCGGTATCGGCAAGCAGCCTTACCAGCTCGGGTATTGCTTTTGCCGAACGTAGACCGAGATTTCCCAGGGATTCCACGGCCGCCCTTCTAACTGTTTTCTCTTTATCGGAAAGAAGAGCCGTTAATTGCAAAGAATAATCTTTTTGCTGCGAAGAAAACAGTAAACCCGCCGCCTTGGCTGCAGCTTTCCGGATATTGATATCAGGACTGTTTAAAAGTTCGCCGATAGCCTCTCCGGAGTCGTTGGAGGAATAGGTTATTTCTATATAGGCTTTTACCGCAGCATCTCTAACGAGTATAATCTCGTCTTTAAAAGCTTTAAGCAGACACTCTCTTATTTGCGGATAGTTTGTGCGCATTTTCCCAAGACAGATAATTGCCGGAATCTTTTTTTCCAAATCAGAAGAGGCGGTCATCCAAATAATTTCTTTCAGTATGCTTTCGGAAGCTGGATTTATTTTACATAAACTATTGACTGCCCAGGCCGCAAGCCTGCTATTAGTTCCTTTGAGAATAATATTGAGTTCGCTGATCGCTTCCGAGGCGGGACCGCCAATATTTCCAAAAATTTTCATTAGCGCAGTCTGCATATATTCATCGGAAATCCTGAATTTTTCCAGAAGAATGTTAACGGTCTCGCGAGAGGTTGCGCCTATTTCCGTCAGAGCTTCCTCTGCGCTGTTTATGACTATCCCATTTTGAAATCCAAGGTTTTCAATGAGCCCCTCGACAACGGCCCGGTTTGTTATCCTTTTTTTCCCGGCAATAAAACAGGCGCCATAGCGGACTTTTCCATTATCGCTTTTTAGCGCGTTTAGCAAATCCGATATATTGATAATTCCTGTTTTTATTATAGAATCCCGCGCAGCACTGGAAATATATTTATCTTCTGCCCCCAGACAATCAAAAAGTTTTTTCGTCACCTCCGGCAAAGAAGGTTTGATTTCTCCCAGCGCATAAGCCGCATGAACGCATTCATATTTATTGGAACTGCTCAGTGCTTGTAATAAAGGCTTCAGAGCTTTCCCTTCAAATTTAACGACATATTCTTCGGCTAAAACCCTGGTTTCCTGGTTTTTATCGCTAAATGCGGAGATAAAGACCGGAATTGCGGCGTCCGGACCGAGCTTTAGAAGAACTTCCGCCGCGCGGCTTCGCACGGAAGAACTTTTATTACTTAAGAATTCTTTCAAGACACCCACAATCTCTGCTTTTCCTTTATCGTCAAGCTTTTTTACCTCTTCAAGCGCAGAAAGGCGGATGTTTTCATCCTCACCGGAAGTTAACCTGTAGCTTAAAGAAGCGCAACCGCCGAGAAGAAACATTGCAAACAGAGCGCTTGTTACAACAAAACAAATTTTTCTCATTTTCTCTCCGTTTAAGGCATGCGTCCCATATATTACGACAGTACTATAAGCGCCTTTTGTTCCTAAAACAAGCAGCGTTACAACGGCAGCTTGATTTGTCTTTTTTCCTTAGCAGATTTATAAATCGCCATGATAAGTTCCACGGATTTCCTTGCCTCAGCCGCAGGAACTGGCGGAATTTTTCCCGCCAAAATAGCTTTTGTCACGGCATTAAATTGTTTTGTATGCCCATCCATGTCAATACCCTTGGGATCCGAGCTGCCGCCCAACATTTTTTTCCCTTCCTCTCTAACCGGTTGTCCTTCGAGCTTCCAAATTATTTGATTATTACCGATTATGGTTACCGTACCCTTGGATCCGCAGATTTCAAGCTTTCTTTCTTCTCCGGGAAAAACAGAAGTAGTGCCTTCAATTGTACCGAGAGAGCCGTTTCTAAACTTTAAGATTGCAACAGCGGTATCTTCTACCTGAATTTCATGCAAAAGCGTTTCACAATATGCGCTTACCGATTCTACCTCTCCCATAAAAAACTGTAACAAGTCAATTGCGTGTATCGCTTGATTCATTAAGGCGCCGCCGCCGTCCATCTCCCACGTCGCTCTCCAGCCGGAGCTTTTATAATATTCAGGGGCTCTATACCATTTGTTATAGGCGCCGCCAAGAACAATCCTGCCCAGTTTACCTTCTTCAACAGCCTTTTTTATCTCAAGGGAAGAGTCATAAAATCTGCTCTGAAATATACCGCACATATGCATCCCTGTCTTCTTTGAAACAGCTATCATCTTATCGATTTTTTCAAGGTTTATTTCAATGGGCTTTTCGGAAATTACATGCTTTCCTGCTTCCATAGCGGCTATCGCCACATCCATATGCAGTCCGGAAGGAAGCGCAATGGTAACGATATCCACAGCCCTGTCTTTAAGCATTTCTTTTACATCGGTGTAATATTTAACGTTATATTTTTCTCCTACCGCTTTGGCTTTCGCTTCCACAACATCTACAACACAAACAAGTTCCGCCTCGGGTGTCCCAAGTACGCCTCGGATATGGCTCTCAACAATGTTACCGCAGCCGACTATGGCAAATCCAAGTTCTTTCATAATTTGTAAAACCTCCATAATAATTTCTATTTATTTGTTACTCTAAAAAAACCAGCAAGGCCATTAATGCAACACCCAGGGCTATAAAAAATATCTGAAGTAAGGACCGGAGAGGCCTTTCATCGTGATGCAGTTCCGGAATAAGGTCGGAACCCGCCATATAGATAAAACCTCCTGCGGTAACGGGAATCAACGCCATTTTAAAATTGCCCATAAAATCTCCGGCTGCAAAGAAAAGAATAGCGCCGATTATTGAAGCCAGCGCGGAAAGGAAATTAAAAAAAAGCGCTTTTTTTACAGAAAGCCCCCCATGGAGGAGAACTCCAAAATCGCCGATCTCCTGCGGTATCTCGTGAAGAACAACTGCAATTGTTGTAGCAACTCCAAGATGAAAAGATACGGAATAGCTGGCGGCAATAACAAGACCGTCTATAAAATTATGAACTGCGTCTCCGAACAGATTCATATATACTACCGGCTTTAAGTGGTCCTCGCAGCTGCCGTCATGACAGTGACGCCATCTTATAAATTTTTCAAGAATAAAGAAAATAAAGATCCCGAGAATTACCATTAAAGCGGTAGAAAGCCCTTTACCGGAAGTTTCATATGCTTCCGGCAAAAGATGAATTAACGCATCTCCAAAAAGCGCACCCACGGCAAAGCTGACGAGATAAAGAATTATTTTTTGAAGCAGATTTTTTTTTAAGGCAAGAGTAAGTATTCCAACAAAGGAGAGCAGACTGACTATCGTTACACTTACTAAAGCATATCCAAAACTCGGCATATCACCTCAAATGACTTATATAGCAAAGTCTCTAACAAGCGTATTTGAAACTTGTATAATCATAAATTAGCTTTTAAATTTATGGTGGAGCTGAGGGGGATCGGACCCCTGACCTCCTCGCTGCCAGCGAGGCGCTCTCCCAGCTGAGCTACAGCCCCACACCTAATTTACATGGGCGAACTTGAGTTCTTATTTTAGCATTAAAACCATGGTATTTCAAACAAAATGAGCAAAATACTGGAATTATACTTATTTTTTCTTCCTCCACCGGCTCCGGGGGCTTTACTCAGAAAGCAGCTCCGTGTATTTAGCTTCGTACCTGTAATTTAGAGGGGACAAACCCGCAGGAAAGGAAAAAAATATTTCTTTTATACCGTTTGTGTTTATTTCACCTTTATATAGATGCCTCCGTAAAAGAAGGCCAGCCCCGGTGTCATAAGCAGCACCATCGCCGCGGCAAGCAGTACAAATGCCGTATCTCCCGTGTTAATCATTGTTCCTCCTTCTAAAAACGATTCAACTGATGCAAAAAAAATGTCCGGATAAACGCAGCTTTGCAGTTTATCCGGACATCCATGTCCGCTATCTTACGGCTTTTCTTTGCCGTGTTTAACTTCCTATTCGAGTTCTCTATCCAGATCTTTCGGCCTTATGTTCTGTTCTTCGGCCGTTTTTACTTTCGTTTCTTCTTTCATGCTCCACCGCCTATAGTTTAAGAAGCAGGTCCTGATACTTTGCCATCGGCCAGAGATCATCGGCAACTATCGTCTCCGCCGTATCTACGGAAACTCTAAGCGCCAGCAGGAATTCAGCTCCTTCCATTGAGCAGCTTTCGGCTTTTTTATGCAGGTCGCTTATCTTTTCCAGCTTGGCTTGATAGCTTTCAAACTTTTCGAGCTTTTCCCTTATATCAGAATAGGCCGCTTCTATTTCCTTTACCTCGTCAGCCAGGACTTTAGAATTGACTCCCGCCGCCTTCATGGAAACCGCTGTTTCGGCTGTCTTTCTCATATGTTTTGCAACAGACGGAAGAATAAGAGTCTTTACCATATTCTTTGCTGTTTTGAACTCAATATCTTTAATCTTAATATAGGTTTCCAGTTTTATCTCTATCTTGGAATGAAGCTCCCTTTCAGACAGAACATTGAACTCGGTAAAGAGCTTTACGGCATCGTCTTTCAGGAACAGGCTCAATGCTTCGGGCGTAGTCTTCGTATTCGGAAGACCTCTTTTCGCCGCTTCTTTGTGCCACTCTTCGGAATAGCCGTTGCCTTCAAACCTCACCTTTTTCGATTCTTTCAATATATCCTTAAGGACCAGTATGGCGTTCGCTCTTACATCCCCTTTGAGTTTTGAAAGCCTGCTGTAGATTTCCTTATAACCGTATGCGGCTATCAGGTTTAGCATAACTGCGCCTTCGGAACAGTTCTGGGAAGAACCCACCGCTCTGAACTCAAACTTATTGCCGGTGAAAGCAAGGGGCGAAGTTCTGTTTCTGTCGGAGGCGTCTTTGGAAACTTTGGGAATATTCTGAACACCGAGAGAGATATGCGCCAGTTGTTTTTCCGTCGGTTTCGCGGAGATACCTTCTATTTCATTAAACAGATTGTTCAGATACTCTCCGAGATATACGGACATAATAGCAGGAGGCGCTTCGTTGGCTCCGAGTCTGTGATCATTTCCGGCATCAGCAACAGCCGCGCGAAGGATACCGCCGAATTTATTTACGCCGTAAAGTATGGCTCCTATAGTAATCAGAAAATTAATATTCTTGAGCGGCGACTTGGACGGCTCAAGATAGTTAATACCGGTCTCATCCCCGAGCGACCAGTTAAGATGTTTTCCTGAGCCATTAACACCGGCCATCGGTTTTTCATGCAGGCAGGCGACGAGTCCGTGCTTTTCCGCCACCTTATGCATAATATCCATCAGTTTCAGATTGTTATCAATTCCCAGGTTCGATTCATTATGCAAAGGAGCAATTTCGAACTGGTTCGGCGCAACTTCGTTATGTCTTGTTTTCGCCGGGATCCCTCTTCTATATAACTGGATATCCAGATCTTCCATAAAGTTAAGTACTTTATCTTTTATTGAGCCGAAGTAATGATCTTCCATCTGCTGACCCTTCGCCGGCGCCGCGCCAAAAAGTGTACGGTTGCAGGTAAAAAGATCAGGACGCGTATCGTAATATTTTTTATTGAACAGGAAGTACTCCTGCTCCAGTCCGACGTAAACTTTAATTCTTTTGGATGTTCTGTTCCCGAGAAGCCTTTGAAGTTTTATTGCTTCTTCCGTGAGCGCTCTTTGTGAACGAAGAAGCGGAGTTTTAAGATCAAGAACTTCACCCGTCCAGGATAAAAACACCGACGGAATTACCAGAGTTTTGGCTTGATCCGATTCCAAAAGATACGCAGGAGAAGTCGGGTCCCACGCAGTATAACCTCTGGCTTCGAATGTAGAACGTATTCCTCCTGAAGGAAAGGAAGAAGCATCCGGTTCGGATTGAATCAGCTGAGAAGCGGATAATCTTTCTATAATATCCCCGTTCTCATCATAAGTGATAAAGGAATCGTGCTTTTCTGCAGTGCCGCCTCTTTGAGGCTGGAACCAATGCGTGAAGTGTGTCGCCCCGCTTTCGATTGCCCACTCTTTCATCGCATGCGCCACATCTCCGGCGATGTCCTGATCAAGAGACTTGCCTTCCTCAATAGTCTCCATTAATTTGTTGAACACTTCCTTACTGAGTTTTGCTTTCATGACTTTTCTATTGAAAGTCAACTCTCCGAAAATCTCGCTTGCCTTAATCATATTAATTACCTCCATTTGAAACATTTAATAATTCTTTCATTATGAGGATTATAACAAATATATATTATGTTGTCAAGCGCAGAATAGCAAAAATACTGTAAAACAACCATAAACATATTCTAAATAGCGCTTATATTAGCATATGTGGATGTCAATATAGACAAAAAACAAGAAAACTGCCATAACTGCTCCGTAATACGTATTTTATTGGTCTTTTACATATGTGATGGCTAATGTTAAATAAAAAAGGGGACAGATAGTATACTGCCCCCTTCGTATAGAGTTTTTCTGCTTTAAGCTGTTTTTAGTATCGCTTTCAGGTCCTCATCGGCGGTTTTTATCGGTTTTATATCAAAGTTCTTTACCAAAAACGCCAAAATATTGGGTGAGATGAAAGCCGGGAGTGACGGACCAAGACGTATACCTTTTATACCAAGTGATAGCAGGGATAGAAGGATTACAACGGCTTTCTGCTCATACCAGGAAAGTATTAATGAAAGCGGAAGGGAGTTAACATCCGTTTTGAAGGCATCTGCAAGCGCCAGAGCTATCTTTACGGCAGAGTAGGCATCATTGCATTGCCCGACATCCAGAAGACGCGGTATGCCGCCGATATCTCCGAGGTCCAGATAGTTAAATCTGAATTTACCGCAGGCAAGCGTAAGTATGACCGTATCCTTGGGAGTTTTTTCCACAAACTCTGTGTAGTAGTTCCTGCCGGGTTTTGTACCGTCGCAGCCGCCGACCAGAAAGAAATGTTTTATCGCTCCTGATTTTACACCTGCTATTACTTTATCCGCAACGGAAAGAACGGCATTTCTTCCAAAACCGGTTGTTAAAGTTTTGCCTGCAGTTTCCTTGAACCCTTTCAACTCTTTTGCTTTGGCAATTAACTGTTTGAAGTCAGAATGTTTTACATGCTTGATACCCGGAAATGCGACAAGCCCCGTAGTGTAAGTTCGATCACTATAACTTGTTCTCGGTTTTTGAATACAGTTAGTCGTAAAAAGTATTGCCGCAGGAATATTATCAAACTCTTTTTGCTGGTTTTGCCACGCCGTGCCAAAATGTCCGGCAAGAGTTTTGTATTTCTTTAAACCCGGATAACCGTGGGCAGGAAGCATCTCTCCGTGCGTATAAACATTTACCCCGGATTTTTCCGTCAGCTTCAGAAGCTCTTCCAAATCCACAAGGTCGTGTCCGGAAACAATTATCGCCGGTCCTTCTTTTAAACCGGTAGAGACAACCGTCGGAACAGGGTGTCCAAACTTTTCAGTATGCCCCGCATCCAGAAGTTCCATCACCTTTATATTTGTCTGCCCGCACTCCATATTCAAAGCAACGACCTCTTCCAGTTTTATATCTTTGTTTGTGAGCGCCGCAAGCGCTTTGTGGAAAAACGCATAAACCCCTTCGTCTTCTTTCCCCAGGATGTAAGCATGATTGGCATATGCAGCCATACCTTTAAGACCGTAAGTAAGGAGCTGTTTAACGGAACGTAAATCTTCGTTAACTTCTCCGCTAAGTATGCCTTTTTCCTGACCATCCTCCTCCATCTCCCCCAGAGTTTCCGGCGGAGTATATTTTGCTTCCTCAGGAAGCGCTTGTTCTTTAAATGCCGCTTTTGCTGAAGAGGCATAGATATCAAGAGTCTTTTTCCTTATGAGTTCGCCTTCTCTAAGAATTTTTTCAAGGCGCTCCGGGTCAAAGTTAACATTAGTCACCGTAGTAAAAAGAGAATCTACTGTAAATCTGTTTATTACGCGGTCAATCTCCGCTTTGTTCTTTCTTGCTTCATTCGCAAGATACCCTATGCCTTTCAGCTGATATATTATTAAGTCCTGAAGCGCTGACACCTCGGGCGCTTTACCGCATACTCCCGAATTACTGCACCCCTTTCCTCCTGCCGCCTGCTCACACTGGTAACAAAACATATTGCCTCCTTTTGGTGGGACTATTCCTCTTCCGCCAGTCATTTTGGTCGGATCTGTTGAATTCTCCTGCCCCGGCAAAATCCCGCCATAGGTGGACACCGAGACAAGAGCGAATCCAATTCCCATAAATATGATACCGTTTCGGTATCATTACTACTATGACATATATCACATAGGCGGCCATTAAATTATTTTCTTTCAAAAGCAAGCTACTTCTCGGGAAAGTATATTTTCTTTTCTATTGAATCTCTCAGCTGTCTGTCTGCGTATACAGGGTCGTCGTGTAATCTTTGAAGACCGGTTCCGTCTTTTTGCCAGCTTGTAACACTTTGCACAAGATTATCTCTGTTTGATTTAATACCGGGAAGATTTGCGATATATGAAACAGCTAAAAATAGCAAGGCGAGCCATGTTAGGTGTTTATAATATACGTCCGCAATTTTTACTTTGCGTGTTTCCATATAAGATAAATAAACCAGAGCCAGGATAGATACCGGAATTATCCTGTACCTGGAGGCAAAAGCTTGCATCGGACCGGCCCCGCTTCTGGCTATTGCGGCGAAAAGTGCGGTAATAAAAAAGAAAATAAACATTGAAAATATAGCAGGATTTTTTTTGTAATATCTTATTTTCGCCAGAAATATATAATATGCAACGATGAGGCCTCCGGTAACAGCGGAGATAATACGTATTATTGGCTCAGCATTGTCCCCAATAAGGTTTTTCATCCAGGAGACATTAAATACTGCCGGGGAGCCTACAAAAACAAAAAAATATTCTATTATAGAGCGGACATTTGCCGCATAATATAATTTATTGTGTACCGGAGTATTGTAGCCATAAAAATAAGCAAGTAGAATTACGACGGCGCCTATTGTCCAAAAGACTGCGGCTTTCTTTTTTTTCGCAAGCAAAAGTACAATAATTACGGAAGGAAATAAGAACAGGCCGTTTCCCGCAGAGAACACCGCAAAAACCGCAAAAGCAAAAGATGCCATAGAGCTAAAAATATCATCCTTATTTAGCTGGGCAAGCGCAAGCATCGAAAAGGCCAAACAAGAGATGTTTTGGACGGCAGAAGTTGCCCAAAATATTGCGCCGGTGAATTGCGGAACTGTTAAAATTAAAACTGCAGGAAGAAAGTATTTAATTTTTTTGTAACTTTGCTTAAAAGAAGTGTAGAAACCATAAATAGCCGGAAGCAGCATAATATTACCGACAATGATCAGGAGTTTAAAATCTACAACTCCGTTAATTTTGTAGACAGCCAGAGAAACCAGTCTGTTCAGGACTATCCGGTGTTCATTCAGCTGGGCAGACAAAAGGTTCAGCTTGTAACCGCTTTCATGAGAATAAAAGGAACCAAGAAAGCCGAGTACCGCCGGGAAATCATCGGAAAGCGGGATGTTTTCGGCAAAAAAGCACACAGTTAAATAGTAGAGAGCTAAAGCCAAAAGCATTATTAAGCCATATATATATTCCGGCGTTGCCTTAGCGACAAAAACTCTTTTTCTCATTACGCTGACCAGAGCCAGACAATGTTATTTAAGCCCCAGTTCCCGTTTTCTTTTTTAAAAATATACAAATTGCCTTCTGCGCACAGATAATCGTGCATACCAAAAAGACAGACCATCGCCTCTGTGCCTGTTTTGTTAAAACCTGCTCTGGAGACAAGCGTTTCTCCCGTAGCACCCGGAAACTTTTTATAAAAAGCCTCCCAACCGGTAGCCGAGGTGCCGTCCCCGTCAAATGCCTTCTCCAGATCTAAGGGGGTTGCCAATTTTACGGTTTTTTCAGTTTTCAGTAAATTTGCTGACAGCATATAATTCTTCTTATTTTTCTGGACAAAATCGGCAAGCATTCCGGCGTCAAGCCCCGCTAAATCATCTTCCGGAGAACTAAAGTATTCTGTGTTTTCCATTATGAACCCGTTATCCGTTTCGCTTTGTAGAACTATATAGTCAGAATCGGAATCATCAGTGTAATCAAGCAAAAAACCAAGCAGTTCATATTCTTTTGTCGTTATCAATTCGTCCATTTTGTCCCCTTTTTTATTATTTGCGTTTCTTTACGCTTGCCAATATTCTTCTTTTTGCTATCTCCCCCTTAAGCTCTCTTAGGGCATCTTTTGCAATCCATCTTGCAGACGGAGATTTTATTTTTAGAAGCTCTCCGGACAGCTTTATAGCTGATTTATTCAGTCTAAAACTTCTTTTTCCGATGTTCCTAAGCGCCCAGTTTACCGCTTTTCTGACAAAATTTCTTTCGTCCGTAGAACCCTTTATAATAAAAGGATACAGTGTTTCAAACTTTTCATCGGTGGAAAACAGGTCATGCACCGCAAGTCCTGCCATTATTGTAAAACCGGCGCGTTTTTCATACTCCGGCTCTCTTGCTGTCCATTCTTTAGCTTTTTTCCAGGCAAACGGAGTTCTATCAAAAAGATTTGTTGTCGCCGCATCCGTTACATCCCAGGAGTTAAATTCTTTAACCCAGTTCTCCATTTGAACTTCCGTCACGAGAAACGGGTCATCAATTATTGAAGCTAGGACCTTAGCCTCGTGAATACCCGTATTATACAGGGCTAGCGCCAACTTATGATCAGTCCCTATTATTTTTGCCAGAGCGCGAAGCTGCGGTATCGACAGTCCGTAAGTTTTACTGACATTTATACCGAATCGCACCATTCCCTGAAGATTGCCTTCGTTCCTGTTTTCTTCAAAATATGAAACCACTTCTTTGAGCGTCATTCCCGAGTATACAATAATATCGGCAGAAGTGGAAGGAGCACTCTCAATATCCCCTTTTCCTGATCTCTTTTTCCTCCAGTCCAAAGTAGTGACCAATTTCGTGCACTACCGTATCTCTAATATTATTTCTTAATTCCTTGGTAGTTTTGGATATTTTCTCGAGAGATTGTTTGTAGAGGGTTATCTTGTCAGGCATTAACGGCTCGCTTATAGCTCCCCGTACTTTAAGAGGCACACCTTGATACAGGCCAAGAAGCAGGGAATTCTTTTTTTTTGGAGCCGAATCATCGGTGATAATTTGAATATTTTTAAGTTTCTCCAGAAATTTTCCAGGGAGAGATTTAAGCGCCCGTTCTATTTCCTGTTCAAACTCTTCTATTTGCATAAGTTCCGATTACAGTAACTTGACCATGTATGTTGTTAATGCGGGAACATAGGTTATAATAAGAACCGCAAGCAGCATAAGAAGCAGGAACTTAACGCTCGCTTTAGTAACTTCCCCCACGGACATTTCAAATCTGTAAGCCGAAAGGAACAGGTTCATACCGACCGGCGGTGTAAGGTACCCGAGTTCCAGATTGGCAATGAAAATAATACCAAGATGGACCGGATCAATGCCAAAATGTTTTGCTATGGGTAAAATAAGCGGAACCACCACAATTATTGCGGAGAAAATATCCATAAGGCAGCCAACCACAAGAAGGACCAGATTAAGAACCAGGAGGAACAGTAAAGGACTGCTTATATGAGCCGCCACCCAGTTGCGTATCACTTCCGGTATTTGCTGAAGAACAATATAGCTGGTAAAGCCCATCGCCACGCCGATAATAACCAGCACGCCGCCGACGAGAATCACGCACTTTAAAAGTATTTTTGGCAGATCTTTCGTAAGGCTTATATCTTTATAGATAAATATCTCGACAATAAAAGCATAGATAGCTACAAATGCCGCGGCTTCCACAAGGGAGGTCCAACCGCCGAAGATTCCGTAGAGAATAAGAACGGGAATTAAAAGCTCCCATTTTGTCTCCCAAAGGGAAGCAAGCGCATCTTTCAGATTAAAAGGAATCCTTGCAACCTTGGCTTTAACACCTTGAATTATAGAAAATACAATAACAACAAAAACAAGCAGCAATCCCGGAAGGATACCCCCTTTAAAGAGGTCAAGAATAGATATTCCCGCTGAAATCCCGTATAATATGAGCGGCAGAGAGGGCGGAAAGAGTAACCCTATGCTGCCCGTCGCAGTTAGCAGACCTACGGAGAATTTTTTTTCATATCCGGATTTTAACAGAACAGGGAGAAGAAGACCTCCCAAAGCAAGAATCGTAACACCGGAAGCTCCGGTAAAAGTAGTAAAAAAGGTACACACCATTATAGTGGCAATCGCCAAACCGCCCGGCATCCAGCCAAACCAGGAGTTAAAGACTTTTACCATTCTTTTACTCGCCCCACCCTCTGCCAGAATATATCCGGTCAGGGTAAATAAAGGTATCGTAGGCAAAATAGAGTCCGTAACTATCCTGTATGTTTCTGCTGGTATAGAAGCAACCGGTTCCCCTGCGCCAAAGTAAAATATTACCGCCAAACCGCCGAGACCTATAAAAATGGGAGCCCCGAAAACTATAGCAATAATTATTAGTAAAGCAAACGGAAGAGTAAGATATGGCATCGCCGGAAAAAGCCAGGTATTAAAGATAAGAACAATGGGGAAAGCGAGACCTGAAAGAATTTTACCGGTCAGGGTCTTAGGGTAACCAAAAGCAAATCGGAGCGCCATAATTATAAAGCCGATAGGAAGTATCAATTCCATTATCCATGTAGGGATTGCCAGATTCCCGGTGATGCTTTCGCTTCTGACAAGCTGAACACTCGCAAGAAAAAGAGCAAAGCATATCGCCGTGCTCATAAAGTTCCTGAATATTTCCGCAACCTTCTTTCCGGTTTCAGGCAGATATTCATCCAGGGAAGTAATCGTTAAATGCCTTTTGTCGCGTGTGGCGATGATAGCGCCGACAAACCCGACCCAGAGAGTAAGGTGCTGAACATAAACGATGGAACCGGCTATCCCGGTGTTTAAAAGCTTTCGAAACACCATCTCAATGACAGGTATAAGCGCCATTGCAAACAAAAGTGCCATTGCAAAACCATTCTCAATCTTATGGTAGTATTTTCTAAGTTTTCCTAAAAACAGTCTCATGTTTTCCTTTAAACTTTATTTTATTTCTTTTTTAAATCAAGATACTCTAAATGGTATTTATTTATTTCCTCATACATTGCTTTTAATTCAGGCGTAGTTAAAATCTTAACATAGGCGCCTCTTGCCTTTTCGGTCCAGTCCTTAACAGCAGACTCCGGAATCTCATGTACTTTAAGTCCGTTCTTCACCATTATTTTTACAGCTTCACCTTCGAGGGCTCTTATCTTTAACTTCATATCTTCCCCTCTTTTTGCCGCTATCTTTTCGAGTTCAGGTCTGTACTTTTCAGGTATTTTATTCCAGGATTTTTTGCTGATAACCGTCCCCCCTATCAAAGCCGCCCACTTAAGGTCCGACATATTGGGCGCCAGCGCAAACCATTGGAAAGAGGCCGCAGCAATAGGCGATGTCGAGAACGCATTTATTTTCTTTGTCTGTAATGAGGTGAGCATGTCGGTAATAGCCAGAGGCATGACTTTAAAGCCTGCTTCTTTCCACGCGTCCAGAACTCCGGTATCCCCGCCCCAGACAAACATCGTCTGGTCTTTCATATCATCCGGAAAGATAACTTTTTTCTGCGTAAAGAACTTTACCCAGCCGACATCCCCCCAGTTAAGCACTTTGTAACCTTTTTTATCCAGGGAGGTTTCAAGTTTATTTCTTACTTTACTTAAAATAAAATCAAGTTCCTCATAAGACTGTATCATCATCGGCATTTGCATCGCCTGTATTTCGCTACAAATATCGGACATCCCCACAGCGGTAATAGAGCCGGCGTCCAGAGTACCTATACCTATTTTTCTCACAACATCCGTCTCGTCCCCGACCACCCCGCCCGCATAAATCCTGATCTTGACTTCTCCGTTCGTAGCCTTCGACCAGTCATCCGCCATACCTCTTATTACGTCGTACCAGGGGGATTGTTCCGGAGCCAGCGTTGCGAGTTTTATTGTCAGGGCGTTTGCGCTTGTGCAAATTAGAATTGTCAAAAGAACTACTATTAGTCGTATCATATATTTTCCTTTACTGCATAATTTACAATGTAGTTGCTCGATTTATCGAGCGCGCCTGATAAATCAGGCAACTACAATTTTGTATTATTTTGAATCAGTCGGCTCATCTATTAAAAAAAACTCATCAATATTTTCAAGCATATACTTTGCTCTTCTCTGGTAGATTATGTTTGCCAGACGGTTTTCCGGGTTTTTATCAACATCTATTTCCAGGGCTTTTTTTAAAAGTTCCCGGAACTCATTCACATCCTGTTTGCTCTGCGAAATTGCAGCGAGGGAAAGATACGTGCCGGCTTTTTTTCCTTTGTTTATCTCAAGAGCTTTTTTGAAATGCTCTCTTGCTCTTTTTTCGCTTCCGCCCATGGATTCAGAACGGCTGCCTTCCCAGGAGATGTAAAAATCATGCGCCGAACCGTCGTCATAAGTTTCGTCAAGTTCGAGAACCCGTCCGACGAGCGCAGCGCCTACGGTAGAATCTATGACCAGCTGGATATTCCCCTTGTCAGTAGTCAGCGCAGCCACCCAAGAGGAGCCGGCCCAGTAAAGAAGCGAAACGTCCTCTTTGTTTGTAAGAAGAAGCGCAGCTTTTACGTCTTTTTTTAAGAGTTCATTAAAACCCGGATGATTAAGCTCAAGACCTTTAAGGGCGTAGTCCCTTCCCCTGATGTAAAGCTTCTGCGCCCTCTCCCTCAAATACTTTGCTTTTTCATAATCTTTCTTATCTATATTATCCGCTTCCATCTGTAAAAACGCGTAACCGTACATGGTGAATGCCTTGGCCGTGGAAAGAATGAGCCCTTTATGGTCTGGAACTCCGTCAAGAACTGATTCATACATTTTTAAGGCGAAAGGAAGAGATTCTTTTACAAGGTCAGGGTCGTTATCCGAAGTAAAAACCGTCCCGCCACCGGAAAGCGCGTCTCCGACACTGTTTAAAGCAATAGCTTTAATAGAACATCCGTTAGAAACGACGAAAAAAGCGACTAAAACCGAAAGAATTACTGTTTTTTTCATCTTTTTACTCCAATACATATAGTTGTTAGTATTATATTGTAATTGGTTGGATTATTCAAGCATAAATACGACTCGAGTGAAATCGGGGCTGATGACACCGCTGATGCAAATATTATAGTTAAATGAACTATTTTTTAAATTGCTTTCCCGTTTGCGATAACTTTTTTTACGGTGCATTTGTAATCTGATCCGGTTTTTTTAATCTGCATTATTACAACATCAGCCCGTTTCCCTTTCTCCAGAGTGCCTATCTCTTTATCAAAACCGTAAAGTTTGGCGGGATTTAAGGAGAGAAGTTTGCTAACCTCAATCAGAGCCTTGTCAAATTTTATAGGTTTGGCAAATAACGGACCTGTAAGATAGCCGGTCAGGTTCTTCATAAATATATTAAGGAAGTTCTGGAAAGCGCGGTCCATGCTGAGTTTGCTCCCGCACAGGCAGTTAGCTTTATGCTTCATCAATATAATATCTTTTTTAACAACAGCGGTGTTTCCGGCCTTTCCAAACTCCTTTATATCATCCCTGCCGAGCACAAACATAGAGTCCGTTACACCCAAAACATTGAAATTAAAGTTCTTCAGAAAAGAAGACACCCAGACCGGATTAAGATGATGATAATCACAAATAAGCTCCGCGCAAATTTTTCCCCTGAGATGAAAAAGAGCGTCTAATACGCCGCCGCCTTTAAAGTTCTGACTCATCGGCCCGTTGCCGCAATGAATGATCACTTTTACTCCCGCATCATACGCTTTCATAAAATCAGCATAACTCGCTCCGCTATGCCCTACACCCGGTACTACGCCGTTTCTTACCAGATGCTTGACAAAATTAACCGCAGGCGCGCCCCACTCCGGCGCAACCAGAGTCCGTTTAATGTTCCAGCCGGAAAGCTTCATTATCCTGTCGAAATACTTTACATCCGGCTTTCTAAAATACCTCGGCTCTTGAGCACCCGAGTACGCCGTATCCTTGATAAAAACCCCTTCAATGTCCAAACCGAGAAGTCTTGCCCCGTTTGAATAATTGTTTATTACCTCGCACCCGGCTTTCATAAACTTATTGATA
Organism: Candidatus Firestoneibacteriota bacterium; assembly: GCA_026388015.1. Classification (GTDB taxonomy): domain Bacteria; phylum Oederibacteriota; class D2-FULL-39-29; order D2-FULL-39-29; family D2-FULL-39-29; genus D2-FULL-39-29. The sequence goes on along the minus strand of JAPLKO010000051.1, from coordinate 64,805 downwards.
TTCTCTTCGCTGTCCGTCGCCGTGCTTAAGATCATAGAGGTGGTTCCGTGACGAGCGTGGGTCTTTAAGATCTGCTGAAAATTCTCCGGATACTCTTCTTCTTTGCCGACGAAGACTTTAAGCTTTGCATCGTATCTTCCCTGAGAGCTCGAGTAGCCGCCGCCACCGTGCAGATGCGTGTCAAAAAACCCGGGTAAAAGATATGCACCTTTTACGTCTTCGATATAATCAGCTTTCGCTTTTCCTGAAACAACCCCGGAAATCTTTCCGTCTTCAATAACCAGCGAGCCCTTTACAATCCCTTTTGGTGTAACTACTTTTCCGTTAACAAACGCTTTTTTCATTTCTTTTCCCTTCCTAGTATTTATATTTTTTTGCCATATTTACTATACTGCCGACGAATTCAACTCCCAGCTTTTTATACATTTTTTACAGCAAAGGAGTTACGCAGTATCTCAACCAAAATAACATACTCTTCTTTTTTACAAATCCGTATCATATTAAGATTTTACCAGAAGTTTCAGATTCGTTCAATTACTTCTTTAACAATTTTCTAATTAATTTATGGAATTTAATAGAATCGCTTGGTATATTATATCTTATATGGGCAACTGGAAACGACAGCTCTATTTGAGCTGGATAATATTATTCTTTCATATGGCCGGCATGGGGATAAAAAAAGCCACAAGAAGATACTTTCCATCAGCCTTCTCGGGACGGGGCTTGCTTTTATTCCGCAGGCTTTTGTTTTCAGTATTTATCTTTTATTTCCGGTGCGCATACTGATAGGCGCTTTTGTGGCGGGAATACTGCCTTCTACGCAAACTCTGCTCGTCAGGCAGACAGTGGAAAATAAACGGGGCGGGGTACTCGGCCTTTGCCAGGCTTTTTCTCTCCTCGGTACCGCACTCGGTCCCATAGTCGGAGGAAGTATCGCCGCAGCTTTCGGGATAAGGGCATCTTTTCTTGCAACCGCCTTTTTGCTGCTTCTTACCTGGTACTACGCCAGAGGCTTCATCAAAGAAACAGAAACAGCGACAACCGTTACTATGGAGTAAATATTTGGAGCAGATGACAACTTGCTTTATGACAGGTAATAACTATGCTTTCAAAGGGCGCTTTCAATTGAAATATTGCGCTTAGACCTAAACACTCTGTTTTGTACCATACCCTGTTATTTTAACAAATAAAAAATCACCTGTTTTTTGATTACTCTTACTTTTTATTTTGCAGGAGTTTTATGAGCTCGTTTGTGAACTTTTTCAGGGCTTTGGCGCCGTTGGCGGTGACAATATTTCCGGCAACTACGACTTCTTTCTTTTTGTAATTCACACCGTTATCTTTGAATGTTTTTTGCAGCTCTTCGCCTTCCCCGGCTGTGGCGTCTTTTTCTTTTAAGATACCAGCTTTTGCAAGAGCCGACGGGGCAAAACCTATTGCGCCTATTACTTTATTCGAACTGTTAGCTTTTTTAATGAAATCAATTACCGTTTTGTTCTCCCAGAAACTTTTTGATGATTCCATACACCCCAAAAATAATACAGCATCAAAACCTTCCGCATCTAATTTTATCTCCCCGTCTTTAAGCTCCACTACCGTTGTTGTCCCCGCATTCAACTCAAGCATCTTCTTCACTATCCCTTGCTCCGTATCACTCCCTTTCCCGGAAGGAATCACAAGAAGTATGCTTTTACCGGAGAGAAGGTCTGTTTCTTCTTCGTTTTTCGATGTTCCACTTTCAGGCATTTTCATAGAAGCCAAAGATGCCATTCTCTCGCTGACTTCTTTACTCATTTTCGGATCATAATTCCCGTTTTTATCAAAACATTTAACACCGCCAACCATTTCATTATCCTCATACGTCATTTCCATAGTCGTAGTAATATTACCATCTTCGTCGTGCATTGTTATTCTTGAAACCCCATTAATTTTACCATCAATAATATTACTTGTGGAAATTGATGAGCCAAAACCGAATGTAGTTGTTGTTTTAATTTGCATGTCTTTTCCGTTGTTTGAATATTTTAATTCTGAAATCACAGTCCCACCCTGAAGACTCATTGTGCTTTTCACCAGCCCGTCAGGTTTACCATCTTTATAATTCTCCTCTATTGTCCCCGGGTAATCCCCATCTTTTGTTTTTTCAATTACAATCCCGTCAGGAACTTGTCCGCTTATAAGCTCTCTGGCAAAAGGGTTATGGGAATATTTCTCTCTGGCAATCTCTTTATTTTCACTGTCATAGTATATATAAAACGTCCCTTCAGAGAGCTCCGTTCTTTTTCTCGTAACATCCGCAAAAATGAATCCTGATCCGATAAAAATGATTAGTAAAATTATTTGAAGTTGCGGAAGTAATTTCACAATGTTTTTCATTACTACCCCCTGTCTGTCTGATATTAATATTTATACCATATATTTTATGCAAAATACAGCTTGTCCTGCATTCCCCCATAAAAACAAAAGCGCTTTGGGGTTTTGCTCCCAAAGCGCTCCTTTTTCTTTCTTATTGCGGCGCATCCGGCTACTTCTTTTCGTCTTCCACCTTAAAATCGGCGTCAACTACATTGTCGCCTTCTTTTTTAGGTCCGGCTCCTGCATTTGGATCCTGCTGTTGGCCGGCACCCTGTGCGCTCTGTTGCTGCTGCTGTTGGGCTTGCTGGTAGATGGCTTCGCCGAGTTTCTGTGAAACTTTCTTTAGGTTTTCTACTCCGGCTTTTATGCCGTCAGTATCTTTTGCTTCTACTTTTTTCTTCAAGTCGGCGATAGCTTCTGTAATAGCATTTTTTGTACCTTCGTCAACCTTTGCCGCGTGTTCCGCCAAAGTCTTTTCAGTCTGATAGATAAGCGAATCAGCTTCATTTTTAACCTGAATTTCTTCCGCCTTTTTCTTGTCATCCTCTGCAAACTGTTCCGCCTGCTTCACCATCTTTTCAATATCTTCTTTGGAAAGTTTGGTCGGCGCGGTAATCTTCATAGACTGTTCTTTGCCGGTGCCCAGGTCTTTTGCCGAGACATGGATAATGCCGTTCGCATCTATATCGAACGCCACCTCAATCTGCGGCATGCCTCTCGGCGCCGGAGCAATACCTACAAGCTGAAAGCGTCCGAGCGTCGTATTATCCGCCGCAAGCTTGCGCTCACCCTGCAGTACATGAATCTCTACGCTCGGCTGATTGTCGGCCGCAGTAGAAAATATCTGACTCTTTTTTGTGGGTATCGTGGTATTTCTTTCTATAAGGTTGGTAAATACGCCGCCCAGAGTTTCAATACCGAGAGACAGCGGGGTAACATCCAGAAGAAGCACGTCTTTGATGTCGCCCGTAAGGACCGCGCCCTGTACCGCCGCGCCCATAGCCACGCACTCCATCGGATCCACTCCGTGCTCAACTACTTTTCCTACTACTTCTTCCACAAATTTCTGCACAATCGGCATTCTGGTGGGACCGCCGACCATAATTACTTTATGAATATCCTTCGCAGTAAGTTTACCGTCTGCCAGTGCATTTTCTACAGGCTTTCTGCATTTGTCTATTGTCGGCCGGATAAGCTCTTCCAGCTTTGCCCTGGTCATCTTCATAACCAGATGTTTCGGACCGGAAGCATTTGCAGAGATGAACGGCAGATTAACATCCGTCTCCAGAGTCGTGGAAAGCTCTATTTTCGCTTTCTCCGCCGCTTCGCGCAGACGCTGTACCGCCATCCTATCTTTATTCAGATCAATACCTTCGGCGCGCTGGAACTCATCGGCTATGTACTTGATTATCGCATTATCCATATCGGTCCCGCCGAGCTGCGTATCGCCGCTTGTGGAGATAACCTCAAAGACGCCTTCTGCCATATGCATAATGGTAACATCAAGTGTTCCGCCGCCAAGGTCAAACACCAGAATCTTCTGGTCTTTCCCTGCTTTGTCCAGACCGTAAGAAAGACACGCCGCCGTCGGCTCGTTGATAATCCTGACTACTTCAAGACCGGCGATAGTGCCCGCATCTTTTGTCGCCTGTCTCTGGTTATCATTGAAATACGCCGGAACGGTAATTACGGCCTTTTCTACTTTTTCGCCTAGAAATGCTTCTGCATCTGATTTTATTTTTTGAAGTATATACGCCGAGAGCTGCTGGGGCGTGTACTCTTTACCGTAAATTTTTACTTTATAATCCGAACCCATCTTTCTTTTGATGGCAATTACTGTCCCTTCGGTATTTGATACTGCCTGACGCCTTGCAGGTTCACCTACAAGTTTTTGCCCGTCCTTTGTAAAAGCCACATAAGACGGGAACGCTTTTCCGCCTATGGAAGTACCTTCCGCGGAAGGTATAATAGTAGGCTTTCCGCCTATCATAGCCGCTGCCGCCGAATTACTGGTACCTAAGTCTATTCCTATTATTTTAGCCATATTTTCATCCGCCTCTAGAACTATAGGGCAGGTTTTTAGCCTGCCCCAAGTCTAATATTTTTAGTACATTCCGCCCATTCCGCCGCCCATACCACCGCCGCCCGGCATCGGAGCTTCTTTCTTTTCTTCCGGAAGATCGGTAATAAGAGTTTCAGTCGTCAGGAGAAGTCCCGCAACGCTTGCCGCGTTTTGAAGAGCAGTCCTTGTGACTTTGGTCGGATCAATAATTCCGCCCTTGACGAGGTCTTCATATTCACCGGTCAAAGCGTTGAATCCGTAATTTACGTCTTTTTCTTTTCTAATTTTCTCGACAACAACAGAAGGCTCTTCGCCGGCATTATAAACAATTTGTCTTACCGGTTCTTCAAGCGCTCTTCTTAAGATGTTAATACCGACCATCTCGTCTTCATTAAGCTTTATAGAATCCAAACCTTTAAGTGCGCGAAGAAGCGCAACCCCGCCTCCGGGAACTATACCTTCTTCCACAGCTGCGCGGGTAGCATGTAGCGCATCTTCAAATATGGATTTCTTGGCTTTCATCTCGGGTTCGGTCGCAGCTCCGACATTGATTACCGCAACACCGCCTGCAATCTTTGCAAGACGCTCCTGAAGTTTTTCTTTGTCGTAGTCGCTCTTTGTTTCGCCTATCTGATTCCTTATCTGACCGATTCTGCCCTGAATATCTTTCTTGTTGCCGGCGCCTTCGATAATGGTAGTATTATCTTTATCGATAGAAACTCTTTTCGCTCTGCCGAGATCTGCTATATCAATGCTTTCCAGCTTTACACCGAGTTCTTCGGCTATCATCTTGCCGCCGGTGAGAATCGCTATATCTTCAAGCATTGCTTTTCTTCTGTCGCCGAAGCCCGGGGCTTTTACGGCGCAAATAGCTAAAGTGCCTCTGATCTTGTTGACCACTATCGTGGCCAGCGCTTCGCCTTCCACTTCTTCCGCTATGATGACCAGCGGTTTGCCTTTCTGCACGACTTTTTCAAGTATAGGGAGAAGGTCTTTCATAGCAGAGATTTTTTTCTCGTGAATTAAGATATAAGGATCTTCCAGCACGGCTTCCATTCTGTCCGCGTTCGTTACAAAGTAAGGAGAGAGATAACCCTGGTCAAACTGCATACCTTCCACCAGGTCCACCGTGGTGTCCATACCTTTCGCTTCTTCGATAGTGATGACGCCGTCTTTGCCGACTTTATCCATAGCATCGGCTATAAGGTCGCCGACTTTCTGATCATTGTGAGCGGACACTGCGCCGACCTGCGCAATTTCTTTTTTATCTTTTACATCTTTGCTGAATTTTTTTAGTTCCGCAACTACTGCGGCTACACCTTTATCAAGACCTCTTTTAATTGCAATAGGGTTTGAACCGGCGGTTACATTTTTTAAACCTTCTCTGAAGATTGCATGCGCAAGCACGGTGGCCGTGGTGGTACCGTCGCCCGCAACATCAGAAGTCTTAGACGCAACTTCTTTCAGTAACTGCGCGCCCATATTTTCAAAAGGCTCGGGAAGTTCAACTTCCTTAGCTACCGTTACACCGTCGTTCGTCACCGTCGGCGCTCCAAATTTTTTATCTATTACTACGTTTCTTCCCCTCGGGCCCATCGTTACCTTTACCGCATTGGCAACCGCTTCCACGCCCTTAAGTAAGGACTTTCTTGCATCTTCTGAAAATCTTAACTGCTTAGCCATATTAAACTTCCTCCATTTTGACTTTCATTATTGTCATTGATATTGTCATCCGCCAATATTTTAGGCGGATAATATTTTATTGACTATTTCTCAATTATTGCGAGAACGTCTTCTTCTCTCATAATGAGATGCTTGTCCCCGTCAATAGTGATTTCATTACCTGCATATTTTGCAAACATTACAAAATCGCCTTTCTTTACGGAAAGCGGTTTCTTTGTTCCGTTTTCCAGTATCTTACCGGCGCCGACTGCTATTACTTTTCCTTCCTCCGGTTTTTCCTTCGCTGAATCCGGGATTATAATCCCGCCTTTCTTAGTTTCTCCGCCTTCAAGCGGTTTTACCAAAATCCTGTCTTCCAATGGCTTTATATTCATACTTCCTTGCACCTCCTATAGAATTTATGCCTTTTTATCGGCATTATTAATTTTCTTTCTGTATAAAATTCGCATACTAACTATATACAGCAATTACCGTGCCAGTCTTTAATAACAATTTTAAAATCATTGAAATGCATTGATAACTATATCGTTTTATATTTATTAGGCAATTTATCCACACCTTTGTCAACAGATAGTAGTGCTTCATAATAGAACATGTGTTGTCGATATTATTAATTTCATGCCACATATGTGCCACTATGAAACATATATAAGATTCAGTATCATCTCAGGTGATATCTGGAGAGATATTACAGATTGAAGGAGAAGGAGAAGTTGTGGCCTAAACCCAGGGCGCCGTAGGGGGTTAAAGAGTAGTTAATATCATAACCGTAGAGTTTAAGGCCAAAGCCTATTGTCAGTCCGCCGGCGTAGCGGGCTTCCGACCTGAATTTGTATCCCATTCTTCCGGCAATATCCCGGTACCAGTATTCCACTCCCAGATTAATACCAGCTCCTTCATCCGAAGAAAGATCCAGGTCAACAGCCACTGTAAGATGATCCTCTGTTTGACTGATGGCGTTTCTGGGCGGGCTTTTTTTGAAAATTATGCTTTTGCTCGCGGAGTCTGAAACGATTCCGTAAAAATTATAAACTACGCCGGCTTTGATGTTCAGCGGAATTTTAAAAGTATTCGTCTCTAATCCTATGTTTTTAATCAGAAACCCGACGGACAATTCATCTCCTATTATTTCCAGAATCCCGCCCGCATCAAAAACTACGGCTCCAAAATTATAATTATCTATGTATTCCTGAAAACCTTTTATGTTTACGCCGACACTCAATTCCGGAGTCAGCTTTTTTGAATAGGAAATTATTGCAAGAAGATCGGAGGGGAAAAATTTTCCGGTCGTAATACCTGATTCATCCGTAATATCAATACTTCCGTAATTTAGATATAAAAAACTCGCGCCTAAGCTGCCAAACTTGAAAGAATTTATGTATGAAAAAGAGCCTACATTGACCTCGCCAAATAAATTATTGTATCTTGCCACGATTGCGGGCTTCTCCGTAATCAAACCTGCAGGATTTCCGTAGACAGAATCTATTCCTCCGTAAACACCCGCGCAGGCGTCTGCCATTCCTCCGCCTCTTATTCCTCCGTTAAATTTTAATATAACGGCCGCAGTGCCGCTATTTTCTAAATCAGCAGTTTTTGCGGGGCCGAACATTGCAAACATAAGAATTATGGCTAGTTGTATAATTTTCATTTTATTATTGCGACCTTCATTGTTTTTGATTTTATCGCGCCGCCGTCTGCTGTAATTTGGCAAAAATATATTCCGGGTGCTATTTTGCTCACATCATAAGAATATTTATTCAAACCACTCGTGCTAAAGTTCGCAGCTGAAGAAACTTTTGACCCGATAAGATTATAAAAATTTATTTCGGTAGCGTTATCCCTGTTAATTCTATATACAAAGTTAACATATTTTCCCTTTGCCGGATTTGGATAAGAAAATGCCTCTGTAACGGCTAACGCCTCTGCCGGAGGAACAAAAGAGGCGACGGATAGAAAAGCGGCCAGACCGTTTATTCTTCCATATCCGTCCTTTTTATTCCAAACCAATCCTGAAGCAGTGGAAGTCAGCGCCGTCCTTACTTCTTCCGTTCCGAGGTTTCCGTTTTTTTGCAGCAACAAAGCTACCAGGCCGGTAACGTGCGGAGCCGACATGCTGGTGCCGGCATAAAGTATATGTTTATTGTCGGGAAGTATTTTGCTTGTATCATTTCCGTAAACATCTTTTGAAATAGTGCTTCCTATCATCTGCCCCGGAGCCAGAATATCCGGTTTTTTTCTATTGTCTCTAGTTGGTCCGGAACTGCTGAAGGAGGAGGCGCTTCCGATAGTTTCCCCGGTCACGCTTCGACTATTATTATTTACATCCGTCCAGGCTGTTTTGCTTACAAAGGAGCCGGCTGTTATAATCTTTTTACCGGTTCCGGGCGCTGCTACAGTTTTTTCCGTATCTCCATCCTGAAAATTACAATAACCAGCATCGGTTGCCCAAATATCGTAAACCCCGCCGAAAGGAATGCTTTCTCCTTTCAGGATTAATTCCCAGGTTCCTGTTGCAACCGAGGTCCCGGTAGAATTGTCCAGCGCAATAATGACATTATTGTCGTTATTTAACACGGAGGGATACTCGGTGGCGTCAATCAAAATTCGCCCTTCGGAAGTGTTAGTTAGGAAGCTTCCGCCCGCCGTCACCGGCAAAGCAGGATAGTAATTGCTTCCGTGTTTTACTTGAACGCTTATATTATCCCCGCCTTTGTACCACATTGAAAAAAGAGCGAAAGCCCTGCTTAATGCATTTACGGTTATGGTGCTGGTTGCCGTGGCGGTTCCGCTGAAATGAATCTTACCGTCTTTGGCTTCTCCTTCATTTCCCGCGCTAGCCACAATAATCTTTCCCGCTCCGGTTAAATTATCCAGCGCAGTTTCAAAAACCAAGGTGCCGTCATGCGGACTGTCTTGTGTGCCTATACTCAGATTTATAACTACAGGCATTTTAAGCGCTGCTGCCATATTGATGATATATTTTACTCCGTCAAGAATAGTGGAAGTATATAAACTTGTTTTTACAACAATAATATCGGCTTCGGAAGCAGCTCCCGTATAAACACCGGATGGTTTCAGGTTTCCTGTAGCAAGCCCGTTTCCGGAAGCAATTCCCGCAACATGGGATCCGTGCCCGATCGTATCTGTTTGAGGCACTTTGACGCCGCCGCTCAATGAAGCATTTAGAGCCGTCTGATTGTATTCTACGCCGTAACTGTAGCCCGCCGGATTCGCGAAAGAAGCGGAAGGAACCGCAGTCTGGTCCCAGATGCTTTTTATTCTCGTGGTACCGTCGATGTTGCAAAAATCCTTACTCGTAAAATCTATGCCTGAATCCACAATCCCCACCAGAACTCCCGAGCCCTTGTACCTGTAAGTATTGTTTATGTCTGCTATTCCGGCGTAAGAAAGACTTGCGTCCAACTTGAGTTTTACTTTTCGCGAGGCTTCAATATATTTGATGTTTGCGAGCTTGGCTAATTCGTTAATAGAGCTTAACGGAATAGAGGCTGTGACTATACTTTGAACCACTGAATTTATTTTAAGACCTTTTATCTTTGAAATTTCACCGGGACCATTCTCTGTTTTTATCAGAACTTCTATCCGGGGTTCTCCCCCTTCCATGGTAACTTTAGAGGCAGGACTTGCCGATATTGCGCGCGAAGGCGAGCCGCCGGAGCCAAGCATCATATTGATCAACGGATCTATTTTTCCGGCTTGAAAATACACAGAAGAAGACAGAAGAAGCAGAATTAATTTAAACGCATTGCAGCGAAGCATAAAATATTTTCCTCTTCCTTAGTTGTTGGACTTGAAAATTATTTCTGTTTTTCCGGGCCGGAACAGCTTTATGCTCGTCTTAGAAAGCCAGCTTTCCTTCAATAAATATTCCGGAATGTTTTATCAGGAGGTCAAAATTGTTTGAGGCCGGAGCTTCATTGAAATATATACTTTCAAACCTGTAACCGCCGCTAAACTCCAGAAAAGGTATCACTTTCAGTAAAAGCGCGCCTTCGTACATATAAGACATTCCTGCAGCGGTGGTTTTTCCGGCTCCTTGAGGATTTAAATAATCCACATTGTCGCTTGTCAAAGGAAAACCCGCAACCTCTCCTCTAAAACCTATCAGCCCCATCATATAAGTGAGTTTTACGCCGCCTCCGATGCTCAGCCAGTTAATAATAAACCTGCCTGCCGCGCTCCCCGGAGCAACAATGACATTATTTAATTTCCAGTCGTAAAAGTTTTTTGTAGCCCACATGTATCTGCCGCTTCCATATATATTGAATTCAACCGGGCCAAGCCCGATATTCGCGCCGATATTTCCGATAATACCGCCCATTATGGAATCAATATTTGTAGTCATAAGCCCGGCAGGGTTAACTTTTTGCAGGGTCATCGTCTGCAGAGGCACCGTCCCGTATCTAAACGTCCCGCTCGCATAAAGCGGACCGAGCAGATTTTTTTTGACTGTGGCTTCCTGTATGGAGGCCGGAAAATCCCCAAAAATACTTGCGTCAGGAAGAGTGCTCAGATGCTCCATATAATTTCCCCCGCTTGCATTGTACCACCTGGCCGAAATATCCAGACCCAGAATATCTCCCGCAAAAACAGCGCTAATAGAGCATAAAATACTTACCGCGACAATGATTTTTTTCATATGTCCCCCTATGAGTGTTTATTTTCTATAGAATAGTTCTCTTCCAGTACGGAAATTACATCCTTTAGATCTTCTGGAAAAGGCGCTCTCAAGTGTAAAGATCTGTGCGTCTTCCAGTACATAAACATCGCATCGGAAGCATGCAAGGTAAGGCGGTCAAAGACAAAAGGCGCTTTGCCTTTTCGCTCCAGAGTAAGGGCTTTCCTGTCCCCGTAAACATGATCGTATGCCAAAGGTCTTGCTATCGAGGCCATATGAATTCTAATCTGATGGGTGCGGCCAGTTTTTGGCTCCACCTCAAGAAGCGTATACCCTTTAAATTTTTTTCTTATGCGGTAAAGAGTCAGGGATTTTTTTCCCGCGCTCGAGATTTTTACCTTACCCGAGGAACCTTTGAGAATCGGGAGCGTCACCTGTCCTTCTTTTATTACCTCTCCCTTAACTATCGCCAAATATAGCTTTCGCATTTTTTGTTCCATAATAATATCCGTCATCTTCGACTGCGTCTCGCGGTTTTTGGCGACTATTAACACCCCGCTTGTATCCTTGTCTATCCTGTGCACCGGAAAAACCTGCGCCCCATCCAGATGCTCCATTGCGGCATCAATTGCGGATTTTTCTTTCGGGTGTTTATTGTCTCTGATGGACAAAAGCCCGGACGGTTTATTGAAAACCAGCAGATTGATATCTTCAAATAATATTTCAGGTATATTCATTTTATTCCTTTTGGTGCTTTTTTAATTTTCAACATTTTTCCGCCGTTTCTTAAAGAATCCGTCGCTGCGCAGCCGGCCGCCACGCTCATTCTGCCGGCAAGCGCCGTAGCCACCGGCTTTTTATTTTTGAGGAGATAATCAAGAAAATCTTCAACTATAAGCGCGTCCGCCCCGTAGTGTCTGTCTTTACCCGCTTTTACTTTATATCTTATCTCTTTTAACTTCTTTTCGTCTATAAATTTTTTGCGGAGTTTTAGAACAACCGTATCACCGTCGCTTATGTTTTCTATTCGGCCCTTCGTTCCGATAATGGTGTAGTTGCGAAAATACTCGGGCGCAAAATGGCACTGCATATAAGAAGCTTTAATTCCGTTCTCCAGCTCCATAATTACCTGGCTGTTGTCTTCTACGTCTACTTCCTTTCTAAAACAGCACCGGTTCATGGAAGAGTAATCTACTTCAAGACAAGTTTTCTTTAACTTGCACGCCGGACATCTGAGATTATTCGGTTTATTTCCGCCGAAATAATCCCTGGAGCCGAAGGCCGCGACTTTTTTTACATAGGAACCGGTAAGATAATGTATCATGTCTATATCATGCGAACCTTTCTGCAGAAGTAAAGAGGTGGTGTTCTTTCTCGTCCCGTGCCAGTCGTGAAAATAATAATGCCCGCCCGAGCCTACAAAATGCCTTACCCATGCCGCTTTTATCGCTCCTATCTTCCCTGAATCTATCAGTTTTTTCATTAATTGAAAAACCGCCATATGCCGCATATTAAACCCGACCAGCAATTTATTCCCGGAGCTTTTCCAGGCTTTTAAGACCCGGTCGCATCCGGCTGTCGTAATAGCCATCGGTTTTTCAAGATACACGTGTTTTTTTGCTTGAAGCGCCGCCAGAGCGTACTTTTCATGCGTAAAATCCGGAGAGGTGATGACGATAACGTCTATATCTTTTCTTTTTAAAAGTTCTTTATAATCCGTTGTGACAAAAGGTTCGTTACCGTTTGCATTCTTAAAGGCTTCAAGCGCTTTTAAGCTGATATCCGCGCCGGCCGTAACGACGGCTCTTTTTTTTGGCTGATGAAAATATTTTCTAAGCTCCTCGCCCCTCCCGGTAACTCCTATTATTCCTATCCTTAATATTTTACTCAATTTGCACGGCTCCTGATAATATTAATTCCTTTTCCGGACTACATATATAAAATCCCTGGTGTGAGGCTTTATATAGCGTCCGGGAGTCCCAAAAAATCTGTTGTTTAGATGAACGGCCTTTAAGAGCAGCTCACCGTTCTTCCCTTTCTTTTGCTCTTTGTTCTCGTTTGTTTCGGGCAAGTATATTTCACAGGCAACGTTCACAAGATTCATATCAAGATGCATCGCCTCTTCGACTCCCGCCGCAAGCATAGCCTTGGCGAGGGAAGCGGCAGATACGGAGTTACCGATGGCAAAAACCGCCTTTTTGTCTTTGGTAATACCAAACCCTGTCCGCCAGACGTAAATACTTTTATTTTTATCCGCAGAAAGCCCCCAGTATTTGTTTTTATCGTTAAAGATACCTTTTCGAATCAGCGGTTTTAAATTCTGTCTGTAAGAAACCATAGTAGCAGCTTCCTTAATGTCTTCGCCCCAGACTCCCATATTAAAGGTTCCGTCGGCATACATCGCAAGTGTTGCAATATCTTTGATAGCCGGTAAAAGCACATCGCCGTCAACCATCATGCCGTAAGAACCGTGTACCGCCTGAAAACCGCCGGAGAAGGCAAACAATGCTCTTTTTCTTGTATCCTCATCAGAAGGAATTATTCCTTTCCCTTTTATTCCGGTTGTAGAAATGGGGTGGATGGTCCCGCCTATAGGAAATATTTCTATCTGCTCGCTGTCTGCATATAATAAATCCACAAGCGCATATGGGCGCTCCGGATCCGGCCTGTAAATAGTCCTTGCAAGCAATGGACGGTTTTTATTTTCCCCCTGCGGCAAACCGTCGGTTATCCAAACTCCTTCCCCTTTTAAAACGTCATTTTTAATAACCGGTTCAATATTTTTAAGCGCTGCGTTGCCGGCGCCTTGTTTAAACACGCCCTTTTTTCCGCTAAAAAACTTTCCGACAGAATATGAGAGGCTGTCAAACCGGTCTTTGGCCAAGAAAAATACGGCCTCCATATTTCCCACAAATTCAACTCCAAGTATTTTCCTGCCAAAATTAACACATGCGGCAATCCAGCTCTCCTCCCCTTTCACTTCAGAAAAATATTTTATTTCCTCTGTTGCCGGTTGAATGCATTTTTTTACCGGATTCAGCATAATCTCTTTTTTTGCATCTTTTAGCATATACGCTACCGCGAGTTTTATTCCGTTGTTTTCCCATTCGAGTTGCAGTTTTTTCACAGTCGGCTTAAATACGAAAAGACTGCGGTAGTTTCCGGAGACGCGCACTGTAGTCACAGATTGTACGGCCGCCCCCATAGAAGTCGCAAAGGCGACCCAGCCGCTTTTAACATCATAAACGCCTTCTTCGGCGTCCGGAGTACGCGAGAGATTGACTATCCCCTTAACTTTTGTAATAATCCCGTTCTTTTTTACTTTCAACTTTGCCGCGTATATTTCAGCCGGTTTACCTTCGTCTTCAGCGAGAGAGAAAACAACTGTTTTAGAAAAACTATTTTCTAAAGAATAAAATTCAATCTTTTCCCCCGCCTCGTCAAAAACGCTCTTTATCAGGCGCTTCTCCGCCAGCTCATTCAGTTTTGCACAAAACGCTTTCTCCCGAGCCGTGGGCAGAATGTTCTTAAAAGCTATAAACAGCATCACGGCCAGAACCACCGAAAGCAGGGTAAGAAATACTGGGTTTTTATATGTTTTATTTAAGTCCATTACTTTTTCCTTTTTTCTTGATTTTACTTTCCGCTCGAACATAATGTAGAAGAGCTTCTATTATTTTAACATATTACTGAGGTCTGCTGCTTTTAAACCAAAATAATTGTCGCAATTAGTTTCGTTATCTGAAAATTCTCATCTTATTTCTTTTATTTTTTTCATTTCGCCTAGGAATATTTTTACGAGCAGAGGATCAAAATGCCGGCCGGCGCCTTCTTTTAGAATTGCAATTGCTTTTTCTTCCGGCATGGGCGGTTTATAGACACGCTTACTTGAAAGCGCGTCGTATACATCAGCAAGCGCTACAACCCGGCCTTCCAAAGGAATAGCCTCCCCTTTTAATTTCTGCGGATAGCCCGAACCGTCATATTTTTCATGGTGGGTGAGGGCCACAATTCTGGATTTTGCAATTACCGGGATAGCGGAGTCCTTAAGCACCAGGGCTCCTATTGCGGCATGTTGTTCCATTATGGCTCTCTCTTCCGAGGTCAAAGGTCCGGGTTTTTGGAGAATCGCATCAGGAATGCCCAGCTTGCCTATATCGTGCATCGGAGCCGACCAAAAAAGCAGCTTGCACTCTTCTTTGTTATGCCCCATTTTTTCGAACAGCAGTTTTGCGTAATGGCTGACCCGTTTTATATGATTCGCGGTCTCTTTATCTCTATATTCCGCCGCCTCCGAAAGCCGGAATATTGTGTCAAAATGGGCTTGTTCAAGCAAATCGTTCAGAGCTGCATTTTCTATAGCTATTGCGGCCTGAGAGGAGAAAGAAGATATTATTTTTTCTTGAGACTCTTTAAAAGGAACCGGCTTTCCGTTTTCAAGGGAATTTATTAACTGCAGAACGCCGGTAACTTCGTCCTGCTTGTTTCTCATCGGGATTACAAGCATTGAAACCGTATCATAGTCGTATTTTTTATCAAAAGAAGGGTCGTAAAAGTATTCTTCATCTGCCGGGATATTTTTAACGTTAGGTATATTAAGCGTCCTTCCGGTAACCGCGGCATAGCCTGCCATGCTTTTTTTGCTCGCCGGCAGCTCAAAGGTCTTTACCAGCTCGTTCATCTTTTTAGCGCCAAGCTTTTTTAAAAGGGTACAATTGCGGCTTGCTTTAAAGATCAGTCTGTCTTTTTTTACGAGATAAACCGATCCTCCGTCTGCCCCGGTTATCTCCTGGGCTTTCGAGAGTATTTTATTCAGCAGGGTGTCAAGGTCGTGCTCGCTTGAAAGCGCAATGCCTATATCTAATATTTTTTGAAAAACTTTTTCGTCCATAATAAGCTATAATACAAAATGGGGGTGAGAAATACAATATAAAACCATGGCCCAAAAATCCGGGACTGATAACACGGATAAGAAAAAGAGATAGCGCAGATAGTGCGAATTGGACGATATATATAGAAGATGAGTAAGGAGAATTGATAAAAAATTATGTAAAAATACCGGGTTATATGATAAACTCATTAGGCAAAATGAAAAATAACTTGAAAGTCATAGAGGTAAAGAACATCCGCAAGAAGTTTACCTCCGGGTTTTTTAAGAAAAAAGTAAATACTGCGCTAAATGGTATTTCTCTTACTGTTAACAAGGGGGAAATCTTCGGCCTTCTTGGACCAAACGGAGCCGGAAAGACCACGCTTCTAAACGTTATTTCGACACAACTCCTGCCTGATGCGGGCAAAGTGCTGATGTTCGGCCGGGAAACTACAAAACTCTCCATGCATGAACTCGCAACTTTAAAAGCCAGGATAAATATGTGCTCCGGAAATCCCAACTTCCCCTGGAGTCTGACCGTACAGGAGATTCTCAAATACTACTCAATGCTGTATGGTTTCGGTATTTTTGCCTCTAAAGACCGCGTACACGAGCTTATATCAGCATTTGAACTTGAAAAACACAGGAATTCGGAGTACTCAAGACTCTCTACCGGGACAAAACAGAGGGTGGCGCTTGCAAAATCCATGATAAACGCGCCTGAAATACTCCTTCTTGATGAACCAACCATAGGGCTGGACCCGGATATTTCAAAAAAAATAAGAGCAAAAATACTTGAGATAAATAAAAAAACCGGAACTACGATAATTTTGACCACACATTACATGAAAGAAGCCGAAGAACTTTGCGGCAGAATAGCATTCATAAAGGACGGCAAGATAAAGGCGCTCGGGACAAAAGCAGAGTTAAAGAGAAAAACTAAAACAAAAGACCTGGAAGGAGTGTTCTTAGATCTTGCTAAGTAAAATACTGGCTTTTTCATACAGAAACTGGATATTCGCAAAACGTAACCTGTTTTCTTTCTTTGAGTTATTATTCTGGCCGGTTGTGAGCCTTATTTCCATGGGGTTAATGAGCGGCTTTCTAAAACTAGACCAGACCCTGCTGAATTTTGTTTTAACCGGCGCGATAACAGCAGGAACTATCCAGGTGGCAACACTTGACGTGGCATACGGCCTTTTGTATGACGTCTGGTCAAAAAGTATAAAACACACGTTTCTCGCCCCTATAGAGCATTTGCATTTTATATTAGGTTCATGGATAATCGGCATAGTGCGCGGAGTGCTGATATTCGCATTGATGGCGTTATTTTCTTACTTCGCTTTCGGCTTTGAGGTACCTTCATATAAAGTTGCAGCTGTTTTTATTGCAGGTGTTTTTTTGAATGCTTTGATAATAGGAATGCTTATCTGCCTTTTAATCACGCTGTACGGACAGCGTGTAGAAATAGTAGCCTGGGCTTTCGGAACTCTGGTAATGCTTATTTGCGGAATATATTATCCAGTGGATCAGCTCCCGCCGTTTTTCCAGTGGCTGGCCGAGTTAATCCCGCTTACGTACTTTTTAGAGTATTTCAGACTCGGGTACGGTTTTAAGCCTCTGCACACACACCTTCTCTTAACCGGCTTCGCTCTTTGTTTCACCTACATCTCCCTCGTCCTTTTCTCAATAAATTGGGCTTACCAGAGATCCAGGAAAAACGGAATAATAATGAGATTGTCGGAATAACTTCACTTGGCGGGATAAATTCAGCCTTCATTAAATTGTCAATCGTAATTCGTCAATGTCTCTATATTGAAATTCTCTATTCTATATATACTGCTGTTTGGCTCTCTTGAAACAATGGTTAAACGACCTTTATCCATGTAGTTATCCTGCATTGTTTTTCCCCTGTTTTCGCAGAAAAACCAGAAAAAACTCCGGAGTATGTCACTGTGCGCCACAAATGCCGCGCTTTCCTTACACTCTTTATTCGCTCTGCTCATAAACTTTACTATTCTGGCTTTGATTTCTACGTTTGACTCACCGCCTTCAAAACGTGCAGAATGATTACCGGACTCCCAAGCGTCTACTACATCTTTATATTTCTTCCAGTTAGCGGGGGCGGTATAGCTTTCTCCGTCCAGCAAGCCGACATCCGTCTCTCTCAGGCTTTCTTCAATCATCAGTACCTTCCCCGGAAAAATAATCCCGGCGGTTTCTTTTGTTCTTTTTAGCGGACTGACATAGATTCTCTCAACCGGGAAATCTTTCATAACTTCACACATATTTGCAGCTTGCTGTTTACCGTTTTTCGTGAGGGAGGGGTCTATTTTAGTACTGGCAAAGAGCTTTGCTTTATTTGCTTCGCTTTCACCGTGTCTGAAAAAATAGTATTTCATATTATTTATATGCCTTTCTAAATAAATTTCGCTGTGGGTTCTAAACCCGTCCGCGCTGTAATTATTCTGTCACTTTGTACTTTTTACCCATTTACTCAGGCGGGCTAGAATATCTTCCTTATTATTTATTTCCTGATTTGCCGGGGTCTCCCCTTTTTCTTCTATTATTAGAGCCTCTAAAAGTTTTGCTGCCAGAATCAGACCGTAATACCAGTCTATTATTATATTCTTCAGCCCTTTCTCTTTACAGTATGCTTCTTCCAGCCCTCTGTTTTTAAGCAGCGGATACTTCTCCAGAGGTAGTAAAAACTGATAAAGCGGGTCAAAGAAGCCTGCTGTTTCAAATTTTAAGATACCCGTAAGTATTTTATCTTTCGCTAAGAAGTTCTTGGGATTAAAATCCCCGTTTCCAAAGCAAGGCTGAATAAACGGAGGCTGATCATCTGTCAGCTTTTTCAGTACCAGCGTAAGAAGCGGGCCTTTTGAAAGAAGGAACAGTTCTTTTTTTATCCGCACAAAAGAATCATGTGTGTTTTCGCTTTCGTTTAATTCTCCGTAAACGGTTCCCAGATCTTCTTTCTTAATATTTTGGATTTCAATTATGCTTTTAATATAGAGCTCTTCCGCCCATTTTTCTTTTATTTTCAGAGCATTATAAAGCACCCGCCCTTTTAAGCTCTCCTCAAGAAACGAAGGGGTTCCCAGCGCCGTTCCTTCTTCATCTATGCCAAATACTTTTGGAAATTTCAGAGTTTTTGTTTCAAGCTGTTTTAACAAACGGTATTCTCTAAAAAAATCCTGTTTATCGCCGGAAACTGAGGAACTGTCCTGCACAAACGTTTTTAAGATGATAAAGCTGTGTTTTTCACCTTCTGCAACTTCTACTTTCCAGAAAGGATTCTGTCCTGTTCCTTTGACCGGCAGCGCCAGAATAAATTCAACGGCGAGAGAAAGAGATGCGGAAATATACTGTTCAACTCTTTTTTTTATATCGGGATGGTTCGGATTAAATACTTTCATTTTTCTCCGGGAAGCAATGGATGATTTAACTATTTAGCAGTTGGTGCGCGATTTCCAGATCTTTGATAATATCAAGCTTTTGAGGGCATTTTTCCATACAAGCTTTGCATTTTGTACATAGATCTGCTTTTTTACTCATTTTCATATATTTGTTTTTTAAAAAACCCCAGGTTCCATAAACTTTGGCGTCATTTACCAGTCTAAAAATATTAGGTATGTCTATTTTTTCTTTACACGGTTTGCAGTAGTTACACGAACTGCAAATATTTTCCGGTAGGATTTTTCTCATTTCTCTAAACTTTTCAGAAATTATTTCTATGTCATTTGTCCCGGCTATATCTTCATAAAAATCTCCGGCGTAAACTCCATCGATCACCTGCTGCTCGGATTCAAAACCAACAATAGAAGTCGTGATATTTTTATTTCCGACAATAAAACGCAATGCTCCTTCCGCATTTGTCCGAGCTTTTCCTTTCTTTAAAAAACTCAGCTCTTTCGTTTCGTCACCGAGAAAACCACCGTTTAAAGGACCCATCGCAACAACACCCATTTCTAACTTTTGCGCAAGTGCTGCAACTTCCGAATACTCCTGCTTGTATGGATTATAATAAAGCGTTACACTTTCAAAAAGTCCCGACTCTATCATTATTTCTACATCTTTTGGTTTTGCGTGAGAGGTAAGTCCGATGTGTTTTATAACTCCCTGTTTCATGAGGTCTCTGACGCCTTCATATTTGTATCCGGGCTCTATCATCTTCACAAAACAATCCATAGAGTCGGTGCCCCACATCTGATAGAAGTCAAAATAATCAGTCTGAAGCCTTTTTAATTGATTTTCAACATTTCTTTTTAATTCATCTGCCGTGATTGGATTATCATAAGCGCATTTTGTGGAGAGAATAATATCTTTTCTTCTTTTTCCAAGAGACTTTCCTATCTTAATTTCACTATCCCCATATCCACTTGCCGTCTCAAAGTAGTTAATTCCCAGGTCTAACGCCCTATTAACTACTTTATATGCCTCTTCTTCGCTAATTCTTGGGATACGCATACCACCAAACGAAATGCAGGAGACATTTATTCCAGATTTAGTAAGTTGCCTAAATTCCATATATTGACAAAATATCCTTTAAATTGAATTATATGAACCCATAAAAAAATAAATACCGCTTAAAATATTACATAATATCCCAAGATACATTTATTATATATGGCAATAACGCTGTGCGGTTGTAGCCAGAACGCAACAGACGCGTTGAAATGCACATAAGAGCAAGATATCATCCTAAAAAATATACAATATCCCTTAAATCAAGAATATTTCCGCCGAATAACATATGCCATCCCAATACTAGCGCTTACTCCCAATACTTTGAATCATTTCATAGATCCTATTTAAGTCTTCTATTGTATAAAATTCTACTAATATTTTTCCCTTTTTCTTACCTATTATCTTTACTTTGGTTCCCAGCGTATACTGCATCTGTTTTTCGGCTTCTGCAATATGCACATCTTTATCTTGCTCTTTTTTTATATCCTTTATCTCGCCTTTCTTTATAGCAGCAGCCGTAGCTTCAATTTGGCGAACCGACATACCAGTTTTTACCGCTTTTTCGCACAATTTCTCCTGAAGATCATATTCGTCTATACCAAGCAAAACTCGCGCATGTCCCACTGAGATTGTTCCACGTGAAACATATTCCTGAATTTTTAACGGCAAATTTAACAAGCGAAGCATATTTGCAACAGTACTTCTTTCCTTGCCAACCTTTTTAGAGACATCCTCCTGCGTCAAACCAAACTCGTCCTGGAGCCTCTTATATGCCGCGGCCTCTTCGATAGGATTAAGATCGTCTCTTTGGATATTCTCTATTAGAGCAAGCTCCAACATATCTTCATCTGCAACATCTCTTATAATAGCAGGAATAGTCATCTTTTTAAGTTCTCTTGAGGCTCTAAAACGCCTCTCCCCGGATATAAGCTCGTATTCGTCTATCCCTACTTTTCTTACAGAAATAGGCTGAATAATCCCTTTTTCTTGTATGGACGCCATCAAACTTGCCAATTCAACAGGATCAAATTCCTTTCTGGGTTGATATTTGTTCGGTCTGATTTTATTAATATCTATCTCAATTCCGAATCGCTTTTCGTCTGTTTTATCAACCATTGGGCTTATAGTGTTACTGCCCGGGATTAAGGCCCCCAAGCCCTTGCCTAGACCTTTCGGCATTTTCTACCACCTCTCTTGCTAGATTTAGATAAGCTTCCGCTCCTGTACTTCTGATATCATAAAGAATTACCGGCTTGCCATAAGATGGAGCCTCGCTAAGCCGTACATTTCTTGGAATTATAGATTTATATACTTTATCTTGAAAGTGTTTATATATTTCATCTCTAACCTGCTGTGCAAGAGTAGTGCGGCCATCATACATTGTAAGAACTACTCCTTCAATGCAAAGCATTTGATTTAGGCTCTTTTTTACCAGTTCTATGGTGTTTAAAAGCTTGCTAACACCTTCTAAAGCGTAATACTCGCACTGAATAGGTATCAATATACTATCGGCAGCTGTAAGAGTATTAAGAGTCAGTAGTCCTAAAGATGGGGGGCAGTCGACAAATATAAATTCATATTGGTCTTTAATTGGGGCTATTGCGTTTTTTAGCCGGTTTTCTCTAGCCATTAGTGGGACAAGTTCTATTTCTGCGCCTGTCAGATCAATATTTGAAGGAGCGATATTCATATAGTTAATCGCAGTCTTTAAGACAACCTCTTCTAGGGGCTTTCCGTTTATTATGCAATCATATATGCTTGACTCTACACTGTAGGGATTAACACCAAACCCACTTGTTGCATTTCCCTGGGGATCCATATCTATGAGAAGCGTCTTCTTCTCCATAGCTCCAATAGAAGCTGCAAGGTTGACCGCCGTTGTGGTTTTTCCAACTCCCCCTTTTTGATTTGCTACTGCTATTACTTTTCCCATTTTTCACTTTTCTTATTAAATTTATTAAGATAAATAATCTTACAAGAAAGCTCCAATATTGTCAAGATAATTATAAAATGTTTCACGTGAAACATCTTGCGAATAAATGTTTTTTCATAACAATATATTTTTTATACTTTTACAGGTCTCTTTTGCGGGATTCCGTTTCGTCTGGGGTATTTCTCCGGGGTTTGCCTATCTTTCGATATTATTACAATATTTTTTTCTTCACTAAAGAAAGAATATTTGATTTTTTCTATTTTTTCTATTTTCCCGCCCATATAATTAATTGCAGTTGCTGCTTGTTTAATCTCTGTAGTGTCTTTTCCTTTTGACGCTACAAAAACACCGCCTATTTTTACAAAAGGCATGCAAAGTTCCGAAATAGCGCTCATTCCG
The DNA here is from genome assembly GCA_026388015.1 of Candidatus Firestoneibacteriota bacterium. Classification (GTDB taxonomy): domain Bacteria; phylum Oederibacteriota; class D2-FULL-39-29; order D2-FULL-39-29; family D2-FULL-39-29; genus D2-FULL-39-29. Next base: position 42,391 of record JAPLKO010000051.1, on the reverse strand, counting down.
GCCACGGCTCTGCAACAGGCATAGTCGTATTGCTCTCTGTAAAATATATCTTTCCCTACATCTTCAGCTCTACCCCAAACAACATTTACATTTTTCATTTTTAAACAATTACTTATATAATTTAAAAAAACACATTTTTTTGAAGAGGCCTCAACTAATGTAATTTTTAGTTCTTTATAAAATATTTTTAATGCCAGTCCCGGGAAACCTCCGCCTGTTCCGATATCTATAAGAGTTGATTTATCTTTAATAAAAGGAAGCAATGTAAAAGCGTCCAAAAAAAGGTTTACAAATATACTTTCATAACCTTTTAGAGCAGTTAAATCTGCCTTTGTATTCCAGTTATTTATTTCTCTAATGTATATATCTATAGCCGAAATATTTTCATCAGAAAGTTCTACTTTCATTTCCGCCAAATATTTTTGTATTTCTATATTTAAAGACATGCGGATATTGTAGCAAATTTAATTATTTTTAGCATCATTTTTAATTATTTTATTCCGGTTTTTTTGATATGAATCAGCACTGCAGTTATATCTGAAGGTGAGATTCCGGATATTTTTTGCGCCTGGCCCAAATATTCCGGTCTCATTTTTGTAAGCTTTTCTACGGCTTCCGCGGCAAGCCCGTGAACTTTTTTATAATTAATTTCTTCCGGAATTTCAATGCTTTCTTCTGCTTCTGCACGCTCAATATGATTCTTTTGTCTTTTAATATACCCCTCATATTTTATATGTATCTCAACTTGCTCTATTGCTTCTCTGTAACTCCTGTCTTTTTTGCTATTTTTATCCTTCAAAATATCTTCAAAGTCGTCATATTTTATCTCCGGCCGCTTCAATAATTCCGCCAAAGATATTTTTTCTTTAATCTTTGCCGACTTGTGCTCAAAAAAGTATTTTTCTTCGGCTTCGGAAGGATAGACGAATGTTCCCTTGAGCTCTAAAAGTTTTTCGGAAATGAGAGCTTTCTTTATTTCATATTTCTTAAACCGTTCTTCATGAACAAGCCCTAAATCCCTGGCCTTCTCGAGCAATCTTATATCCGCATTATCTTGACGAAGCGCTAATCTATATTCTGCGCGCGAAGTAAACATTCTGTACGGTTCTGCGGTGCCCTTGGTAACAAGATCATCAATTAAGACCCCTATATAGGCCTCTGACCTTTTTAATACAAACTCTTTTTCCCCTTTAATTTTTAATGCCGCATTTATTCCCGCCATTATTCCCTGCGCCGCCGCTTCTTCATAACCCGAGGTGCCGTTTATCTGTCCTGCGAAATACAGGCCGGCTATTTTTTTTGTTTCAAGGGTGTGTTTAAGCTGGTACGGCGGGCAGTAATCATACTCAATCGCATACGCGGGTCTCATAATTTCTACGTGCTTTAGAGCGGGAATTGTGCGGAGAAATTGCAATTGGACATCTTCCGGCAGGCTCGAAGAAAGCCCGTTTAAATACATCTCCAGAGTTCCAAGTCCTTCCGGCTCAATATATATCTGATGCCTTAATTTTTCCGGAAAACGCATAACTTTGTCTTCAATTGACGGGCAATATCTGGGCCCCACCCCTCTAATCTTTCCCGCAAACAAGGGAGATCGATGAATGTTGTTTCTAATAATCTTGTTTGTTTCTTCGTTCGTGTGCACAAGATAGCAAGGCACCTGGGGAAGGGCTATACTCTCCGTTTCCGAAGAAAATGTTGCCGGCTTTTCATCTCCCGGCTGAAGTTTGCTCTTTGAAAAATCTATAGTGTTTTTATTCACGCGCGGGTTTGTTCCTGTTTTCAGCCTGCCGATCTCAAACCCCAGTTCTTTAAGACAAGCAGATAGTTTTTCCGCTGAAAGTTCCCCATTTCTACCCCCGGGGTATGAAGACTCTCCTATATGAATCAGTCCGTTTAAAAATGTTCCCGGTGTAATTATTACAGCCTTGGCAAAATACGCCATTCCCATATGAGTCACTACACCGTATGCTTTATTGTTTTTCACGAGAATCTTTTCTATTATACCCTGTTTCACATCTAATTTATTCTGTTGTTCAAGAACATACTTCATTTGATTTTGGTATATTTTTTTATCGCACTGCGCGCGCAAAGAATGTACCGCCGGCCCCTTTTTTGTATTCAGCATTTTAAATTGTATTGCAGACTTATCTGCCGTAAGTCCCATTTCTCCACCTAATGAATCTATTTCCTTTACAAGATGACCCTTAGCCATACCCCCAATAGCAGGATTGCAAGACATCTGGGCAATATTGTCAATATTAATCGTAAATATGGCTGTTTTTAATCCAATTCGCGCCACTGCAAGCGCAGATTCAACACCGGCATGACCGGCTCCAACCACAATTACATCATATTCTTTTTCATATTTATTTTTGTACTCTTTTTTCATTGTATTTTGCGATCCCTTTTATTAACAACTTATCCACAATTATTAATAACATCATTTTTTTTGTTTATAACTATGTTAATATTATACGACATTGCTTAAAAGATGTTATTATTACTTGTCTTTTCTACTATTGCTACAGTTACTATTTACTATGTGCTCTAACTCTATACGTATCAGATTTATATACTTATCTACATTTTATCCACTTTAATTGTGTTTTTTACGGCAATTGGCCTTACAGACTCGCAATATTTCCGGCAGTTAAATATTCTTGTATATTATTATTGTTAACATCTTTTTATATTTTCGGTTTTACCAGATACCTGTCTATTTCCCAATACAAAAGTCTGAAAATATTTTATTCATAATATCCTCTGTTGAAACTCGTCCGGTAATACAGCCTACATAATCTAGAGCGCCGCGTATGTCAAGCGCAATAAACTCCTCTGACATTCCATTATTTATGGATTCTACGGCTTTCTCGATCAATTCTCCGGCATTCTGCATTAATTCCTTGTGCCTTACATTTGTAATAATAATACTCTCTTTTGATTTAGTTCCTTTTATTAGGGCTATCTTCCCCATCTCTTTTTTTAATTTTTCCATACCGTTTTTATTTACCAGCGATATTTTAATTACGGTTGAGCACTTTAAAAGTTTCCTTATAATCTTTTCTGTTGTTTTCAAAGGCTTCAGGTCTGTTTTGTTAATTACGGCAATAACATTTTTTCCCTGCAATTTTTTTATAATTTCCAAATCCTCTTGCTCTATTTCGCCGGAACCGTCAAAAACAACAAGCAGGAGGTCCGCTTCGTCCATAGATTTTATTGAGCGCTCTATACCTTTTTCTTCTGCCAGATCTTTTGCTTTTCTTATCCCGGCTGTGTCCGAAAGCACAAAAGCAATGCCTTTAATATTTATTGTTTCTTCAATTATGTCCCTGGTCGTCCCGGGAAGATGCGTTACAATAGCGCGCTCTTCGTTGAGCAGTTCATTTAGAAGCGAGGATTTCCCTGCATTTGGCTTGCCTATTATAGACGTTTTTATTCCTTCCCGCAGAATTCTCCCGCCTTCTGCCGTCGCTATCAGGATGTTTATTTCCCGCAATACTTTCAACAGCTCCCTCTTTATTTCCGCCAGATCCGTGCTTTCTGTTTCTTCCTCAGCAAATTCTATGTTGGCCTCAACTCTTGCGCAGATGTTTTTTAGGCTCTCCGCAATGGCGTTCGTTTTTTTAGAAAGCCCGCCCTTAAGCTGATTCACCGCAGCTCTTAGGCTTTCTTCAGTCTTTGCCTTGATTATATCTACGACTGCCTCCGCCTGGGCAAGATCTATTCTGCCATTTAGAAATGCCCGCTTTGTAAACTCTCCCGGCAAGGCAAGACGGGCGCCGTATTTCAAGAGGAGCTCCAGAGTCCTTCTGACAGAAGAAAATCCTCCATGGCAGTTAATCTCCACCACATCTTCTCTCGTATAGGTTGCAGGCGCTTTCATAATATTTACAATAACTTCGTCTATTGTTTCTCTTGTAGCAGGGTTTACCACAAAGCCATAATGAGAAGAATAGGAAGGAACAGTCTTTAACATTTTTTCTTTCTTTGGCTTAAATATTTTTGAAACTATCGCAATCGCTTCGCTTCCGGAGAGACGTACGATCCCGATACCGCCTTCCCCGGGAGGCGTAGAAATTGCAGCTATAGTATTTTTCATATCACTTCCGGATAACAAGCGTTAAAATGTTTGAGATGACCGGGCATCTTATCTCGTCCTTTTCATACTCTTTAGCCAGCCGACCCCCGACATAAGAAAGAGCAAGTTCGACCGCGCCCTCCGGAATGACTTCTTCTCCTGTCGGTATTACAAACTCCGAAACTATTTCTTCTTCGGGGCCAAGCCTAAATACAGATTCCTGCAACTCTTCACTCTCTTGCTTTTTCGTAAAATCTTCTTTAAACCTCTTTATCAGCAGACCATCTTTCATCATTAAAAGGTCAAAGCCCGATACGCCTTTCTTCGCCTTCGCTCCAAAAACTGCTGCCATTCCTTTATTTGCAAGCACCGATCTTACTTTCAGTTCTTCCCCTTTTTTATATTCTATTTTTTCGGCGGCTATCTTCAGTATCAGGTCCTCGGAAGTACTTACAGCTAATCCGGATATTATCTCCTCCGTTCTTTTCTTTATTTTTGTCTCACAATATTCTATTCTTTCTTCCTTGAAGGCTCTTTTTATTTCAGGACAGCTTGCCGTGTCAAGATTCCTCAGGATATTGAGAGTCTTTCTATAGTTTTCAAGCTCGAAAGCGCTGTTTGCGAGATAATATGTTTTTCTGCAGTTTTTAATTGTATCTGATATTTGCTTTTTCAGGAAAAGGTCCTGTAACGCAAGATTTATAAAATATGGCATTTTGTTTAACAAAGGAAAAAGTTCGTCAACCTGCGCAAATCTACCTTTATTTGCAAGGGTTTTTGAATAGATTTCGCTGCTTCTTTCATGTTCTTCCGGTTCTTTCCCTTCACTTTTATAGAGAGAAATGTAAGAGAGAGCCCCGTCATAATCATTCAAACCGACAGCAAAAAGTTCCGCGGCATCAATATAAGCTTCAGGATCTCTTTTAATTAATAGCAGCTGCCTCGCCTTTTCGGCAACTGATAATAATACTTCCTTATCATTGGCGCTAACCGGCTCCGGCAAATCTATAACTTCCTTTTCTGCCAATTTTTCTTTTATCGCAGAAAAAAGAAGTTCCGCTCTTTCACTGCCTACGGACTGCTCAAGTAAAATGTCGATAGTTTGCTCCAGAGAAAGAGCCGCGGAGGCCCGGACGGCCATATTTTGAAGAGAGGCTTCTTTTAAAGATTCGAAAATAAGAGGCAGGCTGCGCTCGTCTTTCAGACCGGAAGCCGCAAGAAGAAGATAGCTGAATATTTTATTCTCGATAAGGGTCTTCTTCCCTGCCTGTTCTTTCGCCAGCATTAACTCAGTCCATACTTTTTCTTTTGCAGAAGGCAGCAGAAACAGCTCTTTTACCGCTCTCTCGCAAAAATAATCCTGTTTTAAAACGGCTTTTTCTTTTAAGACCTGCAACCATTTGATTATGCATTCTTCTCCGCTCAGTGTTTTTACTTCTTCTCTGATTTTTATGAGCTCTATAGCTTCTCTTGCTGCGACCCGCACGGGATAAACATCTTTTCGTAAAGAAAAAGAATCGTAGAGTAAAGAATTAATTTTTAAGACAGAAGACGGGCTTCCTCTTTCTCCGAGCAATTTGACGGCAAGATATCTGACCTGGGAGCTTCTGTCTTTAATCAGAGAATAGAGCGTTTCAAGCGTAGATTCGTCTTCTTCAGGGGCGCCTCTTTTTTTGAAAAGCTCTCTAAGAATTCTTTCTTTTGTATAGCCGCTTTTAACTTCCCTGAGAAGGGAAAGAATGTATTTATTTAATTTTTCCTTGCCCGCAAGCAGTTTTTCCAGCTCCAGATTATCTAAATTTACCGAAAAACCGGCGTCGGGAAACTCGCCTGTACCCGCATCCCCTTTGAGAATGTTAGAAATCAGATTTTTGGCATATTGTTTTAGTTTATCTTCCCGCATATCAGCCTTGTCCATTGTTGCCTCAGCGGTAGAGACCGTAACCGGAGAAATAAGAGGCTCTTCTCCAAATAAGGACCGGAGCAAGAACAGTCCGGCTAACAAACTATATGTCCTTAACCTTTTTTTTGCCATTTTCTTCAAGAGACTAAGTGAGCATTCCTGTTAACCATCCATTGTTGGAGTATTGAAAGAATGTTTTGTACCGCAAAATAAAGGAGCAGTCCGGCCGGAAGCGACCAGAAGATAAACGCAAAAACAGCGGGCATCATCCACATCATCATTTTTGCCTGCTGCGGGTCTGTGGCAGGGGTCATCTTTTGTTGTATTATCATTGTTACAAGCATTAGAATAAGCAGTATAAAGTACGGATCCCTTACCGATAAATCACTCCAGATTAAAAACGACGCATTCTTAAGTTCTATGGCATTTGCAAGCACCGCGTAGAAAGCAACGAAGATAGGAATTTGCAAAAGCATCGGAAGACAGCCTCCCAGTGGATTGACCTTCTTTTCTTTGTATATTCTCATCGTTTCTTCGGTCATTTTCTGAGCATTATCTTTATATTTTGTCTTTAGCGCAGCTATCTCCGGCTGAATTTCCTGCATTTTTTTCATTGCGATATAGCTTTTTTGAGTCGGCCACCAGGTTATTATTTTAAGCAATACTGTTATCAGGATAATTGCGACACCCCAGTTTTTTGTAATGGCAAAACACCACTTTAACGCTACCAGCATCCAGATGCCAAACCAGTTAAACCAGCCCCAGCCCAGCTCCATAGCTCTGTGTAATCCTACCTTGAATGATTTAAGGTTTTCATAAGCTATCGGACCGGAGTAGTATGTCACAGAAATATTTGCCCCCTTCTCCCCGTCAAAAGCAGGAAACAAAAGTACGGAAGTCGGCAGCGGAAAATTAACCTCAATCTCTTTATTTGCCTTTGTTTCCATTTTTGGATTGTAGAGAACGGCATGTTCTTCCCCTTTCATTCCGGAGCCTTTTTTGGGAATAAAGACGGAGATATAGTATTTATCTTTTATCCCGATCCAGGAAAGTTCTCCGTTTTCCGTTCTCTTTGCATCATCTTTCAAGATAAAAGCCGGTTCTCCCTTCTCGTTTACTGACTCTTTCATGGCAAACGTATTTTTTACCAACTTTTCGTCTACATAATAAATATTGGAAACGACCTGCATATTCTCTTTTATTGCCGCCATATCCTTTTCAAGGATAACACCCTTTGCATTATAGATAAAATGATTATTTACTCCTGTTCCCAGGTAAAGCTTTGCGTCAAGTATGTTTTTGACTTCTTTATTTAACGATTTTACCTTTAAGGTAATCTCGCTGGTAAATTTTTCTTTTCCGAAGCTATAATTTTTTGTTATTTCGACGACACCTTTGACGACCGTAAAAAACTCTACACCTGTTTCTGTTTTTTTACTCTTATAGAGCACCTCATCAAAAAACTTTAGAGACGGAATTTTCAGTATTCCGGGAAGTGTGTTTTTTTCGCTCTTCCACACCATATCCACCGGTTTCCCGCTTTCTTTATAATCCTTTAAAACCCAGCTCTTTATAGCGCCACCGGCGGTATTTAAAGTCACCGTTGCAAAAGAGGTCTCAATAACAACGTCTTCGCCTTTAAGCGTTGTTTTCGGATTTGCAATGTCGCTTTCAGCCGTTGTTCTTTCCTTAACAACCTTTATTTCGGCTGCCAAAACAGGAGCAACCGCCTCAGCGGTTACTATTGCCTTTTGCTTAATCGCCGTAGGCTTGGTCTTCCCGGGCGTAAAGTACTGAAATCCTATAAGCACTAAAAATGATAGTCCTGCTGCTAATATTATTCTTTTTCCTTCTTTTCCCATGACAATTCTCCTTTTCTAAAAACGATTCAACCGATATAAACATTGTTTCCAATTTTCAACTTTAATAAAATAACTTTTTCAACTACTATCCGACCTTGCCAATTATTACAACAGCAACTTTGATATACTACCATATTATATACCGGGTGTGCAATAATAACCCGAAATCTGCAATATCCGTTTCAGAATATTTTGGGTTGCGGAAGCGATAATCAGGAGCCCTCTCTTAGGGTCTATTCAAATCTTAGCGCTTCTATCGGGTTCAGCTTAGCAGCTTTTCTGGCGGGAAATATTCCGAAGATGAGACCAATTGCCGTGGAGAAAACTGTTGAGAGAATTATTGAATAAGTTGTTATTTTTACTACCCAGCCGGCAAAAGAGGCAAGAGCCATCGCCACTACCACCCCGAGAAGAATGCCAATTACCCCTCCGATTACCGTCATCACTATCGACTCTATTAGAAATTGAAACAATATATCGTGCTCCTGCGCTCCTATTGCTTTTCTTAGGCCAATCTCCTTCGTCCTTTCCGTCACAGAAACCAGCATAATGTTCATAATGCCAATTCCTCCGACCAAAAGAGAGATTGCGGCAATGCTTCCGAGCAGGGTGCTCATGGTCTTGGTCATGCTTCTCATCGTTTCTTGAACGTCCGCCATATTCCGTATTTGAAAAGAGTTATACTGTTTCTTTTTTAGATTATGTCTTTTAATTATTACCTGCCTTATATCTTCCGTTGCCTCTTCCATTGTTTCAATATCTGTGGCCTCCACATCAATACTATCTACATATTTTTTCCCGAGAAGCCTGTACATGGCTGTGGTAACCGGGATTATAATAATATCGTCCTGATCCGGCCCCTTTCTTGGAAGAACCCCTATCACGGCAAAATTTATTTTGTTTATTTTTATAACTTTCCCTACCGGATTACTCGTTCCAAAAAGCTCCTCGACTACCGTAACGCCCAGGACCGCAACCTTAGTACGGGCCTTTTGTTCTTCTTCCGTAAAAAATCTTCCAAACTCCGGTTTTGCCGCCCGTATTTGCTCGTACTTAAAACCAGCACCCTGAATAGACGTGCTCCAGTTTTTATTTTCAAAGGCTGTTTGTCCGTTGCCCCTTACAGAAGCCGCGACTGCTTTTACTTTTTCCTTGAGCTGTGAAATTGCTTCTGCGTCCTCCATGGTGAGCCTGGTGTATCCGACAGAAGAGACGCCACCGACTGTCCGCCCTCCTGGTCTTACCATCAACAGATTTGAACCGAGTGAAGCCAGTTTTTCCGCAATAGAATCTTCTGCACCTTTTCCAAGAGCCATCATAGCTATTACGGCTCCCACTCCTATCAAAATTCCGAGCATGGAAAGTACCGTTCGCATTTTGTGGGATACCATAGATTTCAAAGCTTGGGGAATATGGTCCATTATTAGCGCTTCCCCTATGTTAGTCTTCGCGCGGGCCAGGAGCTCTTTTGCATTAAGTATCTTGCTCCCGGCAGTTCTTACCGGCTCTTCTTTTATTCTTTTATCCGAAATAATCTTTCCGTCAAAAACGGTGATTATTCTTCTCGTTCTTTCGGCTATCTCTTTTTCGTGTGTTACAAGTACAACAGTTTTTCCCTGCTTATTTAAATCCTCCAGCGTCTTCATTATTTCTTCTTTACTTTTGGAGTCCAGATTCCCGGTGGGTTCATCCGCAAAAATAACATAGGGGTTGTTAACAAGCGCCCGCGCAATTGCAACTTTTTGCTGCTGCCCGCCCGAAAGCTCTCCCGGCGTGTGCCCGTCTCTATTAAACAGTTCCACTTGTTCGAGTTTTTCATGGGCTGTTTTTTTAAGACCCTTCTTCCCCGCGTAGATTAACGGAAGCTCGACATTTTCTATGGCCTTGGTTCTCGGAAGCAGGTAAAACTGCTGGAAAACAAAGCCTGCGATGTTGCTTCTAAGAATTGCAAGTTTATCATCTTTCAATTTTGAGACATCTTCGCCAAATACCGTATAGGTTCCGGTGTCAGGCCTGTCCAAAAATCCGAGAATATGCATAAGTGTGGATTTACCGGAACCGGAAGCTCCGATAATGGCAAGATATTCCCCCTGTTCTATCTTCAAAGAGATATCATTTACGGCCTGAACCGTCATATCTCCCATCTTATAGGACTTGGTTATGTTTTTTAATTCTATCATCAGTTTTTCCCGTATTAGATGCTATCTTCTACTGCCGCCGGCTCCGCTCGCACCTCTTGTATTAGGCGACGCAGGCATGAAAGGATTTGTGGTCGTGGATTTTTCCGAAAGAACAAACTTCTTTGATTCTATAACGACTTTATCTTCAAGTGTAAGACCGGAAATTATTTCTATATTGTTCAAATCTTTTATGCCCGTTTCTACCTGTACTTTTACCGGAGGGTCCTTTTCTGCTTTTTTTACCATTACAAAGACTTCTTTCCCTTCTTTTCTGATAGCTTCCTGAGGAAGAATCATAATATCTTTTTTTCTTTCCTGAATAATATTAATGTCGGCGCTCATACCGGAGCGGAATACTGAAGGTGTTTTTTGGGGAATTACCTGTACGTCATAGGTGGTGACATTACTGACTACCTTTGATTCATAAGATATATGTTCCACTGTTCCCCGTTCTTTTACATCCGCATACGCATCAAGGGATATCTTCGCATCCTGTCCGACTTTTACTTTTCCAATATCTGTTTCATCTACTCTGGCGTTTACAATCAAGGTATCCGATATCACGAGTACGACGGTTGCGGTGGTTACGGACTGCCCCGGTTCAATGCTGCGTACTATTACTTCCCCGTCTATCGAAGCGATTAAAGGCGTCGGCTTGTACACTTCTTTCCAGTGCTTTATTACTTCAGGGCCCTGGCTTTTTGCCGCATCAAGGAGCACCGCCCTGTCGGTAGAGCTCATCCACGCCACGGTCTGTCCTTTTTTTACTTTGTCACCTTCTTCCACGAGAATACTGTCTATTCTGCCGCCCACCGTCGACTTTATCTCCACCCTGTTCCTCGGCTGCACGGAACCCGTTGTAGAAATTAGCACCTCTATCTTTCCTATCTCCGGAGAAACTATTTTAGTCTCTCTCTTTTTTGCAGTATCATCTTTAAAAAAGAAAAAATAGGCCGCCCACCCCGCCCCGGCAACACCAAGAATAATTAAAGTTATAATAATTTTCTTTTTCATTCCCATCCTCCATTAAAAAGATTCCACTGATTAAATCAATTTTACACTTATAGAAACCCTGCGCCCGAACCGTAGTGAGTGGTACAGGGCTACTCCAAAGTTTTGCCCGCCGCATTCAGCCAGGCGTTTTCCGCGCTCAGCGCGTTTACCTGCGCGTCAAGCAATGTCTTTTTTGAATTAACCAGATCGTCTTCGATTATTATCCAGTTGTCAAAATTAATGATACCGTTGGTATACTGTACTTCGGAAATGCTCGCTCTTTCTTTTGTCGCTTCTAAGAATTTAGTCCTCACTCCTACCTGTGCATTTGCGTTAATAAGATTTATCCAGGAAGAGTAAAGGGCCAGCTCCAGATCAAAAGTACCCGCTATCAGTTCGTACTCTGCCTGCAGCACGGAAGATGCGGCATTATTTACCGCCGCGGAGCGCCGTCCGCCGTCAAAAATTGATAAAGTTATATCTATTCCGGCCGAAAGGTTGGGTCCTGTCCAGGCAAAATCAGAAACGGATCTGGCTGCCCCTGCGCTAAGCGACACCTCCGGCATCGAAGCAGTCTGCGAGGATTTTAACTGATTTTCGGCAATATTTTTTTGTGCCAGTTTTTGTTTATAAGAAGAGTTGTTCGCGCTCATCTTTTTAAAATCCGGTCTCTCCTGTTTGCTCTTTACCGCCGCAAACTCACCTTTAATTACAAAGCCGCCTTCATTTTTTCTTCCGAGCTGTCTTGCAAGTTTTACTGTTGCAATCTCTACGTTCCTCTTGGCAGCTTCGGCTTCATACTCCGCCTGCGCCAGGTTTGCCTCTGCCAGGAGCACCGCGCCCCTGTGTTCCTGACCGGCCTCATAGCTTAGCTTTATCATGTTATAATTATCTTTTCTGCGCTTCCTTATGTCTTCGGTAATTTTTACAAGTTCCTGCGTTTTAAAAAGCTCAAGGAAAGCAGTGCGAAGCGAGGTTCTGATTGAGGCCGAAACAGAGTCATAGGCAAACTTCGCCAGCTGTACTTTTTCTTTAGCTGCAGCGGCATCAAAGGTGTATTTGTTACCATCATACAGAGTATAGCTTCCCGACAGCCGGTACCCGCTTGAAGCGTTGTACTGCCCGTTTAAGGTGGAGTAGGAGTTATCCTGGCTTACACCTGCGCTTATCTGCGGGACCCCTCCGCTTTGCACGGAAAGAAGGTTCTGTTCGGCTTGAAAAATATTTTCTCTTGCGGATTTCAGATCAGTGTTGTTTTTAATAGTTTCTTTTACGCAATTTTCAAAGGAAAGAGGCGCCTCTGCCAAGAAAATTGAGGTGGATAAAAACAACAACAAAACAATGCGCGCTATTTTGTTTTTCATTTTTCCCTTTTTATAGAATAAAATATTTATTTATTATCTCATATAAACGCCGTTAATTAAAGAAAATACCTTTCCCGTTGTCCCTGTTTACTTCTTAAAAAAACCGCTTCTCCGCGGGTTTTGAGAGAAGCAGTTTTTATCTTCCTAAATGTTGCTACTTTTTACTCTTGTTTTTTTCCTCGCACACTTTCAGCAGGTCATGGAGCTCTTTCATTTCTTTCCTTTTCGCTTCCAGCTGCATCATTATGTTGTATAGCTCCGGATTCTCTGTTTTCAGCTTTTCCAGTTGTTCCGGCGCAATGCCCTCAGGTCTTTCTCTTCTTTCCCTTCGGCCTTCTCGTTTCTCACCGGTTTTACCTTCTTTTATCATTTCCTTAATCTTTTCTTTTTGTATTTTAATTTCCTTCTTCTGTTCTTCATTCTTTGCCAGCATCTCTTCATATTTTTTAGGATCTTTCAGTTTTAACTCTTCCAGTTTTGCCTTTTTCGCAGTTTCACGCAACAATCTTCCTTTTTGCATTAAGACCTTTATTTCTTCCCTTTTGGCTTTTATCTGATCAACAAGCCCCTGGCAGTCCGGGTAGTCAGTTTTAATCTCCCGCTCCGAACCTTTTCCTCCAAAATGCCCGCCCTCTTCTTTCTTTTTTACTTCTTCCGCTCGAAGTATCCCGGAAAAAACCAGACACAGAAAAACAACTCCGCCAATCAACCTTTTGCATGTTTTCATCGTTTTCCTCCTCTTTCAGTGTTTTTTAATCTCTTATTTTGACGAACCGGAGAAAAAAACAACTTACGCTTAATCTTGCTTTTACTTATATGCGTTTTGTCCGCCTCTAATCTGCTTTCCAAAGAATCAGAAGCTCTGCAAAATAGCTCGGTAGTCTATTATCTTTGTCCGGCTTTATTTTTCCGGAACCGGATCATGTCCTTCCTTGTGAAACGGATGACACTTGGAGAGTCTCTTCACGGAAAGCCAGCTGCCTTTTACAACTCCAAAACGATGCAGGGCTTCCATTGCATATTCGGAACAGGTTGGCGTAAATTTACAGGAGCGCGGAAGATACGGAGAGATTCCTCTTTTATATATTTTTAGTAAAAATATTAAAAAGTTTTTCACAAGATTCCGCTTTGCTCAAAGAGCTTGTTCACACTGTTTTTTATTTCTTCTTTTGACTTTAGCAGAAGCTTCTCTGAGGTGATTATAGCGGCAGTTCTTTTTCCCGGGAGGATTTTTCTAAAACTTCTTACTGCTTCCCTCACTGCTCTTCTTATTGCATTTCTTTTTGTTGCAAGTTTTACTTTGGCGGGAAGGACAGCGAACCTGAACGGCCCGCTGTCGCTCTCGCCTGCTATCAGGGAAAGATCTTTTCCCCTAATTCTTTTTCCTGTTTTAAAAAGTTTCTTAATTTCATTTGAACTCAAGGAATCAATCATTTATTTATTGATTAAGCTTTTTCTTCCTTTCGCTCTGCGTCTTGCCAGAGTTCTTTTTCCGCCCACTCTTCTCATTTTCTTTAAGAAGCCGTGCGTTCTCTTTCTTTTTCTCTTATGCGGTTGAAACGTTCTTTTAACCATAATTCATTCTCCTCCTGCAATATCTTTAAAAGCTAAGTTTACTAAATATATCACAGGTAACTCTATTTGTCAAACTCTTATAAGAAAATACTGCGTCTATTGCTGCTTTTAATATCCTTTATTTGTCCTGCGTTATTTTTGGGCATAAACTTTTATATCATCTATTATGAAAAAGGAGTCTTTACTTCCTCCCTCTACGCCTTTTATACCAAAAGTAAGCGTCCGGAATTTGTTATTTTTATCCGGCTTCTCGTTATTGCTATTTGTACATTTTCCAAGTTTAAAAGACTTGTCAAGAGTCATAATAACTTTTGTCCATTTCCCCTGAACCGGGTTACCTATTCCTCTTCTGTTTTTAAACTCAGCTATGTAAGGCATTTTTTTAGTATCATCGCGAATCCTGACATAAAATATACCGTCCGTCTTTACAAAATAGCTGAAAGTAATCGTAGTATTAATTTTAAAATAAATATCTTTGGTTATTGAAAAAGAGGAGTTGTCGGAAGCAAGCACTTTTAATGCCTTGTTTCCGGTTTTTTTATCTGTTTCTAAAACAGTCTGACCTTTTGACGCAAACCCTACAAGTTTCCCCTCTTCCCATTTATCAAAATTTTCTTCAAATATAACCTTTCCGGTTACATCTGTTTCGTCTCCAAATACTATCTCGCAATCACAGGATCCGCAATTGTGCGCCGAAAGCTGAACGCAGGGGAAAACAACAAAAATCATAACAAAAGATATTATTTTGCTCATACCTACCCCTTTTTTCTATTTAAGCCATACATATTATATCATTTCAAATATATCGCCTAAAGTCAATAAGAATATAGTTATATTTCCGGCAGATTTCTCTTGACATTCTTCTCCAACTATTATAAAATTGCTTCGCTCGGTAATTTTCAAGAGTTACTTTTACCGGCAGACATATTTTGTAAAATACAAAGAGACAGGCTTCGGCCTGTCTTTGTATTTAAAGGGGAAGCCACCACAACAGGTTGTGGATAACTATACCGAATAACACTACAATTTGTGCCTGTTTATAACTTTTAAAATACTTTAAAAACAAAGGGTTATTGCAGTATTAACAGTGTTGATAATACTGTGGATAAGTACGGTTTTATTCGACTAAAACAGCGCTTTTTTGGCAAAGTCGTTTAAAAACAAGGGGTTTTACCAACATGACAGATGTTTCATTGTGGAACAGGACATTAGAGATTGTAAAGACACGCGTTAGCAACCAGTCCTATGAGACGTGGTTTAAGGTTGCAAAAGCCGTAGCGTACGACGAGGCTACGACTACATTGACACTTGAGGTTCCAAATACCTTCAATAAAGAGTGGCTGGAAAAAAATTACAAGGAACTCCTGCTTGACATTCTCAAATCCGTCGAAAATAGGGATATTTTTATTAATTACTCCATTTCGACGTCAAAACAAGAACCGGTTGTGGTTGAAACTGCAAATATTTCTCCGAGGGAAGAGAAGAAGTTTTCTTCGGGCACAATTGTAGGACTTTCTCTGGACCAAAAAAATGTTTTCGAAAATTTTATTGTGGGTGACAGTAACAGATTTGCTCATGGTGCTTGTGTTGCGGTTTCAGAAGCGCCCGCAAAATCCTACAATCCGGTTTTTATCTACGGTGGCGTGGGTCTGGGAAAAACACACTTACTGCACGCAATCGGCAATGCCGTCAGAAAAGGCGACCCTTCTCTAAAAATTGCGTATCTTACTTCCGAGCAGTTTTTAAATGAAATGGTCTCGGCTATTGCTTCAGGAAAAATTAATGATTTTAGAAATAAATACCGCTATGTAGATCTTCTTATGATTGACGACATCCAGTTTCTTCAGGGAAAAGAAGGAATGCAGGAGGAGTTTTTCCACACCTTTAACGTGCTTTACTCGGCAAACCGACAGATTGTCGCGACCTCGGACTCCAAACCGCAGGAGCTAAAAATAGAGGAGCGCTTAAAGTCGCGTTTTGAAATGGGACTCATTGCGGATATCGGAGCCCCGAGCCTGGAACTTCGTGTTGCGATTCTAAAAAGAAAGGCGGAGGGGGAAAAAATATTTCTCACGGATGAAATCTGTTTGTTTATCGCGAATATGGAGTCCGGCGACATAAGAAAACTCGGCGGCTATCTTACAAAGGTGATGGCCTACTCCTCCATAACAAAAACAAAGATTTCCCTGGAGTTGGTTAAAGAATGTCTTAGAGATGTTATACCGTCCGCGCAAGAAAAAAAAGTGACCATAGAAGACATTAAAGATGCCGTTGTCAAATACTACAAGCTTAGACCTTCGGACATGGTCACAAAAAAACGCACACAGCCGGCGGCTTTTGCCAGACAAGTCGCAATGTATCTGACCAGAGAGCACACCGACATGTCCCTGCCTGAAATCGGACAAAACTTCGGGGGCCGCGATCACTCCACGGTGATTCACGCCTACGAAGCCATCAGCTCAAAACTGCAAACAGATCTGATACTAATACAAGAACTAAAAGAGATACAGGAGCTGATGAAATCGTCATAACGTTTTCGCAGCAGTTTCTAGCTCTCCTAAAGTTTTATTTTTTTGCAAGTTAAAAATCACCCGGGTTGTATTATGTAATATATAAATTTTTTCCCTTATTAGACATTTTAACCTATAAAATCCTACAGGCTGTCTTATCAACAAACGTTGATAATTTTGGTTAGTAAGTTATCCACAGCAGATTGCGCGCCTTTTATCCACACAGCCAACACTCATTGACAATATTTTCAACATTATTGTCAACAGCCTTAATGCTTATACTTTATTCATTTTAAGAGCTATTCACATATCCACAGCCTCTACTACTACTACTACTATCTTTATAAGTACTTATTTATATATATAGTGATTATGTTTATGTGGGTATAAATTATTAATTTTTTATATTACAAAAAACACAGAGAGCGTCTATACTCTCTGCTTAAATAAAACGACTTGTTTCGTTTAGTTGCTCAGAATCAATAGTATTACAAAAAGAATATTTAAAACTAACTTATAACTGTTTACAAACCGTATTTTTATTATGTATAATTAAACAACAATAATTTTATAATTATATAGGGGGAATTTATATGAAAATATCCTGCAAGAAAGCCGAGCTTCTTGAGAATCTGCAGAAGATTGAAGGAGCTGTGGGAGTAAAAACCACTCTTCCGGTACTGAGTAATTTTCTACTAGAAACCTCCGAGAAAAACCTGCATCTTACGGCTACTGATTTGGAGCTTACAATAAAATGCAATGTAGAAAATATTAATATTATTGATGGCGGCGAAATAACGATTCCTGCAAAAAAGTTCATTGACATAATAAGAGAGTTGCCGGACTCGGATATAATAATCGATGTGAACGAAAAAAATAATATCACCATAAAATGCGACAAGATTATCTACAAAATAATGGGTCTTCCTAAATCGGAGTACCCACCGATAATGGATCCGAAAAAAGAAGCCATCAGTCTAAAAATCAACAAAGCAACGCTTAAAGAAATGATAAAGAAAACTATCTTTTCTGTTTCTTCTGACGATACCAGAAAGATCTTAACGGGTGTTTTAATGGTTGTAGAAAACAACGAAATGAAGATGGTCGGTACGGACGGACACCGTCTGGCGTTTATTAAAAGTCCGGTAGGAAAATCAGACAATACAAAAATAATAATTCCGACAAAAGTACTGAACGAGCTTCAGAAGTTTCTGAAAGAAGAGGAGAGCGATGTAGATATCCTGATTTATGAAAATCAGATAACTTTTAAATTTGACAATCTGGTGATTACCTCCCGCCTCATAGACGGGCAGTATCCGAGTTATGAGCAGATAATTAACAGGATTTTTGACAAAAAAGTAAAGGTTAACACGGAGATTCTTACCAAGGCGGTAAAAAGAGTTTCTCTTCTGGCCGTGGATAAGTCGAGTGCTATAAAAATAAAAGCCTCCGACGGAAAGCTTATGATAAATGCGACGACGGCGGATGTAGGCGAGGCGGAGGAAGAAATAGAAGCGGATTATAAAGGCGAAGATATTACAATCGCATTTAATTCAAAATACGTTGCGGATGTTCTTAAAGTAATCGGCACTGCGGATGTAGAGATGCAGCTTAGAGATACAATGTCTGCAGGGCTGGTAAAAGCGCCGGGTGCCGAAAACTACATCTATATAATAATGCCTGTTCGGATCTAATGGAACTAAAGTCAATAAGCGTCAAAAATTTTAGAAATATTAAGGACGCGGCCGCAACGGGGTTTAAAAGAGCCAATATTGTAACCGGCGGGAATGCGCAGGGAAAAACCAATTTTCTGGAAAGCATCTATTATCTTTCCACGCTTTCTTCAAGCCGCATGAAGACCTTAAACGATCTTGTAAAAACAGGCGAAACCTATTTTTCCCTGCGGTGTAAGGTTGAAAAAGGAGGGCTTTCTAAAACTCTCGAAGCATTCTACGGCCTGGAAAAAGAAACGTCTGTCAGAATAAACGAAAACCCCGTTTCAAAAAAAAGCGAGTTTATTGGCGAGCTTAAAACCGTAAAATTCTCCCCGGAAGATATTGATCTGATAAAACGTTCCCCGGTGGAAAGAAGAAGGAATGTCAATCTTCTCCTGTCTCAAATAAGCCGGCCGTATTTGAGCGATCTTTCCCGGTACCATCAGATTTTATCCCAGAAAAACAAACTGCTGTGGCAGGTAAGCGAACAAAGGGCGGATAAGAAAATGCTTTATGTCTGGAATGCGCAACTTGTGGAGCTCGGGGTAAAAATAGTAAAAGCCAGGCTCGAAGCTATAGAGGCGTTAAAAGAGCGGTTGAAAGAACTGCAATATAAAATCTCCGGCGGCAAAGAAGAAATATTGCTTTCCTACAAATGCTCCTTTGAAGTTGAGGGTGATTTGACTAAGAATTTTGAAGAAAAAATAAAGGCCCTGGAGGAGAAAGAAATAATTAGAAAAGCTTCTTTGGTTGGTCCGCACCGGGATGATATAGTATTTATTCTTAACGGCAAAGATGCCAAATATTTTTCTTCGGAAGGCCAGCAGAGGTCCATAATAATTAATTTAAAACTTGCGGAATATTTGCTTATGAAAGAAAAGACCGGGGAAGAACCGGTGGTGCTTATCGATGATATTTTTTTTGACCTTGACGAAAACAGGCGGACGGAGCTATTGGAAGTGTTTAACGGAATGGCGCAGATCTTTATTGCCGGGACGGAAGATAAAAACTTAACAAAATATTTTCCGGAGCACACTCTGATAAATATTGCCGAAGGAACGGTGACTGTAAATGAGAAATAAAAAACCTTTGATAAGCATTGCGCAACTGATAGGAAAAACTTTAAGGAACATCGAGGTCATTCAAACCAACAAGGCCGTCAAAGACACCGCGTTTGACAAGGTGAAAGAGTATACAATATATGTTATCTGGAATGAAGTAGTAGGCGAAAACATAGCCCGCCACGCCCGCCCCATAGATTTTAACCACGGTATAGTTACCGTAGAAGTAGATTCCTCAGTATGGATCACCGAACTGAAATTCATGAAGGCCAAACTCGTCACCGCCTTAAACGAAAAACTCGCCGTAAAAAAAATAAAAGACATGCTCTTCCGAGTAAAATAACCCAAAAAGATTGCTGTTGCATGGTGGTAAATATTTGCGACAATGCCGCAACAAAATTAAATTTCCGAGAAGTACTTGCTTTAAGCTTCTCCGTGTTTTTTCAGGAAGCGTCTGTGTAAGCTGAATACCAGGAAAAGATATGCAAAAAGCATTATAGAGAGAATTGCGAAGTACAGCGGGGGCAGGGTTACAAAACCGAGGTGCGCCGCAAACGGGGACATCGTCAGATATATTCCTGTTCCTACTATCGCAAGAGTAGTAAAGACCAGGAATTTGCTCGGCCGGCTTTCTAAAAAAGGGATTTTGCCGGTACGTATTATATAAACTACAAGAGTCTGGGTTGCCAGAGATTCGATAAACCAGCCGGTGTGGAAAAGCGCCTGTTTTTCTATTGTTTTACAGTCGAAGACGAACCACATAACGCCGTACGTCAAAAAATCAAATATCGAAGAGATGGGGCCGATGTTTATCATAAAGCTTTGTATGGATTTTACGTCCCACTTTCTGGGCTTTGAGAGGTACTCTTTGTCTACGGAATCAGAAGGGATGGCGGTCTGAGAGATGTCGTAAAGGAAATTGTTTAAAAGCACCTGTAAGGGCGCCATCGGGAGGAAGGGAAGAAAGAGACTTCCGCCGGTCATAGAGAACATATTTCCGAAGTTAGAACTGGAACTCATCTTAATGTATTTTATGATATTGCCGAAAGTTCTCCGGCCTTCTATTATTCCGTCTTCCAAGACCAATAAACTTTTTTGCAAAAGTATTATATCTGCCGATTCTTTTGCGATGTCCGCGGCATTGTTCACGGAAATACCGACATCCGCGGCTTTGAGAGCAAGCGCGTCATTAATCCCGTCCCCTAAAAAGCCGACAGTCTTACCGTTTGCTCTAAGGGCGCGGACAATACGCTCTTTCTGCGCCGGGGAGAGGCGCGCGAAGACGTTTGTTATCTTAATGACTTCTTTTAATTCGTCGTCGTTCAGCATCTCTACCTGATCACCCGTTGCCATTCCAAAAATATTAAGACCGACTTCGGAGCAGATCTTTCTGGTAACCAGTTCGTTATCCCCGGTTAACACCTTTACCTCTATCCCGAGTTTTTTGATAGCCACCAGTGCTTCTCTGGTAGAATCCTTAGGCGGGTCAAGGAAGGCAACGTAGCCTTTGAGCACGAGTTCGCTTTCATCTTCCTTGCTGAATTTATGCGCGGCGTAATCTATCTGCTTGTAGGCGATAGCGATGACTCTAAAACCGTCTTTGGAAAGATTATCATACTCTTCCTTTAGATCTGCGATTATCAGATGTTCAAATTCGAGCAGCTCCCCGTCCAGCTCATATTTTGTGCAACGCTTAAAGATCTCTTCGGGTGCGCCCTTCGAGATGATAGTGTGCTTGCCTTCAGCTTCCACGACCACGGACATGAGTTTTCTCTGGAAGTCAAAAGGTATCTCATCTACTTTTTTGTACTGTTTTTCCAGAATATCTTTGTAGCTCTTTGCTTTATTTAAGACGGCTTTATCCAGCAGGTTCTTTAGCCCGGTCTGATAATGGCTGTTCAAGAATGCGTATTTTAGAACATCCACGTTTTCCTCTTTCACTACATTGCAGTAACGTTCCAGTATTATTTTGTCCATAGTCAGGGTGCCGGTCTTGTCCGTGCAAAGCACGTCCATCGCCCCGAAGTTCTGAATAGAGTTAAGCCTTTTCACGATGACCTGTTTCTTAGACATCGTAAGCGCGCCTTTGGAAAGATTAATCGTAACAATGAGAGGGAGCATCTCCGGAGCCAGCCCTACCGCCACTGCGATAGCGAAAAGAAACGCTTCGACAAGGTTACCTTTTGCGAAAGCGTTTATGCAGAATATCGCAACCACCAGGACAATCATTATGCGGATCATTATCATGACGAACTTGTTTACGCCTTTTTCAAAACTCGACTCTATGTTGATTGCCGCAAGCCGGGTTGCGAGATTTCCGAACTGAGTGAACTGCCCTGTTTTGATGACTATTCCGAGCGCTGTTCCGCTAACCACGGAGGAGCCCATAAAAACTATGTTTTCTGCTTCAGTACCGGTTTTGTTTGCGTAAGCGGAGCTGACTTTTTCTATGGGCATAGATTCTCCGGTGAGTGTTGCCTGGTTGACAAACAAGTCTTTAACGGAGATTAGTCTTAAGTCGGCGGGGATCATATCTCCGGCAAAAAGATCGACGATATCCCCGGGTACCACTTCTTTTATCGGAATCTCTTTCGGCCTGCCATCCCGGTATACTGTGACGTTCGTTCGCACCATCTCTGAAAGTTTTTCCGCCGCCTTGCTGGACCTGTACTCTTGAATGTACGTAAGCCCGACACTTATCAGGATCATTATAAAAACAATGTAGGCGCTGATTCTTTCGCTGAAGAAGAAGGAGAAAACCCCGATGAAAAGTAAAACGATGACCAATGGATTTATAAATTTCGAGAGGATGTTCAAAATAATCGCGCGTTTTTTCTTTTTAGAGGGTTCGTTGTAACCGTATTCTTCCAGGCGGGCTCTGGCTTTTTTGCCGGTAAGGCCTTTTTCCGAACTTTTTAATTTTGCAAAAAGGAGCTCAAAACGACAATTAAAACAATCAAAATCAATCGCCTGTGATTTTAGAGTTTTATTTATATGAATATGCATTTTTTGCTTCAAGGTATTACCTTTCTGAAAAAACGTTAGAATAGCGGGGTTATTTTGTTGTTCCAGTTCTTTTCTTTTTAGGGGTCAGCGCAAAAACAGCAACAAAAACCATGCTCTCCTTATGTAGTCTAACAATATGGACAGGCTGTGTCAATTGAAAATAAGCCAAAAAAAAATCAAAACATGTATTTAATACTTGAAAAAGAATTATATTTTTAATATAATATTAGTGTATTGCCATAAAAATTTACCTTAAGGAGGTAATTATGAAGAAGATTGGATTGTTCGTATTACCGCTCTTCGCTGCTGCATTAATGCTCAGCGGTTGCGGCGAGACTGCTCCGGCAGCAAAGGAAGAAGCAGTAAAGGTAGAAGCAGTAAAGGTAGAAAAAGCAGCCTGTGTTTGCTCTAAGGACTGCAAAGCCTGCGCGAAAGACATGAAGAACTGTGGAAAAGCCGGTTGCACCTGTATGAAGGCAGATAAAACTGTTTGTGCTTGCTCTAAAGACTGCAAAGCTTGCGCGAAAGATATGAAAAACTGCGGAAAAGCCGGTTGCACTTGCATGAAAGCCGCACCCGCGAAAGATGCGAAACCTGCAGCAGCGCCTGCGAAAGTAGCGGCTCCGGTAGCTCCTAAAGCTCCCGTTGCAGCGCCTAAAGCGCCTGTAGCACCGAAAGCGAAGTAATATTTAATAACTGAACTATAAAAGAAGCCCTGTTGTTAAGCAATTAGCAGCAGGGCTTTTTCTTTTGCCAGGCTGTTTTTTTTGTGTTATAATCCACTAGATTTCTAGAGACGGCTTCGGGAGATTTAAAATGAAAGTTATTACTGATTCGATAACAAAAACAGAACTTAAAGTAATGGCCGAGGGTCTTTTTGGCAACATGGTCAAGGCTGTTGTTGATATTGAGAAAAAATTGCTGGCCGTAGATGCAGAGCTTCATTCCGATCTTGAAGCACTGCTTTTAGAAGACGGCTCAAATCAAAAGAATCTTTGGGGTGTCAATATTTATCCGGAGCTGCAGGGGGCTGATTTTGTTGAGTTCGACTCTATGATTAATATGCGCCCTTCTCAGAATAACAGAAGCCGCGGTGTTGAAAATCAAGGAATACAAAAACAAATTCTTGAAATCGTGGCAGAGAGAGTTAAAATATGACAGTTCAGCATAAAGAACTTGCGGAAGGCCGCTGGGCTAAAATGCCGTTTCTTGAGCAGATGGCAAATATAGGAAGCGAAGTTGAGCGGGCTTTGAACTGGCGGATAAAGAATAATCCCGCATACAGCCGGCAGGCTTTTGAACGCGCGCTTGAACTTACCGATTTAACGCTTAAGAGCTCCAGAAACAAATCCCGCCTTAAAGAAGTTTCCCGGGTCAGAGAAGCTCTCGTTGATTATTTTACCGGAGATAACATATTTTTATCCTCTGACCTCTTATGGAAAAAGTACTTTTTGAGTTTTGCTTATGCGGCTCGCAGGAAAACGTAATTTTAATATTTAGGAATTAAAACAATCTAAATGTTAAAGAGGGAAATATACCTAGCGATATAAACTCTGCGGCTATCTTCACTATACTCGGTGTTGTTCTCGGGATAATTCTCTTTCTGGCGCTCTCGCTTTTTCTTCCTAAGATTATTAAAAAACTAACTCCGAGGATTGACGAAGAGAAAGAGCTGATAAGAGGAAACACGGCGGTGGCGGAGTACTACGGTAGGATTATCGCAGCGGCAAAAACTGGAATAAGCCTTATAATTGCTGCTGCCATAATAGCCGGCATTCACGCTTAAAAAATATGCTCAAAATAATAGAGCACTCATACTGTTTCTGCTTTTCGTTTTTTGCGCGGCGGAGGAAGGTCGAACGGAGCAGATTTTTGTAGTTTTACTTATGATCATAATTTTTATTGCCGTACGAGCACAAAAAGGGGAGCTGGATTCTAAATTTCCTTTTCAGCAAATTGAGAAGAAGTCTCTGCAGACATTGAAACTAATAGCTTTTTAAGTAAAAACGCCCCGGCGCTGATTACTACGACTGCAAAGGATACTTTTCTAAAACTTCAGCCGTGCTGGCAGTCCAGAGAGTATGCGCCTATGCAAACACTTTTTACCCCTCAGTCCAGCAGGAAGCTTTGAAAAGACAGCATGAAATAGATATGATAGAAGACATAGCCTCCTTCGGTATTTCGAAGAGGAAGAATACAGATGAAGATTCTTCAGAGGAGCAGGTGAAGTGGTACCATACAAAAAACCGTGCGGTTTGACGGAGTTTATTATTAAAAAAGAAAATCTCTTTTAACGGCTCTTCTTCTGCAAAAGCCTTTAGTTTTCCTGCCTTTTTAAGTAATATAGAAGTGACAAAACAGTTGTTTTTGTGCTACAATTAAAGGTGATTTGGGTATAAATATACGGGAAATTATAATGATACAATAATTATCAGGAGGAATCATAAGTGGGCAAAAAAGAAGAAAAGAAAAAACCGGCAAAAACAGGCGGCTCGGAAGATTACGGCGCCGATAACATAACAATATTAGAAGGTCTTGAAGCAGTCAGAAGACGGCCCGCCATGTATATCGGAGGTACAAGCGTAGATGGTCTGCACCATCTGGTGTACGAGGTTGTTGATAACTCTATAGATGAGGCCCTGGCCGGACATTGCAAGAACATCTCTGTCGTTGTTCACAAAGATAATTCCGTTACCGTTATTGATGACGGCCGCGGAATTCCCGTAGAAATGCACAAAGAAAAGAAAAAAAGCGCCCTTGAAGTCGTTATGACCGTGCTGCATGCCGGTGGCAAATTTGACAAGGACTCCTATAAGGTTTCCGGCGGTCTTCACGGGGTGGGTGTTTCTGTAGTGAATGCGCTTTCCGAATGGCTGGAAGTCGAGGTTTTCAGGAACGGGGAAGTTTTCAGGCAGGAGTATAAACGCGGAAAGCCGGTGAAAGATGTTGCAAAAGTAGGAAAGACAGGCAAACGCGGGACTAAAGTAACATTTATGGCGGATAATAAAATATTTGAAACATTGGTTTACTCTTATGATGTTTTATCCAGCCGTCTCCGCGAGCTGGCGTTTTTGAACCGCGGGATTAATATCAAAATTAAAGACGAGAGAAGCGGAAAAGATCACGAGTTTGAATTTGCGGGCGGAATTGTAGAGTTTGTTACCGCAATGAATAAAAACAAAGAAGCCCTTCATCCCAAGCCTATATACATCTCGAAAGAAAAAGAAGGTATTGCTATAGAGATTGCGCTTCAGTGGAACGACGGATACAGCGAGAATATCTCGACCTATGTAAATAACATTAACACACACGAGGGCGGCACCCACCTTATTGGACTTAAAACCGGACTTACAAGAGTGGGCAACGATTATGCAAAAAAGAAAGGTCTTTTAAAAGCCGACTCCGAATCCCTCCTCGGAGACGACATGAGAGAAGGTCTTACGGCTGTTATTTCCGTAAAAATAGCGGAGCCGCAGTTCGAAGGCCAGACAAAAATGAAACTTGGTAACTCCGAGGTTAAAGGTATCGTTGAATCCATAGTAAACGAAGATCTTTCTGCATTTTTTGAGGAAAATCCCGGCGCCGGAAAAAAGATACTGGAGAAGGCTTGTATTGCCTCTCAGGCCCGTGAAGCCGCAAGAAAAGCTAGAGAACTGACGAGACGAAAAGGAGCCCTTGAAGGCTGGTCTCTTCCGGGAAAACTGGCCGATTGTTCAGAAAGAGACGCCGCTAAATGTGAGCTGTATATAGTAGAGGGAGATTCAGCAGGCGGTTCAGCAAAGCAAGGCAGGAGCAGACAATTTCAGGCGATACTGCCTCTGCGGGGTAAAATACTAAATGTTCAAAAAGCGCGCCTTGATAAAATATTTGGCAATGAAGAAATCAGAACAATTATTACGGCAATAGGGACCGGAGTGGGCGAGCAGGATTTTGATATAGCAAAACTCCGCTATCATAAGATTGTAATCATGACCGACGCCGACGAAGACGGTTCGCATATCCGCACCCTTCTTCTGACTTTCTTTTACAGGCAGATGAGGAAACTTATAGAAAACGGTAATATCTTTATTGCCCAGCCGCCGCTTTACAAAATAAAAAAGGGCAAACTGGAAAAATACTTTGTAACGGAAAAAGAGATGGAGGCGTTCCTTATAGACGAAGCGTGCAGAAACACACGCCTAACAAAGCTAAAAAACGGCAAAGAAGCTATTTTTTTTAATGAACCCCGCTACCGGGATATTCTTACTTCGCTTTTGGAGATAGATGAGTACATCAAGGCTATTGAGAAGAAGGATATTACGGTAAACGAACTTCTTTCTTTTATCGGCAAAAGAAAGCTACCGATGTTTAAAGTTCAGGTCTTCGGTGAGGTGAAATACGCCGACTCCGAAACGGAAAAAAACAGTATATTAAAGTCCCTCCGGAAGAAACAGAAAGAAGACGGAAAGAAAAAAGGAAAAACCATAGAAAAAAATGAGGACGAAATTATTGTAAACATCTCGGAAATAGAAGAAATTGGCGTTTTTATGGAAAAAATAAAACTTCTGGAAAAGAAAGACGTACTGCTGGATGAAGAAGAGTTTGACAAAAAAAAGAAAGAGATAAAGCCGCTCTATATGATAACCGAAGGGGAAAACGAAACAATGGTACATAGCGCCCTGGAAATATTAAAAAATATCCGGGTTATCGCAAAAAAAGGGCTTGAAATACAAAGGTACAAAGGTCTTGGAGAGAT
>JAPLKO010000051.1:0-15398 GCA_026388015.1 Candidatus Firestoneibacteriota bacterium | reverse complement strand
AGAGATGAATCCGGAACAACTCTGGAACACCACAATGAATCCGGAAACGCGCACAGTTCTTCAGGTAAAGCTGGAAGATGAGGTGGAAGCAGAAAGAATTTTTACAATACTTATGGGCGACCAGGTCGAACCTCGAAGACAATTCATACAAGAGAACGCTCTGGAGGCGCAGAATATTGATATCTGAGATGGGCTTCAAAGGTTGAAAAGCGTCATAAAAACATTGCCGGTTTTAGTAACACGCTAACGGATCCCGGCGGGAATAAAATAATTATTAAGGAACTAATAAGGAGAGCATATATGATTACAGCGCTTCGCATTGTCTTTATCTTTGTAAGCAGCCTGATAGGGTTTTTGATTGCGGACGGGTTTAATGCCTCATCTTATAAGGGAATAGCAATCGGATTCTTTTCCGGTATTGCTATAGTTATCCTTGATGTACTTTCAGGCAAAATATCTGTAAAGGATTTATCGGCACTGCTTCTTGGCTTGATTTTGGGACTGGTAGTTGCGGGCTTGTTCTCCTATGGCTTCACCAGAATTCCGGCTATGCAGCTGCCCGGTAACGCCTACATACAGGTAATTGTCTATATTATATGCATTTACTTTGGAATGGTGATGGCGCTTAAGAAAAAAGAAGAACTTCTCGGGTTCCGGTCTTTTGTCGGGGGAAAAGAAAAATCTACGCATTCAAAGATACTTGATACCAGCGTAATAATAGACGGAAGGATTGCGGATATAGTAGAGCTTGGCTTTATGGACGGGGAAATTATTATTCCGAAGTTCGTAATCCTGGAGCTCCAGATGATTGCGGACTCGCCGGATAATTTAAAAAGGAATCGCGGCCGCCGCGGGCTGGATATAGTCGCAAGAATGCAAAAAGCCTCTCTTTTTATTAGAATTTCAGAGGAGGATTTTCCGGAACTTCGCAATGTGGATGAAAAATTATTAAAGCTTGCGAAGAAAATAGACGGGAAAGTTGTAACAAATGATTTCAATTTAAATAAAGTTGCCTCAGTCGAAAAAATCAAAGTGCTGAATATTAACGACCTTTCTAACGGATTAAAACCCCAGGTAATTCCCGGAGAGTATATGCGGGTGAAAATAATAAAGGACGGGAAAGAAAACAGCCAGGGAATTGCCTATCTGGAAGACGGAACAATGATAGTCGTTGACGGCGCAAAGCACTCGATAAATAAAGAAATTGACGTGATGATTACCAGCGCTATACAGACCTCGGCAGGAAGAATGATCTTTGCCAAGAAAAGAGAAGACTGAACAACAATTAAAGATTTATTGTAAGCGGGAAAACACATCCGACATATTTATAAAAATATTTGCAAGGAAAGGATTGTTCTTCTTTTTGGAACTATAATCGGCCTGAGCGGAGAATAAAATGACTGTTTCAGTAATCATAGTTGCAGCGGGAAGCAGCAAGAGAATGGGGGGAGGGCAGAACAAGCCTTATGTCAATATTAATGGAAAACCCGCGCTTTACTATTCTTTAAGAACGTTTCTTTCAATAAAAACTATTAAGGAAGTACTTGTTGTTATCAGAAAAAAAGATGAAGCACTCTTTCGAAAACTGCTTAAAAAAAACAACTTTCACAATATACTCTATACCTACGGCGGAAAAGAGCGCAGAGATTCCGTATTAAACGGGTTAAGGGGCCTCAAAAATAAAAAAAGCGTTGTACTAATTCACGATGCCGCGAGACCATTTGCCTCAAAAAAACTTGTCAAAAGGATAATAAAAGCGGCAAGCAAATACAAAGCCGCTGTTCCTGTGATACCGGTAAAAGATACGGTAAAATATTCAAAAAGCGGACGTTTTGTCGATGAAACGCCTGATAGAGCCAAGCTCTTTCTTGCTCAAACGCCGCAGGGTTTCTATTTTCCTCTTCTTCTGAAAGCCCATAGTAATAAATTAAATAAGAGTATTTCCGTCACCGATGATGCCATGCTGCTGGAGTTATCAGGAGTAAAACCGGCACTGGTAGAAGGCGAGGAAAAAAATATTAAACTCACGACGAGAGAAGATTTCTCGTAAAAAGGGAGCGAAAATGAAATTCTTACCTACAGCGGCTTTGATTGTTCTTTTCTGCTCCGGCAACCTGTTTTCCAAAGAATATATTTTTAATGTTAACGAAAAAGGTCAGGAGTATCAGAATTTTGTAAGCATCAAAAAACTTGACGACGGCTATTATCTGAAGAGTACGGTGACAAAAGAGGAAGAAAAAGAGACGGTTATGGAAGCAAGACTAAACAGTGAGTTTGAAACTGTTGAATGGAAGCTGAAGGATCCGCGAAAAAAAATTGAAGTCGCGGCTGTAAGAGAAGGGAATAAAATAATAATTACCGGAACTTTTGAAGGAAAAGAAAATAACAGAAAAGAAATAAATATTGACAACAGGCCGTGGCATCAAATATTTCAACTGGGGCTGATAAAATTCGCTGTTACTGAAACAAAAGAAAGAAGTCTTGAATTCTGGGGCCTTCGTCCGGATAGTCCGGGAACAGCGGGAGTGCTTGCGGCTTCAAAAGATAAAGTGGAAACAGTGGAAATAAAAGGGAAAAAAATAGAAGCAGCAAAACTAAGAATAGGACTTGCCGGCTGGCTTTCTATATTTTGGACAGGGGATTACTGGTTTAGGATTTCTGACGGTCTATACATTAAGGCAAAGCCGACAGCAGGTACAGTTGCAGAATTAATAGAGGAAAAAGATTAGTAAGGAAAAAACAAGAATATTTGAATTGATTCTTTTGAAACGCAGGAATATAATGTATAATGAATGCTGCAAAAGGAGGGAAACAATGAAAAAGTTTATGGTGTTTTTGTTGTTGGTGGCTGTAATTCTGGCAGGTGTTAGCGAGGCTTTTGCCGCTGCAAAGGAAGGAAAAAAGAAGAAAAAAAAGCAAGAAAGCTCTTCAAGTTCAGGCGGCGCCGGCGCGGGAGTCGTTCCGGCCCCAAAGACCGGTTATGGAAGTTTAAAAGCGATGAATATGGATGCGACCGGCGAATGTGATCTTTTGAGCTACGAAGGCAAAAGCGGAATGGTGATAGGCCAGCTTATGGCTATTGATAAGATCAATTCCGTTATCATTGTTAAAGTTGAAAGCCAGGATGTTTTAAAAGCCGAAATAAACGGCAAAGATCTTAGAATAACCGCTACAGAAAAAGACGTAGAAACTTCTAAAGCAGGTCAAAAGATTCAAGTGGATGTTAAGGACAATAAAATAAAAATAACCCCGTTTAAGGACTAGCGCCAGGCGGCAGAATATATTTTACTGAAGAAATTGCAGCCATAAACAGAGGTCGGACAAAAAGAAAACTGACGAGCTAATATCTGACGAAAGGACGGACCTTCGGGTGCGTCCTTTTTTATAAAAAATACACGGCCCAAGCCAGCCACTATTGACATTTTTAAAATCTGCGTTATAATTAATTCCGGCAGATAAATCGAAAAGGGCTATCTATCAAACCCACAGGGGTCGCTTTCCTTCCATCCGTCATGGATGTTGAACGAAGCTTGAGATAGCCCTTTAATATTTTTGGGTAAAATCCCCAGGTTTTTTATGGTATCATAAGAACGTAAAATGTATATTCGTAAATCTGCCCTAAGGAGTATTTAATTTGAAAAAAGTATTATTATTTGTTGTATTCATTTCTTTGACGGCCGCCGGATATTATTTATACAAAACGAAATATTTTGAAGTCAAAGAAAACTCTGCCGTTACGGCAAAAAAAGAAGACAACCGACTGCCGGCGGATAATAATTTCTTTGCTCCGGGAAATTTTGAAGGCGCCGTGTTTGTTATTTCAGGTACGAAAAAGAATTTTTATAAAAATGGAATGCTCCTTAAAGAAGGTGATAGCCTGGAAACCGGACCGGCCGGTCTTATAGAGTTTGCCTTCAGTAAAAACAGCCGTCTTCGTGTCGGCAAAAACTCGTTGATAAAAATGCAAAAGCTTGTAAAAAACAAGACAGAAGAGGAGTTTGTTCTTACTTTGAACAGCGGTTCTCTTCTTATAAGTTTTAAAGAGAACGAAATGCCCGTTTCACTTACCGTTAATATGGCGGCGGGAAGTATTTATGCCAGGGACGCAGCCTTCAAAGCGGTCGTTGCCAAAGAATTTACCAAGGTGATAAATAATTCCGGTTATGTAGTTGTAAAAGAAACCGAAGGGTTAACGAAAATACCGGAAGGAAAAGCCGCAACACTGGAAAAAGGAAAAGCCGCAATTATTAGAAATGTTGAAACCGCAGAAAATATTGAAATGGGAGAGATCGCAAAGATAGCCGGTTTCGGTAAAAAAGCCGGCACGCAGACGGGAAAAAGGAATAAAAATATTTCCGGCGGAGCAAATTCGTCAACTTTTAAGAATTCCGGACATTCAGGAGCTTTCCATGATATTGGAAAATCAAAAACAAAAGCTTTCGGGGCGTGGCGTACGGTTCTTTCCGGAATAAAACCATTTCCGAAACTTGATTCAAAAGCGGATCCTGAAAAAATGACCAATGCATCAGAAAGAAACAGAGGACTGCAAAACGAAGAAGGAATGCGCCTAGTGATAAATCAGTACGTACAGCATATGGAGTACAAGTATCTAAAGAATGCGATAAAAAGCGGGGATGAGTTCCTCGGAAAATACAGCAAATATGCCAAGACTACTACCTTGACCGTCCTATTATTTTCTCTTACAGAGAATGCAATTAGTACGGAAAACTATATTAAAGCCTCAAAATACCTGACAGAAATCATTAATATTTCGGATAAAGAAAAATATAAAGTGGTTGCGGCTTACGGACTTGCCTGTATAGCGGAAGCCGGAGATAATAAAAAAAGTGAGGCTGTGCAGATGTATCAAAAAATAGCGGAAGAAAATAAATATAAATATATAACGGTTGAAGCAAATAAAAGAATTGAAGAGTTAAGGTAATAAAAAGAAGAGCATATTAGAGTTAAGCATAAAAGGGAGTTTTTATGTCCGGAAAATGTATAGTTATTGTCGGCGCCGGTCCCGGAGGTCTTTCGGCCGGAATGATACTTGCAAAAAGAGGGTTTAAGGTAACTATTCTGGAAAAAGAAGCAGTGGCCGGCGGGAGAAATGCACCTTTAAAAAAAGACGGATATACTTTTGATATAGGACCTACTTTCCTAATGATGAACTATATACTAAAAGAGATTTTTGAGGAATCCGGCAAAAAAGCCGAAGATTACATTAAGGTGCAAAGGCTTGACCCGATGTACCGTTTGAAATTTACGGATAAAGATATAATTATTAGCAGCGGTTTTGAGGAGATGAAAGCAGAAATAGAAAAACATTTCCCGGGAAATACCGATGCGCTCCGTAAGTTCATGGAAACTGAAAAAAAACGGTACGGTAATATGTTCCCCTGTCTGCAAAAAGAATATACCAAACCCTGGCATTTACTGCGTCCAGTGTTCTTAAAAGCGATACCTTCTCTCCAACTTCACAAAACTTTCTGGCAGAATCTTTCTTCCTACTTTAAGCAGGATGATCTGAAGATATGCTTTACTTTTCAGGCAAAGTATATAGGAATGTCCCCCTGGGAGTGCCCTGCAGCTTTTACAATGATACCTTATGTAGAACATGAGTACGGCATCTATCACGTTACCGGAGGACTAAATCAAATATCTGCGGGCATGGCGAGAGCCTTCAAAGAACTGGGCGGTGAGCTCCTTCTTAATACGGAAGTTGAAAAGTTATTGATGGAAAAAAAGAAAGTAAAAGGTGTCAGAATAAAGGGAGGAAAAGAAGTTTTTGCGGACGAAGTTATCGTCAATGCGGATTTTGCTTATGCGATGTCCTCCTTGGCAAAGAACGCAGGTTTAAAAAAGTACTCTTTAAATAAGCTGAAAAAGAAAAGATACTCCTGCTCGACTTTTATGCTTTATCTCGGAGTAAAGAAAAAATATAATATTCCGCATCATAATATTGTTTTTGCGGGAAGTTACAGAAAAAACGTGGAGGAGATCTTTCAAAAAGGCGCGCCTTCGGAGGATATGTCAGCTTATGTCCAGAACGCCTCGGTGACCGATTCTACCCTGGCTCCGGAAGGAAAATCCACTATCTATATACTGGTTCCCTGTCCGAATAAAGCAGCAACAGGAAATGATTGGGAAAAAATAAAAGAAAGCTACAAGAATAAAGTTCTTGATATGCTGGAAAAAAGAACAGAACTTAAGGACCTGAGAGCTAACATAGAAACAGAAATAATCTATACTCCTGATGATTGGGAGAAAAAGCATAATGTATTTTACGGAGCGACTTTTAATCTTGCGCATAATCTTTCACAGATGCTTTATTCCCGGCCCAGAAATAAATTTGAAGAGCTGGATAATTGCTATCTGGTCGGGGGTGGCACGCATCCGGGAAGCGGTCTGCCTACTATATATGAATCTGCGAGGATAACCTCTAACCTGATCTCGAAAAAATACGGTGTTCCTTTCATTTATCCGACAACGCTGAATAAAAAGGAAAGTTTTTAATGCGCGCAGTTCCGGAGATATTTGTAAGTAAATGCCTGTCTTTCGCGAAATGCAGATGGGACGGCGGTATAATTAACGACCGGTTTATCGAAAAGCTCGGAAAATTCGTCGAATACCATACCTGCTGCCCGGAGATGGAGATTGGTCTTGGTTGTCCTCGTTCACCTATCAGGGTTGTCTTGCTCAAAGGAAAGAAAGTACTTTACCAGCCTGAGACAAAAAAAAGAATATACCGAGGCGATGAGCAATTACGCCGTCACCCTGTTTGCTGAAATAAAGAAAAAAGAGTTGAGCGGTTTTATTTTAAAAAGCAAGTCCCCTTCCTGCGGTATTAAAGACGTAAAGTTATTTGACGGTGTTAAAGAAACTGCCGGGCAGAAGGAAGCAACATCCGGTATTTTTGGAGAGGGCGTACTTCGCGAATTCGCTGCATTAGCCGTGGAAGATGAGGGAAGGTTGACGAATTTTACTATAAGAGAAAGTTTTCTCGCAAAAATATTTGCGCATGCAGAGTTTATCAAAGTAAAAAAGTCCGGCAAAATTAAAGAGCTGGGTGTTTTTCAAGCAAGAAATAAGCTGTTACTTTTGGCTTTTAATGAAAAAGAGATGAGGTTGCTGGGAAAAATTGCCGCGAATTCCGTGAAGAAGCCCGTAAAAGAAATTATGAAAGAGTATGAAGAGCATTTACTCCTGGCCTTATCGAAACCCCTAAATCCCAAAGCGGTTATCAATGTACTTCAACATGCGTTCGGATATTTTAAGGAGCAGCTTGGAAAGGAAGAGAAACAATACTTTCTTTCCGTTCTTGATAATTTTAAAAAAGGCAGGCTTCCGCTTAGCGTTGTTACGGGAATTTTAATGCTTTGGATTCTTAAGTATAAAGTTACGTATCTGCAGGAACAGACGTTTTTCTCTCCGTATCCAAAAGAGCTTGCCGATATCAGTGACTCCGGTAAAGGCAGGTAAAATAAAAAATACTAAATTAATTTGTGCATAGCCTGTATTTTTTCCCGGATCTACGGTTCGTTAAAGCAGAATTTTATCTCCTGAAAGTATTCCCGCAGCCTTTTTACTTCTTCTTTGACATTCTTGCCGTCCAGAACATCTTTTACTAGCCTGGCTACATTCTTAAACTCCTCCTCTTTGAAACCAAGTCTTGTCATTTCGGCAGTGCCCAGTCGAAGAGCAGATGCAGCAGTAAAACCCTCGTCTTCCGGAGTTGTCTGACAGTTAACAATAATATTATTTTCTTCAAGAAGCTTTGCCGTTGCTCTTGCTTTTGCATAGCCTACGTTCAATAAAACCTGATGTGTTTCGGTAAAGGAAACAGCAGGGTCGCCTATCACGTCCAATCCGAGGTCTTTGAAAGCTTTTGCAAGAGCTTTGGCGTTCATAAGCACTTTTTCCTGATATTCATCTTTAAAGTAGTTCATCTCGTAAGTTGACATCAAAAGTCCGAGCAGAGTCCCCAGATGGTGGTTGGAGACCAGGCATGATGAGACCTGTTTTTCTATTGCTTCCCAGATCTTATAGTTATCATCAGTACCGGAAAAGCTGGAAGAGATAATGCCCCTTTGGGTGCCGAAGAAAGTTTTATGCGTAGAGCCCGTCACAATATCCGCCCCGTCTTTAAAAGGTTCCTGAAAATAAGGACCGATTAAACCGAGCACGTGAGACATATCATACATTATTATGGAATTAATCCCGCGCGCCTGTATAAAAGCTTTTACTTCTTCTATGGGTTCGGGATGCAGTACTGTGGATTTTCCAAAGATTATAAGATCAGGACGATTCTCTGAAATCAGCCGCTTTGTTTCGCTAATATCAATTTTATAGGGATTTTCCAAAAGCACCGGAAAATTAATTACAAAAGATTTTTCAGTCAAAGGATTTACGCGCACAAAATCATGTAGAGCGCCCCCGGCTTGAGCCGAAGCGTGTCCGCCGCTCAGGACCGAGTTGCTCATAATATTATTTAAACGTTTTGGCTCTTCTTTTGAGCTATCTCTGTTTATATAATTCAGCATGGCCGCAAAAACTGCGGTGTTTGCCATCTGACCGGAGATAACTCTTGGTTCAACATTTTTACAGCCAAGATATTTTTTAAACTCTGCAACGACCAGGCGCTCGATTTCCGCTATGAACTCTGTGCCTTGAGAATAGAAAACTTCCAAATCATAGAAGGCTCTAATTTTTTTGTGTTCGCCGTAACGGAAGGAGGGATCCATCGCAGAAAGAAGTCTTGTTGCGGGAGACGTTACCTGCTCCGACGGAATCAAGTTAAGGCATTCCTTTTCTCTCCACACCGTGTTTTGTATTGCCCGCTCAAGCAATTCCGCTGCTTTTTCCAGGTAAGGTTTTTCAGTAGAGACCTTTAGCTCCGTGAAGCGCTCTACTATTATTGGTCTGGCGTAAGGCGGGGCATCGCTTCTTAAGTGCCACTTGACGATAAGTCCTTCTGCTTTCACCCCGTGAATATCAATTTGAACGGCATCACCTTCCTTAATCTCCGAGTCAACCTGGGCAAGCCCAAGTCCTCTTATTTCCTGCTCTTTTGTCTGTTCGGAAAAAACACCCAGCCCCTTCTGTACATAATACGGAATCATGGCGCCGCTGGTTACATAGCCTACCGGTCTCTCATTTTTGTAAATTCTAAAGCCGCGCCGGGCAATACCTTTGCCTTTTACTGCAAGCGGCATTATTTTCTTAGGAAGATGCAATATTTCGGAATAATCCTGCCTGGCAATTTTTTTATACGCCTCGAATTGTTTTAAAAGCGAATCTTTTCCCAAAAAGTTTTCTTTTAACGGGGAAAAGCTTACGGCAAATCTTGCGCAAGGCAGAGAAAATATAGGGATTTCTTTTCCTTCCTGGTCCACTCCAAACTCATGTCCGTACACCGGCAGGCCGCTTTCCAGTCTTAAAGTATCTCTGGCGCCAAGCCCTACAGGCGTTGCGCCTTTTTCGATTAAAGCCTCCCATATTTTAAGGGTGTCTTCACGCGCGATGAAGAGGTCAAATCCCAGAGGCTCGCCTGAATACCCGGTTCTCGCCACCAGCACTTTACTGCCTTTTATGGTTATCGAACTCATCGAATATTTTACCGGCTTGGGAAGTTCCCCTCTCTCCACAAGCGGGGCGAGGATAGTTTTTGTTTTTGGACCCTGAAGAGAGAGCAGAGCTATTTCTATGGATCTGTCTTCAAACTCAACGCCAAAAGAATACCTTTTTGAGATATGAGAAAGATGCTCCCAATCGCGAAGCTGATTGCAGGCGCTGACAACCAGAAGATATTCATTTTGAGAGAATCTGTAGAGGCATGCGTCATCGAGCGCTCCGCCGTTCCCGTTTTGAATCAGGGTGTACTGTGCCTGATTTATCTCCAAGGCCGCCGCATTATTGGTAAGGACATACTGTAGAAAGAGTAGAGAGTTTTTGCCGCGAATCACGAACCGACCCAGATGGGAAAGATCAAAGAGCCCGGCGCCCCCTCTTGTGCTAAGGTGTTCTTCGATAATACCTCGGGGATAATGCAAGGGCATGTTCCAACCGCCAAAATCCGCCATTACGGCGTTAGCAGCGATATGCTTATCAAAAAGGACGGTTTTTAAAAGCTCAACCATGCTTCCTCCGCACCTGAATCGTATTCTAAAAAAGAGAAAAACACTTACTTAATATAGTATATTATTAAGATTGCAAAATCAATATAATAGAGCGAACAGCTCCAACAAATCTATCTTTTCTGCTTTGAAGAGCCGGCCTATTATATATTGAAATATGCTGATTTTTGCTGTAAAATAAAAAGAACATGATTAATTCAAGAATAGTCGTAAAACGACAAAACAAAGGAGAGAAAAGAAATGCAGTTAGCAAGAAGAATAAGTCGTCTTAGCACAGAATCTGCTT
Organism: Candidatus Firestoneibacteriota bacterium; assembly: GCA_026388015.1. Lineage (GTDB taxonomy): Bacteria > Oederibacteriota > D2-FULL-39-29 > D2-FULL-39-29 > D2-FULL-39-29 > D2-FULL-39-29. The sequence goes on along the minus strand of JAPLKO010000051.1, from coordinate 4,976 downwards.
TTGCTATGGTTCCTGTTGTTGCAAAAATGAGAGCTGAAGGGAAGGATGTTATTTCTTTCGGTATAGGTGAGCCGGCTTTTGATACGCCTCAAAACATCAAAGATGCCTGTATAAAGGCGATAAACGATAATCAAACCCATTATGCTTCCTCGAGCGGTCTTTTAGCCCTCAAGCAGGCTTTGGCAAAAGAAGGTGGAAAGTTCCGCGGCATGAATATTGAACCGGATGAAGTCGTCGTTACCCCGGGTTCCAAACCGATTATCTTCGGCTCCATGCATGCAATTCTTGACGAAGGGGACGAGGTTATCTATCCTAATCCCGGTTATCCGACGTATGAGTCCGTTGCCAACTTTATCGGCGCAAAACCTATAGCGCTGCCGCTCTGGGAGAAGAAGAACTTCTCTTTTGATGTTGAGATGCTGAAAAAAATGGTCAACAAAAAAACAAAAATGATAATTTTAAACAGCCCGCAGAATCCGACCGGAAGTATGCTTTCCGATAAGGATCTGGAGGAGATTGCGGCGCTTGCAAAGAAATTTAACTTCTGGGTAATGACGGATGAAATATACAGTAAGATAGTATATGAAGGAAAATTCACCTCCATCGCCTCACTTCCGGGAATGAAAGAGCGGACTGTTATTTCCGACGGCTTCTCAAAAGCCTATGCGATGACAGGCTGGCGCCTCGGGTACGGTATTATGCCGAAAGAGCTTGCAAAACATATCACCACGCTTGAGATAAATGCTAACTCCTGTACTAACACATTTGTACAGATTGCCGGTGTGGAAGCGATTAACGGAGATCAGTCCGAGGTGGAAGGATTTGTAGAAGAGTTCAAAAAGAGAAGGGACTTGACCGTAAAACTGTTAAACCAAATAAAAGGCTTTAAATGCCAAGTGCCGAAAGGCGCTTTTTATGTGTTCCCCAATGTATCCGAAGCTTGTAAAAATCTCGGTTTTAAGGATTCTCTGCAGCTGCAGGCGTATATTCTAGAAAAAGCCAATGTGCTGGTTTTGGCCCGCACTTATTTTGGTCCGAAGAATGCTGGAGAGAACGAAGAGTACGTCAGGCTTTCTTATGTAACAACGCCGGAGTTAATAGAAAAAGGCCTGGAAAGAGTAAAGAAACTGGTGGAAGGAAAGTAAAATTATTATAGTGGGGAGATTGGCTTGCAGATTAAAAACATAATGAGTCGTTCTGTTATCACTGCTCCAAAAAATATGTTTGTTCAAGATCTTTGCTTGTTGATGGAAAAACATAGAATCGGCTCTATTGTAATTGTAAAAGATAAAATCCCTCTGGGCATCGTTACCGAAAGGGATATTGTGAGCTTTATCGGTCAGCAGGGATGTCAGCCTCTGGCGCAAAAACAAGCTTTTGAAATAATGGTTTCGCCTGTTTTTACGATGTCTCCAAAAATTGATACCCGTGTGGCGATGCAGTTTATGGCGACAAAGAGAATCAGACGCCTCCCGATAACGGAGAATAAAAGGCTTATCGGTATTATTACCTACGGTGATATTATCCGGGAGATTCAAAAGGATTTAGCGGATGCGCAATTAAAGACGGAGCAATTAAAACTGGAGATTTCCAGAGACGGGCTCACCCATGCTTTCACTCAAAAATATTTTAAAACTTTCCTGGACCGCGAAGTAGAAAGGGTTAAAAGGTACGGCGGGCTGCTTGCGCTTTTAATGGTTGATGTGGATCACTTTAAGAAGATTAACGATACCTATGGACATGACGCCGGGGATTATATACTTGTGAAAGTTTCTGAGCTTATCAGAAAAAACACAAGAAAGATCAATCTTATAGGACGTTATGGCGGAGATGAATTTGCCGTCATTGCCCCTATTTCCGATGTGGAAAGCGCAACAAGATTAGCCGAGCGCTTGCGGCAATATGTCTGGCAAACCAAATTTCATTATCAGGGGCGTATTATTAGAACAACCTTGAGTATCGGCGTCGCCGGCTGGGATAAATCTATTGTTGAGGGCAGGGGACTTATTATAAAAGCAGACAAAGCGCTGTATATGTCAAAACATGCCGGCAGGAACAAGGTGAGCGTTGCCTGATAATAACTTTTTTAACAATAAGCAGGGCTGGAATTTTAAGAAGGAACTAATAAGAAAATCAATCCACCTGTTTTCCGTAATATTTCTTGTCGTTTACGTGCTGGTTGCAAATTTCGTTAATCATAAAATAGCCCTGCTCTTTCTTTCCTTTCTGCTGGTCATTCTTTTTGAGCTGGAGTATGCAAGAGTGGAAGTTGGGGCAAAAATACCGTTACTCAGAAAACTCTGGGAATACAGAAGGGATAAAGAAAAAAATCATATGGGCGCAGAAATCTATTTTTTACTCGGCGCCATTATCTCTCTTGCCATCTATGACCTTCGTATCGCTGCGGCCGGCATTCTTATGGTAACCTTCGGAGATATGGCAGCTGCCGTAATAGGTACGCGTTTTGGCAGAACCCCTCTACCCTATATCAAAGACAAAGCCTGGGAAGGTTTTCTTGCAGAATTAGCCGTGAATCTGTTAATCGGTTTTATTGTCCTAAGGCAGCCCGTAAACGGAAAAATGTGGTGGGATGGCTCCTTGTTTCCGGCCGGAGAACCGATGTGGATTATTATTGTAATAATGGCTGTTACCGCCACGGTTGTGGAAACTGCGGTAAAAAAACTGGATGACAATCTTCTCGTCCCGGTAATTGCGGGTTTTAACGGAGAAATAATTTATTTATTGATAAAGGGAAGTTTTTAAATAATGACAAAGGACAATATTTTGTCTTTTAACATTCGTATTTTGCACTTTACTTCTTAACAGGAGCCTATATGTCTACAAATCTTGTCGGTCTTGGTATAGATATTCACAAGTTAAAACACGGGCGGAGATTAGTTCTCGGAGGAGTGCATATTCCTTTTCCTTTCGGTTTGGACGGGCATTCGGACGCGGATATTTTATGTCATGCCATCATAGACGCTCTTCTTGGCGCCGTCAACAAAGGCGATATCGGTCATATCTTTGGAGTGGACCTGCCGGAGTATAAAGATGCTTCGAGCCTTACTCTTCTCCAGTATGTTGGAAAAATATTGGAAAAAGAATACAAGATAGTAAATATAGATACAGTTATAATAGCGGAAAAGCCTAAACTTTCACAGTATATCGGGGAGATGAAAGGAAACATTGCAAAAATACTTTCTATTGAGCCGGAGCAGGTATCCGTAAAGGCGACAACCGCTGAAGGCCTCGGGGATATTGGCAAAGGCAGAGCGATGCAATGTCAGGCGATAGTAAACATAATAAGAAAATGAAAAAAGGGGTTATAAAAAATGGAAAACTGCTTTTATTGCGATGAGGTAAAAAAAATAAAAAAAGGTACAAGTAAAGTTTTTATTGCCGAGTTAAAGCACTCTTACGTTATACTTCATGCCGGAGGGCAGTACTTTAAAGGGTACTGCATTCTTTTCACAAAGAATCATAAAGAGCATACGCACAACCTTCCGCTTAACTTTCAGATTGGCTTATACAAAGATATGATGCAGGTTGCGGCTGCAATAAAAAAGGTGTGCAAACCGGATAGATTCAATTATGAAAACCTCGGCAACATCTGCCACCATATTCACTGGCACGTTGCTCCAAGATACAAAAATGATAAATACAAAGAGCTTCCCATCTGGCAAATCCCGGAAAAAGTAAGACCGGGAAAGCTTTCAGAGAAGGAAAAAGAAGAGCTTATAAAGAAACTGAAAAAGCAATTTTAACAAAATAAAGGAAGACCAATGACAAACAGAGTACGTTTTGCTCCGTCTCCGACGGGGTACATGCATATAGGGAATGCCAGGACGGCGCTTTTTAATTATCTTTTTGCTAAAAAGACCGGGGGGACGTTTATTCTCCGTATCGAAGATACCGACCAGGAAAGGTCGACGCCTGAAGCGGTGAAAGTCATTGTTGAGTCTCTCAAGTGGCTGGGGCTTGATTGGGATGAGGGATATTTTGGGACGGGGGAAGAAAAAGGGGAGTTTGGACCGTACACGCAGATGAAACGGCTTTCTATATATAATGAGTATTTAGACAAGCTTTTAAAGGAAAAAAAGGCTTATTATTGCTTCTGTTCTGCTGAAGAGATAGAAATAGAGAGACAAAAATCAGTCACAGCAGGAACCCCGTATAAATATAGCGGGAAGTGCAAAAGACTTTCAGAAGAAGAGATAAAGGCGAAGCTTGCCAATAAAGAAAGATTTGTTGTCAGGTTTCAGGTAGCGGAGAATGTAATCGTAAAGTTTACTGATTTAGTAAGAGGCCCCGTAGAGTTTAACACCAAGGAGATAGGGGATTTTGTTATCGCCCGCTCTGACGGAGTGCCGATATATAATTTTGCCGTGGTTATTGATGATAATCTTATGAAAATTACACACGTTATAAGAGGGGAAGACCATCTCTCCAATACTCCCCGTCAGGTTTTGCTGTATGAAGCTTTTAATTTTGCTCTTCCTGCGTTTGCGCATCTTTCTATGATACTCGGTTCTGACCGGAGCAAACTTTCAAAACGGCACGGGGAAACGTCGCTTCTTGCGTACCGTGACAAGGGCTTTTTGCCGGAAGCAATGTTCAACTACATGTCTCTTCTCGGTTGGTACCCAAAAGACGGCGTGGAGATAAAAACAAAAGAAGAAATATGCAAAAACTTTGACCTGAAAGACGTCGGACACTCCGGCTCTATCTTTGACGAGAAAAAACTTATCTGGGTGAATCATGAATATATTATGAAGTTATCGGATGATGTTTACCTGAAAAACGCACTTCCGTATCTTGCAAAGATTGAGAAGAGCGAAGAGTGGAAGAAAGATGTACTATTAAAAATAAAAACAGGGGTGAAGTCCTTTAATATGATACCTGAACTTGCTTCTGTTTTCACTGAAGCAAAGGCTGTAAATCAGGAAGCCGCAAATGTTTGGAGCGGAATAAACAAT
>JAPLKO010000020.1 GCA_026388015.1 Candidatus Firestoneibacteriota bacterium | reverse complement strand
GGCGTCACACTGCTTACCGTCGGCGCAGGCGTCGTTATCGTTATTAAATTTGTTCCCACTCCCGAGCCATAGGCGTTTGTCACTGTGATATTATATGTACCCGTCGCTATGCCGGAGGGTAAAGTCAAACCGGATATAGTTATAGCGTTTACATTTTCGGCGGCGGGCATCGTCAATTGTACTCCGTTTACTGTCACCGTTGATGCTGCCGTAAAGTCCGTACCGGAAAGCGTAAGAAGACGCGAAGCTGTGTTATCAAATCCTCCCGCAGGCGTTACTCCGCTAACTGTCGGGGGATTACCGGCGACTATTGTTATTTTACCAGTTCCGGTTGTTGATGCCCCGCCTCCGGCCGTCACAGTTATATCATATGTACCCGTCGCTATACCCGCAGGCATTATCACTCCGGAAATTAAAACATCCGTCACTCCGGAGGACGGAATCGTTAATGCAGTTCCTCCGTTTGCGGATATTGTCACTCCAAGCGTTGCGCCTTCTGAGAATCCGGTTCCGCTTATCGTAAGCGTTCGCGCCGCAGAATTGTTAAAACTTCCGGAAGGTGTCACTGCGGTTATTGTCGGCGCGCTAAGTGAATTAAATGTCCAGCCGGTGTTATTTCCTAGATTTGTGGATGTCCTTGCGTTTATCGGTATACCGGTATTGTTAGAATCTAGAATGTTTAAATATTGACCGCAATCAGATCTGCCGTTTTTAACTATCGTAAATTGGTTGCCGGCTGACATAGAACGTATCGTAAGACCTAATGTATTAGAATTACCCGCAAGTTCCAATAGCCCGTTAATTGTCGTCGTTTTTCCGTTTTCAAAAGTTAAATGTTTCTTTGCTACATTTCTAAGATTGTAAAATGTATTGCTTCCGGTAATAGTAGAAAAAGTAGAATTGACACTACCGCTCATTATAACAGTAGACTTATCGCCATTAAAAGTGCCGCCGGAATTATAAAAATTACCGTTGTATATTGAAATTGTCGAACCGCCTGCATTAATAGTGCCGGCACCGATACTAATGCAAGAAGTGACAGTGTTCGGATGATGGATGTATGCTGAATCTCCAAAGTTAATAGTAGCGGATGCACTATTTAAACTAATACCGCCTCTATAAGAGAGGCGACCACCAATACTAACATTGGCAGTACCATTAACAATCATTGGGTACGAAGCGCTATTTTGTGTAACTGTTGTCAAAGATGTTGATACAAAAACGCCTCCACCAATTGTGGAGCTGGCGCTGCTGGTATCGTACTCAAATATTACGCCATCGCCAATTTTTATCATTCCTGCGGTCTGTACTATACCATTCTTAACCATTAGTCCACTGCCAAGAAACTTTAGAGTTGCGTTGGTTCCAGATACCTTTACAATTCTGGCGGAGTTTGTTATAAATGCACTTGTGGTGTAAACATTAAATGTTCCACCATTTTGATTAAAATGGCTACTAAAAGCTCCAGTAAATGCAGTTGCGCAATTTATTGTACCTGTGTAAGCTGAAGCTATAGATATACCAACTGGACTTACATTTGTCGGTGCTATCGTGCAATTACTTGTCGATGATGAGTCAAAGATGGCTATATCTGCATTTGAAATACTATTTCCCGTTAATCCGCCTGAAGTCGTCGCCCAGTTTGTACCACTCCATGCGTCATCAGTACCACCCTTCCAAAACCTGTCTGCACCTAATGCATTTCCAGCAAAGAGAAGTTGAAAGGTTATGATTGCAAGTACGGACAGGCGGGTGTGTTTTTTTAGCAGCCTTTTGAAGTTTTCGGTTTTATTTTTAGGTTTTGCTTTTGTTTGCATTTTTTCCTCATACGTTCTTTTGTCTAAGGCGTTTGTTGAGTTCTTTGAAAACATTTAACTGTTCCTCGGGTAGCTGCTGCATGCCGGCTGATAAATCGGACCAGAATAACATTTGCCACAGGCAAGCGTAGCCGTTTCAAATATTTTTTGAGATTTTATTTTTGGCTTTTCGTATTTTTCTTTTTTCTTGAGTATTTTCTTCACACCAGCTCCGTTATTCGAAGAACTTTTTAATTAAACCTTCACCTTAACAAAATCTTATCAAATCCTTGTTTTACTGTCAATGATTATTTTTATTATTTTTCTATAGACACTCTCTTGGACTACTCCCATTATAACGTGTTTTTTTATTTTATGCAACACCCGGTCTTTTGAGTCCCCCTCCACTGTCACTAAACCGCTTGTTTTATCAATGCTTTTAACGCGATGCACCAAAAACCAGTCTTTTGTCTTATAGCAGACAATATCTCCGATTTTGACCTGTTTGCAGCTTTTGACTACAATCTCCTGTCCTCCCCTTATAACCGGGCTCATAGAGCCGCCGAAGACCCTGATTTTTACGCTTCCCTTTTTTTTTATTTCCGCCGCTAAAAGACTCCGGATTATTTTTTTATCCATTGCAGCACCCGGACCTCACGGCGGCAATCTCGCAGGCGGAGACGGATTTACCGTACAGACTGCCGTTTTCCAGGAGGGCCAGCCCGGGACAGCGGTTGCAATAACGGATATTTTTACAGCCCGCGCACTCCTTGAGAGCAGACAGCTTCAGCCCGCGTATTTTTTTTAACACCGGGGAGTTTTTCCAGATCTCATTAAAGCTCTTTTCCCGCAGAGTGCCGGCGGAGAGAGGCAGCTGCAGGCAGGGCAAAACCTCGCCGGAGGGGCTCACGGCCGCAAAATTTTTGCCGGCCGAGCAAAGCACATTCCGTTCCGGATATTTATCCGAAAAACTCCAGCCGCCGCAGTGCCGCTGCACCACTTCTTCCAGAACGCCGGCTTTGATTTTTTGTCCGGTGTTTTTTACGCTCCCGTCATTTTTGGGGGAGAGCACGGGATCGAATAAAACCGAGAACCCGTTTTTTTTTGCAAACGCAGCCAGCGACTTTTCTTCGGCGTAATTGACCGTCATAAGAGGGGTTTTTATTCTCACGCGCACGCCGGCTTTTTTCAGCGCCCGCAGAGCGCCCATTACTTTGGTAAAAGAACCCGCCACCCCCGTAACTTTATCAAACACCCCGGCTTTCAGGGAGTACAGACTGGTGCTCACCTCGTGAATACGGAGCGCTTTGAGTTTGCGCGCGGCGGCGGCGTCAAGGAGGAAAGCGTTGGTAAGAACGGTGACTACAAATCTTTTTTTCACGGCGTACGCGAGGAGTTCAAAGACATCCTTGCGCAAAAACAGCTCACCGCCGGTAAAAGCCAGAAACAGACAGCCCGCCGCCGCCAGCTGGTCGAGGACATCTTTCACTTCCGCAGAGCTCAGCTCTTTTATCTTTTCTTTGACGACATAACAGTGGGAACATTTAAAATTGCACCTGTGGGTCAACTCCAGCATCGCCCACGCAGGGATGAGATCAGCTTCGGTGATTTCCGCCAGCTCTTTTTCCCGCATCAGCTCAGCACCCCCGCTTTCTTCAGCTCGCGAATAAACTCCGCCAGGTCCCGTCCGGCGCAGGCAGGGCTGACCTTGTACCGGGCAGCGAGTTTTTGAGGGATGAGCTTTTCCGGGACGCGCGCGCTAAGCAAGCCGAAGATGAAAGAACCGGTCTTGTTTAGCTTGACCAGTTTCATCTCTTTGGGCAGGACCACGTAATACCTGCCTTTTATTTCCCGCGCGGCGACGCCTTTTTTTATTTTGCAGACCATAGAGTCCTCCAGAATCCTGTTTTTTTGAAGAAAAGCACACGGCTCTCCGAGGCGCAGAGAAAAGAATAGGTCAAACCGGCGATTTTTTTGCCCGGCTTAAAGAGCACCACGTTCCTCAAAAGCCGGGGCCAGGCCTTTTCCGGCAAGACCGGCTTTAAGGCGTTTTTAGGCGCCTGTTTCAGGAAAAAGAGCCGGGGCCTGACTGCCGCTTTATTTTTTCCCCCGCCTTTCATCAGCCCCATAAAAGGGGTGCCAAAAAGCGTCCAGCACCCGCCGGTTTTTCTCAGGGCGATTATTTCATCGCTGACCACCACGCCGTATTTTTTGCTCGCTTCGGCGGCGGTAGTTTTCCCCGCGCCGCTCACGCCGGTAAAGATGTAGCCTTTTCCCCGGCAAATAACGCCTGAAGCGTGCAAAAGAAAACCGTTGTTTTTAAGCAGAAGAGAGGAATAGGCCCGCCGGACGAAATTTTCAAAAGCGTATTTATTCAGGAGGCCGTTGTACACATAGACCTTACGCGCTAAAGAGGTTTTGACCAGGAAATACCGGTACCGGGTTTTCAGGGTTTTCAGGAAATCCGGGCCGTATTCCCGGGCTATAAATATTTTGCTGTCAACACCCGCAATCCTAAGCCGCAGCAGCCAGCCGGAGTTTTTTTTGTTTTTTAAGGTATATTTTCGCATAAAATATTGTAGCATTATTCCGGCGGATTTTAAACCCTAAATGAAGCCTATGAAACCTGCGAACGGAATGGAAATACTACTTTGAAAGCAGGAGCTGCAGCAGTAGGGCGGCGAGGAAAAGGCCGCCGAATTTTTTATTGTGGTCAAAGGCAAAGGCTACAAACCATAAAGGCCAGACGGCGGAGGCGTAATTTGCGGGCTTTGCGGCGGGGAGCTCTTTTCTGTAGGCGCGAAAAAGCCTGAGAAAGGCCGGCCAAGCCAGAAACGGCAGAAGAAGTAACGGGGTAAAAACCCCGGCCAAAACCAGAAGCGCCAGAAGCAGGTACTGGAGCAGGGTCATAATAATGACGGTCATTCTGGCGGCGCTTTCCCCGAGCAGTACCGGCAGAGTGTTTATGCCTTTTGCCCTGTCTGCGTCCAGCTTATCTATGTGCTTGCCAAAAAGTACGGTGGTGACGCCCAGAGCATAAGGCAGGCCCCGGAGTACTACAAGCCAGCTCCATTCCCCGGCTGTGACAAAATACGCGCCGCCAATCATTAGAGGACCCCAGACAGCCAGGACGGCAAACTCTCCAAAACCGTAATATTTTAAAGGCCAGGTGTAAGTGAGCAGAAAAAAAGAACCCAGCAGGAATAGTATCAGTACAGCTGTTCCTTGAAGCAAAATAAGATAAAGCCCGCAGGCAAAAGCTATAAGGCCGGTGAAGAGTATATATAGAAGATACCTTTTAAGAGAAAGAAAGCCGTTTTCCAGAGGCTGAGGCCCGTACTGCGTCCTGTAGTAATTTTCCTTGTCCACGCCTTTGATATAGTCCACAAGGTCATTTAAAAGGTTATTCGTTGCGTGCGCAAAGGTAAGACCCGTAAGGCAAACAAAAAACGGAAAAAAATTGAACTTTCCGGCCAAAGCCGCAAAAATACCGCCTAAACCGGCAGAAAGCAGGGTCATTACCAGCACGGCTGAACGGGTGGAAATAAGCCATTTGCTTAGCAAATCCAGCCGGTCCCACTCCTCTTTTGACAGGCGGGGTATTATCCTGATTGCTTTTAGCCACATTTTAAAATCCAAGGCAGCTCCTGACAAGAGGGGCGCAGGTCACTTTTTCATAAACGGGTTTGTAGCAGGATCGTTATACATTTTAAATTGAAAATACATCTTAAGCTTTTTCCGGCCCTTTAACAGCTCTTTCAGGAGCGCGTCCAGACTGCCGCTCAAATCCCGCCTTTGTTCCAAAAGCACCGCCAGACGGGCTTTACACTTTTCCCGGTGTTCTTTTTTTGCATCCCGGCGCCTGCTCTGCTCTCTCATATGATATATTTTCAGAGAAATAATAGCCAGCCGGTCCGCAATACTGCCCGGGGTCTCGGAGTTTAGGCCGGCGTTTTTTTTGGGTTTTAGGTTTTTTTCCGCCAGAATTTTTAGGAGCGCCGCGTCTATTTCCTCCATCTTGTTATTTCTTCGCTGGTTGGTAAGATCTATGGCGCGTTTAATATTTGCGATAACGGAGTCGGAAAAACTCTTTGCGCGGGCGCGATCCTCCAGATGCCAGAGAAAGCAGTTGATAACTATGGAATCATTAACCAGTTTACCGGGGCCGGTTTTTTTAAAGTTTAGCAGGAGAAGAGCCTCATCCAGACTGCTCTGTTCCATTTTTTTCCCTTTTTTATGCCACAACCCGAGAGTTTTATCGCAGATACCTACAATTTCAAGCCCTTTTAATATTTTCATAAGGTGATTTTACCAGAATAAACGGGGATTTTCTACCAATATTTTCCCTGCGCGCCGGACGGGGTCAGCTCAACAACAAAAGCGGTTTTTTTCCTGACTTCTTTGTAATAGACCGCCTGCCGGTCTCCGCCGTATATTACTTTTTCGTGATCCGCATAAAACACCTGAGAGCCCAGCCGCCCGCTTAAAATTGCTTTGCCGCCGATATAGAATACGGCACCTCCCCGGCCCGTTATTTTCAGACTTTTGTTTTTCAGCTCCGCCAGTTTTATTTTTTCCTGCGGGCAAAACTCCGGGACATAGCTCTCAAACTCTTCGGAATAGACAAGCGCGCTCAGGGTGTTTATGCCCTTTTTGCGCAGCCCGGCAAGAAGTTTTCTTTCCGCCTCATACGCGTCAATTTTACCTTCAACATAAAGGACCGAAGACCCGGACCCGGCATTGATCAGGACGGCTTTGGCATTTCTCAGGGAGAAGACGGTCAGCTCGCATTTAGCCGTTCCGGTAAAATAAACATTCAGCCAAACGGCGGCGGCAAGCAAACCGAAGAGAACAGCCGCTAAAACCGTCTTTTTGTTGTAAAGCTCTTTAAAATAGACCAGCGCAAAAACGGCGGTATAATAAACCGGCAGGAAAAAAAAGCCGGGAGAGGAAACCTGCAGGACCGCGAAAGAAAAAGCCGAGAAATACTCCACAATTTTAAACATAGCGTTGACCGAAAGCGCATTTATAAAACCGATAATACTGCCCGCCGGTAAAAAGACCAGACCTATCACCGCCTGCAGAAAACCGGCAACGGTGGAAAACCAGACGAAAGGCGCAATAAGTAAATTTGCCGGCAGGGTCAGGGTGGATAAAGAATTAAAATAAATTACGGCCGCAGGCGTTACAAATAATTGAGCGGAAACAGTCACCGCAACAGCGCCGCCCAGCCAGCGGGGCAGGAAACTCAGATATTCTTCGAGACGGGAGGCCAGAAGCACGAGCCCGAGCGTGGCAAGATAAGAAAGCTGAAAACCCAGGTCAAACAGGCTGGCGGGCTCATAAAGGAGCATTACAAGGGCCGATAAAGCGAGCAGGTTCAAAAGGTCAAAGTCGCGTTCCAGGAGCAGGGCGGTTAGGACAAAGACGCTTAGCAGGGTTGCGCGCACCACCGAGGGGGAACAGCCGGTGACAAAACAAAATACCAGCACGAAGCCGATACTCACCGCGGCGGAAAACTTTTTGCCGTACTTCAGGAGCCGCATAATAAAAAAGAAAGCCGCCACAACCAGCGCAACATTAAAACCGGAAACAGCGAGAATATGAAAAGTGCCGGTAGCTCTGAACTGCTGTTTCCGCTTTGCGCTCAAAGAAGCATCTTCCCCGAGCAAAACGCCCTGGATCAGATAGGCCTCTTCTTTGGCTGTCGTCGCCTCCAGCACCCTGAGGAGCCGGTGCTTGAGACCTATCGTCCAGGAGATGAATTTGTTTCCGCCTCCCGCGCAGGTTTTTTCCAGAGAATCACCCTCCGCCTGATTTACCGAGCCGAGCAGAAAGATCTTCTTTCTTTCAAGGTACCTGCGGTAGTCAAACTCTCCGGGGTTTTTCGGCCCGGCGGGCGCGTGAAATCTTGCATAAACCGTTATTTTGTCGCCGTAATTCAACTCTCCGGGGTCTATTTTTTCCTTTAAAGAGATTTTTACCAGCCCGGCGGTATTTATCACGGGCGCGCCTTTTATTTTAAAGCTCTCTGCCTCCAGGAGCAGAGTCGCGCTCGAGCTGCTTCTTATAAACTCCGGATCCGCCGCCAGCGTTCCGGTAAGCTCAACTCTTTGGTAACCAAAAGCTCCGGTATAATTCTTGAGATGCTTTGGAGGATAACCGGACCTGTAAAGGCAGTAGGGCCCCGCAAAGAAAAAGGCAAGAAGTAAAATAAAGACGGGCGCCGCTCTTTTTACAAGAAGCAGTCCGCTTAGAGAGACGGCCAGAAAAGCTGCTGCGGCGGAAGGAGGCAAAAGACTGCGGTCAAAAACCGTTATACCGAGTATAAAAAACAGCGTAACATATAAAAGCAGCCGTCTGTTTAACTCAATAAAAATAAAGTCGTGAATTTTGCCGAACATTTCACCCCTGTAAAACATTGACAACATCAATATATGATTGACGGCAGGCGGAGTTATTTTGAAAACTTTTCCATAACTTCCGGAGTTGCGTTTAGGTTATTATTATATCACGCTCCATACTTCTCCAGCTTGCCTGCATGGCCGAGCATCAAGGGCAGGGCGTCAACCGCGAGGAACTGTCCCAGGCCGCCTTTTTTGCAGGTTCTTTCGTTGAAGGTCTCGAATTCATCAGGGATAAGATATTTGGCGACCAACCCGAAAGGATTCGGATGCCAGGAATGACCTTTTAGAACCGCCGGCGTTGAATGGTCTCCGGTTACAACAATTACATCAAAACCAAGTTTTTCCAAGCGCGGTATTTCCCGGTCCACTTCTTCGATTATTTTTACTTTATTTTCAAAATTGCCGTCCTCGCCGTAAGAATCAGTCTTTTTGATGTGCATATAGAAAAAATCATACTTTGAATAGTTTGCCTCAAGCGTATCAAACTCGCTCTTAATAGTCTCGCCGGTCAAAAGAAGATCCATACCGACAAGCGTCGCCAGACCTTTATACATCGGGTAGTTGGCAATACAGGCCGCTTTTATTTTAAATACTTCGTTCATCGAAGGGATATGCGGGCATTTCGCAATACCGCGGAGTAAACAGGTGTTGGCCTTTTCCTCCCCCTTAAGCGTTTCATTTATCTTAATCATAAGTTTATTCAACACAGCCGCCGCCTTCTGAGCCTTTGGATTTATTGCGGTAACCGGGTGCGGTTTAAGTCCTTCTTTCTGCGGATCCGTCTCCCCGAGACCGTCCTCCAATCCGTCGCCTTCAAGAATAACCACGAATCTGTGTTCCTTTCCGTTTTTAAAAATAACTTTTACGCCGTCAAGCTCCTTAATTGCGCTTGATAATTTTCCGACCAGCTCGATATTTTTTTCAGTAGGGATACGGCCCGCTCTTCTGTCCAGAATCACGCCGTCTTTCATGGTCGCAAAATTGGCTCTGGCCGAAATATGTCTCGCCGTCATAGGAAAACCTATGCCGAGCGCTTCCAGCACGCCCCTGCCAATCACATATTCAAGAGGGTCGTAGCCAAAAAGGCCGAGATGCGCAGGCCCGCTTCCGGGAGTAATACCCCTGCCTATCGGATGGGAAAGCCCGAAGACACCGTTTTTTAGCATACGGTCCATATTAGGTTTTTTCGCCGTCTCCAGCTCCGTTTTACCGGTGGAAGGATTGCCCAGCCCCCCGCACCCGTCCATAACCAGAAGCATTATCCTGGAATCCGTTTTTATAGAAAGCGTTTTAAGCGTAGCCAGTTTCATTGTGACCTCCAAGAGTTTAATTAAAAGCGCGTAAAACTATTTTAGCACCAACAGAAGGCGAAAATCAAAGAAATATTTTGCTTTTGCAGCTTTTGTATGATATATTTTCTTTTATGCTCCTTTTCCTGTTAAATAAATATTTTACAAAGACGAGCCCGGATGCGGGAAGCGCAGGCTAAAATGCAAAAAATACTGCTCGGCGTTTTTTCCGACACGCACAATAATATAACGGATTTGAGGCGCCTTGCCGCAAGCGCAAAGAATTCCGGCGCAACGGCCTTTATTCATCTCGGGGACACTTACCGCGACGCCGAAGCGCTTTTTGAATATTCAACCGAACTTTACAGGGTTCCCGGACTTTACGAAAAAGAATACAGAAATCCCGGAATTCCCAACCGGTTTTTCAAGGAACTTTACGGTTTCAAGCTTTTTCTGACGCATTCCGACCGCAGGGAAGAGGAAGACCTGTCTGAAGACGCCGACCCGCAAAAAATAGCCGCGGAAAATCTTGCGGACATCTACCTGTACGGTCATTCCCATCTTTACGAGGCAAGGATAAAAGGCGACACGCTCTTTTTGAATCCGGGCAGTTTGAAAGCCGGGGATACCCGCGCGGCGCTAAACACCTACGGACTGCTGGAAATATTTCCCAAAGAGAAAAAAGCTGTCGGAAGAGTTTTGGATTTAAAAGGAAATATTCTGACAGAAGCGCTGCTGCTGAAGCTCTGAATAAACCCGGGAAAACGACTAAAAGATTGCTTTAAAAATCCAATACCCGGCCCAGAGAGTCAGATTGGTATATATCCCGGCTATTAAATCATCCGTCATCACACCCCACCCGCCCTTTAAATTTTGTGATTCTCTCGCGGGAGAAGGCTTTACCACATCATAAAACCGGAACAGGATAAAACCGGCAACGGCAAATACCGGCTCCTTGGGTAAAAAAGCCATTGAAAAAAGGTAACCGGCTATTTCGTCGATTACAATCCTTCCCGAATCTTTTTTATTATAAAGTTTTTCCGCGGCGGTTGAAATAAACACACCCGCAAAAAATATTACTATTGCCGCAAGAAGAACGGTAATACCGGCGGGAAGGAAGCAGTATATAATTACACCGACCAAGCTCCCCGCTGTACCGCTGGCAAAAGGCGAATAACCCGTTCCAAAGCCGGAGGCCAAGATCTTAAGCAGGAGGTTTCGCAAGGAAATGTCCTTTGTTTTTCTTAATAAAATCGTAAGCGGAATAGACGGAATAGACGGCGCATATAACCGTCATGATATAAGGTACGGCCATTATAAACGCGGAAAAATGCTCGCCTTTATCGCCATAGCTTTCAAGAACAGATTTCCAGTCAAAGAATTTTTGGGAAGCGATAATTACAAGTATGGTAATAATGGTGGCTATGTGCCAGGCGGTTTTGTGCTTGCCGGATTGCTCCGCCGGAAGAACCTTGTTTTGATTTGAGAGGGCAATCATGCGCAGAGAAGTTATTATGAATTCCCGGCCGATCATCAATATTATCATCCAGGTGGGGACCAATTCCAATTGCACAAAAGAAATAAAAGCGGAGAAGACTAAAAGCTTATCCGCTATAGGATCCAAAAACTGGCCGAACTCCGTAACCTCATTTCTCTCCCTTGCCAGACGGCCGTCATACCAATCAGTCAAAGAGGCGATAATAAATATCAAGAGAGCGGCGGCCGGACCATAGGGCATTTTAGAAAAAAGCAGGATAAGAAAAACAGGAATAAAGCCGATTCTGGCCATAGTAAGAATATTTGAGTAGTTAAATTTAATTTCCAACGGTTTCTCCCAGCAAATCATACGGCAAAGCTTTGGTAACTTTCACCGTTAAGAGCGCCCCGGGTTTTACTTTTTTCCCGGCAGAAAAATAGACCCGGCCGTCAACATCCGGCGCATCCGCCGGCTGCCGGCCCGTTGCGGTGTTGTTGGCGACGGTATCGGTCAGCACAATTATTTTACTCCCTATCTTTGCTTTGTTCAATTGTAAAGATATTTTCTGCTGGGTTTTCAGCAGCAGCTTTTTTCTTCTTGTTTTTTCAGGACTGCTGACACTTTGCGCCAGAGAATAGGCGGGTGTTCCCTTTTCTTTGGAATACTCAAAAACTCCGACCCTGTCAAATTTTATTTTTCTGATAAAGTTAAGCATACTTAAAAACTCTTTCTTGCTCTCTCCGGGAAAACCCGTAATCAGCGTAGTTCTTATAACCGGGGTTTTCAGTCTTTTCCTTATCTTTTCTATGAGGACTTCAACCGCAGCTTTGTCGTAAAACCTGCCCATCAGCTTTAAAATCCTGCTTTCGGTATGCTGGAGAGGTATATCAAAATACGGCGCCACTTTTTTCAAAGAAGCCATAGTGTCAAGGAGTTCGTCAGTCACCCGGCTCGGATACAGATACAAAAGGCGTATCCAGATAATACCTTTGATTTTTGCAAGCTGTTTTAAAAGCAGCGGCAAGGCCGGTTTTTTATAAAGATCCTCACCGTACCTCGTAGTATCCTGGGAGATAAGATTTATCTCTTTGACTCCGAGCGCCGCAAGTTTTTTAACTTCAGACACGATATCTTCCGGCTTTCTGCTTCTAAAACGGCCTCTTATTGAAGGAATCAGACAGTAGGAACAGCAGTTATCGCAGCCGTCGGCTATCTTAACATAGGCATAGTGGGGCAAAGTCGCCAGCACCCGCGGTAATTTGCTGTTGTAAATAAACGTTTTATCTTTTTTTGGTATTTTTGCATTCTGCCGTCCGGCAAGCGCGTGAAGACAGAGGCGGCCTATTTCAGGAATTCCGGAAAAAGGCAGAAAGATATCAACGCCGGGAAACAGTTTTTTCAATTCCTTACCGTGACTTTCGACAAAACAGCCGGTTACCGCAACCAGCGCCCCTTTTTTTTTGTTTTTAAGCGCAAGTTTTATTTCACGCGCGGCTTCTTCTCTGGAGGCGGAAAGAAACGAGCAGGTGTTCAAAAGAAGTACATCCGCCATTTTTTGTTCGCCGCTTAGAACAAAACCCGCCTGCCTAAAAGAGCCGAGCATCACCTCGGTATCCACAAGATTTTTAGCGCAGCCAAGACTTACGACAGAAACTAAAAGCATCAAAGCTCCCTTTATAGATAATTTTTGCTTGTTATTACCGGCAATAGGTTCCGTTATATTCACAATAACTACAGAGCGGACTTTTGCGCGGGATAAACTCCTTCGTGCTTTCTATTTCGTTTATTACGTCCATAGTTTCCGACCTGACGCCCTGCAGTTGTTCTTCTGTCTTGACCAAAGGGAATTCTATTCCGGACATAAGATAATGCCAGATCAGGGTTATTTTTTTTCCCGGATATTTTTCCGCAATGCCTATCTGATAAAGAGGCAGCTGTCTTTCTTTTTCTATCTTAGCCTGACCGGGCGGATTTGCCCCCGTCTTGTAATCATGAATCTCAATATCTCCGGCAGGGGTTTCGTCCAGACGGTCAATAATACCGTTTAAAAGGTAGTTGCCTGCGGTGTCCAGCTTTATCTGTATTCTTTCTTCCATACCCAAAAGTTTGTTCTGGTCAAACGGAAAGTAGGCATCAAAATAGCGCTCAATGCATTTCTCCCCCATTATTTTATAATCATCCGGACCGCGGCCCCGCTTAACCACCACAATCGAATTTTTATACCCGTCAAACACCTTAAAATCAACGGTATTTTCGGAACCTTTGGACCAAAAATGCCTGAAGAGCTGAACAACAGCCTCTTTTGGATTGGCTTTTTGCAGAAGTTTTTCCCTGTTCCGATAAGTGTACTCCAGAGTGTAATGCACGATGTTGCCGAGAAATCTTTCAATGGTATCTTTATCAACTTTGATATTTTCCAGATATCTCAATTTGTATTGAAAAGCGCAATTTTCAAAGGTTGAAAGTTTGGAATAAGAGTAAATCTTCATTCGGGCCGGGCCGGGAAAATGCTATTTTTCATCAGACAGTCTTACCGGTTTTCCCCAGGCAGCTTCCACGCTTGTAGAGATTCCTCCACGGGGGGTGAACTCACCCTTAATATAAGCTCCTTGGGGTTTTACCGCTTTTACAAAGTCCGCAAGAATTTTGTTTGTCGCATTTTCGTAGAAGATACCCAGGTTCCTGTAGGCAAGTATATATAACTTTAAGGATTTTAATTCGAGGCAATTTTTACCGGGAATGTATTTAATTACGAGCTTTCCGCAGTCAGGCAGTCCCGATTTCGGGCAGATAGAAGAGTATTCGGGAATGTCTATGGTTATGACGTAGTTTTTGAACTGATTGGGAAAGCATTCAAGCGCCGGCATAAGAGTTTTGACGCCGGCTATTGCGTGTTTATCGGTGTATTGTTTTTTCATTTTACAATTTCCTTTAAAACCTCTATGGCTTTTGTATAGTCAGGATGCGTGGAAATATCTTTTACATATTCCACATAGCGGACAGTATTGCCGGCGTCAATAATAAAGATTGCCCGAGAGAGAAGCCTGTTCTCTTTGATGAGTACGCCGTAAGCAATACCAAACGAAGCCTCTCTATGATCAGAAAGTGTTTTAATTTTGTTTATGGCATGAGCGCCGCAGTACCTCTTTTGCGCAAACGGGAGATCCATACTGAAAGTATAAATACCGACGTCTCCGGTAACATTTGCCGCTTCGGCTTCAAACCTTTGCGTCTGAAGATCACAAACCGGCGTATCCAGAGAAGGCACCACGCTGAAGAGTTTAACTTTTCCCGCCAGCTCTTTAAAGCTCACCGGTTTTTGTTCGTTATCCACCACAAAGAAATCAGGGGCTTTTGTTCCTGCTTTTATCTCGGCGCCAATAAGCGTTAAAGGATTTCCTTTTGCCGTAATTACACCTGTTCTTTCCATATAACCTCCCGGTTTTTTAGCGAGCCAGAATCTATTTAACAGTATTTTCTTTCAGCCAGTCCAAATAATTTTTGCTGCCATCCGTAACCGGAAGAGAGATGATTTCCGGAACAGAATAGGAATGATTCTTTCTAACTTGAGCAGCCAGCTTCGGAAATAGTGTTCTTTGGGTTTTTATAATAAGCAGCAGCTCGCTTGCTTTTTCAAGCTTCCCTTTCCACCAATAATGCGACTCAATTTTGGGAATAATATTAACGCAAGCAGCAAGTTTTTTCTCCAGCAGAAGCTTTGCAAGTTTTTTGGCTTCGGCGCGTTTAGGCACAGTCACAAAGACAACAATAAACCCGCTCAATCAGAGCCCCGGAAAATTGGGAAGGCCCATTCCTTTCGTAAGTTCCTTCATCTTCCCCGCGCTCGCAGACTGAGCCTGCCCTACTCCGTTGGAAATTACCCGCTTTAACGCATTTTCCAAATCCAGCTTTCTTTCCGGCGCCAGAAAATACGGATCAATGGAGATACTGACCAGCTTAAACTCGCCGTTCATAGATATTTTTATCTTCCCGCCCGCTTCTTCCACATTGACTATAGTCGCTTCCAGTTCTTTCTTTATCTGCTTTGCCTTTTTCTGTAAATCATACATCTGTTTCATTTTATCAAACATATTCTTCTCCTCTTATAATAAATTGCGCTGCCTGCGCCGTATAAGTTTTTCAAAGCCCTTTTGACTTCTCTTCTCTGATTCTTTCTTTCCCTATCTCAAAAAATGGCTCCGCAAACTCTGTGTTCCAGACGCGGTCTTCCCATTTCCTATTTTTCACCGTCTCCAGGAAATTTTTAAAATCTTTAAAATACGAGCCATATATATGGAAGCTGTTGGCATAGTGGACATATCTGCCGGGAATTACCAATTTCCCGCTTTTTTCGCTGATTTTCTCCGCTATCATTTTCTGCAGTTCCGTAAGCGCAAAGATGTTCATAAACGCAGCTTTGTAAGCATCATTACTGCGCCAGATGGTGTTTACGTTAAGATAGTTTTTACCGTCCGCCGCCTCCTGAACTCTCGCCCAAAACATCTGAAGGCAGGGCGGATCATAGGAAGGCGGGTCTTTTAGCGGGTTCCAGGTAATCGCCTGCGCTCTCCGGGAGTAAAAGCTCTCCGAAAGCTTATCAATAATATAATTTATCTGGTTAATGGATTTGCCTTCCATCTTGTAGTCAAAAAATCTTTCGTGATAAGTGTAAGACCATTTGCCCTCTTCAGGTTTTATCCAATGGTCATGAATACCTTCCACCACTTCCTGCCTGTACACTTCCAGGTCTTCCAATCCTCCGGGAAAAGCTCTGTGAATACGGGGTTCTTTAAACGGGTCGTTTATAACCAGCATCATAGTACAATCACGGCTCGGCGGATCCCCCGGCTTGTCGTACTCGGTCTTTAAAGGCGCTCCTTGTTCCCAGGTCGCAATAACTGCCTTTTCCCAGCCCTCAGGCAGCGTTTCGGCTTCTATTCTTAATGCGGGTATTATTCCGTCCATAATAAACTCCTCCATAGCTTAAAGCTGTAAATATCCGTAATGCTAAAGTTTTTTTCCTGTTAATTGTAGCATTATTAGAATTGTTTTACAATAACGCCGCCTCTTCTGCCCAAGCATTTTACAGCAGTTCCAAGGTTTTTAGCAGACTGCCCTTCCGGTTTTCCAGGAGTTCAAAGGCCGCCTGCCTGATTTTTTGAAGCATAAGCGGATTTGCCAGCAGTTCCGCGGCTTTAGCAGCCAGTTCTGCAGAATCCCGCACCAAAAAGCCCGCCGGCTTGTTTATTATTTCTGTTGCCATTTCCTTGAAGTTAAAAGCATGCGGTCCGAAAAGCACCGGTTTGCCAAGATATGCCGGTTCCAGCAGATTATGCCCGCCTATACCGCCGGCTAAGGAACCGCCTACAAATGCGACAGCACAAAGACCGTAAGCATAGGAGAGTTCGCCGAAGGTGTCTAATATTACAACATCCGCCTTAACTTTACCGGGGTTGCTTCTTTTTACGGAAAAATAACTTTCTGCCTCCAGTAAAGCCATAAGGGCGGGTATTTCCTCCATAAATCTGGGAGCCAGAATAAAGGTAATTCCGGGCGTCTCGGCTTTTATGAGTTTAAACGCCGCAAGTATTTCACCCGCTTCTTTATAATGCACACTGCCAAACACCATAATTTTTTCTTTTAAGACCGGTCTGAGCGCAGTTTCCAACGCCTCTTTTTTATCCCCGTTAATTACCGGTTTTTCGTATTTCAGGTCCCCGGTGATAAATATTTTTTCCGGGGATACGCCAAACTTCAGCAGTATCGCCGCATCCTCGCGGCTGCGCATCGCAAATGCGGCCGTGAGCGCAAAGACTTTTTTTATCAGCGGGCCTGTAAACCTGTAGCGCCTTACCGCTTTCTTAGAGAATCTCCCGTTCACGACAACCAGACGGGCGCCCTGTTTCCCGGCCAGATAAAATAAATTCGGCCAGTATTCCGTCTCGGCCACCACCAGTATTTTCGGGTTAATCAGCAAAACCAGAGGTTTAAGAAGAAAATAGAAGTCGAGCGGCAGATAGCAGGCGGGGATATCTTTTGCCGCTTTCCCAAGCATTCTCTGCCCGTTAAGGCCCGTGGTAGTAAAAACAATATTTGCGGCGGGGTATTTTTTCCTGAGTTCCGCCACTAAAGGCAAAATGCATTTTACTTCTCCCGCTGAAGCGGCATGCAGCCAGATATTCTCGAATCCTTTGACCTTTTTTTTAAAAGCCGGAGGAATAAGTCCAAAACGGTTCAGGAAACCGGTTTTATATTTAGTAAAGAAGAGCGCGGCAACCGACAGGAAAGGGAACAGCACCAATAGCAAGAGCAGGTATAGGACATTGTAGATTACCAGCTGGAGCGGCATAAGCTTCCGGCTTCTTCCTGCAGGCGGTTCAACTCCTCTTCGAGTTCCTGCCTTTTTTCTTCCAGCAGTTTTTCGTCCGCGTCCGCAGGCACAAACAACTCTTTGCCGAGGACAAAAACGCCCCGGGTAAAAGGTTTCGGAATTATGAAATTATCCCAGCTGTTTAAAACCCATTTATTCTTTGCATCAAAAGCAAAAGGCGTTACCGGCACTCCGCTTATCTTTGCAAGAGTTACCGCTCCCAGCTGCGCCTTTTGTCCGGGGCCCCTGGGACCGTCCGGCGTTATTGCCACGTATTTTCCGTCCTTGAGCAGCTGTTTCAACGCAAGCAAAGCGCGAAAACCGTCTTTTGAGGTAGAGCCGCGGACATTCGTGTAGCCGAGTTTTTGCATAACACGGTTAATAAACTCTCCGTCCTTGTTCAGACTTACCAGGGTATGAATATTTCTATTTCTATAGTAATACACCGCCGTAAGAATCCTGCTGTGCCAAAAGGCAAATAAACAGGGGGCTTTTTTCTGTTTCGGGCTCAACGCAATATTACCCTTTTCGGATAACCGGAGCGTGAGTCCGACCAGACAAAGCAGGCTTGTAAGAAAAAAAGGCATTATGTTTAACTTGATAAATTCTTTAATTTTCATAGTTTTCGGCTTAATTTTACCCCGCTCCTCTTACTTGCAGTATTTACAGCTCCCTTTATTTACCGAAAGCATATACTTCTTCACCTCTTCCAGATTATTGAGCGCCAGCACTTTCTCGGCAATGTTCTTGGCTTCAGCCATAGTGACGGACCTGAGCACCTTTTTAACTTCCGGCACCGCCACCGGCGCCGTGGAAAGTTCATCAATCCCGAGCCCTATTAAAAGCGCCGAGAAAGCGGGATCACTCGCCATCTCCCCGCACATACCGACCCATTTTCCTTCCCTGTGCGCCGCTTCAACAACAATTTTTATCTGGCGCAGGATTGCCGGATGCAGGGGGTTGTACATATGCGCCATATTGGTATTGACCCTGTCTATCGCAAGCGTGTATTGTATGAGATCATTACTGCCTATAGAGAAAAAATCCACTTCTTTAGCCAGAATGTCCGCGGTCAGGGACGCCGAGGGAATTTCGATCATAATCCCGAGCTCCATAGCGTCATCAAATTTAATATTTGCTTTTCTTAAATCGCTTTTTACTTCTTCGAGCAGTTTATTGGCCTTAATAAACTCCTCCACCCCCGAGATCATAGGGAACATTATTTTAATATTTTTAAGCTCCGAAGCTCTGAGTATGGCGCGCAGCTGGGTTTTAAATAATTCAGGACGGGCCAAACAAAGACGTATGGCTCTTAAACCCAAAAACGGATTTTCTTCTTTCGAAAGCCCCAGATGCGATAAAAATTTATCCCCGCCCAGGTCCAGGGTCCGGATTATTACCGGATTGGGAAAAATAATTTCCGCCGCGGCTAAATAAGATTTATACTGTTCTTCTTCCGTAGGCAAATCCAGCCGGTTTAAGAATAAGAATTCGGTCCTGAACAAACCAATCCCGGTGGCGCCGTGTTTTAGCACGAGTTTTGCTTCATCTTCTATCTCTATATTGCCGTTTAATTCTATCCTGTAACCGTCCAGCGTTTCCCCGGGAAGTTTCCGCAGCTTGGAGAGCTCGGCGCTCTGTTTCAGCAGCTCTTCTTGTTTTTGTTTATAAAGTTTAAGATCCTCTTCTACGGGATTAATAATTATCAGGCCGAGAGAGCCGTCGACTATTACAGTTTCCCCATCCCGAACCTGATTTAGAATGTTCTGCAGTCCTACGACCGCGGGTATCTCCAGAGCTCTGGCAATTATTGCAGTATGCGAGGTTTTACCGCCCAAATCCGTACAAAAACCTTTGACTTTATCACGTTTCATGGTAACAGTGTCGGAAGGGGAGAGGTCCCGGGCAAAGATGATGACTTCGTCTTTAATATCGGCGAGCGTCTCTCTGATACTGCCGGTGAGATTTTTAAAGACCCTTCTGCCGATATCCCTTATATCGTTTGTTCTTTCTCTGATATACTCGTCCTCAATATTCGCAAAGCTTTCCACCAGTCTGTTTACGGCTCGGGAAAAGACGGATTCCGCGCTCAGCTTTTCACTCTTTATATGTTTTACCACATCCGAAGAAAGCGCCGGGTCGCTTAAAATCAGCAGATGAGCTTCAAAAATGTTGGAGTGCTTTCCGCCGATCTCTTTTTTGATCTTAGCGTGCATCGCCGCTATTTCAATTCTGGTGTTTTCCAGGGCCTCATTAAATCTGTTTATTTCAGCGGCAATATTTTCCTCGGGTATGGCTTTTTTTATAACCAGCATTTCCTGATCCGGCAAAACCAAAGCCCGGCCTATTATCACTCCGGCAGAAACCGCTATACCTCTGAAGGTTTTCCTCATTCACTCTCTCCGAATTTATTTGCTATAATTTCTTTGATTTTTTCCAAAGCCGCGCCTTCGTCCGGACCTACGGCCCTGATAACAAGCACGGAACCCTTGCCGGCCGCCAGGGTCATAATCCCCATAATGCTCTTGCCGTTAACCTCGTCCTCATCTTTTTTTATAAAGATTTCGGCTTTATAAAGCGCCGTAATCTTTACGAGAGTCGCGGCCGCTCTTAGATGCAACCCCAGTTTATTTTTTATTTCTACCTGTATCTCTGCCATAGCGCACCGCCTATAAAATATATTTGAATAATATTGCCGCAGCAATTATCGAATAAAAGATAACCGTCGGAAATATTTTAATTTTCAACATCCCGAAGAAAAGCAGGGTAACGCCCAGAAACAGCAGGCTGTTTAGAATATCCGCGCCGAAAACCCTTATATTCAGCGTAGGGAAGATCAGGGCGACCGTAAGACCTAAAATAAGCGCCGAAGAAAACTTCAGCTTGTCGATAAGCGCGGTCAGATTAAAACCCCGGATCACGCTCAAAATATCAACACCTCTTTCATAGCCCTGCACCAGACCCCGGTATCTGACAAAAGCATTTATAGCGTTATAGATAATAACTGTTACCAGCGGTCCCAGGAGCGCCAGGTACGGATGGTTTGAATCCTTAAAGAGCATAACGATGGAAACGCCGACAACCGCAGAAAAAGGCCTTAAATACTCCCAGAACACATTATCGCCGATCGCCGCCAGAGGTCCCATCATGGAGGTTTTTATTCCTTCTATTTGCTCCAGAGCCCCCGCTTCTCCGAGCTTATGCCGTTCTTCCATATTTATCACCACGCCCATAATAGCCGGCGCCATAGCGGGATGCGTGTTAAAGAATTTCAGGTGCCGCTTTAAGAATGCGGCGCGCTCCTCCCGGGTTTTGTAAAGCCGCTTTCCCGCCGGCAGAAGACCGTAAGTAAAACCGATATTCTGCATCGCTTCAAAATTCCACGAAGCCTCAATCAGCAGGGACCTGAAGAGTATCTTCAGAAGATCTGTTCTTTTAATCAGTTTATACACTTTTCCTCTTTCTTACTTGAGTAGCGAATGCACTATATTTTCAAGAATGCCGCGGCCGAAGTAAAGCGGAAGAAAACACAGCAAAAAGCTTTTAAGAAACGTAATTAAAACATTAAGACCTTGAATTAAGGAAATCCGCGAAAAATCGCCCTTCCCCGCCTGTCTGACAAGATAAGCCGATAACACGGAGTTAAGATTTCTTATATGAATTTCCAACCATCTGCCGACATAGCCAAGCGGTATCGCAGCCATTAAGGCAAAAATGATGAGAGAATACTGAGGCAGACTTATCGTATCTTTAAGGAGAATTGTCAGACCCGCCGCAACCGTGGTAACCGGGAGCGTCTCCACCGGCAGATAGGCGCCGACAGGGAGCATGCCTATCCACAGAAGTTCAACCAGTATTGCGACAATAAGACCGATACCGATATTTCCGAGCAGCAGTCCTACAAGCGGCCCCACCACCAGCGGGCGGGAGATCATAGTCCCCCCAATAGTTCTCACATCTATGGCAAGAACCGCGGCTACCAGGCTTACAAGCAGAATATCAAACGGCATGCAGCACCTTCTTTTTTAGCTTAATTTTTTTGGACTCTCCCGGCTTGAAGACCAGAGGCCAGCTTAAGAGTACGGTTGAATTTTGATAGACCTTTTCCAGTCTGCCTATGGACTGGGAAATGGTTTCTACCGGAAAACGCCAGAAATCAAATTCAAGAGAGGCCTCAAGATTAATGTCAAGTTTCAGCCATTTATCCGTAAGGCCGAAGGTTTTTACGCCTTTTTCTTCGCCTATACTGAGCATCCGGGCGTCTTGCAGCTGCCGGCCCGGGCAGTAGTAGAATCTGTCCGCCGAGTCTCCGCCCAGCATTCCAAAATTGAATTCTACGCCGAATCTTGTCTCAATTTGATTTCCGGAAAGATTTTCAATATGATACTCGATTTCCAGAACCGGCTCATTTTTTCTCACCGTGAGAGTCTTGGCTACGCTGAACTTTGCAAGAAAGACGGCGGCTGTACGCTCGAGCCTGACGGAAATACTGTTCTCTTTTATTTCCAGGGAGGGCTTATAGGCCTTTTCAACAAAATCCCCGCCTTCCGTAAATTTGAGTTGTCTGAATTCTTCCGGTCCCGTATCATTTCTCAAAAAGTGATCTATCAGGGAAAGCCGTCGGTACCGGTCGTAAACCAGATCTTTTTTTAAAGCAGCGTCAAACTGCCGGGACATTTCATGTATGGATTTCTGCTCCCCGCCGCACTCTGCGCCGGTTGTGAATAAGTCCCGGTGATACGCCTCTTTCCTTCTGGAAAGCGTATCAAGCAGATTGAAATCCGCCGGTTTATAATCCATTTCGAAGATGTGCCCGCCTTTGGCAGGCGAGAGGTAAACATTGTAAATATTACTGTTTATTAAAATCTCGTCGTTACCGTCCTTATCAATATCCGTAATTTCGTGTTCCAGCCAGGGCCGGCCTTTGTATTTTATTTCATCCGCCAAACGCTCCGCTTTGTTAAGATTTGTATAGTTAGCAAAACGCAGGTGATTCAGATAAATGCCGCCAAAGACACCGTGCCAGTAGGCGCAGTTGCACTGTCCGGCGTAAAGCAGGCGCAGCGGCTCTTCGCCGGCAGCTGCCCCCCCGCATATTTTGTTAACTTTCGAAGAGACATACGCCATTTTTTTCTGCATATTGTTGCTTTCCGGATATTTGTTCAGAAAATTCTTAAAATACCCGCCTTTTACAAAACGACCGGCGCCGGCATACATATTATTATCTTTTAAGTATTTCACAAAATTCTCATATTCATTTATGGTATCCGCCGGCAAACACCACTCAAGCATTTCATCGTAAGAGGTAGTCGGAATATACATACGCGAGAGCGGCTTGTTCTGCGCCAAATACTCCGAAAAGGTGGTGACATTTATCCAGTCCCGGTTTTTTTCAAGTTCCGTAAAGAATTTTTCCAGCCATTTTTGTCCATAGACCCATTCATAGGTGTCCGGCCAAACGCCGAATTTTTCTCCGTCATCGGCTAAGACCACCAGATTATTTCCTTCTTCGGTAGCCAGAGAGGCAAGATAATTAATAGTCTCTTCCGGCTGTTTAAAAGGAACATAATATCTCATTTTTGCGTTTATCGGAAAGACATTTAGTTTGTAACCTTCTTCTTCCGTCACAAAGCAGCCGAGCAGCTCTTTTTCTGTGAGCCCGGAACTCTTAAAGTGGGTGTCATCTACAATGGTATATTTTAGTCCGGCCCGGGCAAAAGTCTTTGCCAGAGACGGTTCCCAGACCCGCTCGGGAAGCCAGGCTCCGGACGGCGCAGAGCCGAATTTTCGCTCTATATAGGTGTTCATCATTATTAGCTGCCCGTGTTTATCCTGCTCCGGAATAAGCGGAAATATTGGCTCGTAATACCCCCCGGAGATTACCTCTACCCGGCCGGCTTTTGCCAGTATTTTTATTCTTTCTAAATAGTCAGGCGCGTTTTTTTCCAGCCAGTCCAGGAGCGGTCCGCTGTTATGTATTGCCAGCTTCAGAGTTTTAAATTTTTCAAAAACGTCCAGAAAAGGAAGATACGCTTTCTTCAAGGCCATTTCAAAGACAAAATCAAAATTGCCCACCGGCTGATGGTTATGAACACCCAGGATGAAATTAATCTTTTTCAAGAGCACATCCCCCTTTCAATAAACATTCGCCGAGCTCTTTCCCCGCATCAGAAGGAACCATTCTTACGGTAACTCTTACCCCTTTTTCTATAAGCTTATTAAAAACGGCGATATCTTCCTCGTTAAGATAAATGCAGTTAGTATACCGCTTTTTATTTTTTGAATGCCGCATACCGCCGAGATTAATTTCCTCCATTTTGAAGCCTTTCTCATAAAGCCGGAGACAATCCAGGGGATTTGAAGTCAGAATAATGACGCGCCGCGCCAGCAACTCTTTACTATCCGGCTTTAGGTTAAATTCAGAGACGGAGAAGATGTCTACTTTTATCTGCGGCGGCACAGCCATTTTTAAAAGGGACTTTTGAAATTCATTTTCCGCTGCCGCATCGTTTACGACTATTATGTAATCGGCTTTTAAAGCGTTAACCCAGCCGACCACGACCTGGCCGTGTATCAATCTGTCATCTATTCTAAAAAGTGTCAGCGGCATGTCTTGTGCATATCTCCCACGTTTATTATCGAACCCCGGCTCTTCTCGGTTATGTGTTTGGCAAATTTCCTGGCATCCTGGAAAGAAGCCCGGGAAAGAATTGACTCTAAAAGCATCGGGAGATTCACCCCGGAGACGACGCCTACATTGTGCGTCTGTAAAAAACCGGTGCTCACATTTGCCGCGCTGCCGCCGAACATATCAGCAAGGATAAGCACGCCTTCTTTGGAGGCTAAAGTTTCAAGGGCTGCCCGCATTTTCTCCTTAAGGTCTTCGAGACCCTCTGAAGGAGTTAAAGGTACCGCAATTAAATTCTCTTGCTTTCCCAGTATCAGCGAAGAAGTTTTTATCAGCGTCTCGCAAAGTGTGCCGTGAGAAACAATAATTATGCCTATCATTTTGCTCCTTCCCTGCCGTTAAATAGATATTAGTTTAATAAGCGCCCGTCCGAGCGCCTGTGGATCATGCCGTATAAAACCGTCTTCCGTGAGCCGGCCCATACCTCTTTTTACCACTCTAATTCCGAGCTCCTTTAATGCCGTGTCATCTACGATATACCCAACAGACCGGTAACGCCTGTATATTACCAGAGCTTCTTCCGGAAGCTCTTTTTCATTTACAACTACCGCATCAATCACCGGTTTTTTTGCGTAGGCAAGAATAGTTTTAACCTGCCTGCTTACAACGGGTTTTCCCGGCTCATATTTTAAGGCCATTAAGGCGGGAACAAATATTTTTATTCCCCGCGAGGCAAAGAGCGCTTCAGAAACACCCTTTACCAAAAAAAACGGTAAAATGTCGGCATACAAACTTCCCGGACCGAGCACCACTGCATCCGAGGTTTTGATAAGCTCAAGAACTTTTTCGTTTGCCCTGCCGCTGGCCGCCTGAAGTCCGACTGCTTTAACTGTCAGGTTACCGCAAAGAAGGCTGCTTTCTTCTGTTATTTTTCGTCCTCCGTCCGTTGTATATTCAAGCGCCGCCCTGTCTTTGACGAGCGGATAAATTCTGCCCGCAAGCGAGAAAACATTTGCGGATTCGCTTAAAGCTCTCTCGGTATCTCCCGCCACTTCCGTCATGGCTTTAATATACAAATCTCCCAGGTTAAACTCGCTAAGCTTGGTGCCTGCAAAATTGTAACCAAAGAGCTTATTTAAACTCCCGGCATCCGAAAGAGCCAGCATGGCACTGCGGATATTTTTTTCAGAGGGCAGTATAACCGCATTAATATTATTGGTGTACTTTTTCAAACCGTGCAGTACCGGCATAAGCCCGGCCGCCCCGCCCAGGACGGTGACCACAGGCCCGCGGGTAAGCTTTAGCCTCTCATAAACCGTGCCGACAAAATCCTCTTTATTGGACGGTTTAAGAACCGTCAAGACCGAGTAAAGAGCTCTTTTTACCGCAACATAGATACCCCAAATCCCGAGAGCTATTAACAGAAGGTCGACGGTTACCCGCTTTGAAGTGTAAAGCACCAGCTCTCTTACAAAGGCCGAAAGCTTCTTGGCAGAGATAAAACCCAAAAAATCAAGCGGAGGAAAAACGCTGCCGAGTATACCCTGCAGTCCAATAAAAAATACCACCAGGAAAACCGGAATCAGAACAATCCAGATCCTGAGCGCAGCTTTTGAATTATACCACTTTAATAATATTCTGTCTTTCAAGGCTCTCTCTTCCCTGTCTCCAGCCGGAAATTTTTTTCCAGCTCATCCATGGTAGAATATCCCATTTTTTTGAGCCGCTCCTGCATGGCGGCCACTTCTATAAGAATGGCGATATTCCTTCCGGGTTTTACGGGCAGACAAATCATCGGAATTTTCACCTCTAACAGCTCGCGGACAGCTTCAGTATTTCCTATTCGTTCATAACTCTTTTTATCATTCCATTCTTCCAAATCTATTACAACTTCTATCCTCTTACGGTCTCTGGTAGCGCCCACTCCAAAAAGTTCCTTAATATTGACTATGCCCAGCCCTCTGACTTCCAGATAAAAACGGAGGAGTTTCTGAGGAGAACCATAAAGTCCCTTGTCGGCAGCCCGGACTACTTCTACAATATCGTCGGCTACAAGTCGATGACCTCTTTTAACCAGGTCCAGGGCGCATTCGCTCTTGCCTACACCGCTTTTCCCGGTGATGAGCACCCCTACGCCGTAAACGTCCAGCAGCACACCGTGTATTTTTTTTCTGGGAGCAAGTTTTCCTTCAAGGTAAGCGGTTATTTCACTGATAAATTTGGTGGTATTAATCGGGGTCTTTATGACAGGGACCCGGTATTGTTCCGCTGCTTCAAGGAGCTCTTTACCTGCCGAAAAACCTCTACAAAGAACCAGCAGCGGAATAGGACGGGAGAAGATTTGTTTAAACACTTTTTTCTTCTTCTCGAGCTCGATGGTTTTTAAAAACTCAACCTCTGCATTCCCCAGCACCTGGACCCGCTCAGCAGCAAAATAAGCAAAAAATCCGGAAAGAGCAAGACCGCAACGGTTAACATCGGCGACGGTTATTTCCTTTCCCAGGCCGGCTTCTCCGGTCGCTAATTCCAGGCTAAGGTCTTTCTTTTTGTCCTTAAGTAAGTCTTTTACGGTTACTTTCATCGGCTTATATCTTGAGCTTTTCTTCGTT
>JAPLKO010000056.1 GCA_026388015.1 Candidatus Firestoneibacteriota bacterium | reverse complement strand
ACGGGAAAAACCGAAGATAATCAAGATATTCCTACAAATACTACGTCAGGTTTAAGTATTCAAGATGCTGCGGGAAGAATAATAACAGCGCTTATAGAGGCAGATACATTTGGCTCAGTACTAAGTATGAGCCTGAAAAGTGTAACGATAGTGCCCGCCGGCAGCTGGTCTGGTATAAGAGTCCTCTCCTTTACGTTATTTGAATTATCAAATAACCAGGGCCTGCAGCCGAACAAAAAAATCAAGTTGACCGTCACATACAATAGTGGTGACGTAACAGGCTATACTCAGAGATTCTTTGTAATTGCAAGATACGATTCTGTTAACAAGAGGTGGATAATATTAAGATCAGTTGTTAATACAGCAACATATACAATAGAGGCGTGGACCGACCACCTTAGTACGTTTGCAGTATTGGAGCTAAGCCCGGCTGCAACGCTTTCGGGAGTGAAAGTATATCCGAATCCGTTTAATCCCGCTACCGCGAGCAGAGGTATGGTGTTCGAGTCTCTTATGGCAGGTTCAACGATAGATATATACACTATAACCGGAGAAAAAGTTATAGGGCTTGCAGACAGCACAGAGGTTGGGAGTATAGTGTGGAACGGGAACAATGAAGCCGGAGTGAAAGCGGCAAGCGGAGTCTATGTGGCGGTAATCAAAAACGGCACAGAAGTTAAAAAAATCAAAATTGCGGTGGAAAGATGATTAAACAAGAGGGGTCTATGACAAAAAGAGCGTTGGTAATAATAACTTTGTTGGTATGCTTTGCAGGCGAGTATTTAATAGCCGCTGGGACGGCCTCCGGAGTATTTCTAAAACTCGGAGCCGGAGCGCGGATCAGCGGAATGGGTGAAGCCGGCGTAGCGGCCGTAGAAGATGCGACGGCTGTTTACTCATAACTTATGCTACAGGATTGGTCAAGACAGACTGCAGTGGATAGGCCCTCTTCAGGCAAAAGCACAGGAAAACATGAATATAGCAAAGAAGCATTATAATTATATCAGAATTCCCGCAATATTCGTTATTCTAATTACCTTAAACCTTTATGCCGCTACTTATACAGTGGGTCCTGGAAAAACATATTCTACGATTACGATGGTTCCTGGTTTGGCTCCGGGTGATATATTAGAAATATACTCAGGTACTTATAATGAATATAAGAAATGGAGTAATAGCGGAACAGCGGCGAATCCTATCACGATAAAAGGTATGGGCGCTACAAAGCCACTTATTGACGGAACAGCTCTTAATCTGACCGGTGTAGGCGCAGTACCAAGGGCGTTGTTCCAGGTTGATGGGAGTTATTATGTTATTGATAATCTGGAGTTCAAGAATGCGGACAATACAACGAGCCACAATGCTGCCGGAATTAGAGTACTGGGTGATAACGTAACGGTCCGGAATTGCAAAATTACTGAGTGTGAAAACGGGATGATGTCGGAGTCTGCAGGTTTGCTTGTCGAATACTCGGAAATAGCGTATTGCGGGAGTCCGGATTATCAGGGGTACACGCACAATATGTATATGGGAGGAACCAGTCTTACAGTAAGATACTGCTATCTGCATGATAGTGACAGCGCGCAGAATATCAAAAGCCGCGCGCATTATACGGAGCTTTTATATAACTATATTGCTGATGCAAATAGCAAGGAAGTTGATCTGGCGGAAGCGTCCGAAACAAATGCTGCAAACTCAAATGCTCTCTTGATTGGGAATGTTATAATAAAACGTAATGCGGCCCCAATAAGCGGGATTAGTGGAAATGACTCGCAATTTATACTTTTTGGACAGGATGGTGGTGGAACCAGGTCAGGTACTCTGTATATGTTTAACAATACTATAATCTCCGGAATGTCTTCTAATACACCCCTCTGGCTTAGCTCCACAACCAGCGCAGTGTTATATAATAATATATTTTACGGAACAAATACGCTGCTAAGGGACGCTTATACTATTGCTAACACCACGGGAAGTAACAACTGGATACCTTCAACAGCTAAAGTGCCCACAGGCTTTACAAATACAATTAAGGGCTCAACTCCCGGTTTTATTGACCTTGCCGGCCGGGATTATCATTTAAATATCTCCTCCTCCTGTGTGAATGCGGGGAAGAGTGTGTTAACTTATGTAGACGGTTTTGGTGTTTCAAAAACGGCTGTCCCTTCTTTGCATTATTTAAATCATCTTAAGAATACAGCGCGGCCTTCTGACGCTCAGCTTGATATTGGAGCTTATGAATATGGAACCGGGTCTACGACTACCACCGACGGGGGAACAGTTGATCCTTTTGTAAATGTCAAAACCTACCCTAATCCTGTTACTATAAATGAAACAACAGCAAATACTTTTAAACTGATAAATCTTCCTACAGGGACGATTATGGATATATGCAATGTTAAGGGCTCCAAAGTCAGATCTCTAAGAGAGGCTGATTTTGGCTACGGCAGGATTCTCTGGGACGGCAGGAATGAGAGCGGAGAGTTGGTCGGACAGGGTGTCTATTTGTATCTGCTGAAAGCCACAGACGGAAGCAAAAAGACAGGAAAAATAGCAATAATAAGGTAGAACTTCTGCACAATAAGGAGAAAGCAATGGGTCGAAAACTAAGACTTGGTCTTGCCGGCTACGCAGGTTTTGGACAGGGATTGGCAAAAAGATTTGCAGCTATTCCTGATGTTGAAATAATCGGAGTATTTAACCGCGGGGAAGAGAGACGTTTGATTGCCGAAAAAGACGGGTACAAAACGTTTAAGGATTTTAAAGAGATGCTAAAAGAACCGGGGCTTGATGCGGTTGCAATTGCTACGGCAAATATTGTGCATGCTGAACAGTGCATTGATGCGGCCCTGGCAGGGAAACATATATTTTGCGAGAAACCTCTTGCGCTTAATATTGATTCATTAAATAAAGTGGTCGGGGCCTGCGAAAAGGCCGGCGTGGTAACGCATGTTGATTTTAGTATGCGGTATGGCCATGAAGCTATACGAATAAAGGAGCTGATCTCCTCCGGAGTTCTCGGACGGGTGCTCTCACTCTGGGTTCGTAGAGGTAGAGGTTTCGGTCTCTGGTCTGCCGGGAAAAGGCACATTGATCTCGTAAGCCCAAAAGTGTCGGGTGGTTGGAATATCCATCATAATGTTCACGGTACGGATCTCCTCTTGCATTTTGCGGGACAGCCCGCCGTAGAAGTATATGCGAAAATGTCAAAGAGTGCTCCTGATACTCCGTGTGAGGAGATTATAACATCACTGGTCACCTTTAAGGACGGAGCTATCGGCTACGTGGGGGATTCTACTTCTATACAGAGAGAAGGTTATCTGGGGGTAATCGGCACAAAAGGAAGTCTTGTTTGCGTTGAAGATCTTAATAGAAACAATAAAATGATAATGAAGATGGAAGACGGGAAGCTGACCGAAGAAGAGTTTGTGGAATCGTCGCCCATGGGAAAATCCGGTGTTTCTGAGGCGTGTCGGAGTTTTACGGATGCCTGCATGGGAATCTCCAAAAACAATATACCTTTCCGTGAAGCCCGGGCGAGTCTGGATCTTCTATTTGCTATGCAGCGTTCCGTTGACGAAGGCAGGAATATAAAGCTCTAAAAAGACTTTATCTGATATATGCTTCTGAAGGAACATTTTCCCCCCTATTTTTGTCTTTATATCTGGTATAATACTGCAATTATCAAGCGTATTAATATTATAGGAGGATATTGTATGGAAAGGGATGTAAAAGAGATAAATGAACTGGTAAAGAAAGAAAGCGCTTTTATAAATGAGCTGACGGCGGAAATAGGTAAGGTTATAGTCGGCCAGCAGTATATAATCAGCAGGATGCTTATCGGAATGCTCGCTGAAGGTCATATCTTAATAGAGGGTGTCCCGGGTCTGGCAAAAACACTGTCGGTTAAGACCCTTTCTTCAGCGCTTGATATGAAGTTCCAAAGAATCCAGTTTACTCCCGACCTTTTACCCGCAGATCTTACCGGCACTCTAATCTTTAATCCGAAAGACAGCAGTTTTTCCGTGAAAAAAGGTCCTCTTTTTACAAATCTCGTGCTTGCTGATGAAATTAACCGCGCACCTGCAAAAGTGCAAAGCGCTTTGCTTGAATCTATGCAGGAGAGTCAGGTAACTATCGGAGATACCACGTATCCTTTGCCTTCACCGTTTCTGGTCATTGCGACGCAAAACCCGATAGAGCAGGAGGGAACGTATCCGCTTCCTGAAGCGCAGGTGGACAGATTTATGCTTAAACTTAAAATAAACTATCCGAACAAAGAAGAGGAGAATCAGATAATAGACCGCATGGCGGAGAATAAAGAGATTAAGGTTAAAAAAACGGCAACTCCCGCGGATATCATCAGGGTTAAAAAAGTCATTAATGATATTTACGTCGATGAAAAAGTTAAAAACTACGTGCTTGACCTGGTATTTGCGACCAGAGAACCTGAAAAATATAAATTAAACGATCTTAAGAGTCTTATCTCCTACGGCGCCTCGCCGAGAGCCAGTATATATTTTATCCGCGCTGCAAAAGCTCTGGCGTTTATAAACGGTAGAGGTTATGTAACTCCGGAAGATATAAAGCAGGTGGGTATGGACATCCTCCGGCACAGAGTTATCGTAACGTACGAGGCAGAAGCCGAAGAGATAACCTCTGAGAATATTATTAAGCAGATATTCGACCAGATAGAAGTACCTTAAAAGCAGCCTCCGAATATTGGCCTTTGTAATTTGTAATTAGTTCAGAGGGGACAGATGATATCTAAGGAAGTATTAAAACAAGTTAAACGCATAGAAATAAAAACCGGCCGGCTTGTTAGCGAGACGTTTGCGGGTCAGTATGAAAGCACGTTCAAAGGCCGCGGTATGGAGTTCGCCGAGGTAAGAGAGTATAATCCCGGGGATGATATCCGTACTATTGATTGGAACGTGACGGCCCGCGTGGGAAAACCTTTTATTAAGAAGTTTGTGGAAGAACGCGAGCTAACCGTGGTTTTCCTTGTAGATTTTTCTTCTTCCGGACATTTTGGCACTGCTGAGAAGTTCAAGAACGAGATCGCCGTCGAGATAGTTTCACTCCTGGCCCTTTCTGCTACAAAAAATAACGACAAAGTCGGCATGATCTGTTTTACGGATGTTATCGAGAAGTTTGTCACCCCGAAAAAGGGAAAAAAACATATTCTTCGCATAGTCAGGGAGATGATCTCTTTTGCGCCGAAAAGTAAGGGTACAAATATTAAGGCCGCCCTGCAGTATCTAAACGAAGTAACAAAAAGAAAAGCGGTAGTTTTTCTGGTTTCTGATTTTCTGGACCGGGGCTTTGAAAAAGACCTGAAGATAACAGCGAAAAAGCATGATCTTATTGCTCTAAGGATAACTGATGACCTTGAACAAATCCTTCCTAATGTAGGTTTTCTTGAGTTGGAAGACAGTGAAACGGGCGAAAGCGCCGTAATTGATACGTCTGACGCCGGTTTTGTAAAAAAATTCAAAGAAAACAGGACCTTAGAAGTTGAAGGTCTAAAGAAGTTGTTTAAGGGCGCAAAGATAGACAGTATAGATATTTCAACCGGTAAGTCATATACAAAACCGCTAATTAATTTCTTCAGGACAAGAGCGTTAAGGTTAAGATAAAGGAGCTGATATGTTTAAGAAAATACTTTATGCGTTAGTCGGGTCTTTTTTTCTCGTTTCCTGTTCCGGCGGGGGGGCGGGTCTTTCTATCGGAGTGGAGAAACAGAAAGAGCTGGCCAACGAGCTTAAGGGAAAAGGGCTTTATCCCCAGGCTGTGGCAGAGTTTAAAAAACTTCAGGAGAAAGGCAACCTTTCAAAAAAAGAGGATGCGAACATATCCTATCTGGTCGGGAAGATATATATGGAAAATATGAATGATTATCAGAACGCCCTGGCGGAGTTTGTCAGGGTTAAAGTACTTCTTCCGGAGGGGGATCTTTCCAAGGAAGTGAACACCAGAACTATCGAATGTTTGGAAAGACTCGGAAAGCCTCTTGATGCGCAAAGAGAGATGGAAAAATACTCGACAATGAACAAAAAACCGGAGTTGTCGAAGGGAACTGTTGTCGCAAAAATCAGGAACCGGAACGTGACGAAAGAAGAGATGGACATTGAGATACGTAAACTGCCGGCTTATGTTCAGGAGATGTATAAAGATGATTCAAAAAAAGTTGATTTTTTGAGGCAGTATATTGCGACCGAACTGATGTATGACTCCGCAAAAAGAAAGAACTTTGAAAATGATAAAGAGATAGTGGAAAAAGCGTTTCAGGCAAAGAGAAGTTTTATGGTGCAGAAGCTTTTGGAAGAAGAGATACGCGGGAAGCTGAATGTTTCGGCAGGCGATCTTAAAAACTACTACGAAGCTCATAAGAAAGATTACGTTGAGAAGGATAAAGATAAAAAAGAAAAACAAAAGACGTTCGAAGAGTCCCTTGAGAGTGTCAAACAGGCGTATGCTATGGAAAAACAGCAGGAGATTTACCAGCAGTTAATAAATCAGCTTCTAAAGGCGGAGAAAGTAACTATATATGAAGATGTTTTCAAACCGGCTAAGTAAACCGGGATACATATTTATACTTGCGCTTTTTGCGGGATTTGCCTGTTCTAAGAATGCGGGTACCGGCAGCACAGAACAGGTTACGGCAAAAGCAACTATCAGCAAAGATAAGATAACGATAGGTGATAAGGTTGATTTTCACCTTGTTATTGAAGCGAAAGGGGACGTAAAACTTCGTCCTGTGGACCTGTCGCAGTACCTGCAGGCTTTTGAGATTAAGGACCATGTCCAAAAAGGTCCTGATAAAAAATGGGGAAAGACCGTAACTGAGTATCGCCTTGTTATGGCAACATTTACTACGGGAAATTATGAGATACCGGAGATTGCCGTCACCTATACGGATAAGGATGGCACCGAAAAAGAACTGAAATCTAACAAGATAATACTTGTGGTCGAATCCGTAAAATCGAATCCTAATGATAAGGATGATGTAAGGGCTCTTAAACCCCCTGAAACAATTCCGCACTCGTTCTGGTTCTGGCTCTTTACCGTAATCCTTCCTGTTTTAGCGGTCGCCGGTTATCTAATATACAGATATATAAAGTCGAGAAATATAGCCAAAGTAATGGAGAAAGCCGAGCCTTTAAGACCTCCTCACGAGACGGCTTTTGAAAGACTTGCCAAACTAAAAGAGCTTAAACTCCCTGAAGAGGGGAAGGTAAGAGAGCATTATTATATATTATCTGAGATAATCCGCGAGTACCTGGAGGCGAGGTTCGAACTTCCGGTGGTGGAGCGTACCACTGGCGAGGCGTATAAAGAGTTGACCTCTTCCGGAAAGTTAAAAAGAGCGGAAGTGACTTTTATAAAGGATTTCCTCGAAGAGTGCGACCTTGTAAAGTTTGCCAAGGCGATTCCTGCTGTTGAAAAGATAGGTGAGGATTATTTTTCAGGGTTTGATATCGTCGACCGGACTAAAGTTATCTCGGAACCTGTGACTGCTGAACTGACGGGAGGTGCAAAAAAATGAGATTTGCCTCTCCGTTATTTCTGCTTCTTTTTTTCGTGGCTGCGGCTGTTTTCTGGTATTTTATTGAAAGGGAGAAGAAACACAAATCCTCGATAATTTTCTCGGACTTCAGACTTTTTAAAGGAGTTGGTAACTTCACGTCAAGAAAAAGAGAGCTCCTTTGGCTGCTCAGGGCGGGAGCTGTAATATTTCTTATTCTTGCGCTGGCAAGACCGCAATCGGGGCTTCGAACGGAAGAGATTTCTACAAGGGGTATAGATATTATACTTTGCCTCGATACTTCAGGCAGTATGAAAGCCGAGGATTTTAAACCGAAGAACCGGCTGGAGGTTGCCAAGAGCGTTGCAGCGGATTTTGTAAAAGGGAGGAGCAACGACAGGATAGGAATAGTGGTGTTTTCTGCCGTAAGTTTACTGCAGTGTCCGCTTACTTCTGATTACGGCGCCGTAATTGACTTTATGAAGAATGTAGAGCTTGGTATGACGACTGACGGGACTGCGGTGGGTAATGCGATTGCAACAAGTGTAGACCGTTTAAAAGACAGCAAGGCAAAATCAAAAATAATAATACTTTTGACGGACGGCAGGAATAATATGGGAGAGGTAGATCCGGTAACTGCCGCTAAGCTTGCTACGGCGTTTAACATCAAAATATATACGATAGGCGTCGGGAAAGAAGGTGAAGCTCCGTATCCTGTGGATGACCCGATGTTTGGTAAGCGCTACGTATATATAAAAGAAGATCTTGACGAGCCAACGCTAAGAGCCATAGCTGAAACGACAGAGGGTTTGTATTTTAGAGCCACCTCAGCAGAAGCCCTGAAAGATATTTACAAACAGATAGATAAACTGGAAAAAACTGAGATAAAAGGGATAGAGTACACGGAGTATACGGACCACTACATCAGCCTTTTGCTAATAGCGCTTTTACTGTTTGTAGCCGAGATAATTTTGGATAATACAATATTACGGAAGCTGCCGTGAAGAGAAACTATGAAGTTTTATTCTAAGGAGTTATGAGCAAATATGCACTTTGAATACCCTGTATTTCTATATGCTTTGATACTGGTACCGGCGGCGGTGGTATTTTTCATTTATTCCGAGAGGAAGAAAGCCATAGCTGCGCAAAAACTGGCGGCAGCCTCGGCGCTTTTGCGGTTATCGGTTAATCTTAACCCTAGAAAGCGGATATTTAAGATTATTATGCTTTCTCTGGCATTGTTTTTCTTTCTTCTGGCAGCGGCGGGGCCTGAGATCGGCGGGAGACTTGTAGAGGTAAAACGGAGCGGTATTGATCTTGTTATTGCCGTAGATTGTTCCGGGAGTATGGATACACAGGACATAAAACCGAGCAGGATGCTAAAGGCAAAAGACAGTCTTTCTTCTATTATAGGCAAGATGCATGGGGATCGTGTTGGAATTGTGGCTTTTGCGGGGGTGGCTTTTGTGCAATGCCCTCTTACCCTGGATTACAGCGCGGCAAAGATGCTGCTTGGACTTCTTGACACTCGCCTAATTCCAAAACCCGGGACGGCTATAGGTGAGGCGATACGCGTCGGGACTAAAAGTTTTTCAAGGAGTGAAAGAAAACATAAAGCGATGATACTTTTAACCGACGGCGAGGATCACGAAAGCGATCCGCTGGTCGCGGCGAAAGAAGCAGGTAAAGAAGGGGTCAAGGTTTATACGGTAGGAATAGGAAAGCCGGAGGGCGAACCGATACCGCTTCTTGACGCTTCCGGTAAATTTACCGGCTACCGTAAGGATAAAGAAGGTCAGACGATAATGTCCAAACTTGACGAGATGCTGCTGCAAAAAATAGCACTCGAGACCGGGGGAAAGTATTTTAGAGCAACCGGCTCGGATATAGAGCTGGATAGAATTTATGATGATATCTCAAATATGGAGAAGAAAGAGCTTAAGAGTACCACCTATGTAAAATATGAGAACAGATACCAATATTTTGCGTTTATAGGGTTACTGTTTTTAATTGCAGAAATTCTTGTCTCCGAGAGGAAAGGATTCTGGGTGCCATGGAAAAAATAATAATAAATATAGTCGTCTTGCTTGCTGTTGCCGTAAACGCAGAGGGATTAAAGAGTAAAATTGACGGCGGTAACAGCCTGTATAAAAAAGGTGATTTTGAAAAAGCGCTCTCAAAATACCAGGATGCGCAGATAGACGAGCCGGAGCATCCTGTATTGCATTTTAACACCGGGGATGCTCTTTTCATGCAGGAAAAGTACGAAGAGGCGGTTAAAGAGTATGAAAAAGCAAGTTATGCAAAGGATATAGACCTTCAGAGTAAAACTTATTATAATATAGGTAACAGCCTGTATAAAGCAGGTAAAATGCCGGAGGCGATACAGTATTACCAGAAATGTCTGGAGCTGAACCAGAAAGACCAGGATGCAAAGTATAATATAGAATTTGTAAGAAAGAAGATCAAAGAACAGATGGACAAGAACAAACAGGAAGGGAAAGACGGAAAACAAGGGAAGGACGATAAGAAAAATAAAGAAGGCAAAGATAAAGATAAAAAGCAGGAGCAGGCAAAACAGGCAAAAGAAGATAAGAACAAAAAGGACGAGAAAAAAGAAGAAGGAAAAGAAGAGAAGAAAGAAAAAATGTCCAAAGAAGATGCTGAAAGAATTTTGAAAGCTATTAATGAAGATGAGAAAAAGGCTCTTGATAAAAAGAAAGAAAAGCAGATGCAAAATTTTGATTGGGGCAATGTAAGGAAAGACTGGTAATGAAAAAACTGATACTGACTATAATGCTTCTCGGCGGGCTTCTTGCTGCCGATGATGTTAATATTACCGCTTCAATTGTGGAAAGCAGTGATCAGATAGTCCTTGAGGTCAAGGTTTCCGGTTCCGCAACTCCCGCGCTTAAAGTCCCGCAAATAAACGACTTTGAGGTAACAAACGGCGGGCAAAGCAGGCAATCTAATTTTTCCATAATAAACGGGCAGATGTCTTCGACTGCTACGGTTGTACATACTTTTATTCTAACTCCCAAAGGTCCGGGTAAGTTCACTATCCCTTCTTTTACTGCGGAACACAAAGGAAAGATCTATAAGTCCCAGCCTTTGCAGGTGGAAGTGGTGAGCGGCGGGACTGCTCAACAGAAAAGAGGTCGCGCGCCTGCCGGTACGGTCACGGCTACCGCCAATACAGGAAATGAGAACCTGTACGTTCAGGTGACTGTTAACAAGAATAAAGTGTATGTAAATGAGCCGGTGGTTCAGACTTTTGGTTTTTACAGGAGAATTAACCTGATGGGCCAGCCGCAGTACATTCCGGCTGATTCCACAGGCTTTTGGAAAGAAGAGCTTACTCCGCAGTTGACGTACCAGAGTAACGGTTATGAAGTAACGGAGCTCAAAACCGCGCTTTTCCCGTCCTCTCCGGGCGAGTACACGATTGGAAAGGCGACGCTTAACTGCAACGTCCCGGACAGGGGGAGTTCTGATGACTTTTTTGGTTCTTTCTTTGGCAGGGGAAAAAATGTCCGTCTGGAAAGTAAACCCGTAAATATAACCGTAATGCCGTTACCGTCCGAAGGCAAGCCGCAGGATT
The DNA here is from genome assembly GCA_026388015.1 of Candidatus Firestoneibacteriota bacterium. Classification (GTDB taxonomy): domain Bacteria; phylum Oederibacteriota; class D2-FULL-39-29; order D2-FULL-39-29; family D2-FULL-39-29; genus D2-FULL-39-29. Next base: position 11,818 of record JAPLKO010000056.1, on the reverse strand, counting down.
TTTCAGGAACGGTCGGCAGATTTACGCTCTCGGCTTCTGTGGATAAAAGGGATGTTAAAACGAATGATGCGGTCAATCTGACGGTAACTATAACCGGGCTTGGAAATATAAAAACCATTACCGAACCGAAACTCAATATCTCGGATGAGTTTAAAAAGTACGAAACGGTCACGGATACAAAAATAAACAAGGAAAATTACGAAGTGAGGGGCTCAAAGATATTTAAGACGGTGCTGGTCCCGAGAAAAGCGGGCAAGCTAACTGTGCCGGGGGTCAGCTACTCTTACTTTGACTATATTGATAAAAAATATAAGACACTGACTTCGGTTCCGATACAGCTTAACGTAGCTCAAGGCCCAAAGGAAGAGACGGGGAACTATGCATCTTTGCCCTCTTTGCCCTCCGCGGAAGGCGTTAAAGTGTTCGGGAGTGATATAAGGCATATCAAACAATCCGATAACTTTACGTACGCAAAAAGGCCGTTTTACAAATCCCCGTTTTATATTATTATTAATCTGCTTCCGCTTTTGGCCTGGCTTTTTATACTTTTTTACCTCAAAGTACAAAAATCCAAACAAGCAAACGCTGCATATTTTAAGTCTTCCAGAGCGTACGGCGCGGCGTTAAAAAATATTAAAATATTAGGCAAAAATCTTAAAAAAGGGAAAGAAGGCGAGACTCTCGGAAAACTGGAGCAGGTATTTGCCGAATTCATCGGGCATAAAATATCCAGACAGGGCGCAGGACTTTCTGTTGAAGATATTAAATGTGTTCTGGCAGAAAAAGTGAAGGAACAAAAACTTATAGATGCCGCCGTAGAACTTGTGGAGAAGATTCATTTTCTAAGATTTGGTCCATCGGGTAAAAATACTGCCGATCTTGTAAAACTTGTAGAAGAAGTAAAAGAGTTGATAAGTAAACTTGAGAAGGCGGGGTTATGAAAAAAATACTGTCTTTGCTGCTAATTCTCTCTTTCCGGGTTTTCGCCGATACGGCTTTTGACGGAGCGAATAAACTTTATGAGTCGGGCAAATACGCCGAAGCAGAAAACGCCTACCTCTCTCTTCTGAAAAGCGGTAATAAAAGCGCGGAGGTGTACTACAACCTCGGGAACTCCTATTTTAAAGACAAAAAGCTCGGACTTGCAATATTAAATTACGAAAAAGCTCTGGAGATAGCGCCGAGGGATGTTGATATAAAGTACAATCTTGATTTTTCCGGAAGTTTTATCAAAGAGACGGTGATTAAAGACACCGCGTCGAAGGTGCTTAACACCCTGTATTACTATCTGACCCTGAACGAACTCTGTGTTATTCTTTCCGTATGCTTCATACTACTTCTTGGCGTGCTTATCTACAGGATATATAGAAAAGACGAGCTCTCTTACTGGCTCAGGTTCAGCCTCTCAATATTATTCGGCATACTTTTTATCTTCAGCGCTGTTCGCATATTTGAAAATGAGAACACCAAGGCTGCTATAGTGATTACGGCTTCCGTAGAAGCCAAAGCCGCCCCGATAGAAAATAACCCCGCCTCCTTTACCATCCCCGAAGGCAAAAAGGTCTACATCCTGAACACCCGCCGCGACTGGGTGGAAATCCTCCTGAAATCAGAAAACATGAAAGGTTGGATAAAGAAAGATACGATAGCGGAGATATAGTCTTTTCTAAGTTGTGAAATACAGTAGTAATATAGGGGAGAGAGACAAGGATAGAGGATAGGGATAGAGGGGCGGTTGTACTTGTATTTTTCTTCATAAAGCATTACAATGTTGTTGTAAAATAAAAAATAAGATACAGAAAGGAGAAAAATGAGTAAATACAAAAACTAACTTGAAGCGAAAACGGTTGAAGGAATTCTTTCTAAGATGTCTCTGGAGCAGAAGGTGGGGCAGTGCTTTACTTACCTCTGGAGCGGGCATTTGATATCTCCTTCGGTGGTTGAAGCTATTGAAAAATTACATGCAGGTGGTCTTCGCCTCCAACCGGCTTTCCAGTCAGGTGTCAGACATGTCTATTACTCTTTTGATACGGCGGGGAAGGCGTACAATTATCCGAAGGGTTATAAGACAATTTCAGAAACACTTCTTTCTCCGGGCATACTCGGAAATATTGATCCCGTGCCTTACGCTGAGAGATTGAATAGACTTCAAAAAATTGCGGTTCAAAGAAACGGAGTTCCTCTTCATATGGCCTTGGACCAGGAGGGGGATACCAGTAGAAATTTTATGTTCGGTAAAGTAAGTTACTTCCCTTCTGCAATGGGGCAGACCGCAAGCGGAGATCCGGCTTTTGTTTATAAGATGAACTACACGCAGGCAAAGCAACTAAGCACCATTGGTATAAATGCAATTCACTCACCCGTACTGGATGTAAATAACAACCCTAAAAATCCCGAGATTGGTATCCGTTCTTACGGGGACACACCGGAAGTTGCCGCCAAATACAGCGCGGCGGCTCTTAAAGGGCTTCAGGACGGCGGGATGATGACTTTCTCAAAGCATTTCCCGGGCAGAGGTGACAGTTCGAGCGACGCCCACTTCTCCACGCCGATACTAAAGGTTTCCAAAGAAAGACTGTTCGCGCTTGAACTCGTGCCTTTCATTCAGGCAATAAAGAACGGGACTGACGGAATAATGATAGCGCATAATATTTATACCGCGCTTGAGCCCGGGGTAATTGCAACGGTCTCCAAACGCATTCTTACGGATCTTTTAAGATATGAGCTTGGCTTTAACGGTGTTATCTCGACCGATGCCATCGCGATGCAGGCGCTTATGAAAGTTTACCCTCTTCCGGAAGCGTGTGCGAGAGCACTGCAGGCGGGAGCGGATCTTGTCCTAAATAAAACAGAGTCAAAATACCGTGACCAGGGTTTCCTTGAGACCATCAGGTTTGTAAAAGAAGGGCTTATAACAGAAAGAGAGCTTGAAGATAAAGCAAGACGCATTATCACAATGAAATATAGGAGAGGCCTTATCAAAGCAAAAGGTCAGGTCAACGCCGCGAAGGCCGCTTACGTTATAAACTCTCCTGCGACGAAAAAACTCGCGTTTGAATCTGCAAGAAGAGCCGCGATAGTAATGCGGGATAAGCAGGGGCTCCTGCCGCTTTCCCCGAAAAAACGCCTTCTTGTTGTGGAACAGAGGTTGGAAGATGTATACTACGGAATGGACCTACATAATCACAGATTAAAATTCACCGAAGCGATGTTTGACTACTCCTTAAATATAGTTGCCGCCGATGTTAAATTTAAAGCTGATGAAAAAGAGCGCAAACTTATCCTTTCCCTCGCAAAAGACAAAGCTCTAGATATAGTGGTAATCGTCAATGATTATGCGAGAGGTCAGGAGAATAACTCAGATATAGTCAAAAAACTCATCAAGATGGGGAAAAAAGTCATAGTGGTCACCAATACTCCTTATGAAATGGCAATACCAAAGGAAGTAAAGAACGCGGTTTGCACTTTCTCCTCAACTCCGGAAAGCCAGGTTGTCGCCGCCGGCATCCTCTTCGGCAAAATAAAACCTGCAGGCAAATGGCCGCTAAAGAAAACGAAGAAGTAGAACAAGGTTTAAAATAGTGCCTATATGAAATAAAACAAGGTGGCTGTTGTACTTGATCGATAATTCGGTAACACTTTTAAAACAAAAAGGCTCTGACCACTATGGTTCTGCATTAAAAAGGTGGAAAAATGGCAAACGAGATTCGGGTAGGGATAGTCGGGATTGATACAAGTCATAGTACGGAGTTTCCGAAAAGGATGCAGGCTCCGGATTGTCCTCCTCTGCAGAAAGTGGAGGGGCTTCGCGCTGTCAGCTGCATGGCTTTTACTACGCCTTTTCAGAATCAGGAAGGGGTGGATAAAAGAACAAAGCTTCTTGAGTCCTGGGGTGTAAAGGTAACATCGAGCTTTGAGGAGACAGTTAAGAATATCGATGCGGTAATGATTGAGCTGAACGACCCGGCCCTTCATCTCGAATACTTTAAAAAATGCGCAGAGCTTAACCTGCCGATATATCTTGATAAGCCCATGGCAGATACATACAAAAATGGGAAAGAGATATATGATATTGCCATTAAGAAAAATCTTAAAGTATGTTCAATGTCCTCCCTTCGTTTTGCGCCGGCCCTTTTTGAAGCTCTTAAAAAAATCCAAAAACCTGATTACGGGTACTTTTTCGGGCCTCTGGGTCTTGCGGCGTCCGGCTCTTCTGTGGTCTGGTACGGTGTGCATACTTTTGAAATGATGGTGAAGGCAATGGGACGGGGAGCTCTGAGCTGTAAGACCGTAAAACATTCTAACGGTGTTGTAATCACTGTTGAGTATCCCGATAAAAAAAGCGCAGTAGCTGATATGCAGGAAGGGTGTTTTTCCTATGGTGGTGTGCTTAGGGTGAAAACAGGCGAGTCCGTTCCTTATGTTGTTGATGTAGATAGGTTAAATACAGATCTGGTTAGAGAACTGTATAATTTTTTAAAAGGTGGTCTCTCTCCGGTCCCGCTGGAAGATACACTCCATGTAATGGCCCTACTTGATGCTTCAGAGAGGTCCCTTCAATCAGGTAATACTGAGAAAGTTCCGCAGTAGAATTACAGAAGCTGATGAAATACTTTAAAAACCTTGCTCTAGCCTGCCTATATTCATAGTGGAAATTTCGCAAAATAGCTGTATAATTAATCATAAACCACAATGAATATTGTCAACTAAAACAAATGTTTTTACGTCTAAAAGGCATAATATGAGACACTGCTTTGGGATGCTCTTAATATTATTGTTTTTGTGTAATAATGCTTTTTATTCCGAGGTTACGGAAGAGCGGGAGCCCCCGCGTGAGCTTTTTGACGGGTTTGTAAAGAATAACAAGATAGATGAGCTGGTGCTTGCCGAACTGATAAACAGAAAAATCCCGCCTTCGGAAACCTGTTCTGATGAGGTTTTTATCCGCAGAGTTTATCTGGATACTATCGGGACTCTGCCTAACCCGCAGGAAGTAAGAAGTTTCCTTTCCTCCAAAAATAAAAATAAAAGAAAAAACCTTATAGACCGGCTGCTCGAGAAAAACGAATATGCTGATTACTGGACGATGAAGTGGGGGGATTTACTGCGTATTAAATCCGAGTTCCCGAGCAACCTCTGGCCTAACGCCGTACAGGCTTACAGCAGGTGGGTTCGCGATGCCCTCCGGAGCAATATGCCTTATGATAAGTTTGTCCGGGAGTTACTTACCTCTTCGGGAAGTAATTTCCGCGATCCGCCGGTTAACTTCTACCGGGCTTTTCAGGAGCGTACTCCGGAGTCGTTAGCCGAGAATGCGGCGCTTCTTTTTATGGGGCTCCGTTTAAAGGAAGCCGGTATTGAGGAAGAAAAGCTTCAAGGTATGTACGCTTTCTTCTCAAAAGTTGGCTATAAAAACACCGAGGAGTGGAAGGAAGAAATTGTATACTTCAATTCTGACGGTAAGCCGGTTTTGGCTGCGCCGCTTAATGGTACGGCTTTGACCATTTTTCCCGATAAGGATCCACGTATTGTTTTTGCGGATTGGCTCACCTCTAAAGATAACCCCTGGTTTGCAAAAAGTTTTGTAAATAGAGTTTTCTACTGGCTTTTTGCCCGCGGTATAGTGCACGAACCGGATGATATGAAGGCTGATAATAAACCGTGGAACGAGGAGCTGTTAAAATATCTTGAAAAAGAATTTATAGAGAGTAAATTTGATGTTAAAACCGTATTTCGTCTTATACTTAACTCAAATACCTATCAGCTGTCCTCGAAAGGAAACGAATGGAATAGCGAATATGAGGAAGGGTTTTCACATTATAAAGTGCGGCGTTTGGAAGCCGAGCCGCTTCTTGATGAGGTCTGCAAAATTGTAGGGGGTTTTGAGAACTACACCAGCCCCATTCCTGAGCCGTTTACGGAATTAAAGAATGCAAAGGCTGTATCTATAGCTGACGGAAGTATTACTTCACCTTTTCTTGAGATGCTGGGCAGACCTTCAAGGAATACATCTTTTGAGTCGGAGAGAAACTCGATGCCTTCGGTTTCACAGGTGCAGAACTTCCTTAACTCAAGCCTTATCGAGAAAAAAATAAATAAGTCCAGATTTCTTCAGCAGTTAATAGATTCGAAGAAAGATAATCTCTCTATTCTAGAGGAACTATATATAAGGATCCTTTCACGTTATCCTACCGAAAAAGAAAAAGAGATTGCTTTGAAATATCTCGCCTCGGATGTCGGCACTCAGGAAGCAAAAGCCGTACAGAAAGAGCAGGATAAAATAAAAAAACCCGGAGTTCTTATTACCGGAGAACAGGGCCTTAAGAGCGCCGCAGTTTTGGTAACGGAGGAGAGCAAACCTAAAGAAAAACCTCCGGTAAAGCGAACACTTGCGGAATGGGTGTTTGATGTGGCCTGGGCGTTGATTAATGCGTCGGAGTTTATACTAAAACACTGATTTATTACGGTTTATAGTGAGGCATATGGCTAAGAAAAAGAGTAAAAAAATAAAACTGACGAGAAAAGAGTTTCTGCGGTCCGCTCTTTACGGGGCTGCGGGGCTATTGGTTACGGATTTGTTTGGTTCTAAATTATTTGCACAAGCGGTAGAGAAGTCAAAAGCAAAATCAGTGATTCAGATCTGGATGTGGGGCGGGTCTCCCCACCTGGATACGTTTGACCCAAAACCCGCGGCAGGCAGGGATTACTGCGGGCCGTATAATAAACCGCTAGAAACAAACGTTCCGGGGATAAAGATCTGTCAAAATATGCCGCTTCTTGCAAAGCAGGCTGACAAGTATGCGCTTCTCAGAGGTATGACGCACGGTAATAACGGGCATGAAACAGCTTCCTATCTGGTACAGACCGGAAGAAAACCTGACAAAGGACTGGTTTACCCGGGAGCCGGGGCGGTGGTTTCACATTTCAAGGGACAGCCTCCGGTGTATAAGGGGATACTTCCGCCATATATTACTTTAACGACTCCGCAAGGCAGGTTTACGGAACAGGGTTTTATGAAAACTAAATATAAACCTTTCGCTACCGGCGGAGACCCAAACAAAGAACCGTTTGCCGTTGAGGGTATTGTCTCAGAGTCAGTATCAGAAACAAGACAGAAAGACAGAAAGAGTTTTTTACGGGATATAGATACTTTTGCCCGGGAGATGGCAGGAGACCCGCTTGTTAAAATGATTGAGTCCTGCCAGGAAGAGGCGTACTCGATGATAATGGGAGATGCGAGGAAAACATTTGAACTGAAAGAAGAGAGCAAGGAAACACGGGACCTGTACGGAAAAAATACTTTCGGACAATCCTGTCTTCTTGCCAGACGTCTGGTCGAAAAAGGTGTGCCGTATGTGACGATTAACTACCGCGGCTGGGATACTCATAAAAAACATTTTGAGGCGATGAATCAAAAACTTCCCGAATTAGACAGGGGGCTTGCGGCTCTTTTGCAGGATTTAAAAAGTCACGGGCTTTTGGATACTACTATCGTCTGGTGCGGCGGTGAGTTTGGCAGGACCCCTAAAGTGGATTGGGATGCGCCGTGGTACGGAGGCAGAAGTCATTACGGAAAAGCCTTCTCTTATCTGGTAGCCGGCGGCGGATTTAAAGGCGGAAAAGTGGTGGGACAGACGGATGATAAAGGCGAGAATGTGATTGAGAGAAAGATATATCCGTGGGATTTGATTACCAGTATCTATGAACTTCTTGGTATTGATAAAAGCGCTAAGCTTCCTCATCCGCAGGGTATCACTGCCTATGCTACGGCATTTGCAGACGGGGAGACGCCTCCAAAAGAAACAGGCGGACTACTTAAGGAGATAATGTAATGTTACGACGCCTCATGCTGATGTTATCGTTTAGTATGTTTTCCGCATTTTTTCTTGCGGAAGAGCAGCCGCATATTGGATTTGTATATCCGGCCGGCGGCAAGCAGGGAACCATATTTGAAGTTATGGTCGGCGGAAAATATCTAAGCGACGTTCTTTCTGCCAATATTACCGGCGGCAGGGTTGTGGTTCAGGTCCTGGAAGATCCGGATAAAGAGCTGGATGCGAAGGAAATAGAAGATGAAAAATCAGGGCTGACGCTTTTAAAAAAACCGCAGGTTCTCAAAAGTATGCTGACCAAGGGTAGTTTGAAATTTGATGAAGAGATTGCAAAAAAAGAAAAAGCCAAAGCCGAGAGGGAGAAAAAAAGGAAGAACAGGAAGAAAAAGAAAGACCAATTTCCTGATACCGCATACCTTCGTGTGGCTATAATGGATGATGCCTTGCCGGGAGACCGGGAGATTAGAGTTATAACAAGAGGTGGGCTATCAAATAAATTTAATTTCCAGGTGGGAAGCATTCCCGAGAGTTTAGAGACCGAGCCGAATAACAGAAAAGATCAAATTAACGAGGTAACCTCGCTGCCGGCCATTGTTAACGGACAGATTATGGAGGGTGATGTTGATGTTTTCCGCTTTACCGCAAAAAAAGGACAAGCTCTGGTAGTAAAAGCGGACGCAAGAAAACTTCTACCGTACATTGCGGACGCGGTGCCGGGGTGGTTCCAGCCTACCATAGCTCTCTATGATAAAAAAGGTAACGAACTCGCGCATGCGGATAGTTTTTACTTCAGCCAGGATCCGGTGCTTTTTTACGATATTACTGAAGACTCGGAGTATCTTGTAGAAATCAGAGACTCCATATACCGTGGAAGAGAAGATTTTGTTTACCGGCTCTCCATTGGGGAACTCCCGTTTATAACACGTATATCCCCGCTTGGCGCCTCATATGAAAGTAGTGCTGTAGTCAGTATATTTGGAAAAAATCTTTCTGTACCGTGTATTAATATTTGCGGTACAAACAGGCGGATGCCGGTACAACATATTCAGCTGAAGAGCAAAGAGGGTATTCTTACCGAGAGAGTTCCTTTTGCTTTTTCCGAGCTTCCGGAAGTAAATGAAAAGATTCTCGGCGTAGATGAGAAAATACAGGAGGTAAAAATTCCTGTTGTAATAAACGGCGCCATAGATTTTCCGGGGAATAAAGACAGCTACTCGTTTTCAGGAAAAGCAGGGCAAAAGATAGCTATAGAGGTCACTGCAAGAAGGTTGGGCTCTCCTATGGACTCTTATATTATACTTTATAACAGTAAAGGAGAAAAGATAGCGGAAAATGACGAGGACCCGACCTATCAATGGGATGATATTATTACGCACCATGCAGATTCCGGTCTGATGCTTACCCTCCCTAAAAACGACACATATACGGTTTCCATCTTCGATCTCCAGGGCAAAGGCGGAGAAAAGTATGCGTACCGTCTAAGAATTAGCGAGCCGATGCCTGATTTTATATTATACTCTATTCCTCCGAGCGTTACTGTCCCGAGGGGAGGAACGGGTTATTTCAAAGTTCATGCCATCAGAAAAGACGGCTTCACCGGCCCTATAAAAATTTCGCTGAATAATAACTCGAGAGGATTCAAACTCAGCAGTTCCGTGATGCCCGAAGGCAGTGATGATATTAAGCTGACCGTCAGCGCTTCTTACGAAATGGGTGCCGGTGTTACGGTTTGCGATCTGGAAGGTTCTGCTCAGGTTAATAGCAGAATAGTCACCAGGACGATCACTCCCGCAGAAGAGTATACACAGGCGTTTGCTTACAAACATCTGGTGCATTCCGGAGAACAGTTACTTCTGATTGCTCCGCCGGATCCTTTCTCTCTTTCTTTTTCTGTTGATAGTAATGATATTCTTGAGCTTACGCAGGGGAAAGAAACGAAACTCCGTGTAGAGGTTTCACGTCGTGACGGCTTTGAAGAAAATATCCGTTTACAGCTGGTGGATCCTCCGGAAGGCGTTACCCTCCGTACCAGAAATATAAAAGCGGATAAGGATAAGCAGCCCGGTGGGAAGGGAAATAAAACACCTGTAGTTATACGCGCAGAAAGCAAGGCAAAACCGGGAACGCTCGTTAATCTTGTCATGAGCGGCACGACAAGAGTCCCGACAGGCAAAATTGGACCAAAAGGTAAAGAGATTATGGAAACTTATACGGCTTTTGCGCCGGCTATTCCCGTATATATTATGAAAGGAAAAGAAGAAAAGCAAAAAAAAGAAGAGCAGGAAAAACCGGGTGAAATAAAAAAAGAAATTACAGAGCAAGCAAAACCCGCTCCTGGAAAAACAGACGTTACAAAGGAAACTTTTAAGGAAAATAACAAATAGCTGTTAGTATATATACTTAAGAAATACGCATACGCGTAAAAAAGAAGGAAAAGTGGCGGAAACAGCCGGAATAACAACAGAGTGTATCTGTGAAAAGTACAGGCACGGAAGAGTTACGGTCAGCGTTGTAAAACACTCTGAATTCAAAGAGTATTATATTAATATTGCTTTATCCGGAGCCGCCGACCTGCCTTCTGCCCTGGTTGAGACTTTCGGGTATCTAAGGAAGAGCAAAGCAAAAATAATAAGCCAGATGGTGTTTGGGGATTGCGCTTCCAAAGAAAAAGTAATAAAAAAAACTGTAGAGTTAAACGGGAGTGTTGACTGGCCCGTAATGGCGATGGATCATGACAGCGGGGAGCATTATCAGTTAAGCGGAATGCAGTTTGTTGCCGTTTCCGGGGTGCCGGTCAAAGAGCTTAAAATAAAAGAGACTGTTCTTGGTTTTACTTTTGAAGATAAAAATGCAAAATATGCGTATCTGACCGATGTGCGACCTTCAGTAATCTCAAAATCCAAGGAAGAGCAGACAAAAGAAGTGTATGAAAAGGCTCTCTTGCTCCTGAAACAGGCGGGCATGGATTTTTCCAATGTAGTTCGCGCCTGGTTTTACCTGGACCGGCTTCTTTCCTGGTACAAGGAGTTCAATAATATCAGGACCGGGTTCTACAATAAAAATGATGTTTTCACGAAACTGGTTCCTGCAAGTACAGGTATAGGAGCGAGGAACCCGGAAGGGGCTAAGCTGGTGACCGGCTTTTACGCCGTAAAGCCGAAAAATCAAAGCGTCAGTGTTTTTAAAGTAGATTCTCCTCTTCAAAGCGAAGCGATAAATTACGAGAGCGCTTTTAGCCGTGCGGTTGAGATAACAACAGCCGAGAGCAGAAAACTCCTGATATCGGGTACCGCGAGTATTACAAAAGACGGTGCGTCAACGCATATGGGGGAGCTCGAGAAACAACTTGAGCTTACAATGGAGATAGTGGAAGAAATACTCAAAGCGCGGAGCATGGTCTGGGAAAATGTAACAAGGGCTATTTTGTACTTTAGAAACAGGGATGCCGCTTCGGCTTTCAGGCGGTACTGTGAGAAAAATGCAATACCCGTCTTTCCGGCTGTAACAGTTTACTCTACCGTCTGCCGCGAGGAACTCCTTTTTGAAATTGAGGTTGACGCGATAGCGGAAGTTTCGAGGTAATTTTACAAAATAAAAGGACGGTATTTTTTATACCGTCCTTTTTCATTATAAATTGAATTATGTCCTAAACCCCCTCGCCGGCCTTTTAGGACCGGCGAGAGATGCTTAGATTAATACGTTGTAAAAGAAGAACCTTTTGTATCTGTTGCGGTACTGTTGCAAAATACATTGCCGGTAAACGGTTGTCCTGCGGTAGCAATATAGGACCAGCCCACACCTGCTGTCGTAGGGACTCCGGTCTGCGCTGTATCTACAGTTGAAACGTTACCCAGCGGATTCGCCTTTGCAGGCGGAATCGGGTAGAGATAGCTGGTAAAGGAAGTTGTCAAATCTGCAGGCCAAACACCCTCTTTTTCAGAGTAGTAAATAGACACCGCAGAGCGCATCGCTCCCAGGTTACCTTT
>JAPLKO010000042.1 GCA_026388015.1 Candidatus Firestoneibacteriota bacterium | reverse complement strand
ACCTTTCTTTTTTGCTTCTCTCATAACAATGTCTCCGGCGACAACGAGAGTTTCTTTGTTTGCCAGCGCAATATTCTTACCCTGCTTAATAGCTTCTAAAGTTGGAATTAGTCCGGCGCCGCCTACCAAAGCAATAACTATTATCTCGGATTCGCATTCACGGATAAGTTTAAGCTGTCCTTCAAAACCTTCAAGTAATTGAACCCCTTTAAGACTGCCAGAAGCTTTTAATTGTAGAAAAGCATTTCTATTTTGAACGGAGACATATTTGGGTTTGAACTTTTTGATTTGTTCTGTAAAAAGTTTAACATCGTTGCCTTTTGCACTTAAAGCGGTGACTTCAAAAAGAGCAGGAAAAGCAGCTATAACATTAAGCGTGTTAACACCTATTGAGCCCGTTGAGCCGAGTATTGCAATTTTCTTTCTCTTCACATAACCGCCAAAAGCAGATAAACAGGAGTCGCGACAAGAAATGAGTCCAGTTTATCCAAAATCCCGCCGTGCTCTAACAGTAAATTAGAAGAATCTTTAACTCCGCAGTATCTTTTTAACAAGGATTCAAGAAGATCTCCTGCTTGGGCAGCAAGGCAAAGAATAATTACAATAGTATATATATGGCTAAGGTTATTATATGGAACAAAAGCCTCTGTATACTTAAAATATTTAAATAATGTAATCACTAAAAGCGCTATAATAATTCCGCCAATGAGACCTTCTAATGATTTCTTTGGGGAAATAATGGGTGTAATTTTATTTCTGCCAAACTTTGAACCTACAAAATAAGCTCCGCTGTCATAAATCCAGACAACCGCAAAAAGAAAAAGCGTTTGATAGGGACCAATACTCCTCACGAAAAATAAACTGCTGCCGAGGATAACAATATAAAAAACACCAAAAATAGAGAAAACAATTCTCAGAACACTTTCTTTTATATCTTTATTAACAAGCGAAAAAATGGTGACGGCTACGGCATAAACTATAATCAAAGTAAATGTTCTATACAAAAATTCCACATTAACCGCAGAGACCCGAAATTTCGCCAGACCGACAAGCACCGCCGCAAAAAATAAAGCATTAATAACGGTAAATATTTTAACCCCGCCCTTTTTCATCATACTTGAATATTCCAAAAGCCCTATAAAAAGCCCCAGCGTAATTAAGATATTATATAACATCGGATTATCCAAAAGAACCAGAAGAACAAGTAAAGGTATGAATAAAAATGCAATAATTATTCTCCCAATCATATCCTCTTTACTCCTCCAAATCTTCTCTCGCGCTGCTGATAAGCCAGGACAGACATATAAAGATCTTCTTCCTTGAAATCAGGCCAAAGAATATCAGTTATGTATATTTCACTATAGGCAATTTGCCATAAAAGAAAATTCGAAAGCCTAAACTCTCCGCTTGTTCTAATCAAGAGGTCAGGGTCAGGCAAACCCGCAGTATACAAATAGCTTGAAAATGTTTCTTCGTCTATAGAATTTATTACGGCTTCAGGAGCCAAATCTTTTTTTGATTCAAGAACATCTCTGAGAATATGCCTTACTGCATCAATTATCTCCACCCGGCCTCCGTAGTTCAATGCAAGGTTAAGTGTCATTTCCGTATTCCCTGAGGTGGCTTTTAGAGTCTTTACGAGCTCCTTCTTTACAAATTCCGGAAGCTCACTTATACGACCTATGACGTTCAAGCGTATCTTGTTTTTCATGAGTTTTTGCCGCTGCAGAATAATATACGTCTTCAGCAGACGCATCAAAAAGGTTACCTCTTTTTCTGGTCTGCGCCAATTTTCCGTGGAAAAAGCATAAAGAGTTAACACCTTAATTCCCAGGTTTTTACAGGTGGTCACAGCCATATCTACGGTATCCATACCTTTTTTATGTCCGGCTGTCCGTGGGAGACCTTTTTTTGCAGCCCATCTGCCGTTTCCGTCCATAATAATAGCAATGTGTTTAGGAAGTTTGCCGGCAGATATACTTTTAATTAATGAATCATGAGCCAGAGAAGAGTTTTTCATTTTTTGATATTTTTAAAGCCGTCGAATAAAGTCCGGCCTAGCGCTCCTTTTTGTAAAGGATTATATTCACCGTAATCTTTTAACCGTATTGCTTTATAAACTGCTCGAATCGCAGTAACTTCACTCCTACACGGACATTATATCTTTCTCTTTATCTATCATGTTTTTTTCAATCTGAGCGATGTAGTTATCCAGCAATTTCTGAACTTTCTCTTTTTCTTTTTTTTGCTGATCTTCGGAAATACCGCCTTTTGTTTTTTCTGAATCTATCTCTTCGTTAGCGGTACGCCTGATATTTCGCAATGATACTTTTTCTTCTTCTGCAAGTTTTTTGGTATATTTGACAAGTTCTTTTCTTCGTTCTTCTGTAAGAGCAGGTATATTAATTCTGATAAGTTTGCCGTCATTAACAGGGTTGAGCCCCAAATCTGATTTCTGTATACCTTTTTCTATAGCTAAAAGCGCAGCGGTATCCCAGGCCTTAATCTCAATAACTCTCGCCTGAGGCACGTTAATCGCCGCCACTTGAGATATAGGTACCAAACTCCCGTAGTATTCTACTTTGACACTGTCAAGAACCGACGCATTTGCCCTGCCTGTTCTTATAGTTGCAAGCTCTTTACTCAGGTGCTGAACACCTTTCTTTAGCTTTTCTTCAAATGCTGTAAATACAAAAGCCATAAAGACCTCCGAAAAACTATACGTTATATATTGATCTAATATAATAATATCTTACAGCTTTACTTCAACCGCCTTTTGCGGGTTTCGCCTTCAGGCGGCTACTTTCAAATTATGTTTAATTAACTATAGTGCCTATTTTCTTTCCAGAAATAACATCTATTATTGAACCTTTTTGCTTGAGATCAAATACAATTACGGGAATGTTATTCTCCATGCAGAGTGAGATCGCGGTAGTATCCATAACCTTAAGCCGTTTATTAATAAAATCCATATAGTTTATCTGTTCAAATTTTTTAGCCGACTTGTCTTTTTTTGGATCAGCTGAAAATATACCGTCAACTTTTGTTCCTTTTATGACCACCTCAGCTCCGACTTCAATAGCTCTAAGCGCTGCAGCAGTATCTGTAGAAAAATATGGATTTCCTGTTCCTGCCGCAAAAATAACCACACGACCTTTTTCTAAATGCCTTATAGCACGCCGCCTGATGTAGGGTTCTGCCAGTCTTTCCATTTCTATTGCTGTCATCACCCTGGTAAAAACTCCGATCTTCTCAAGCGCATCCTGAAAAGCCAAAGCGTTTATTACTGTAGCCAACATACCCATGTAATCGGCATTAACTCTATCCATGTCTCTTGCAAAACTTCCGCGGAAAATATTACCGCCTCCGAGCACTATGGCAATTTCCACATTAAGCGCTTCTTTTGCTTTTTTTATTTCAAGTGCGAGATTCTTCAGCGAAGTCGGATTAAGCCCAAATTCATTTTCATCCGATAATGCTTCCCCGCCCAGCTTAAGAACTACTCTTTTATACTTCACATTTGAAGTCTTCATTGTTTTATTCTCCGATTTTAAATCTTGCCAGCCTTTTAACAGAGATATTCTCGCCTATTTTTGCGATTTTTTGCGCAATCAAATCCTTGATTTGCATTTTATCATCTTTGATATAGGTCTGATCTACCAGACAAAAATCTTTAAAAAATTTTTCAAGTTTACCTTCTACTATTTTTTCAACGATGTTAGCAGGCTTGCCGGATTTTGCTACCTCATCACGATAAATAGCCTTTTCTTTTTCAATAAGCTCTGCCGGGACATCTTCTCTTTTTACATAAAGAGGGTTCATTGCCGCGACCTGCATTGCAATATCCTTTGCAAGTTCCTTAAAATCATCCGTCTTGGCAACGAAATCAGTTTCACAGTTAACTTCCACCATTGCACCTACGGTACCTTCCATATGAAGATACGCGTAAACCACCCCCGCTTTTACGGTCCTGGCCGCTCTTTTTTGCGCCGAAGCCATGCCTTTCTTTCTTAAATACTCAACAGCTTTTTCCATATCTCCGTTTGCCGCTTCTAAAGCTTCTTTACAGGACATCATACCTGCTCCTGTTTTATTCCTCAATTCTCCGACCACGCTAGCGCTAATCATTATTAAACGCCCCCTTCTTTCACAGGCTTCTTTTTTACAACTAGCTTTTTTGTTTCATCCACTTCTTCAAGTTTACTTATGACTTTTTCAAGCTCTTCATCTATTTCGACAGCCAAATCTTCAACAGCAACATCAACTGTTTCAGGTATTGTCACAGGACCTGCATCTTCCACAACATCCTCTACTGACTTAGCTTCTGCTTCAGCCTGGGCAATTGCTTCGATAACCGCCGCTACTTCCTTCTTTTCTTCTATCATACCTGCTTCAGCTTTGCCTTTTTTTCCCTCAAGCACAGACTCTGCAATAAGGCTGGTAATAAGCTTTATGGATCTGATTGCATCGTCATTTCCTGGTATTATATAGGCAACATCATCTGGATCTGCGTTTGTATCTGCAATACCGATTACCGGTATCTCCAGTTTTTTAGCTTCCAAAATTGCGGTATTCTCTTTTTTAACATCAACTATAAATAAAGCCGCCGGCAATTTGTCCATATGACGAATCCCGCCGAGAACCTTATTCAGTTT
Organism: Candidatus Firestoneibacteriota bacterium; assembly: GCA_026388015.1. Lineage (GTDB taxonomy): Bacteria > Oederibacteriota > D2-FULL-39-29 > D2-FULL-39-29 > D2-FULL-39-29 > D2-FULL-39-29. The sequence goes on along the minus strand of JAPLKO010000042.1, from coordinate 4,290 downwards.
ACCCATTTCTTTTTCTAACTGCAAAACCTCATGACGGGGAAGCTTGTCAAATACTTCGGCTTTCATCTTCTCAATTTCTTCAAGACGCTTGATTGATTTTTTAATAGTCTTAAAGTTTGTAAGCATGCCTCCTAGCCATCTAAAAGAAACATAGAACATACCGGCTCTCTTTGCTTCTTCTGTTATTATTTCCTGTGCCTGACTTTTCGTTCCAACAAAGAGCAGCGTCCCTCCTGCTTTTGAAGTGTTTATGACAAAATCACAAGCCTCTTTCAATTTTTTTACGGTTTTCTGAAGGTCAATGATGTAGATTCCGTTTCTTTTCCCGTAAATAAATTTTTCCATTTTGGGATTCCAGCGTTTGGTCTGGTGACCGAAGTGAACTCCTGATTCCAAGAGTTGTTTAATAGAAATTACCGGCATGATGCGTGTTCCTCCTTTGGTTTTACATTCACTTTCGTCATCCTTCAGCAGGCCCGTGTACACGGGACCCCCGCTTCCGTCAAAAAGTGTGTAAGATTTTCAAGTATTATACCGTATTAAATGAGGCTTTTTCAAGTCAAATATATGTATTTAACTGTAAACAAGAGATTCGTCTGTTTTTTAAGGTATTTTCAAGAAAGACAACACTCATTATTCTAAATCTGTCACGTTCTATAATGGGCGTTTATTTTTATGTAGTCTTCGGTGAGGTCGCAAGTGTAGACGCAGGCAGTTTTTTTACCGTAATTAAGATTTACAGTAACAAGGATTTCTTTTCCCATCAGAATGCTGTGGGCTTTTTTCTCGTTAAATTTAACTTCTATGCCTTTTTTTGCGACAGGCATATTTGAAAATGAAATATCTATTTTATCTTCTTTGAATCCTCGCCGTCTTTCACTATCTGTTTTGCGAGGTCAAGCATTACACCTTTTAAAGCGTTATAACATAAGTTATAATCTTTTCCGAAGGTAGTTATAGGTTTATTCCCTGCCATTCCGTTTGCAAGAACTACAGCGGTATCATTTGTGCTGGTGTCTCCGTCTACCGTGATAGAGTTAAAAGTCAACTCATTCAACTGTTTGAATGCTTTGTCGAGCATCTTTTTGGATATCGTTACGTCAGTAAGGATAAAGCAGAGCATCGTCGCCATATTCGGATGTATCATACCTGAACCTTTTGTCATTCCAAAAATCGAACAGTTTTTGCCTGATATTTTAAACTTTGATGAGGAGATTTTCCTGAACGTATCGGTGGTCATAATAGCTTCTGCGGCGCTGCTAAGCTCGTCTTCGCGGAGAGAGTAGCCGGCTGTTTCTATACCATCAAGTACCTTTTCTATAGGCATGCGGACACCAATCACTCCGGTAGAACATACTATTACCTCATTCTTATCTGCAGCGGTCACAAAAGAGGCTTTCTCCGCCATTGCCAGGGCATCTTTCATACCCTGCTTTCCCGTACAGGCGTTGGCATTGCCGCTATTTACTACGATAGCGCTGATGAGCCCCTTCTTTACATTTTGCATAGAAAGAAGAACGGGAGCGGCTTTAATTTTGTTTTTTGTAAATACAGCCGAGGCAACAGCAGGAACTTCCGAGTAAATAAGCGCCAGATCTTTCTTAAGAGGATTTTTCTTTACGCCTGAGTGTAGAGCCGCAGCACGGTACCCTTTTACTTTAATTATCATACCTGAAGCCCAATGTTTAGGAGTGCCGTAGTTTCTTCAAAACCGCACATCAGATTCATATTCTGCACCGCCTGGCCTGCCGCGCCTTTTACCAGATTATCAATAACAGAAACGACAATAAGACGTTTCATACGCGGGTCTACTTTAATACCTATGTCGCAATAGTTTGAACCGGTGACAAAGCGTGTCTCTGGAAGCTGTCCTTCCGGAAGAATGCGGACAAAAGGTTCGTCTTGGAATGTTTTTTTATAAAGATCTAAAGCATTAGCCGTCGTTATTTTCTTTTTAAGTGAAAAACTTATAGTAGAAACAATACCCCTGTTCACAGGCGCCAGGTGCGGATTAAAAGATACTTTTACTTTTGAATTCCCGCTTCCCATAATTATTCCCATTTCTATCTCAGGAGTGTGCTGATGGTTTACAAGCTTATACGCTTTCAGTGAACCGTTCAGTTCAGAGAACATGAGAGCCGTAGAAGACTTTCGTCCTGCGCCGGAAACCCCTGATATGGAGTTAACAAGTATATCAGATGCCACAACAAAGTTTTCTTTGACGGCAGGAAAAGCACCGAGAATTATACCTGTCGGATAGCAGCCGGGATTTGCAACAAATTCTGCGCCCTTAACCGCCTTACGATTAATTTCCGGCAGACCATAAACACTTTGTTTTAGGAGCAACGGTTTTGTATGCTTGACGCCGTACCACTCTTCATATACTTTATTATCTTTCAAGCGAAAATCAGCGCTCAAATCAATTACTTTTTTACCGGCTTTTATTATTACGGAGGCCGCCTCCATAGATTTTGTATGAGGAAGACACAAAAACACTACATCGCTTGCTTTTGCTATCTTTTTTGCATTAAAAGGAACCAGCACTTTATCACTATTAAAAAAAGGCAGCGCTTTTTTTACCTCAAGCCCCGAATAAGACTCCGAAGTAAGTACAGCAAACTCGACACCGGAATGCTGTGAGAGTATACGCAGTAATTCCATTCCTGAGTAACCGGTACAACCTACAATGCTTACCTTTAATTTGCTGCTCATTTTCCTTTTCTCCTGCCTCTCTTCACATAATAATCATCTAAAAGAGTTTACCGCACACTATATAATTGTTAATCGTTCTACCTAAATTCTTCAGCCTTAATGCTAATGACAGCTTTTTCTTTTAATTTATTAATATAATTCTTGTACTTATCCATAAATATTTCTTCCAAAACCTTGTTTTGAGCAATCTCTCTTACAGGTATTATTTTACCCTCCTGTTCAATATCATCAGAGAGTAATAATTGTTTGCCCGCCACTTTTTCGGTTACTTTCAGGATATGGACACCTAAAGTTGTTTTAATCGGATTACTTACCTCTCCTTCTTTAAGAGAGAACGGTTCCATACCAAACGCAGGCATATCACCCGCCTTTACCATACCCAAATCCCCTCCATTTTCTTTTGAAGGATCTTCAGAATACTTCTTTACGGCCTCCGAGAAAGACAGTCCGGCCTTAATTTCTTTTACAACGGCTTCTGCTTTTGCTTTTAGCTCATCTTCCTTTTTTCCTTCACTATTTTTAATCAGAATATGATACAGTTTAACCTTCTCGGGCAGTTTAAACATAGCGCTGTGCTTCTGATAATACTCCTGATAATCCTGCACTCCTATTTTTATATCACGCCGGACCATATCATTAATCAATCTTTGAGCCATCATAGATTCTTTAATTTTTTCTTTATAACCATCTTCTGTCATACCTTCTTTCTTTAACTGCGCAATAAGGACATCTGTTCCGCCAGCAAGTTTTTTATTGTTTTCAAAAGTATTTTCGAGTTCTCTCTTTCCAATCTCGATATTTTGATTGATAGCTTCTTGAAGGATCAATTTATTTTCCAATATTCTGGAAAATATTTCTTTTCGCGCATTCTTTAAATCCGCTTCAGGAATATTATTACCGCCCTGCATTGCATATGGCACGTATATTTCATTTATTTCAGAAAGCGAAATCATCTCGCCGTTTACGGTCGCCAGCACTTTGTCTATCAATTCTGGAGCTGCAAATACTCCGGTAGTAAAGACCCATAAAAAACAAAACTTTAAGTATTTATCCATTGTGATTCCTCCAATTTATATTATCCGGCATATCTGTTTAATTATAGCAAATAGTATTGCTCATATCCAGATAGAATTACCTTAAATAATACTGCTTACTGCGTTAGCCAAAGCAGGAGTACTAAACTTTTTCAGAAGTCAAACAACAAGCTCTCCGCATATTTCAAATTTCTTGCATCCGAACCTTCCGGTTCTTTTGGCGTTTCAAGAATAAAGGCAGCATTTTTTAGGGTCGGATGGTTAATCACCAGTTTAAGACCCTCTGCGCCAATTTTACCTTTTCCAAGATGCTCGTGCCTGTCAACCGAGCTTCCCAAATCCCCTTTTGAATCATTCAGGTGCACTATTTTGATTATTTCAGATACTTCCGGTATTTCTGTTTCTTTAAGGCATTTATTCAATGTTGTCTTCTCTCTAATGTCATAACCGGCTCCAAAAGCATGGCAGGTATCGAAGGTTATACCGCACCTTTTGCCGCCTTCTTTTACAAGAAATGCCAAATCCTTAAGATCTCCGCCAGGAT
>JAPLKO010000007.1 GCA_026388015.1 Candidatus Firestoneibacteriota bacterium | reverse complement strand
CAATTATTTTTTGACGGCTTTAAACAGTTGAAAATGGGGGATGTCGAGGAAGAGTCTGTGCGCCTTGCCAATAATGAAATGATAAGATTGGCAAGTGTCGAAAATCCTCTTTATTTGGGGTTCCTTGACGATCCCGAAGGTCTGGAGATTATAGAAAAAATAAAAAAAGGGGAACTGACTCCGCAACAGATGGTTGAGGACGGGACTGTTGTCCTGAGTGTGCTCAAGGATATTGGAAAACCTCAGACATCGGCAAATAATCCAGAAATAAAAGCTTCTAGTTCAAATAGCGCAGAATTTACAAGAAAAGCAGAATGGAAAATTCTTGATGTAAATCCGATTTTGGTTTACCTGAAAGTCACAGTGAACTCAGTGGATCCGCGGGAAGAGATGAAAGATGGATCTTTTATGCTTGAAACACAGCTAACAAAATGATTTCTATCGGCCAAGGAAAAATGGACAAAGCAGGAAAAAGAAAAAAGGGTTTTACACTCCTGGAATTGGTCATTTCCCTGGTCATTTCGTTTGTACTGCTCCTTGTTATTTATAATGCATTTTTTTTGGCTAAGACTCTCTTTGAGATGGGGGGAGATGTTGTGCAGGAACAGCACTACATAAGAACTATATTTGCCAAAATTGGAGATGAATTACAGTATGCCTCCCGGCTGAGTAATCTTTCGGCAGAAAAAAATGAATTGGAGTATGAAATCTTTAACTCCAATGTGTTGGAAGTTGAAAGTGGTTCTAATGATAAGAAAGTTGAAGGGCATCAAATCTTTTATACAACATCTGATAAAAGCGACGACAGGGGTAATGAGTTTATTGTGCTTAATAAGCAGACTAACGTCTATGAATGGTGGATGAAGTTCGGACATAGTCAGATGCCAAACGATGATGTTGAACCCCGTGGGTATCCTGTTGACATGAAAGATGAAGCTACAGGGAAAAAAGAAACGAAAGTAGGAGAAAAGACGGACGTGCTGGAACAAGAAGTCGGAAAGGAATTTTTATTGAAATCTATTAAATTTATCCCCTTTGACAAAGAAGGCAAAGATATGACAATAAATATTTCCGGCGGGGAAAATGGCTTTGATTATGATATGTTAAAATTTGCAGGAAGCATGCGGGTGGACTTGGAATATTTGATAGCCGGTGATTACGGCGATAAAGCAACACCCTCGGCAAGAAAGAAAACTGCAAGTAAAAGCATAATATTTATCAGTTTTACTACAAATTCGATGACTACCGGCGAAGTGGTAATGCTTAACTCTGTTCCAAACCTGTTTGATTTCTTTAATCTCAAGAAAGTATCGGCAGTTTTCAATAATGCGAACTCAGCGGTTTTTTCTCCGCTAATGCCTGTTTTGCATTAAGTTTCTATAATGCGAAACAAGAAAGGAGCGAATAAAGTTGGCTAAGAATACGAGTATAGGTATTGATATAGGTAATAACCGGCTAAAAGTTGTTCAGCTGAGGAAAACCTCAAATGGTATTAAAATTGAAAGATATTTTGTTAAGGAATACAACCTTTCATCCAAGGAGCCTGAATCATCCGAGGCGCGCTTTAAAGAAATTATTCAAATATTAGGCGCGCTCTTTAAAGACACCAAGCCTGTGAATGTTGTCTTTACCATCAGTAAATACGGCGAAAACATCAGGACACTTTCCCTGCCTTTTATGACGGAAAAAAAGCTTCGTGATGCTTTAAAACTTGGCGGGCATCAGGATTTTATTCCTTTTAATCTGAATAATATGATCTGGGATATTAATGTTTCGAATATTTACAGAAGAAAGGAAGAAATCAATAACGACGGTAAAGAAAAAATGGATGTTACTTTCGTTGTTGCAAAGAGGGAAGCCGTAAATAAATATCTTGATATTGCGGAACAATTGAACTTTTCTCTGGATTTTCTAGAATCAAGTACTATGGCAAGTCTCAACTTTTCCTGTTTTAACGAAGTCATACCGCAAGAGAAAGTCTGGGGAAAAGTGGATTTTGGCGCAGAAACAACCTCTGTAAATGTGCTTGAAGGTGAAGGTTTAAAATTTGGTCTTAATGTGCCCTGGGGTGTGAATGATATAATTGAAGCGGTTCAATCAACCCTGTCAATGGACCGGCTTGCCGCGAAAAAATTTGTGGCTAATATGGATTTCGACCCTTCTTTTATTTCGGATAATGAGCAGATACAAAAAGTCGCAATAGCCCTGGAACCGAAAATAAAAGATTTTTTAAGACAGCTTAACGGAGCTTTCTCTTTTTTCGAAAGCAAGAATGCCGGCAAACCTGTCTCAGAAGTTATAATATCCGGAGGCGGAGCCAAACTGATTAATATCGCAAAATACATATCTTCAAAAACAACAAAAAACGCGCGCATTGAGGACATGTTAAATGAAAATATTATAAGCTATGATAAAAAACAGAAAACCGAACTGCTTGCTGCGCTTCCTCTGCTTGCCGTAGCCCTTGGAGCGGCTTTACGTAATCTGGTTCCTGTAAAGAATAATATTAATCTTCTGCCGTTCGAAGTGATTATTGGCAGAAAGCTTAGAAGCCGAAGATCTTTGATAATTGTGTCGGCCGCTTGCATATTTTTGGTTTTGCTGCTTGGTTCAGTGTATAAGATGAAACAGCGAAGCGAGGTTGTATCTAAAATTGACGAGATTAACAGACAGTTAAGCGTTATGTCTGAAGATGTAAAAGAGCTAAGAATGAAGAAAAAGTCCCTAGACAGCTTGAAAGGGTTGGATCTCCGGTATACCTTCCATACCAAAAAATTTAAAATATGGTCAGAGCAGGTTTATAGGCTCAGTACTATTGTTCCGGAAAAAATGTGGCTTTTCTATGCGGACTGGAGTTCTTTCGGCTTTAGAGCTTCCGGAGCCTGCAAAGAGGATGTTGTTAAACAATTTTCTATAAACGGAGAGGATCAACCGGGCTTCAAGGGGATTAAATACAGTACCAGAGAAAAAGAAGGGCAAACAACTTTTGACGCCTGGATAAAGGAAGAGAAAAAAGTGCCTGCAGTTAAAACGACGAAAAAGCCTGCCGTACCGGAAAGGAGGTCAAAATAATGGCTATAATAAATAATAAAAACGCCAAAAAGTCATTACTGTCGGTTTTTCAGGAATACAACATCAGTAAGGTTGATATTATTATATATGCCTCGATTTTATTTGTCCTCGTGGCAACTGCCGGAGTTTTTATTTTTCTTTCAAAAAGCTACATTAACAAACAAAATATTTATGAGGAAGTCTCTCAAGATGCAATTGATTTTGAAGGGCTAAAGAAAAAAGAGGCTCAAATAACAAAAGATTTTGCGAATCTGGACGCCTCGATTAATAATCTGCGTAACAAGTTTTTTTCTGAAAAACAGGTTAACGAGTTTAAGGAAGAAGTTAAAAAGCTTGCTAAAACTTACAAGTGCGACAGAATTGATGTCACAGAAGGCGCCGAATCGAGAGAGCAGGTGGAATCGCTGAAAATTAAAACAAGAGACGGGGAAGTAAAGACGGTAAATATTAAATTCAAGAAACGGTCTGTTGATTTTTTCTTTCAAATGTCGCTAGGTAATTTTACCGGATTTCTCAAGTCGCTGGAAACCTGCAATAAGATGCTTGAGATACAACCTTTCAGAATAGCGCAGGGAGATGAAAAGGATGTTGTTAAACTTACAAAATTTAATGTAATGTTGTATATGCTGCCGCCAGAACTTGAGACGGCCCTTAAGGGTTTGACAGGCGCTGTAACCTTTGAAGATTTTGCTAATCAGGTTAAACTTGGCGAAAAAGTGGAAGTTCATCCTATAAACGTGAAGAATGTATTGGCTTATGAGATAGTTAAGGCCAAAGGCGTGGAAGAATGGAAGTTGCTGCCTATATTCAGAACCATAGAGCCTCCAAAGCCAAAGTTGAAGGTGCCTCCTGCGGAGCTAAGGATTGTGTCCTCTTCCGGCAGTTTGGTTGCTTTTATGTATAATAAAGATGCAAATAATATTTATTATGGGACTGTGGGCGGAAATATAGAAACAAGAGATAAAAAAAGAATTGCAGGCTATGAAGCTATGAAGTTGATAGAAGTTAACCAGAAAAAAGGTTTTGTCGTCCTTGAGCTTGACGAAGTAACCGGAGAATTATCAAGGCTTAAACAATAGTTGTTATTTTGGACTTTTACCGGTAATCCGGTTTTGGCAGGAGTTATGTCTTGAGTCCATAAGAGAGGAGGTAAAAAAACAATAATTGGTCTTTTAAAAAAAAAGGAGAAAAAAATGAAAAAGGTTATGGTAATGCTGATGGTTTTGTCGGTATTCGCGATTGGGGCACCGATATATGTAGAGCCGCCGATAGATTTTCCGAATACACCGGTAAAACTGGCGCTTGAAACTGTGTTTATGAAAACAGGAGTGCAGTACTCAATAGATGTGGAAGATATAGACAGTTATGGCAAAGTAACGCTGACAATTACTGAAAGACATGAACTTGAAACGGTGCTCAATTTGCTGCTTGAACCGAAGAACCTGGAGTTTGTTAAAGATGCTGGTTCGATCTATCATATTAAGAAGAAAGCAAAAGAAACAACTTCTGTAGTAAGAGTGACAAAACTGTATGCGCTCACGTATGCGACTGCGGGAGAATTAGTGAGACAAATGAAATCTGTGCTGACAAAAGACGGAGTAGTTTCAGTGGATGTAGGCACAAATGCCTTGATTATTACGGATGTAGCAGAGGTATTTGAGGGTATTGAGAGTTTGCTTAAAGAACTTGATAATCCGGAAAGAAAAGCGAAGTTAATATCAATAAAAACAAAGCTTTTGGAAACAACAAAAAAGAATGATACTATGTCCAGGTTTGATGTTCAATATACAAATAAATCTGCTGTGACTGTTGGCGGCGGGAGTTTAGCTGCTACCGGCCGTTGGTTTGGAACAATGTATAAGTCTGGGACTCTATTAGGTACGGCCGGTGCTGCAGCCGGAGCATTTTTTGGACCTTTCACCTTTACACCGGCGGATAATTCATACAGCTTAGAGTTTGAAATGTTTGCAGGGAGCGCGACAACGCAAGTCGATATGGTTGCGGATCCGGACGTAGTAGTGGAAGACGGTACGGAAGCAAAAGTGATAATCGGGTCGAGAGAACCTATTTTTAGCACGACTATAGGATCATCTACAACGACAGAATCTTTTACCTATCAAGATATAAACATAACAATACTAGTTACTCCTCAGTCGCAAAGAGACGGGACGATCTCAGTACAGATAAATCCACAGTTGAATCAGATAGCCGGCTACCGTTATGGAGCATTAGGAAGTGCAGCCCCGATAATAGACATTAGGGAGATAAGAACAAAGCTTTTTGTGGGCAACGGAGGAATGATAAGACTGGGCGGAATGTTAAAAGAAAGAACGACCTTGTCGGAAATAAAGGTGCCGTTTTTGGGGGATATTCCTATATTGGGGATGCTCTTTAAGACAACAAATCCTGTTTCAGAGAAATTGGATGTAAGTCTCTTTGTGACTCCTCATATAGTGGATTACGCGCCGCCAAGATGCCAGAATACGCCTTGGATAAGCCAGTATGAAGTAAAAGTACCCGGAGAAACGGATGTATTAATTGACTGGAAACTGGATTTGCCGTTTGGAGCAAACGGAGTGTTCAGTTATAATATATATAGAGATACACAGCCGATAACAGACTTGATAGACCGGAAGCCGTTTTCAGGGTCTATTAATGGAGATAGCACCAGTTGGTTGGATGTAAGCAGGAAGGGAAGAGGTCAGACGTATTATTATGTTGTAACGGCCGTTAATCCGTCAGGCATGGAGCAGGCAATAGATCCTACAGGGAAGAGCAATGCAGTTATAACTATCCCTGAAAAAAAATAATATAAATCAGTATGTGAAAATGTCCCCCGCTTAATAATTCAGGCGGGGGATATTATTTTTTGGAGTGGATATCGAAAAGGAGGAGCAATGGCAGGCGTCAGTAAAATAAAAAAAATTATCGGAAGAGAAATAATGGATTCAAGGGGAAACCCAACTGTTGAAGTGGATGTAGTGCTTGGTTCCGGAGTAATAGGAAGAGCAGCGGTGCCGTCCGGCGCCTCAACAGGTATTAATGAAGCACTTGAGCTTCGCGACGGCGATAAGAGCAGATATGGCGGAAAAGGCGTACTTAAGGCTGTTGATAATGTTAATAATATTCTGGCAAAAGAAATTATCGGTATGAATCCCTTAAAACAGCGTGATATAGACGATAGAATGATAAAACTGGACGGGACCGAGACTAAAGCCAATATGGGCGCAAATGCAATACTTGGTATTTCTTTGGCTGTTGCCAAAGCGGCGGCTCTGGAAGTCAAATTACCTCTTTATGAGTATCTTGGCGGAAAGGAAGCCAGAATCCTGCCGGTACCTATGATGAATATTTTAAACGGCGGCAAACACGCCGATAATAACGTGGACATTCAAGAGTTTATGATTATGCCCGTCGGCGCAAAGAGCTTTAAAGAAGCGCTCCGTATGGGCGCTGAAACCTTTCATGCTTTAAAAAAGATACTTTCAAAAGCCGGTCTAAGCACGAGCGTAGGCGATGAGGGCGGCTTTGCTCCTAATTTAAAATCAAACGAGGAAGCACTTAAGGTAATGATGCAGGCTATTGAAGTCGCAGGTTTTAAACCCGGGAAGGATATTGTGTTTTGTTTGGACCCGGCGTCTGCTTCTTTTTTTGAAGGAGGCAAATATGTGTTAAAAGCCGAAAAGAAAAAAAGCAATACTTCCGACGATATGATTAAGTTCTACGGCAATCTTATCCAAAAGTATCCGATTAAATCTATAGAAGACGGTTTGGATGAAAATGATTGGGACGGCTGGAAAAAATTTACAGAGCTGTGGGGTGCCAAGCTGCAGCTGGTCGGGGATGATTTGTTTGTTACCAATGTGAAATTACTGCAAAAAGGAATAGACCGTAATACCGCAAATTCAATACTTATTAAAGTCAACCAAATTGGTTCTCTCTCCGAAACTCTTGATACAATTGATCTTGCGAATGAAAACGGCTATTCAACAGTTATGTCCCACAGGTCGGGAGAGACCGAGGATGCAACAATAGCCGACCTGGCAGTTGCGGTAAGCGCAGGTCAGATAAAAACAGGTTCTGTCTGCCGGTCGGACCGGGTGGCAAAATATAACCAGCTCCTTAGAATTGAAGAACAACTTGGGAAGAGGGCTGTTTATCCGGGAGCTTCAATATTTAAAAGCTAAAGCTGTTGTTTTCCGGCACTAACTACAGGGATAATCATTGCCGGGGCTGTTAATGTCTCTACATTACACAGCTCCGGCATTGTTTTTTTTGTTACGCAATGCAAAAGCACGCATAATATATTGTCTGTCAGGTAATAAATGATAGTGAAACAGCAATATGAACTATAGTATAATATGCTAAGAAAGACGGTATACGGTAGAATCTAATAAAAATAGAATAAAGGAGGGGGAATGAGACAAAGTACATATCAGGCGATACTTTTGATTTTAGTAAATGTATTTTATTTGACGGCTATGGATCAAAATGTCGCAATCGATGATGCCCTGTCCCGAGTATACTCTTCTGCTTTGAAAATTAAAAATGCAAAAGTGATTTCGGTTGTTCCTTTTGAATATGCGGCCGGTATTGCTTCTAAGTCTGTGGAAGATAAAATTGTATTAAAACTTGCTAAAACCGGAAGCTTTAAAGTTATGGATAAAAAGTCTCTTGAGTCAATAATAAACGAGCAGAAACTCAGTTTAACAGGTTTGACAGAACAAAGCAATATGGCGAAGATAGGTCAGCTCTTAAATGCCGATGCTTTACTTTTTGGCAGAGTTGTTTTATCGGGAGATTCAATAATAATAAATGTCAATCTAAAAGATGTTGCTACCGGCGCTGTGGTGTGGGCTGATGAGTTTGTCGGCGAAGATCTTAATAGAATAAACTTTGGGCCGGGAATAAGAAGCGGCTTTTTTAATGGTAGTGTAAAGTATCTGCTTAATGACGGCGCAGCCGGCTTCAGTACGGTGGCAGGCGGTTCCGCAGAGAATCAATTCTTTTTTGCTTTTACATTTGCTTTTGAGCAAAGACTGCAAGCAATGAAAGCAGTTTCCTTTAGCTTGGACGGAATATTTTACCGCGGCTTTATGCAGCCGGATCCGGTAGCAGAAACCACCACGATTGGGGCAAATACCTATATCTTTAAGTCCGATTGCAACTATACCAACCTGAAACTGCAGCTGTGTGCTTTGGTCAGAATACATCCTGGTTATATATTTGACTGGAACAATGATGTTCTTGTGTTGTATTTTGGGCCGGGTCTTGATGCAAATTACATGCTTGCAGATGCCACGTATAGTCTGACAAAAACCGGAAATGCAGTTGAAGAAATAGCATATAAAAAAGAAATAGGACAAATTCTTGCGTTCGGCGGTATGACATTTAGAGCGGGGGTGGAACTTAAGCTTTCCGCAAACTTCTCGGTGTTTATGGAGGCCTTCTATATACCTGAAATAACTGCAAACATGATTGGCGTCCAGGGGAATAAGATACTTCCGAAGGTAACAATCGGACAGGGTAATTCCACCTACGGACTCGGAATAAAATATAATATATTCTAAGGATGGAAAACGGAGTCGTATTTTGCGGCCCCATAAGCTATGTTCAATATTCTTAACAAATTAATTGCAAAAATAAAAGGGCTGTTTACAGCTTCGTTCAGTAAATTTCTTTGTGATTCTTGCCGGTATGATTATCCTAACGCTTGTTTAAGCTCCGAAAGACCGAATGCGAAAAAATGTGCTGATTATAAAACGAGGATAAAATAAGACCGGTTTTCCTCTGATCTAATTCACTGCCACCAAGACTATAAAGAAAAGCACCATAAGTCCCAGTCCTACCGGTATGCCGAACTTTGCCCAGTCTTTACTTTTTATTCCAAGCTTGTTTGCGGCTATTATATTTGGGATATTCCCGGGAATCAGCATTCCGCCGGCCAGAAGAAGTGCGAGCAGTGCTGATTTTATCTGATAGAGAGTCATACTTGGAGCAATTTCCGCCGCGGCTAGAGTCGCATTGTCAAGGACGGCAGAAAGAATATTTATCCAGTAAAGTAATTCCGGAGATATTATTGAAATGTAATTGTCTATAAGCGGCTTGAATCCTGTTCCGAGAAAAACCAGGGCCATTACGAAAAGATAAATTTTTCCGGTTCTCATTAAAATATCTTTAAAGGTCTCTTTTTTCTGTTCTTTTAATCCGGGGGCTTTTGAAATATGGGTGCCTGAAATATAGGCCGAGAAGGTCCCAAGAACAAACAAAGAAGGCAGTATATATAGCCATAAATTAGCCGCCAGAAACCAAAAACCTGCAAAATACGGTTTGCCCTTCAGCTTTGCAATTGCAATGGTAGAAAGCGGTTCGCCTATCGGGGTAAGCGCTGCTCCCAGACCTATAGAAAAGCAGGAAAGTATTACCAGTCTTGTCTCGTGCTTCTTGTCAAGTTTTAAATGAGAGATAATTTCAACAAGAACAAGCGCGGCGATTATTGCGGTAATAATGCTGGAAATCAAACCCAGAAAAAAAACCATCATAAAGGAGAATAATCTTAAGCCGGAGATTTTCACAAAGCGATTTACATTGTTTTCGATAAAACCTTTTAACTCACGGAATAATAACACTGCAATAAGAACGGCTGCCGTAATTTTTATTGGTTCAACCAGGGCGTCCTCTACGAGGCTGATGGACCACTGCGACGTAACAGAAATGGCTAATATACCCATAATAAATAAAAAGAGCTCCAGCTCTTCTTCTACCTTTTTTAAAAGAAAAGGAAGAACTAGAACAATGAGCAATATGGAAAATAAAGCAGGTATTGTCAAGATAAAACCTCCTAAGTCGATGTCTCTAAAGAATATTTTAGCAGAAAAACAAGTATTATCATATGTTTTTCTTGTTTCTTCGAAAAAACACATTTTATGATTCGGGTTGAAAAACTGCGTTTTTTCTGCTAAAATAAATATATTATGGCAAAAACAATGAAAATAAAGGCTATTATTTTCGATGTAGACGGCTTAATGGCTGAAACCGAGCTTTATCAATGTGAATCTATAGCGAAAATGATGAGTTCATATGGTGTAGAGTTGACTCATTCCGACCTGGTCAATATGGTAGGGGTGTCGACAAAGAATAATTTCATGGATATTAAGAAAAAGTATGGTATAAAAAGAGGGCTAAAAAGACTCCTCGCTGAACGTGAAAAACTCTATATTAAGATAATTAAAGCATCCAATATAAAAGCTTTCTCCGGGCTGCTCGATGTTTTTCTCTATGCAAAGAAAAACGGGCTAAAAATAGCCGTCGGTACATCGAGTATTAGAACGCAAATAGATGTGGTAGTGCCTCTTATAATACGCTCAATAGGGGTAAAGCTCCCTTACAGAAAATATTTTAATGCGGTTGTTACCGGTTCTGATGTTAAAAACACAAAGCCTGCGCCGGATATATTTAAACTCGCTGCTAAAAAACTAAGACTGCTGCCTTCTGAATGCCTGGTCCTGGAGGATTCAGTATCAGGGGTAAAAGCGGCCAAGTCGGCTAAAATATTCTGTATAGCCGTAAAAAACAGGTATTCAAAGAATCATGATTTGAGCAGTGCTGATTTGCAAAGGAAAAATCTAAAAGAAGTTTTGAAAACCTTAATTAAAATAAGGAAAACCGAGGAGAAATCCGAAAAATGAGTAATAATGATTTGGAAATTCTAAGACACAGCGCTTCCCACATTATGGCGCAAGCGGTAAAAAGATTGTGGCCTGACGTTAAACTGGCAATTGGTCCTGCTATTGAAGATGGATTTTATTATGATTTTGATAAAGTAGTACCTTTTACGGTCGAAGACCTTGTTAGGATAGAAGAAGAGATGAAAAAGATTGTAAAAGAGAATATTCCGTTTAAAAGGAGAGAACTTACCAGGGCAGAAGCGCTTAAGTTGTTTTCAGAAAAAGGCGAGATTTACAAGGTGGAGCTAATAAATGATCTTCCTGATGAACAAGTGCTTTCTGTATACGAGCAGGGGGAGTTTGTCGATCTTTGCAGAGGTCCGCATATAAGATATTCCAAAGAACTCAAAGCCTATAAATTGTTTTCTGCAACCGGCGCTTACTGGAGGGGCAGTGAAAAAAATAAAATGCTCTCACGTATCTACGGGACAGCTTTTAACAGTAAGGAAGATCTGGAAATGCACATAAAAACTCTAGAAGAGGCAAGACAGAGAGATCATACAAAACTCGGAAAAGAGCTCGGGCTATATATTCTAAGCCCTCTTGTCGGGAAAGGCCTTCCTTTATTCACCCCTAAAGGCACTACGATATTACGTGAACTTCAACGATGGATAGAAGATGAAGAGCTCAAGCGCGGGTATCAGTTTACCAGAACACCGATTCTTGCGAAAACGGACCTTTATGCGGTTTCCGGACATTTGGATCACTACCGTGATAAAATGTTTATTTTTAAAACTGACGAGGGCGAAGAGCTGGCGCTGCGACCCATGACGTGTCCACATCAGTATATGATTTATAAGGCGGAAACAAGAAGTTACAGGGATTTGCCTATTAGATACTCTGAAACCTCTTTACTTTTTAGAAAAGAACTTTCAGGCGAGCTGCACGGACTAATACGGATCTGGCAGTTTACTCTTGCGGATGCCCATATTATCTGCAGAGCAGAACAACTGGAAGAGGAATTTGAGAAAGTCCTGGACTTTATTCAGTATATAATGAAGACCATAGGTCTGACAGATTATTATTACAGGTTTTCCAGATGGGACCCAAAAAATAAAGACAAATATATAGATAACCCTAAAGCCTGGGCTGAGTCAGAAAGCACCCTGAAGAAAATACTGGATAAGCTTGATATGAAGTATAAAGAAGCTGAAAATGAAGCTGCCTTTTACGGTCCAAAGCTTGATGTGCAAATGAAAAATGTTTGGGGAAAAGAAGATACGATGTTCACGGTGCAGATTGATTTCTCAAATCCTGAAAAATTTGATCTTTCCTACGCTGATAAGGATAATAAACAGTCGAGACCCATGATCATCCATAGAGCGTCTATCGGCTGTTACGAACGGACACTTGCAATGCTTATAGAGAAATATGCCGGTAATTTTCCTACATGGCTGTCCCCTCTACAGGTTAAAATACTTACCATAGGACAAAACCAGGAAGAGCATGCCAAAATAATCGCTGCAGAGCTTGCAGCTGTTAATATCCGTGTTGAAACGGATTTTAGTGATGAAAAAATTGGAGCAAAGATAAGAAACGCAAGACATGAGAGAGTATCTTATATATTGGTCGTAGGGGAAAAAGAGGTTGCCGAAAATAAAGTCGCAGTAAGACGACGCGGCGCGGAAGACATCGGACCTATGGACTTTAAAGAATTTACAAAAATGCTTTTGGAAGAAATTAAGAGTAAAAAACTGCCGTAACGACATTGCCAGAGTTAGCGAGCTGATAATTCTTAATACAAAGCATATTTTGGCGTAATATTCAGTCGTTTGATATCGTTTTAACTGGAGGTTGTAAAATGGGTTTGTTTAAAAAAATAAGACATAGAGAACAGTCGGCTAAAAATGTAGAAGTTCCTGACGGATTGTGGAGCAAGTGCGACAACTGTAAAGAAATGATTTATACAAAACAGTTGAATGAAAACTTTCAGGTTTGTCCAAAATGTCAACATCACTTTAGAATGAGCGCGAAAGAGCGCATTGAGTTACTGGTAGATATCGGCACCTGGTCTGAAGATAAAAAAAGAATATTGCCTGCAGATCCTCTGTCTTTCCCTGGATACAAAGAAAAACTTAAGAAAAGTCAATTGGAAACAGGTTTAGACGATGCCATCATAACCGGGGAAGGAAAGATTTGCGGGATCCCCGTAGCCGTAGGTGTTACAGATTCATTTTTTATTATGGGTTCGATGGGTTCCGTGGTAGGTGAAAAATTAACCAGGATTATCGAGTCTGCAATAGCCGAAAAAAAACCTCTATTGCTTATTTCTTCTTCCGGCGGCGGAGCAAGAATGCAGGAGGGAATACTCTCTCTTATGCAAATGGCAAAGACAGGCGCAGCCTTAAAAAAACTTTCAGATGCTCATCTTCCGTATATCTCGCTTCTGACTGATCCAACCGGTGGAGGTGTTACAGCAAGCTGGGGAATGCTTGGAGATAT
>JAPLKO010000030.1 GCA_026388015.1 Candidatus Firestoneibacteriota bacterium | reverse complement strand
CAACAGACCAGGAAGGCAATCTTGCTCTTCTTCACGCTGCGGTATTGATTCACAAGCATGCCAAGGATAAAAAATATCTGGAGATACTAAAGGATAGTGCTGATTATGAAATGCTTTGGCGGTATTACTATAATACACGAGCTCCTTTTGCCCCGCTGAATACGGCCGCTTGGGGTTCATCAGGTGGTTCTGTGACTTCTGCGCATAATCCACATATTCACCCCATGCATCTTAACTCTTTGGATCAGGTGTTGTACCTGGCTGATAAAACAGGCGATGAATATTATCTGGAAAGGACTAAAGATGCAGTTCGTTACGGTTGTGCCTGTGTTTGCAGACCATCTGAAGATTTTGGCTGGGGAAAACCGGGCTGGCTTTGTGAAAGATTCTGTCCTTCGGATGGTCTTATTGTACAACAGCATCCAAAAACAGGAGTTCCTTGGGCTACCAGTTGTGATTACCATCCCTGGAACGCAGGTGTATTACTCGAAGGATTTACCGGAGAGGCATGGAATCGTTTTAAAGATCTGGCATAAAGGAGTAAAATTTGTATTTAATAGGTCTTGATGTCGGGAGTACTAACTGGAAAGCGGCCCTTTATTCTGTAAAGGGTAAGCTTATTACAGCCGTGGATTACCCTGCTCCGGTAAGAAAAGACGGCAGGGGAAATATTTATTATGACCCAAAACAACTTTGGAAGATTTACTGCACTTTAATAAAAAAGATTGCTAAGAAAGCAGGCAACCCCGAGCTTATAAAAGCAATTTCTATAGCTTCTATGGCAGAGGCCGGAGGTTTAGTAGACGAGAACGGACAGCCTGTCTCGTCTATAATACCCTGGTACGACAGAAGAACTATCCCGCAAAAAAATGAAATACTTGAAAAAATTAAAAAAGAAAAAGTGTTTGAGATAACAGGCGTTAATCTTTCCCATATTCATTCTATATGCAAAATAAAGTGGTTTAAGAGTAACGAAAAAAAAGCATTTAAAAAAGCCGCTAAGTGGGTGTGTGTTCCGGATTATTTGGTCAAGAGATTGTCAGGGGTTTGGGCAACTGATTATTCTATTGCCTCGAGAACAGCCCTTTTCGATATAAGGACAAAAAGCTGGTCAAAAAAGATGCTGTCTTTTGCGGGAATTCACGAGGATTTTTTGCCTCAAACTTTTCCCCCGGGTACGGTGGTCGGGAATATCAGTAAAAGCGCTGGAGTGGAGTGTGGGCTGTCTGTCAATACAAAAGTAGTTCTTGGCGGGCATGATCATGTGGTTGGCAGTCTTGGGGCAGGGCTCTTTTCCCAGGGAAAAGCTCTTGATTCAATAGGTACGGCAGAAAGTGTATGTGTTCCTTTGAATAGTATTAAGAATCTTAAAAAATATTATAAGTCAGGTATTTCTTTCGGTTGTTATACGTATGGTAACATGTATTATGCAATGTCCGGGCTTTACTCTGCGGGTGGGATAATAGAGTGGATCAGATTGCATTTTTATAAAGAGATTTTAGATAAAAATAAAGCATATAAATTAATGATAAAAGAGGCAGGCATGTCAGGTCCGGGTTCAGGAGGTCTTATTTTACTGCCCCACTGGCTCGGGATGGGTGCGCCTTTTGGAATAAGAGAGGCAAGAGGAACTGTTGTCGGACTTACTCCGGAAACAAGCAGAGGGGATATTGTAAATGCGGCTTATGAGGGTCTCTCCTATGAGTACAGAATATTGATGGAGAATATCGAACAAACAATTGGTTTTTGTATTAAACAGGTCGTTATAATAGGGGGAGGGTCTAAAAACATAATTTGGTTAAAAAGAAAAGCGAATATTGCCGGTAGAAACCTTGTTGTTGTCAGTTCTTCTGAAACTGTCTGCCTTGGCGCGGCTCTTCTGGCAGGTTTTGGTTCAGGGTTAATAAAGAATCCCAGTAGTTTTATAAGAATAGAAAATAGAAAACAGATTCAAAGCAGTAAGAAGCTGAAGGGCTTTTATGCAGATAAATATAAGGAATATATAAGTATTCACCGGCAAATTATGCCTCTTTGGCAGAAAAATCTGCAACCAGTCGGTCGAAGATGCTTTTAAAGTATTCTGAGTGTTTTTGCAAAAAAAATCATCAACACCCTAAAGATTCATCACTTCTGTAATATGACAACTGTTGATTGTCATTTAAATTGTTTTTTTAAAAAAAAAGTGCTAAAATATACAAGAGTTGCTAATAATTTGATTAAATAGAAAATCATATCCAAAAGGCAGAGTATGAAGAAAAAAATTGATTATGCAAGCGCCGGCGTAAATATTGATATTGCCGATGCGGCAAAACAAAAAATAAAGGCAATGGTAAAAGCCACTTTCACGCCCGGTGTGCTTTCTGAAATAGGTAAGTTCGGAGGTTTTTTCTCGCTGGAAGGTCAGAATTACAAGAATCCCGTTTTTGTCTCAAGTGTAGACGGTGTAGGTACAAAGCTTAAAATAGCTTCTCTTATGAATAAATATGAAACTGTCGGCATTGACCTTGTTAATCACTGCACAGACGATATTCTGGTGCACGGGGCAAAGCCGCTTTTTATGCTTGATTATATTGCTATGTCAAAAACTACTCCAAAAACAGTCGGAGAGATTGTAAAGGGCCTGGTAACGGCCTGCAAAATTGAAAAATGCGCCCTTATAGGCGGTGAAACAGCTCAGATGCCTGACGTTTACAAGGGGAGTGATTTTGATTTTGTGGGTCTTATTGTTGGTATCGTTGAAAAAAATAAAATAATAGACGGAAGCAATATTAAGGCGGGAGACAAAATAATCGGTCTTAAATCTACAGGTCTTCATACCAATGGTTATACGCTTGCGCGGAAGCTTTTGCTTGAAAAAGCAGGCTTGAAAGTAAGTAGTTACGTTAAAAAACTGAAGACTACGGTAGGAAAAGCACTTCTAGCACCTCATAAATCATATACCAAACCGGTTTTCAGGCTTATAGAAAGTGTAGATGTAAAAGGTCTTGCTCATATTACCGGAGGAGGTTTTACTGATAATATACCGAGAATACTTCCTGAAGGTCTAAGCGTAGTGATTGAGAAAAAAAGCTGGAAACCACTTCCTATCTTTGCACTTATGTCAGAAATAGGAAATCTTAACGATGCAGAAATGTATCGTACTTTTAATATGGGAGTTGGGATGTGTATTTTTGTAGACGATAAGGATATTAACAAAGCGCTAAGAATTCTCAAAGCCTGCAAAGAGCCCGGAATTGTTATCGGAGAAGTAGTAAAATCAAGGAGCGGCGCTAAAAAGGTTGAATTAGTTTAGGTTTTTGGTTAAATGTATTGACTCGAGGAACGCATTTTCTTGTCTGCCTAATTGTCCGGCTGATATTTCTTGACAAAAGCACCTTTCCTGTTGTATAATATCCTTGTAGTATAAGAACTTACAAATAGTAAAAACAATAATATGTTTTAGGGAGGAATTCAAAAGTGGGAGAAGTTGGTTTGCCCACTTTTTCAATTTTAGGGCATATTTAAAGCAAGGTAAAGAGAAAATGGCCGAAACTGACGGAGTTGTATTAAGAGCTAAAGAAATAGCTGATCCTATTTTAAAGACACTGGGACTGGAGCTTTATGATATTGAATATAAAAGAGAGTATAACGGTTTAGTGCTCCGGATATATATTGATAAACCGAATGCCAAAGTCAAGGTCAGAGACTGTCAGGATGTAAGTAAGGCGCTCGGGGTTGTTTTTGAAGAAAGAAATCTTATTGAAAATAACTATAACCTGGAAGTTTCTTCGCCGGGTTTGGATAGAGTTTTGAAGCTGGAAAAAGATTTTGTAAGGTTTGCCGGTTATGAGGCTCAAATATACTTTAATGAGTTGGTTGAAGGAAAAAATAATTACCGCGGCTTGATCAAAGGCGTAATTAACGGTAAAGTATTGTTTGAAGTAAAAGGGGTTGTCTTGGAAATCCCTGTTGCAAATGTAAAGAAGGGAAAACTGGTTTTTTAATAAAGGAAGAGGTGTTGTTATGCTTAATAGAGAAGTTAAGGACGCATTAGAGCAGATAGGCCGCGGCAGAAAAATAAATATGGAAGTATTACAGGAAACCCTGTCTAAGGCTCTTACTTCTGCTTCAAGAAAGATACTCGGAAATCAGTATGATATTAAGGTGGATGTTGATGAGGAGACCGGTTCATTTAAGGTTTCTTATCACAAAACTGTCGTAGAAAAAATTGGTAATTCCGATTATGAGATTTCTTTCGCAGATGCACTAATCGCAGGATATGAGGGCGAGGTCGGCGGACTGATGTATTTTCCGGTTCCTCTTGATAAATTTGGCCGTATTGCCGCTCAAATTACAAAGCAGGTGATTTCAAGAAAAGTCAGAGATATAGAGCGGGATGCCATATTTGAAGAGTTTGAAGAGAAACTTTCAACAATTCTTACGGGAGAAGTTATTAGAAAGGAAAACAAGAATATTATTGTTGACCTGGGAGATACCGAAGGCATTGTTCCTATAAGAGAACAGGTTCTCAGGGAGAACTGGCAGGTTGGAGATAAAATTAAGGCTTTTGTTTTTGAGGTAAGAAAGACTACGAAAGGCTCCCAAGTCGTGCTCTCCCGCATTCATCCGGATTTTATAAAAAAGCTATTTGAGCTTGAGATTCCCGAGATAGGGGAAGGAAAAGTCGAAATAAAGGCCATTGCCCGCGATCCCGGGTACAGGATGAAAGTGGCTGTTTATTCTGAAGATAAGAATATAGATTCTGTCGGAGCCTGCGTGGGTATTAAGGGAGGACGAATCCAACCTGTGGTTAA
>JAPLKO010000025.1 GCA_026388015.1 Candidatus Firestoneibacteriota bacterium | reverse complement strand
CATAATTCGAACATCACGCCTGGGTGTGCCAAAGGATAACAGAAGCTCTATTATTTCGTAATCGTGAAAACCTTCCAAACCTGCGCGAAGGTATCGCTGTCGCAAACGTTCGCGGTGTCCGGCGCGGTGTTCTTGTAATTCCATTTTCACCCCGGTGAAAATAAATAATGATATATTGTATACGGCGAAAGGATTTCGTAATATTTGTATAATAATACAATGTATTAGAAACTATTGATTGCTTTATTTTAATTTCACCCCGTACGCTGCTAATCAGAAAATGATTTCTACTTTATTACCATTAGAGTAAATTTGGCGGGGTCGACGGGATTCGAACCCGCGACCTTCTGCGTGACAGGCAGACGTGCTGAACCAGCTGCACCACGACCCCACTAAACATCAAACTCTAAAATCACACTTTATATTTGCTTTTACATGGTGGGCGCTACAGGGCTCGAACCTGTGACCCCTGCCTTGTAAGGGCAGTGCTCTAACCAGCTGAGCTAAGCGCCCTTACTAAATGCACTAAACTCTACATATTTGTATCAGTTAAATTATGGAGCGGGCGAAGGGACTTGGACCCTCGACCTTCTCCTTGGCAAGGAGACATTCTACCACTGAACTACGCCCGCTTTAGTAAGGTATTTTAACATTTTTGAATAAAATTGTAAAGAACTTAGACTGTTAATTTCTGAAAACTGCTAAAAAAATGCGAAGGGCGGGAGTTGAACCCGCAACCCGTGAGGGACCGGATCCTAAGTCCGGCGCGTATGCCAGTTCCGCCACCCTCGCGCCATAATAGAACATTAAAATAATATGGGCCATGGGGGAATCGAACCCACGACCTCCCGATTAAGAGTCGGCTGCTCTACCAGCTGAGCTAATGGCCCATTTAAATTTTGTTATAGTATTATAGCAAAAATATCATTAATTACAAGTAAATACATAAATATTAATTTACTTCTAAAAAAATGGCGGGCCCGAGAGGACTCGAACCTCCTACCTACTGCTTAGAAGGCAGTTGCTCTATCCAGGTGAGCTACGGGCCCGCTTATTAATCAACCGACATAAAATCCAGTTGTTTTTCCTTACTGCCTACAAGACATCGCAGTTTTTTGAGCGCTTTTAATTCTATCTGCCTAACTCTTTCTCTGCTAATCTTAAAGATTGATCCGGTTTCAGCCAAAGTGTGTTCAGCATCTTCTCGAATGCCAAATCTCAGCCTTATTATCTTGTTTTCTCTTGGACTAAGTTTAGCTAAAATATTATCAAGTTGTTCTTGTTGAGCCTTCCTTAAATAAGTATCTGATGGAGATGAATATGCTTTATCCTGTATAAGATCATCGAGCGTTCGCTTATCATCTTCACCCGACAAGAGATTAATTGATATTGGCATTTCGGATATCTCAATTATTTTTCTTGTTTTTTCTATGCTGATTTTAAGTTTTTTAGCTACCTCTTCAACACTTGGTTCTCTTCCATATTTATGCATTAGCAATGTTGTTGTTCTAATATACTTGTTTAGGATCTCAATAATATGCGCCGGCAGATGAATGGATCTTCCCTGACTGGAAAGAGCCCTGATAATATACTGTTTAATCCACCAGGTGGCATATGTCGAAAATCTAAAACCTTTTGATATTCTAAACTTTTCTACAGCTTTTAAAAGTCCGAGATTTCCTTCTTCGATAAGATCCAAGATAGGAACATTGAACTTAGTGTAACGCTTTGCGATATTAACAACCAATCTTAAATTTGAATTGATAAGCAGTATCTTTGCTTTCTTATTTTTCTTATCCGCAAGCTTAAATAACCTAACCTCTTCTTCTGCAGAAAGTAAAGGAAAGTTACTGATTTCTTTAAGATAAATTCTAATTAAATTATCCATCTAACTCCGCTAGCTATTTAAATATTCCGCCAAAATCAATATTTAAATGTTCAGTATAAGACACTCCAAATACTACATGATCATTAATTACATCTTTTAGATAAGGTCTTACAACCATCTTTTTTATGCCCTTAAAATAAAAATCAAAGCATATTTTTGGAGATAATACCATGCGAAATCCGGCATTAAAATCCATACCGTCATACTCGCCGCCTAATTCGGTTATTGAATCAAGAGGAACTATAAAGCCCGCAAAAAAAGAATTAAATCTTCCGTTTCCTGTTCCCACGGTAACATACATTTTATTGAGTTCTTTTATTGTTTTGCCCAGACAAAGGAAATAACTCGTATTTTCCCCGCCACAGCCTAAGTCAATGAAATTAAAATCTTGATTTAAAGCACGTATTTTAAAATTAAAAGAGAAATTCCTTCCAAGCTCTTCAAAAGTAGTTACTTTTTCAATACTGGTTCTTACTCCTATTTCCATAAAATCATGCAGACCATAAGTATATTTAATTTGATACTTGTGCAAAGATATTGTTTGCTCATTATTTGACAAAACAACGGCGGTAGGTACATTAAACATTCCGGTTAAACCGCCAAAAGTTGATCCGTTGCCCGCAAAAACAGCAGGAGCAAAGCAAATCATAAATACAATACTTCTAATTAGTATCACACTAAGATTCAGAGGCAATCTATAACCGCCTTAGACTTCATTATAATATTTAAATGGTCGGGGCACCCAGATTTGAACTGGGGACCTCCTGGTCCCGAACCAGGCGCGCTAGCCACCTGCGCTATGCCCCGACAAACACCGATGCTATTTTTTTGGCATCCGGATGCTAGATTTGTTTCGCAATAATTCATTATATATTAATTGATATTTTAACACATATTGAGATATCTATCCAGCACAAATTTAAAACTTAAAATCTACAAGTTCGCTTATCTTCTCTTTTGCGTCATAATTTGTAAAATCAAATTTAAGCGGCGTTATGGCGATTTTTTTATTTTCAATCGCTGAAAAATCAGTGCCTTTCTCTTTAACAAATCCTGGTTCTTTTCCCCCCAGCCAGTAGTACGACTTGCCACGCGGGTCCACCTTCTTAATCATTTTATCCCGATAAATGCGTTTCCCCTGTCTGACAATCTCTATCCCTGCAATTTTTCTGCAGTTAGGAATATTGACATTTAAAAAAGTATTTTGTGGCAGCCCCTTTTCTATAACATTTTTACAAAGATGTCTAATAAAATCGGAGGCAAGTAGAAAATTTAAGGTATTTCCGTATTGCATAGAAAAAGCGACTGAATGTATACCAAGAAGAGTCCCTTCTAATGCAGCAGCCACTGTCCCGGAATAAGTTATATCATCACCGAGATTTACCCCGTGATTTATACCTGAAACCAAAAGCGCCGGCCTTTCTCGTTTTAACAACCCGTAGAAGCCAAACATAGCGCAATCCGTCGGTGTTCCATCTACAGCTACATGATGCTTATCAATATAATTAACTCTTAATGGATGATTAAAACTGAGCGAGTGTCCTGCTGCGCTTTTTTCCTGACTGGGAGCAACCACATAAATATCTGCAACATCGGTAAGAATATTTTCCAGGGCTTTTATACCTGCGGCATTAATTCCGTCATCGTTGGTAATTATTATTTTGGGCTTCATTATAAAATCATCCTGTCTTTTAATCTATTTATACAAGCGGAAAAAGCAGCGCTGAATTGAATATTCTTTTTTTTGGTCGGGGCGACCCGATTTGAACGGGCGACCACTCGCACCCCAAGCGAGTGCGCTAGCCACCTGCGCCACGCCCCGAACCATTTTCAAATAATACAGAAAATCTATTTTACCCTATTGTCATCTTTAAGTCACGAAGTTTTTTCTTAATTTTATCTAGAGTATCAGCTAATTCAAGTTCTTTAAAATTGATTTCTATCTGAACTTCGGTTTTTTTTATGTCTTTGAGCTTCTTTTTTGCTCCTTCAATCGTAAAACCTTCATTGTAAAGTAGTCGCTGGATAAGTAACACCATTTCTATATCTTTTTTTCTGTAGGCCCGTTGACCGCCGATGCTGCGAACCGGTTTAAGAAATTTAAATTGTTTTTCCCAATATCTGAGAATATACGATTTTACACCGGAAATATCGCTCACCTCACGTATTGTGAAAAATAGTTTATCGGGTATCTGCACATTTTTAGGTTGAATATTATTTTCCATTGCCAATCCATTTTTTGAGAAGCTCACTCGGCTTAAACGCCGGCGCGCATCTGGCAGGAACAATTACCTTTTCCCCCGTCTTAGGGTTTCTGCAGATTCTTTCCTTCCTGTTTCTAATAATAAAGGTTCCAAACCCGCTTATTTGGACTTTTTCTCCTTTTTTTATAGAATCAACAATACAATCAATAAAGGATTGTACCGCAACCTTCGCAACGTTGCCGTTTACGCCAAGGTTAACGACCTTCTTGAATAAACTATTTTTTGTGACTGTTTCCATCTGCGGCCCCCTTAAAAGGCATCTTCCTTCTTTAGTTTCCTTTGCATAAGGTTAAAAACAGCGGTTTTAGGATTGTTTTTTTTGAAAAGCACCCCGTAGGTTTCAGTGCAAATCGGCATACTTACATTCATTTTTTTTGCAAGTTTAAAAACAGCTTTTGATGTAGTTATCCCTTCTGCTACCATATCCATGGATTTTACAATTGAAGACAGGCTTTCACCTTTTCCAATTCGCTCTCCGACGTTTCTATTTCTGCTGTGAGAACTCATACAGGTAACTATGAGATCTCCGTAGCCTGCCAAACCGTTTAATGTTTCAGCTTTCGCTCCGAGTTTTAAAGCCAAACGTTTCATCTCCGCCATTCCCCTTGTAAGTAGTGCGGCTTTTGTGTTGTCTCCAAGCCCCATCCCGTCAAGAATACCTTTTGAAAGCGCAATAACATTTTTTAAAGCGCCTCCCAGCTCCACACCGGCTACATCTTTGCAGGTGTATACTCTGAAATACTTGTTAGAAAATATATCCTGAAGATAGGTAGCAGTTTTTAGGTCATAAGAGGCTACTATCACCGCAGTCGGCATCTTTCTTCCAACTTCTTCGGCATGGCTGGGTCCGGAAAGCACAGCTAATTTTATTTTTTTGCCCAACTTTTTCTTTATTATGACCGACATTCTTTCAAGAGTATTAATATCGATACCTTTGATGACGCTCAAAATGATAACACCTTTTTTCAGTTTTTCTGTTTTTAGGCGGCTAAGTACTTCTCTGATAAATTTTGAAGGAACGGCAAGCACTATTGTCTCTGCCTGTTTAACAGCTTCAGAAAGAGAAGAAGTAATTATTATCTCTTTTGAAATATTAACCCCGGGGAGAAATTTAGCATTAACTCTTTTTTTATTCAAATATGCGGCATAAGGCGCAAAATATTCATAAATAGTAACGGCGTGACCGTTTTCGTTTAGCACTAAAGATAATGCAGTCCCCCAGCCGCCTGCGCCGATTACTGTAATTTTTTCTGCCATAATTTATTCTCCGTTCCTTTTATTAGTCTTTTAATATTTGGAATATGTCTGATAATTATCATCAAACAAGCTAGACCGCCAAAGATAATCAGCGGGTAAGCTTCTCTGAAAAATAACAAAGCCGCAAAAAATATTACAGAACTAATCATAGAACTTACTGATACGTATTTAGATATAAATAAAAGCGTTACGAAACTAAGTACAGCAATTCCCGCTGCAAGCGGAACAAGACCCAGCGCAACCCCTATACTGGTGGCTACGCCTTTCCCGCCTTTAAACTTAAGAAAAACCGTCCAATTATGCCCTATCACCGCAAAAATACCGCATAATACTTGATAATACGAAGCATCAAGAATATTTCCTGCATATTCCGGCAACATTTTTGGAACAATTAAAATAGCAAAAAAGCCTTTTCCTGCATCAAGGAGCATTGCGAAAACACCTGCTTTTTTTCCAAGAACTCTAAAAACATTCGTTGCGCCAACATTTCTGCTTCCGAGTTGCCGGATATCAGCGGAATAAAACACCTTGCCGATTAAAAAGCTAAAAGGTATAGAGCCGATCAAATAAGAAGCAATTAACGCCATAGCTGTTCTTGCAAATTCATTAGCCAAATTTTTTAATTCCTTTTATGCTGTAATCTACCAGAGAGATAATACACATAATCACTGTTAAATAAAGGTATATAGTTAAATCATAAGTTTTGGCGAAAACAGCGGTAAGCAGTAATATC
Organism: Candidatus Firestoneibacteriota bacterium; assembly: GCA_026388015.1. GTDB lineage: Bacteria > Oederibacteriota > D2-FULL-39-29 > D2-FULL-39-29 > D2-FULL-39-29 > D2-FULL-39-29. Next base: position 10,453 of record JAPLKO010000025.1, on the reverse strand, counting down.
ATAACTGCAGTACTCTCGAAAAAATTGGTTATTTTCCCGAAAACACTGGGCTCAACCTTAATATTTGCCGTAAGAATATAAGTCAATAACCATCCGATAATGAGCAGAAGATCCCTGCTTATTATTACTATAGAAATCCAATCCGGTATATAATTATTTAATGCGAAAAGAACAAAAGCTGTATCAATAAGCAATTTATCGGCAAGCGGGTCAAGCATTGAACCTAAAAGAGTACGAGATTTAGAAAGTCTGGCTACAACTCCGTCTATAACATCTGTAATTATTGCAAAAAAGAATATTATAGTCGCAATCTGCAGGTTTTTTCTGAAAAAAATAATGAAAATAGGTACGGCAAGGATACGCAAAACGGTAAGAAAATTAGGTACTGTTAAAGTTCTCATCCTTGCACCACTATATTTTTGCCGCTTTTTTTTGCTGTATACAGACGGTTATCTGCAATATCAATAAGGTCTGACGGCTCTTTAATATCATCGGTCATTGAAGAAGAGATTCCCAAGCTTATTGTCAGAGTTTTTGTTTTAATTTCTTTTTTATACTCAAACTCATAGGTTTCTACGGTTTTTCTCAGCCTCTCCGCCAATTCAAAGGTCTCAGCTTTAGTTTTTCCTGTAAGAATGATTGCAAATTCTTCTCCTCCGTACCTGGCTGCGCAGGTTCCTTCGTCAAACATAGAAAGCAACATTACTCCTATTGTATTTAAAATATTATCGCCCATCAAGTGACCGAACGTGTCGTTGTAATATTTAAAATCGTCTATATCAAAATAGATCATAGAAATCATATTGCAATTCTCTCTGCTAATAATAAATTGTTCCCGTAGTTTTTCCTGAAAGTATCTATGATTGTATAAGCCTGTTAATTCATCAGTGAAGGACAAGCGCTCTATAATCTCAAAAAATCTTGCATTTTGGATGGCGATAGCTGATTGATTCGCGAATATCTCGAGCAGCGTAAGATCCTCCTCTGAAATCTCCTTCTTTGTAAAGCCATCGGCAACAACAACAAGCACTCCAAGAACATTATTTCTGGCAATTAAGGGAATCGCGGAAAATTCGTTAAGATTTAGCAATTCAACCAACTGTTGCTCGCATCTATGGTCATTTTTGGCATCTTTAATAATGAAAGGCTTCATTTCTGCCGCAGTCCTGGAGATTATTCCGGTTGTCCCGTTTAAATCAAAAACCTGTTGGCGCAGAACCTCGTTTAGTACGCCTATGCCAATCTCTCCGCGTAAAACTGTTTTCTGTTTTATTTCTATTGTGAGAAATATGAAAGCTCTCTCGTACTTAAGTTCACGTGTAAGATTTTTTAAAACCATGTCAAGAACACTGTCAAGGTTCATAGTGCTTCTTAAAGCCTCTGTTACTCTATTTATTTCTTTAAACTCCTTGTACATATGTTGAAGACCGCGAATCTGCCAGTAATTATTGATATCATTCTTAATGAAAAAAAAGACAAAAAGCGCAAAAATTCCATATTTCAGGTAGAGATCACTGATGTTTACAAAATCAAGAAAAACAAAGGAAAACAGTAATAAAAGAACTAAAAGAGTCGAGGTTCTGAGCAGCCAAGGTGTAAATCTAAGACGATTCTCTATTATAATAGTGTTAATAAACTTGTTGATTTGACTTATCATTATTCCTCTTTAGATTCGTTTTATCTGAAGCGTTTTAGATTATCAGAATTATAGCTTTTTGTCAATAACTCATTTGATAGTAGAGATATTTTAGATATCAATATCTCTATTTGTATCTTTTTACCGGCTGAAATAAAAACAGCCTCAGGAAAGTCGTGCTTAAGTCTTGAGATTCTGTGGAGTGGCACCATGTCTATCTTATTCAACACGGTAATAATAGGTTTGCTCAAAACATTTAGTTCTTTTAATTCTCTGTATACCGCCTCAAGCTGTACGTCAAGGTCCAATCTTTCAGCATCAAGTAACATTATTATAATATCAGCTTCCGCAATTTCTTCCAGTGTTGCTCTAAAAGAAGTTACAAGCTCAGAAGGCAGATTTCGAATAAAACCGACAGTATCAGTCAGCAGCATACTGTTTTTTGACGGCAGATATATTTTTCTGGTTGTCGGATCAAGCGTAGAAAACAGTTTATTCTCAACAAGTACATCAGATTTTGTTAATACATTCAACAGCGTGGATTTTCCGGCATTAGTGTAACCGACCAGAGTAGCATTCAGGAAACCTTTAGCTTTACGGCTTTCTCTAAGTACTTTTCTATGCACTCTTACCACTTCAAGTTTTGCCTTTAAAAACTCTATACGGTCTCTTATCTTACGTTTATCTATCTCAAGTTTAGTTTCGCCTGGTCCACGCGTGCCTATTCCGCCGCCAAGTTGGGAAAGTTCGCTTCCTTTTCCTGATAATCTCGGGAGCAGATATATCAACTGCGCCAATTCAACCTGCAGCTTCCCTTCTGTTGTCCTTGCGTGCTGAGCAAAAATATCAAGAATGAGCATACATCTATCTATGATTTTTTTCCCGATAATATCTTCCAAATTCCTCTGCTGGTTCGGCCTGAGGTTATTGTTAAATATAACAGCGCTGGCGTTTAATTCTATGCAGCGCCTTTTAATATCCTCCGCTTTACCTTTGCCTATATAATATTTAGCATCAGGAGTATATCTGTTTTGAATAATTGTCTCGGCAATATTAACCGAGGCAGTTTTTGCAAGCTGTACAGTTTCTTTATAGGAATCAAGATCGTCATTTTTTATTCCGCAGAGTATTCCTATTTCTCTTTGCATTGATATTCCTTTATTGTGGAGATTATATTATTTAGCAACACGCTCTCATCTTCTTTTGCATCAAGCCATTTTACTCTTGAATCTTTTTTGAACCAGGTTATTTGACGTTTAGCGTAATGCCGAGTGTTCATCTTTGTGAGATAAATAGCTTTTTCCAGGCTTATGTTTCCTTTTAAATATTCGGTAAATTGCTTATAACCTAAACCTTTGAGCGGCGCTATATCAAAGCCATATTTATCGGTTATATATTTTACTTCTTCTACAATACCTTTTTGCAGCATCAAATCAACTCGCTTATTAATTCTATCATAAATATCTGCTCTTTTCATTGTTAATCCAACAATTATCAGATTACCAATACTCAGAGGCGTTGAAGTGCCGGCCATTTCTTTTTTCGTTTTTTTTGTAACTCTGAAGAGCTCAAGAGCTCTTACAATTCTCATTTCATCATTTACGTGTATTTTTTTTGCAGCCTCAGGATCCGAAATAAGTAATTCTTCGTAAAGCGCTCCAAGGCCTCGTTCTTTAACTTCTTCAATAATATTTTGTCTGGTTTTTGCGCAAGAGCCTTCAACATTAACCAGACCGTCTAATACGGCCCTAATATAAAGTCCTGAACCTCCGACCAAAAGAGGGAATTTTCCTTTTTGAATTACTTCATAGATTGCTTTCTTTGCAAGTTTTGCATAATTAAAGGCATTTACTGTGTATTCAGGCGAGACCACCCCTATCAAGTGATGCGTAACCGCTGATAATAGTTCTTTTTCAGGTTTTGCCGAGCCTATATCAAATTCTTTGTAAATCTGTAAAGAATCGGCGGAAATTACTTCTCCTTTAAGTATTTTTGCCAATTTCATAGAAAGAGAAGTCTTCCCGGAGGCTGTAGGGCCAACAATACAAATAAGAGAAGCTTTCTTAGGATCTTTTGAATTTTTTATCGAGTTCATCAAATGTGAGTTTTATTATACCCGGCCTTCCGTGCGGACAGTAGGGAAGTTCGCATTCCATAAAATCATTAATCAAAACGAGCATTAAATTATAATTCAGCGGATCTCCAGCCCTTACGGCCGAGTGACAAGCCATTGTTTTTGTTATCAAGTCCTCTTTGTCGCTGATAGAGCAGGAGTTAGGAAGCTCTTCTTCGAGTTGTTCAAGAGCCTCTGTTAACACTTGTTCGCAATCTTTTTCAGCTAGAAAATCAGGAACTCCGTTAATCATAAAAGTATCTTTACCTAGCATTTCTAAATCAAAACCAAATTTGCTAAAATATAACATGTTATCACGAAGAAATTTTGCTTGTCTATATTTTAGGCTTATACTAATAGCCGTTAGTAGTTGCTGCGAACCCGTAATTGTCTTCTGCTTTTTAAGTTTTTCGTAGAGCAGTTTTTCATGAGCTACATGCTGGTCAATTATATAGACGGCATCATTATCAGCCGCAATTATATACATGTTTTTGGCCTGGTAAAGTGGTTTTAAGCGATATTTCTTCTCCTTTAGAAGTATTTCCTGCACAAAAGAAGCTCTATTCTCAAAAACTGCTTTATAACCACCTTCTTTTTCTGCTTGCAAAGCATTATTATAGATGCCGTTTGAGCTCATATAAATTGTTTCATTGGGGACATTAATAACCGGCACAGGTTTTTCGTTAATAAGAGTATTTCTTATAGCACTCTCGACTGCATTATGAACTATTGTACCGTTTGAAAACTTTATTTCACGTTTTGTCGGATGCACATTGACATCAATTAAACGGCGATCAATATCGATAAACATTACAGCTAGGGGATATTTTCCATATGGCAAAAGATTACCGTATCCGGCCGCTATTGCATGATTAACAGTTTTATCGTTGACTATCCGGCCGTTTACAAATGTATATATATAATTCCTGCTGCTTTTTAACTCCTGCGGAGTTGAGATATAACCGTTTATTGTAATACCGGAGAGCTCCTGATTAACAGATATCAAACTTTTTGCTGCTTTAGCCCCGAATAATTGATAAAGCCGCTCATTTAGTGTTTTGACGCCTTCGACAAACAGTATCTTTCGTCCGTCCGCTTTAAAGTCAAAGCTCTTTGTGTAATTGTGCAGGGCTAATTTGAATATAATGTCGTTTATATGCACCGTTTCTGTTTCATTGCTCTTTAAAAACTTAAGCCGGGCAGGGACATTGTAAAATAATTCATTAATGGTAATTATAGTTCCACCGGCTAATTCTGAAGCAACTATCCCTCTATTATTACCAGCAACCGTTAGTCTATATGCATCTTTTGTATTTTTATAACGACTTACAATCTGCAGCTTGGAGACTGCAGCGATGGAAGAGAGCGCTTCTCCTCTAAACCCCAGAGTGCTAATATTGTAGATATCTTCAAGAGTTCTAATTTTGCTGGTAGTATGTCTATCAACACAAAGTTTTAAATCAGCTTTGTCCATTCCTGCGCCGTCATCTTTTACTTTTATAAGCTGCTTGCCGCCCTGTTTTATTTCAACTGCAATATGAAGAGCGCCGGCATCAAGAGAATTCTCAAGTAGTTCCTTAACTACCGAGGCCGGTCGTTCAATAACTTCCCCGGCTGAAATCTTCCCGACAAGTTCTTCGGGCAGAGCAGCAATATGACTCATATTAAACTTCGGTATTCACAGTATTTTTCCACCCATAAGCCTTTTCAAAAGCATGCGCAAGAGTAAAGAGTTCGCCCTCCATAAAAGGTTTTCCTATTAACTGAAGACCTACTGGAAGTTTATTGTCTGACAAACCACACGGTAAAGAAATTGCCGGAACACCCGCTAAATTGGCTGATATCGTAAAAATATCGGAAAGATACATTTGGATAGGATCCAAAATCTTTTCCCCAAGTTTAAAAGCGCTCGCCGGCGTCGTCGGGGTCAAAACGCAGTCAAACTTTTCAAAAACCCGGTCAAAATCCCTTTTAATTAAAGTCCTGACTTTTTGCGCCTTAAGATAATAAGCATCGTAATATCCTGCGCTCAATACATAAGTCCCAAGCATTATTCTTCTCTTAACTTCGTTTCCAAATCCTTCGGCTCTTGATTTTGTCATCATTTCTATAAGCGATTTTGAATCTTTTTTTCGATATCCGTAATGTACTCCGTCATACCTAGCAAGGTTTGAGCTTGCTTCGGCAGTGGCAATTATATAATATGTTGCCAGGCAATACTCGGTATGAGGGAGACTGACTTGCTCAAACTCCGCACCAAGTTTCTTAAAGATTTCGACTGAGCTGTTTAGCGCTTCCAAAACATCCGGGGCCAACCCTCCTTTGATAAAGTACTCTTTAGGCATCGCTATCTTCATTCCTTTCAGGCTTTTGTTTAGATACTTTGAGTAAGCGGGAACTTCTTTGTTAATTGAAGTAGAATCTCTTTTGTCATAGCCCGCAATAATCTCGAGTAAAGCCGCATTATCTTCAATATCGCCGCTAAAGGGCCCTATCTGGTCAAGCGAGGAAGCAAAGGCCACCAGCCCATACCTGGAAACTCTTCCATACGTAGGTTTAAGACCGACAACACCGCAGCAGGCAGCAGGCTGGCGAATGGAACCGCCGGTATCAGAGCCCAAAGCTAACGGAGAAAGACCTGCAGCAACCGCAACCGAAGAGCCGCCCGAAGAACCTCCCGGTATTCTTGAATTATCCCAGGGATTTAAAGACGGGCCATTTACGGAATTCTCGGTTGATGAACCCATAGCAAACTCATCCATATTGCATTTTCCGAGTATAGGCATACCGGCTTTCTTTATTTTTTCTACAACTGTAGCATCGTACGGCGAAATATAATTTTCAAGTATTTTAGAACAGCAGGTTACTTTCGTGCCTTCGCTGCACATATTCGCTTTAAGGGCTATAGGAACTCCAAAAAGAGGCGACAATTCCTTGCCTCCAATTGCAAGAATATTATCGCAGTTCTCAGCTGTTTTTATTGCGCCTTCAAATTCTTCGTTAACAAAGGCATTAAGCTTTACATTCTTTTGTTTGATTCTTTCAATAAAGCCCATAGTTACCTCTTTGGAGGTAATTTGTTTTTCTCTAATTAGTTTTGCAAGTTCCAGCGCTTTTAATCCGGTGTAATTCATAGACCTACTCCATTATTTTTGGAATTTTGAAGTGTCCGAAATCTTTATCAGGGGCATTCATTAACGCTATATCTCGGTCAAAAGAAGCAGCCATTATATCTTCTCTTACGACATTTTTTAGCGGAATGACACTTGCTGTTGGCTCTATATCATCAGTGTTAACCTCTTTCAGCTTTTCCACAAATTTCAACATTTCTTCTAGCTGTTTTGTGAATAAAATATAATCCTGCTCTTTAAGTTTCATTTGAGAAAGCACGGCAACATGCTCTACATCTTCTCTTGTTATCATTTAAGCTCCTTTAAAACATTATAGATTTTTATCATAATTTGTTTATGGCCGTAACCGCCGGGTTTTGTAACTATAAACATATTTTTTTCAGGACTATACGTAAGAGGAATACCCACTGATATGACTTTGCATATTCTTAAAATATTTATATTTAGTGCTTTGCATATGTTTTCCGCCGTCGAACCTCCTGACATGATAATTCGGCCGTAATGCCCGCTGCTTATCAACTCCTTTGCTTTTTTTGCAAAAGCTTTAAAGATCGCCTCGTTATTTCCTGAAACCGGGTTTAAATTATGGCGCTTCATTTTAGTATGACCGGATGCAATAATAATATTTTTCCTTTCTGTCTTTAGGCATTTTGCCGTCATCGGATCAAGCTGTTTTAGCTTATATTTATTCTTAAGCAGCTTTAGCTGCATACGGGTCGTTTTTGTTTGACTTCCAACAAAACAAACCTGTTTTGTTTTTACATTTTTTGCCGGTTTAAAGGCAATTGGCTTTTTTTTGTTAAGCAGATATTTCAAGACCGCCGCTGCGCCGGCGACCACCTTAAATCCTTTTATGCTTTTGGCAATTATTTTCAGATCTTTTTCCTCAAGACAATCATAAACATAAATAGTCGGTTTACTGTTTTTACTCCGTTTTATCAGCCTTTTGATTGCTTTTGTCCCTTTTCTAACTGCATCAATATCTATTAATACAGCAGAATATTTTGTCTGGCATTTTAGTAAAGCAATTATATCAGAAGTATTTATACGATTCAAAGAATCTTTAGCAAACTCTGTATTTTCTATTATCTTTGCATTTAAAAAATGCCGGCCATAAATGCAGTACCTGCCCATAGCAGGAAAGGCCGGGACAAATGCTGCTTTGTTGACATTCAAAGCATCCATACAAGCAGTAAGCTCCTGCCCGATATTTCCTCTTAATGTAGAATCCGTCTTTTTAAATATTTTTGCATAATGCTTTAAATTTGCTGCTATTTTTAATGTTTCTAAATACGCTTGACTGCCGCTTAGCAGCCTGGTAGCCGTGTTAAAAACAGGAACTTCCCAGGCCTTTGTTTTTAGTATGTTTTTTGAATTCAAAGAACAGCATGGGTAGCCTCTGAGAAATATTTGAGCCCCTGCATCATGTGCACCTGACAGGTCATCTGCAATAACTGCCAGATCTCTCATTTTAAAATATAAACCTTAACATATTTAGGTTGATATACGCTTGAGTCCTTATATAAATCAAAACAGAGATCTATCTTGTTACCTTTTATTCCTCCGCCAATATCAGCCGCAATACAATACCCGTAATTTTCAACATATAATTTTGTGCCAAGAGGTATTACCCTGGGATCCACCGCACATACACCGTAACCTGCTTTCATGCCGTTTGCTGTCAAGCCGTCAGCATATGGACCACAGTCCTCGGGCCCGGGATAGTACCCGGTAGCCAGCAAACTGTATGTTTTTGTAGCACTAAGCCGTTTCGGCAGCATATACATTCTTTTTGCTTGGCTGACACCCTGAACAACTATCTTGTCAACAGGCTTCTTTTGCCTGGAAATATTGTATATTTTTCGCCATATTTCCTTATTGTCATGATATCTGACCTTAGCTTCTTTTTCAATAAAACCACTCATTCCGAATTGGAGATCTATTGCTTCACCTGCAGATAAATTCTTATCTTTAATTATTATAGTTTTGGCATCAATAATTTCTGTTACCGTGATGTTTACTTCTTTTACCCGTTGAATCCTGATTATCATACCATCGGTTACAAGTGTATTAAGACTTGGTATGACGATATCCTGAGCGTCCAAGGAAATCCTTTTTTCTTTTAGTACTTCGTAAACAGTTGCATTTTTAACATCCGCCTCAAGCATATTACCGTCAACAATAATTTTAGTGTTACCTTTGAACGGATTGAAATATACGCTGCCTGTTAAAAAAGTAATAACAAATATTCCCGCAAGAAACAAGAACTTTTTCATAATTTACCCCACTTTCCCAAATTGTCTTATTCTAAATTTCACTTTTAGCTCTTCTTCCGCCACTTTTCTGCAAGCTTCTATATCTATACCCGGGACTGTCACCATGCTCGCTGTTACATCCGGTATATATTTATTTGCCTCTTTTATAAATTCTTTAACACCGTGATATGCAGCTTCCTTAAACTGGGAAGAACAGATGTTTTGATACCCTGCAGCATCAGGAGAATTTAGACTGACCGAAACCGCATCCACCAGTCCTTGTAGCTCCGGTAAAACATTTCGTCCATGAATAAGGTTACCCTGACCATTGGTATCCAGCCTGATTTTTGCGCCTTTATTCTTAAAATCCGCAGCAATTTGTTTCAGCGCCTCAAGACGTATCAGAGGCTCTCCGAAACCGCAGAATACAACTTCTTTATATTTTGAAATATCTCCTGCAGCCTCAATTACTTCTTTTACCGTGGGTTCGCGCCTAATAGTCAAATCATGACCTTGTACCATTGTGCTTACATTTCTTGCGCAAAAAAAACAATGATTTGAACATCTGTTAGTTAGATTAATGTATAATGACCCGTTAATTTCATAGACAATCTTACCTTCATGCTTCACTCCCAGCTTGAACAGATAACCAGTGTTAATCTCCGACCAGTTTGCGACGGTTTCAATAGGCACATTAATTATCTCAGCTATTTTCTCTGCAGTCTCTTTCATGAAAGCCGGTTCATTTCTCTTTCCGCGTTTAGACTGTGGAGCCAGATACGGGCAATCAGTTTCTAAAAGTAATCTATTTAATGGAATGTTTTTAACGGCCTCTCTCAAGGCTGTTGCGTTTGGATAAGTAACGGCGCCGCCTATTGCAATATAAAAGCCCATTCTAAGAGCTTCTTCAAGCAGCTTTCTATCACCGTTATAACAATGTATTACCCCGCCGGTCTCTTGAGCGTTTTCTTCTCTTAAAATATTAATAGTATCTGCGGAAGCTTCCCTGCTGTGAATTACAAGAGGCAGACTCTGCTGTCTAGCTATTCTGATGTGCCGTCGGAAACACAGTATTTGAGTTTCTTTCGGACAAATATCCCTGAAGTAATCCAGCCCGGTCTCGCCTATCCCCACTACTTTTCTATTTACGGAGTTACGGATTATATATTCAAATAACGGTTCGTCGTCTTTTGTGCAGGAATTTGGATGCACTCCTAATGTACAATATATATTATCATATTCTTCGGCTAATTTTAATGACATTTTATTGCCTTTAAAATCAGTACCAATATTAATTATATATTTTAAGAGAAGAAAA